>CAZLNM010000007.1:0-82017 GCA_964561025.1 uncultured Myxococcales bacterium
CTCATGGAGGGCATGCGCCGGGTGGACGAGTGGGGCCGGATGCTGGAGCAGCTCCCGCCGCTGGAGACGGTGTTCGAGGTGGATTACCACGAGCTGGCCGATCGGCTGGGCGAGATCCCCGACGAGGTGAACGGGATCCTGCGCCTGTTCGACGGGCACCGCAGCCTCATCCAGGTGGTGGACGACTCGGAGTTCGACGATCTGGAGGCGCTGTCGATCATCTCCAAGCTGTACTTCGAGGGCCTCATCTACGACTCCCATCACAGCGCGCCGCAGGCCCAGGCCACCGTGTCGGTGGGCGACTGGATCTCGCAACCGCCCACCACCTCGCGGCCGCCGCTGCCGCCGGACGACGCCAGCGCCGAGGCGGCCCTCCCCACCGCCTCCGCCGTAACCTTGCCGCAGGCCGCGCCGCCCCCTCCCCCGGAGCCGGCGGCCGAACCCGCGGCGACACCGGAGCCGGCGCCGCTCGCGCCCGCGCCGATCGAGCCGGCCCCGCCCGCGCCTGCGCCTCTCGAGCCGGCGCCGCCCGCCGCTTCGCCTCTTCCCGAAATCCCGGCGGCGGCGCCACCGCCACCCGCGGTCCCCAAGGTGATCGTGGACCTTTCGGCGGCGGCCCCGGCCGCCCCGCGCACGGAGCAGAAGGTCATCATCGAGAGCCTTCCGAGCGAGACGCTGGCGGGTACGGAGGTCCCCGAGGTGGTCCTGCCCGCGCCCGCGCCCCCGCCCGCGCCACGGGCGCCCGTCGAGTCGCTCCCACCACCGGCCCCGCCGCCCGCGGCAGCGCAGCCGGAGGCCTCGTGGATCGTGATCGAGAAGCGGGACGGCGAATTCCACGCCACCGGCGAGGGTCTGGCGGCCCAGCCCCATCCGGCGCCCGCCGCCGCCCCTCCCCCTCCCGCCCCCGCTCCGCCGCTTCTCCTGGAGCAGCCCCGCGCCCCGGTTTCCGTGCCGGAGAGCGCCGCCTCCGAGATCGTGGAGGACATGCTGACGTTGATGCGCCCGCGCCCGGCGCCGGAGTCGATCGAGGGGAAGAAGCGCACCACGCCCAAGGACACCGAGGGCGACTTCTTCCAGCGGCCCGCCACCCAAGGGACATCGTCCGCCTTCGACGACGAGCCCGAGCTGGCCGTCCGCGGACCGGGCCGCACCCTGGGGTTGCTCATGCTCGTGCTGCTCTTGGGTGCCGCCCTGGGTGCGGGCGGTTGGTACTTCTTGCGAAACTCGCACCGGGGCACGGACGCCCGCCCGCCCGAGCCCGCGCGCCTCGACGCAGGCACGGCGCCGTCCGTCGAGGCGGACGCGGGTGAGCTGCCGACCCTCCCCATCTTCCCCGAAGACGACGATTCGGCGAGCGCCGAGGAGCCGCCAGAGGTGGCGGCCCCCGACGCGGGCGGCCAGCCCGCAGACGGCTCGCCCGCCATCGCCACCGGCGCCGACGCGGCGCCGGAGCCGCCGGAGCTGCCCCCCATCCCGCCGGAGCGCCCCCCGCCGCCCAAGCCGCCGAAGACCCCGCCGGTGGCGGCGCCCGACCCGGCCGCCATGGAGGCATACGGGTTGCACCTCGCCAAGGGCGAGGAGCAATACAAGGCCGGCGCGCTCAAGGCGGCGGTGGCGGAGTTCCAGAAGGCCCTGGAGGCCCACCCCAATGGCGTGGAGGCCCTGGTGGCCCTGGCCAACGCCTACTTCGAGCTGGACCAGAACCCACCGGCCATCCAGGCGGCGCGCAAGGCGATCGCGCTCGATCCGAAGAACGCGCGGGCCCACCTGACGTTGGGGACCATCTACCAGACCCTGGGCCAGAACGCGCGCGCCATCGAGGAGTACCAGGCCTACCTGCGGCTCGATCCCAACGGGAAATTCGCCGCCGACGTGCGCGCCATCCTGAAGAACCTGCGTTGAGTCCCATGCGGGTCCTCGGCATCGAATCATCCTGTGACGAGTGCGCCGCGGCGGTGCTCGACGAGGCGGGGCGCCTGCGCTCGAGCGTGGTGTCCTCCCAGATCCCGCTCCACGCGCCCTATGGCGGGGTGGTCCCGGAGCTGGCCTCGCGGGATCATTTGCGCCGCATCCTCCCCACCATCCGGGAGGCCCTCTCTCGCGCCGGGTGTACACTTGGCGACATCGACGGCCTTGGGGTGACTCGAGGACCGGGCCTGATCGGCTCCCTGCTCGTCGGCGTGGTGGCGGCGCGGACGCTCTCGCTGGTCCTCGACCGGCCCGTGGCCGGCATCAACCACCTGGAGGCCCACCTGCACGCGGCCTTCCTGGAACGGCCCGATCTCGGGTACCCGCACCTGGGGTTGGTGGTGTCGGGCGGGCACACCAGCCTTTTCCGGGTGGACGGCGTGGGCCGCCTGAGGCTCGTCGGGCAGACCCGGGACGACGCCGCCGGCGAGGCCTTCGACAAGGCGGCGAAGCTCCTCGGCCTCGGCTATCCGGGCGGGGTGGCCATCCAGAACGCCGCGGCGGAAGGCGACCCGCAGGCGCTCTCCTTCCCCCGCCCGCTGCCGGGCAAGCGCCCGGAGTTCAGCTTCTCCGGCCTCAAGACCTCGCTGGCGGTGTACGTCAAGCGCCACGGCGTCCCGGCGGGGCGGGCGCTGGCCGACGTGGCCGCCAGCTTTCAGGAAGCGGTGGTGGACACGCTGGTGAAGAAGACCCTGGCCGCGGCCCGGCGCGAGAACCTATCTCGGGTGGTGGTGGCCGGCGGCGTGGGCGCCAACCGCCGCTTGCGGACGGTCATGCAGGAGCGCGGCCAGGCCGAGGAGATCGAGGTGGTCTTCCCCTCGCTCGCGCTGTGCACGGACAACGCCGCCATGGTGGCCGCCCTGGCCCGCCAATACCTGCTGGCCGGCCGCGACGATCGCGCCGACCTGGACGCGGACGCGAGCCTCTCGTGGAACGCCGCTTCGACATAAGATCCCTGCTCGCCCGCCACGGGCTTCGGCCCAAGCGGTCCTGGAGCCAGAACTTCCTGGTGGACGCGACGGTGCTCGAGCGCATCGCGGATGCGTGCGACATCGCCGGGCGGCCGGTGGTGGAGCTGGGCGCCGGCGCCGGGGCGCTCACCGCCGTGCTCGCCGCGTCGGCCTCGCGCGTGATCGCCGTCGAGCGCGATCGGGAGTTCGCGCGCCTGCTCCGCGCCGAGTTCGCGCTCTCTGCTTCGGTGGAAGTCCTCGAGGCCAACGCCGCCCGGCTCGACTGGGCGGAGCTCGCGCGCCGGCTCGGCGGCCCGTGCGTGGCGGTGGGCAACCTCCCCTATCACATGGCCACACCGATCCTGTTTTCGCTGCTCGAGGCGCCGGGCACCGTGCTGCGGGCGGTGCTCATGCTGCAGCGCGAGATGGCCGAGCGCCTGTGCGCCACACCCGGCACCCGGGAGTGCGGCTCCGCCAGCGTCATGTTGCAGATGCGCGCGGACGTGGAGGCCGTGCTCGACGTGCCCCCCGGCGCCTTCTACCCGGCGCCCCGGGTCCACTCGCGGGTGATCCGCATCCGGCCGCTGCCCGGCCTGCGCCACGCGGTACGAGACTTCGGGCATTTCGGCCGGCTGGTGCGTTCGGCCTTCTCGGGCCGGCGCAAGACGCTCTCGAACTCGCTGCGCGCCTTCCTCGGCAAGGACACCCGTGTTTCGTCGGACGAGGTCATCCGCCGCGCGGGCATCGATCCCGGCCGGCGCGCCGAGGCGCTATCGCTCGAGGACTGGGCCCGGCTCTCGGATATCACCCAGGGTGAAAGTCAGTAGCCGCGGCGCTGCACCGTGGCCAGCAACGACTGCATGTGGGCGTTGACGTAGTGGCGGAACTCGTCGGGGTCGAGCTCCAGCTCGGCGAGGATCTCGTTGAAGATCTCATCGAAGCCGCGAAACTCCTCCTTGCGCATCTTCATGGCGATCTTAAGGAGCGCGGCCTGGTACATGCGTTCCTGCTTGGAGCTCATACGCACCTCGGCGCACCAGCACTGCAACCCATCTATTGCGGCTACCATACAATGCAATATGATAATCGTCAAGTTTGTTGCGTCATCTCGACTGTTGTCCGGGACAGACCCTTCTGTTAGATTGAATGGCCATGAACGCCATCTTCCTCTCCGGCGGAGGAGCCCGCGGCGCCTACGAGGTCGGTGTTCTCAAGTCTTTGATGAACGCCGGGCTCAAGATCGACATCATCGGCGGCACCTCGGTGGGCGCGGTGAACGCGGTCCTCGCGGCGACCGACCAGATCGACGAGCTCTCCGACGTGTGGCAGAAGGTCTCGACGTTGTCGGTGTACCGCCCCCGGCTCGACGTATGGAACCTCGGCTCCTGGCTCTCGCTCACCGACAACACGGGCCTGGCCAAGCGGCTTCGCGACGAGGTGCGCTGGAGCCGCCTGGCGAGAAGCCCCATGCGGGTCTTCATCAGCGCGACGAACCTCACCTTGCGGCAGAACGAGGTCTTCTCGACCTCCGAGATCACCTACCGCCACGTGCTGGCCTCCTCGGCCATCCCGCTGCTCTTCCCGCCGGTCCGGCTGGGGCGGTACTGGTACATCGACGGGGCGTTCTCGTTGCTTCGGCCGCTGAAACCCCTCATCAAGGCCGGGGCCGACCGTATCTTCACCGTGTACCTCACCCCGCGCCGGCCGCGGCTGGACCCGCCCGGCGGGTTGTTCGAGATCGCGGACCGCGCCCTCGAGGTCATCATGTCCTCGGCCATCGCGGGCGACCGGGCCCAGATCTTCGACACCAACCAGGAGATCGATCGGCTGGCGGATGCGGGGATCGCCAGCGAGGTGCTGCGCCACAAGCCGTTTCGAAAGGTGGAGGTCATCTCCATCCACCCCTCGCGCGACCTGGGACGGGTGGGGAGCTGGCTGGTGTTTTCCAAGGAGCGCTCGAAAGAACTCATCGAGCTCGGCGCCGCCGACGCCCGGGCGGTGCTGGAGCGCCACGAGCTCATCTAGCCGCGCCGGCGAGCCCCGGTTGGGTCCTTGCTCACACGAAGGCTCGCCTGTGGCGGCGGCGCAGCAATAGCAAGAAGAACGGCCCGCCCAAAAAAGCCGTGATCACTCCCACCGGGAGTTCCCGCCCGATGGCGAGAAATGCCATCCGGGAGGCCAGGTCGGCGAGCACCAGAAAAGCCGCGCCGGCGAGCGCGCTTGCGGGGATCAACAGGCGGTGATCCGGCCCCAGGACGAGCCGGCACACGTGAGGCACCATCAGGCCCACGAAACCCACCAGCCCCGTGACGCACACCGCCAACCCGACCAGGAGGGAGGCGGCGAAGAACACCACGATCTTGAGCCGCTCCACGTTGACGCCGAGGTTCAGCGCGCCCGCCTCTCCGAGCGAGAGCGCGTTCATCCCGGCGGAGGCGAGCCACAGGACGATGATGCCGGCCAGGATGCTCGGGGTGAGCCAGGCCAGGGTGGAAAGATCGCGATCGGTGATGATCCCCATGAGCCAGCCCAGCACCTCCTGGGTCTTCTGCGCCGAGACCACGGTCTTGAGGAAGGTGATGACGGCCGAGGCGAAGGCGTTGAAGACCACGCCGACCAACAAGATGGTCGTTCCGTCCAGCCGCCCCCCGACCCGGCCGACGCGGTAGATGAGCAATGTCGCGAAAAGCGCCCCCGCGAACGCCGCCGGGCCCTGGAGTGCGATGCCCTCCCCTGATGAGGAGAAGACGACCATGGCCAGGGTTCCACCCAGCGCGGCGCCCCCGGACACTCCCATCACGAACGGATCGGCCAACGGGTTTCGCAAGAGAGCCTGGAAGGCGACGCCCACGACGGAGAGCGCCGCCCCCACGAGCGCGGCCAACCAGACGCGGTCGAGGCGCGTGTACAGAAGGATGGCGGCATAAGGGTTCGTGTCCGGATCGAGCGGAAAGACCCGGCCGAGGTCCAGATCCCCAGGACCTGCGAGAATCCCGGCTGTCATCACGATTACGAGCAGGAGGAGAAGGAGACCATTTACAAGAGCGAACCTTGCAAAGCTCAAGGATGGAAAGGCGGACCGGGAGGGTTTGTTGTTTTTATCGTCCATCGCTTCTCATAAAAGATGCGAAGGCATCGAATCATTTGCAGGAGGGCTTCCCGAACCATCCTGGCTTTTTTTGTCTGGCACCGGGCTATGTTGATTATAAACCTTTATATCGGTTGGTAATACCTCAGCCATCGGCATCAGCGCCCACGACCAGATCGGGCGAACGTGTACTGCGCACCCTTTGATTGTCTCATCGCGTGGCTCATCGTCTGCCGAAAGCACGATTATCTTGCTCTGGCCGAACCTGGCAGCCGCCATTCGGATCTCTGGATACACTCTCTCAAACCCATAAGGGTACGATACAAATAAAGAAAAACTGGGGACAGGCCCCGCTTTTTCACTAAAGCAAAATCCGATGAGGTCTTTTATCTTTATCGAATACACCCTGTCATATATCTTTCTGAGCTCCCGATAGACCGCGACCAGCGCCAGGGCGTGCGCATCGTCAGATGCGCCGAATTCCAGAGACATCACGATATCGTTGGGAATGCAAAGACGGGATGCCTGAGCGGGTCGTCCCCTGTCCTCGATCCGCTTTACAAGAGATACCAGCCCGGATTCTTCAATGTGCGAAAGAAGAGCCCTCATCATGTCTATTGAACAAGAAAAGCGCCTTCTCAAAGAAGTCGCTGAAATCTCCCTGGCAGGGTTTGCAACAAGATAAACCGTTATATCGTTCAGTATTCTAAAATCTCTTACCTCATTGAAAAACACAATATCGTTGAGTGTCCTGCTAATTGTGTTTATTGCTCTATCTCGCCTTATTTGCTTATTATTTTTATAGTTGAATCTAATGTACCCATAAAAAAATTCTCGGCTGTTTTGAATATCAACCGTTTTATCGGTTATTTTGTTTATATAATCTGGAAAGGAATGAAAATTTACATCAACAAGCTCGAAGTAATCGGGGAACGACCTGGCCGAATCAACGCTTGCCGAAACAGATGCTATTGTAACAATTTCCTTTTTTTTCAATATGCTTACAAGTTTTTCAAATTCATAGAGCCTCCTCAGTTCGTCAACCACAAGATACCTTTCCCCGGCTAATCTAAAAAAACCTGCTGTTTCTAATAATTCTATTATGTTTTCAGCTTTTATCCCGGCCGAGGACGGATCGTCGAGATCGATTCTGCAGGTTTTTTTCCCTGTGTTTTCGAGCGTTCTGAAAACATCATTCAAGATCGATGATTTTCCTACTCCCCTCGGGCCAACCACGATTATCGATTTTCCAGACGAAACCTTGGCGACGACCTTGTTTACTTCTCTCCGGTGTTCAGAAGACAGATCTCCATATAAAATCTCATTCCAGCGCTTGAAAGCTGCGATATACCGCTCGTAAGTCATTTATCGCCCGACATATCGGTCGATAGAAACAAATCATAACGCCGGATATTAGTCAATAGATCTTGTTCTTTGCTTTTACCGCCTCATCAAGGATGTCCCTCAGCCGTTCGAGCGCCTCGGGAACTCTCGGTCCCAACCTGAACCACCCCGCGGAGTCCACGGCGTGCACGTTGCCATGTTGCACGGCGGGTATCACCGGATATCGCTTCCAGAACTCCAGGGCCTCCTCGCGGCTCACCTCTCCTCCCGTCCCGCTGCCCGAGGCGTCGATGATGACCTCGGGAGCATAAGAAATGACCACCTCCAGGGGTATCGCCGGAAAGGCCGGCCCCTCGGCAGGCAGGACGTTCTCGCCGCCAGCGAGACGCAAGAGCTCCCCGGGAAAGCTCGCCACGCCCGCCGCCACCAGGGGCCGGTGCCCGTACACCATGAGCGTCCGCAAGGGTGCCGGCCCGCGCGCGCGGGATTCGACCCTGGCGACCCGGAGGCGCAGCGCCGCGTCCAGCACGATCGCGGACGCGCGCCGGGAAAGGAGCTCGCCGAGGGCCCGGACGTTCTGGTAGAGATCGTCGAGCCCGCCGTCGGGCAGGACGGCCACGGGTATGCCGAGCCGGGGCAGCACCGAGAGCCGCTCCCGGCCGCCGGGGGAGCGAACGCACAGGACGAGATCCGGCCGGAGCGCCGCGATGGCCTCGATGCTGGGATCGATGAATCCCCCGACCCGCGGGATGTCCTTCACCTCCTCGGGGAAGTCATCGTACCGGGTGACCCCCACCAGGCGCTCGCCGGCGCCGAGCGCGAAGACGATCTCGGTGAGGTTCGGCGCCAGCGACACCACCCGCGCGACCCCGCCGCGCGGCTCGACACCGTCCAAAAAGGACAGCGCCACCGGATCGGCCAGCCAGAAAACGAGCAGCGCAAGAGAGGTCACGGCGCGACCGCGGCCAGGGCCACCGGGCCGTCCCCCACCTCGAACGCCTGCGGCGCCTCGCCCGCCCGCAGGCGGTGCACCTTGTCCGTGGCGAAGCAGGCCGCCCAGCGCACGCTGCCCGCGCAGGCCACGTCCGCGACGAAGTCGTAGATCCCGGCCCCGAAATCCGCGGGGCACAACACCTGCGGATCGCCGGCGGCAAGCGTCTGGGTGTCGAACGACAGCACCCGCCCATCGAGCTGATCGCCGACGTACGCCCGGCCGTCATCGGCCAGGCACATCCGGCCCGGCGCGCCGCCGATGGCCACCCGCCCGGACAGGGCACGGTCGCTCACGTCATACACCTCGACCGAGCCGTTCCCCGAAAAGTCGCCGGAGGCGGTGACGAACAGGCGCCGGGCGTTCTTCTCGGCGTACACGAACCCTGGATTCTGCGAAGGAAGCTCGACCTTGCGCGTGATGACCCAGGCCGCGAGATCCGCCACCAGCAAGAACCCCGGCCCCGCCGGCGCCCAGTCGGAGCCCAGGTTGGCGAGGGTGACGAAGACCTCGTTCCCCACCACCGCCACGCCCTGGGGACGGGCGAAGCCGGGCTTCTGCGGATCGGTCGGGCTGAGCTCGACACCCGCGGGCATGGGTAGCCTAGACAGCACCGCCGATGCACCGGCGGCGGCGCGCGGGTCCACCCGCAGGATCTCGTTCGACAGGAAACAGGAGACGATGAGCGTCCCCTCTCCGGCCTGCGCCATCCAGTACGGGTTGCAGCCGTCGCCCAGGGCGTACTGGCGCGCGACCTTCCAGGTGGCGGCGTCGATCACCTCGAGCGAGTTGCTCTGGCTGGAGAGCACCCAGGCCTCGGCGCCTTCGAGCAGGACCTGGTTGGGCGCCTTGCCCACCTTGACCACGGCCTTCTGCACCACCGGCGGCGAATCGGCGGACAGGAGGCTCAGGTCCTCACCCAGGCTGTCCACCACGAGCAAGCGCACGTCTCCCAGGGGATTGTCGCCGCCGGCGCCGCAGGCGCTCGCGACGAAGGCCCAGGCGGCCAATCCCAACCACCGACCCAGAGGTCTTTTCATGATTCTCCTCCCTTGAGTGAAAACGTAAGCAAGACCGAGATCCCGCTCACCGGAAAGCCGCGCACGTCCTGGGTTTGCTGATCGAGCAGGTTGCGGACCTCCAGCATCAGGGATGTGTTCGGCGACGGCCGGACACCCGCCGAAAGGTCCAGCAGGAAGCGTTGCGGCAGCGACTTGGTGTTGGCCAGGTTGACGAAGTTCTCCCCGATCCAGAAGGCGGCCGCCTCGGCGAGCAGGCGTTCGCGATCATACGAAAGGCGCAGCATCCCCTGGTGCACCGGCCAGCCCGGCACCCGGTTCCCGTCCCGGTTGGGCCGGCCGGAGCGATCGCAAGACAGCAACAACGAGTAGACGAGCTGGGCCTCGAGCCCGCGGGCCGGCCGCAGGCGCAGCCTCGCCTCCGCCCCTCCCACGTCGACCCGGCCGGCGTTCTGCGGTTTGTAGCGAAAGGCCGCCGCCGGCTCGTACACGATGAGATTCCGATAGCGCAGGAAGTACCCCCCCAGGGAGAGGAGCAGCCCGCGCCGGCCCAGGGCGACCCCGGTCTCGGCGCTGAGGGCCTCCTCGCTGGAGAGGTCGGGGTTGCCCTCGGCGAACCCCGAGCGCAGGTAGAGCTCGGCGAACTCGGGAAGGCGGACGGTCCGACCCGCGTTGGCATAGACGGACCAACCATGGCCAAGGCGCAGGCTGGCCCCGCCCGAGGCCGAGATCTCGCTGCCGGTGTCCGAGGCCACGGTGAGCAGCGCGCCGGGTTCCAGCCGCAGCGCGTCGTCGAAAAAAGCAAGCTTCCCGGAGGCGCCCAGCGAGATGGTTCGCCGCACCGGATCGCCAAAGGCCCGGTCTCGCAGGGAGAGCGCCGCGCCGGCGAGGGAGAACCGCGCCTGGTGCCGCGAGAATGGCACCATGACGGACGCGCCCACGTCCAGCCCGTTCGTTTCCTGGCGGCTTTCGACGGGCACGCCGGTGAGCTCGCCGAGCGGGTCCGTAAACCGCCGGGCCGTGGCGAGCTGGCGGACCGAAAGCGCGACCAGCATATCTTCCGCCGCGTGGTGGGCCCGGACGTCGACGAGCTCGAGGAAGTTCTTCTCCCGCGCCCGGCGGCTCACGAATCCCAGCAGCCCCGCCACGCCCCGCTCCTGGAACGTGCCGAGGTGGGTGACGGTCCACACGCCGCCGGTGCCCAGATCGCTCTGGGCGCGCGCCAGCCAGTTAAAGGCGCGCGAGTCGTTGTTCTGGCGCAGCCGCTGGCGATCGTCATTGGGGTTTTGCGCCGTGCCGCGATCGTCGGTGAAGGGAAAATCACCTTCGCTTGTCCGGGCCGCGGCGGCCAGCAAGAAGCGGGAACGGCCCGAGCGAAAACCGGTGGCGGCCATGCCCTGGAAGGTGCCGAACGAACCGCCGCTGAGCTTCAGCGCGAAGGCCTCGCGGGGGGCGCGCGTGACCAGGTTCAGCGCCCCCCCCAGGGCACCCGCGCCGAGGTGAACCGTGGCGGCGCCGCGCAGGATCTCGATGCGCTCGATGAACTCCGTGGGCACGAGCGAAAGGTCCACCCCTCCTCCGCCGGGAGCCGGCAGCGGCACGCCGTCGAGGAGGATCAGCGTCTGCGCCGGGCTACCGCCGCGCAGGGCCACGGTGGCGAGCTGGCCCTCGCCGCCGAATTCACGCAGGCGCGCCGAGGGAGATTCGTACAGCAGGCGCGGAAGCGAAGATGTGCCCGGCGGCCGCTCGTCGAGCCGGATCTCGCTTTTCGCCGCGGCTTCGAGGTCCGAGGAGCCATCCTGCCGTGCGGCGCGCACCTCCACGGTCTCCTCGTCCTCGGGCGGCCGCTCGTCGCCAAAGGATTGCGCCTGCGGGCGGACGGATCCCGCGTACAGGAGAATGGTCGCCAAAAAGATGGGCCGGAGCGGGAGAAAAAAAACCCCGCCCTCGGCATACTGGCGGGAGAATGCGTGCATCCTGCACCTGCCGCTTATGCGCGAAGGGCGATAGTGCCATGCGGCGGGCAGGTTTCCTGGCTTACGGGTATGAGGCCTCGCCTCGCGCCCCGGCCGGCCTTCCCCGGATTCCCGAGTGGCATGTCGGCCGAGACTTCCCGATCACAGTGGCGGCACCGCGCCGGATTCCCACCGGCTTCCCTACACCCTGCCGCAGCACGCTGGGTAGCATTCGCCGAGCACCAATGTCAAGCGAATTCAACCGGGGCCTGTCCCCAATCATTCTCTTTTCTTTTCAGTAAATTACGGGAGCGCCGGCGCATCCCAAACCCTCAGACAGACAGCGCTTGACGCACCGCGGCACTCGTGTCATAGGACGTTTATGAGCGCAAACTCAGGATCCGTGAAGGTCATCCCTGTTCCCGGCCGGAGCGCGCCGCGCATCGCCCGCTGGTTCAGCCCCGTCGGCCCGCCCGAGGCGTGCCGGGTCGAGGCCGGCCCGATCGCGGTGACCACCATCCCGGGGCGCTACTGCAACACCCACATCATCGAAGGAGAGCGGGCGCTCTCGCTCGTGGACGTCGGGTCGCGCGATGACATCGAGGCGCTGCGCAAGGCGGTCCGCGCCATCGGCAAACCCGTGACCTGGGTCATCCCGACGCACTTGCACTTCGACCACGTGATGGGCCTCGAGGACGCCTGCCGGGTCTTCTCGGCCCGCCTGTGCCTCGGAGACGTGGCGCATGCCTGCGTGACCTCGGGCCGGCGGCCCCGGCCGGTGCAACCCCGCTGCGTGCCGCACTTCTTCACCGGCTGGCTGTGGCAAGGCTTGCCGCTGCTCGCGCGCCGGGACCTTCCCCTGGTGGGCCGGGTGGGGAGCCCTTTCGGCCGCAACCAGCTTCGCTGCCCGATGGGGCCGGCGCTGTCCGACGGGCAGCCGCTGCCAAAGTCCGAAGGCTGGTCGGTGCTGGCCACGCCGGGCCACGCCGAGGAGGCCATCTGCCTCGTGCACGAGGCGGCGGGGTTTCTCGTCTCCGGCGACACGGTGCTCAACTTCCGCGGCGGCGAGTGGAACCCGCTCGTCACCGACGAGGACGACTACCACAAGACCCGCGAGCGCCTGCGGCGCCTGCGCGTCCGGGCCATCTTCCCCGGCCACGGCCGCGACCTGCTGGGAGAAGATCTCGTTCCCCTCATCCGCTTCGTCGACCGGCGCGGCGCGTGATGGAACGGCTGGCGCGGGCCCTGCCGCACGTCAGCGGCAGAAGCGCCAGACGCCGCGCCGGCACAGGCTCTGGGGAGTGTCGTAATACAGCGTCTTCACCACCGGCTCCACGTCTTCGGCGCGCTGGAACGAGATACCGGACGGCAGGCGCGAGACGCGGCCGGGCAACACGATGCGCCGTCCGATCCCGGTGCCAAGTTCGCCTGGGGGTTCTCCCTGGTCATCCGGGTCGACTTCGAGCGCCCTCAGGTCGCTGTGATAGTGCATCATGCTGATCCAGCCGGGATAGGCGGCGACCCGGATCTCGCTCACTCGCTTTTTCGACTTACCCTCGCGCGCGGCCAGGGAATCCTTTGGCGAGGAGAAGGCGAACGTACCCAGGACGTTGTCGCCGAGCCAGAAGCCCTCGATGGTCACCTTCTTCCCCTCGTCGAGGAGCCATCCGGAGCTCTCGTCCTCGAATTCCCGGGTGCGCGGGTTGATCCCGTCCACCCACACCACGGCCTGGATCGCCGCTTTCGAGCGGTTGACGACCCGGATGGCATACTCCTTACCCGGCTCACCGATGAGGTAGGTGCGTCCGTCGAGCCAGGGGTACTTCGGAAGGACAAGTTGTCCGCACACGATCTCGACCTCGATGTCATCCTCGTCGATTTCGGGTAGTGGATCCGTCTCCGCGATCGGCCGTCCGCCGCGGTCGGGAATCTCCCAGGGCTTCGCCGATTCGCTCGAGTCCTCTCCGCATTGCGCCAGAACGACCACGATGAGCGACAGCGAAAATAGCGAGACTACCGCCACGCTTTCCGCGGCTCTCATGCGAGACCTCCTGCCCGGACGAATCGAGCGCGCATCCCGAAGCCATTATCCAACGGGCGCGCCAGCGGAGGTATCGGGCAACTTGTTTACGGAAGTTGACCGATGGGCGTCACCGCAGGTGTCATTGGCGCGGAGCCGAGGCGGCCAGGTACCGGTCGGCGGCCAGGGCGGCGCGCGCGCCGTCCCCGGCGGCCACCACGATCTGTTTCTCGGGCTCGTCGGTGCAGTCCCCGGCGGCGAACAGCCCCGGCACCTCGGTCGAGCCGTCCCGCCGCACCGGGATCTCCTGGGCGGCGTTGAGCGAAAGCAGCTTCGAGAGCGGCGCGCTGTTGGGAGTGAGCCCGATCTCCAGAAACACCCCGTCCACGGCCAGGTCGTAGCGCTTCTTGCCGTCCGCGGAGGCCAAACGGACGCCGGTCAGTTGACCCTCGCCCAAAAACTCGCGCACCTCCATGCCCAGGTGCTGTTCGAGGAGGGGGAGCCCCTGGGCCTCCTGGACCAGCGCCGCGTCGGCGGTGAGCTGCGGCAGGTTCTGGATCAGGTGGATGCGGCTCGCGTAGCGGGCCAGGTCGCGCACCGCGGTGAGCGCCGAGTTGCCGCCGCCCACCACCGCCACGCGCTTGTTTGCAAACAGCGGCGCATCGCAGGTGGCGCAGAAGGCGATGCCGCGCCCCAAAAAGCGCTCCTCTCCCGGCACGCCCAGGGTGCGGTAGCGCTTGCCGGCGGCCCAGATGAGACAGCGTCCCCGAAAGACCTGGCCGTCGGCGCTGACCGCCTCGAACCCGTCCGGCGCGCGCCGCACCTCGGTCACCTCCACCCGCAGGCGCTCGGCCAGCGGGTAGCTCTCCACGTGCCGCAAGAAGCTCTCCGAAAGCTCCCGCCCGCCGATGCGCCGCTGCCCCAGCCAGTTCTCGACCGTCTCGGTGTCGTTGACCTGGCCGCCGGCGTCCTTGCCGATGAGCGCCACCCGCCGCCCCTTGCGGACGGCGTACAGGGCGGCGCACATCCCCGCCGGCCCCGCCCCCACCACCAGGATGTCGTAGCGCGCGCCGGGCTCGGCCTCTTCCGCCTTGCGCTCGCCACGCGCGGCGCGCACTCCGGCTTCGAGCCGGCGGTACTCGTCGGGATCGGTCTCCTTGAGGATCTCCAGGATGGCCGCCGCGGCCTGCAAGGCGCCCTCGAAGGCCGGCCGCCCGTTGATGACCGTGCGCGGCACTCCGTGGACGTGGTAGCGCTGCACCAGGGTGGGGAACTCGGCGGCGTTCACCATGTCGGCGCGCACGTTGTCGTTGACGAAGGCGAGCTGGTGGGCGAGGTGCACCATGCCCGGGCAGTACGGGCAGGTGAGCGTCACCATCACCTCCAGGTGGACCGGGCGGCGCAGCAGGCGCGCCAGAGACTCCATCTCGGGGTCCAGCCCGGAGCGCCCCGAGCCGACCATCAGGATGGCCTCGAGCAGCGAGGTGAACTCGTAGCCGCCGCACAGGCCGTAGAAGCGGATGCCGTGGTCGCGCTCGCCGATGACGGCCGTGGCCGGGATCTTGTCGATGCCGAGCTGCGCCGCCTCGTGCGCGTCCTTCTCGAAGTCCTTGATCTCGAGGGTGAGGCGCTCCGACAGCGCGGCGATGGCCTGCACGAGCTCCTGCTGCTCGGCGCAGGCGGCGCAGGCGTGACGCTGTCCGAAAAAGACCAGCCGCACCGGCCGGGTCACCGTCTCGGCCAGGATACGCTTCACTTCGCTACGGGTCTTGTCGTCCATCAGTTTCGACATGCCGACCTCCCTTGGCCCGATCGTGGTCTGTCTCGTCCACCCGGCCTCGCCACACCTGGCGCGGCGTTCGGCCGCGGCCCGGCTGCGCTGGCCCCGTCGGCCCCGCAGCCAGGCGCGCCCTGAGATGTATACGCACAACAGGCGGGTTCTTCAAGCGGCGCAACCGGCGCGCTCGACCACGTGGCCGCCAGCGCCGGCGGGGTCGGTGGTACGCAGAAATCTTTCCGGAAGCCGGCTCAGGCCTTCCGCTCGGGAAGCTCGATGCGCGATCCGGCGCGGGCGTCGGCCCGCTTGAGCAGAATGGCGAAGACGAAGCCGCACAGGCCCAGCCCGGCCACGAGCAGCATCGAGAGCTGGAACGGCTCCAGCGTGCCCTGCACGAACTGCGGGTGCTTGCTCTGCCCGATCAGCACCGGCACCAGGCCCAGGCCCACGTTCTGGATGGCGCCCATCAACCCGTAGGCCGTGCCCAGGCGCTTCTCCTCCACGATGCGGGCCACCGAGGGCCACATGGCGGCCGGCACCAGCGAGAAGACGAGGCCGAGCAGCATGATGGGCAGGATGGGGATGACGTCCAGCCCGTTCAAGGGGAAGGCCGCGTACCACTTGAAAAAGCCGAGATCGAAGATCGGCGCCGCCGGGTGCTCGCTCCCGCCCGCCAAGAAACCGATGGCCAGGTGGATGGGCACGATCAAGAGCGAGCCGATCAGCATCATGGTGGCGCGCTTGCCCACCCGGTCGCACAGCCAGCCGAACACCGGGGTGCCGAAGATGGTGATGATGATGATGAGCCCGGTGATCCAGGAGGCGTAGGCGTCGTCCATGCCGAAGCGCGCGCCGAAGATCTGCGGCGCGAACTGCTGGAAGGGGAACACCGCCGAGTAGAAGGTCACGCACAGCAAGGTGATGTACCAGAAGGTGCGCGGCATGCCGAACAGCAGCCGCAGCTCGATGCGCTCGGGCTTCTCCTCGACGACGTGGATGCGGCGCTCGGCCCAGCGGTCCATCAAAGCGTACAGCACGAAGATGCCGAAGCCCACGCCCATCATCACCGCCACCACCCACAGCGCCCCGGTCCAGGATTGGAGCGATTCCTTGAGCGAGGGCACCAGGTTGTAGCTGAGCATGGTGCCCAGGCGGCAGATGGAGAGGTTGACCGAGAAGGCCAGCGCCAGCTCCCGGCCCTTGAACCACTTGGCGATGATCTTGTTCTGCGCCACGATCAGCGTCTCGGCCCCCAGGCCGAACAGCAGCCTCCCGGCGAACATCACCCAGAAGGAGCCCTCGGAGCCGAGGGCGGTGAGCAGCGCCCCGGCGGCGCACAGCCCGGCAAAGGTCATGCCGCCCAGGCGCACCCCGATGCGATCGAGCAGGATGCCGCCCAGGAAGGGCATGATGAAGTTGGGGTAGGAGTAGGCCCCGTACAGCAGGCCGAAGTCCGTCGGGGTCACGTTCATGTCGCGCTGGATGATCTCGCCCAGCGGCGAGATGGAGTCGTACACCAGGTAGGTGGCGAGCACGGTGAGGCTCACCAGCAGCATGCTGATCCAGCGGAAGGCCGCGCTCACCTGGGCGCGGGCGTCGAGTGCGGAGATCGGGTTGGCGGCGTCGTTCACGAGTCACCCCGGGGTTGGAGGCGCTACCTATAGCCCGGCCGGCGCCGGTGTGCAAGATTTCCAACGGGAGCATGGAAAGCACCCGCGCCATCGCAACGGGTGGCGGCGCACGGTCGCGCTGGCTGGGGTGGCCCCGCGACCGTGCGCGAGTGGCACCGGAACCACCGGGGGGATCAGAAGAGATCGAAGGTGATGCTCTTGCCGAAGACCGACACCGAGAACTCGCCGCTGGAAAGGTTCACCTCGCCGCTCACCGAGGCGGACTTGCTCACCCCGGCGATCTTGCCGCTGGCCGTGCCGCTGGCGCTGGCCTTGAGCTCGTTTACGTTGTGCGCCGAGAGCGTCACCGTGGCCGAGAGCGAGATGCTGGCGCTGGAGATCCCGAAGCTCACCGACTTCGAGGCCGAGGCGCTGGCGCTGCCGGAGAGGGAGAGCCCGCCCGACGGGGAGATGGAGAAGTCGCAGTCGATCTTCTGGGAGCCGATCTGGACCTTGCCCTTGCCGCTCAGGGTGCCATCGGTGCGCGCGCTGAAGGTGCAGTCGCTCAGGGTGTGGTTGGCCAGCGAGAGCTTGCCGGTGCCGCTGATGGTGCCGTCCGAGGACAGGCTGAGCGCGGTCTCCTTCAGCCCCACCGATTTTCCGCCGGGGAGCGGCAGGGTCAGATCGCCGCCGGCCGTGCCGGTCACTGTGCCGCTGCTCTGCGCCTGGAGCGTGAAGGCGGCCTTGGCGCCCAGGATGGCGATCTTTCCTGTACCGGAGAAGCCCTGCGCGCCGATGGAGAAGCTCCCCTCGCTCACCTCGCGACTGGCGATGCGGAAGACGCCGTTTCCCTGCGCCGAGAAGGCGCCGCCCGCCGCAAGCTCGGCCGTCACCGTCGCGTCCGAGCCGCCCGGCAGGCGCACCTTGCCGGTGCCGGAGAGCTTCTGGTTGGAGAGGGCGAAGCTGGTGTCCAGGAGGTTCCAACCCAGCACGCCGAGCGCGCCGCTCATGCTTCCCGAGAGCGTGCCGTCCGAGCGCACGTTGAAGGCGAGTTGACCCTGGCTGCCGCCGGGAAGGCCGAGCTGCCCCGTCCCCGAGAGCGTCTCGTTGCTCACGGTCACCGTAGCCTGCGCCAGCGAAAAGCCCGCCAGGGTGATGCCGCCCGAGCCGGTGGCGGAGAAGGCCCCGTTGCTCGTCAGGGTGGCGTTCACCCGGAGCTTCGAGCCCCCCGGCAGGGACAGCTCGCCCGAGCCGGAGAGCGCCTGGTTGCCGAGCGCAAACGAGGCGCCGGCGAGCTGCCAGCCGAAGATCCGCAGCGCCCCGCCCATCGTCCCCTGCACGCCGCCGTCCGGCGCGATGGTGAAGTCGAGGGCGCCCTGGCTGCCCCCGGGCAGCGCGATCGAGCCGTTGCCGCGGATCCGGCCGTTCTCCAACGAGAGGCTCGCCGAGGAGATCGAAAATCCGGCCAGACTCAGCGCGCCGGACGCCGATCCCGACACGGCGCCAGCGGGCGAGAGGGAGAGGCTCATGGTGAGCTGCGAGAGCAACGGCAGCGTGGCCTTGCCGCTCCCCGAGAACCCCGCCGGCCCGAGCCCGAACGACACCTCCCGGAAGCCGAACCCGCCCAGGGTGAGGTTGGCGATGGTCCCGCTCATCTGCTGGCCCGAGATCTCGAAGGCGGCGTCGGCCGAGAGCGCGGCGCCAAGCTTGAGCCTTCCGGTGCCGGAGAGCCTGGCCTGGGTCAGCGAGAGCGAGGCGTTCTCGACGGTGAACCCGTGCCAGACGAAGGCGCCCGCGCCGGTGGCCGAGAAGGCGCCGCTCGGGGACACCGCGATCTGGAAGGTCACGCCCTGGCCCGCGCCGAGATCGAGCCGGGCGGTGCCCGAGATGCCCTGCGCGTTGAGGACGAAGTGGGCGTCGCCGAAGGAGCGGCCGAAGAGCGAAAGCGCGCCGTCGAAGGTTCCGCGCACGGATTTCTGGTCGCTGTCGAGCACCAGCGAGAAGCGCACCGGGCTGCCGGCCAGGTTGTAGCTCCCGCTGCCCTCGGCGAGGAAGCTTCCGTTCGCCTTCCAGGTGTAGCGAAGCTGTGTGTTGCCGAGGAGCGGCACCGTCAGCGTGCGGTCCCAGTGCAGGCCGCCGTCGTCGAGCGCGCCGGAAGAGACGCTGAAGGTCTCGCCCAGGCGGGTGAAGTTCCCGCTCCAGGAGCCGCTCGTCACGTGGCCGCTCCTGTCCACCTGGAAGGTGGCGCTCACGGTCGGCCCGATGGGGAGGTGCAGATCGCCGGAGCCGCCGAACGACCCGTCGGCGCTGCGCGCGCCACGGAAATTCGTCACCCGGAATCCGGCCACCGTGACCTCGGTGAGGGGCGGCGGGGCGGCCTCGCAGAACTCGATCCGCAGCGGAGAGAGGCTCACCGTCCCGCCCGCGCCGGCCGAGACCTCCACCCCCTCGCCCGCCGAGATCTCGCCCTCCAGGCTCACCTCGACGTCCAGGCCCAGAGCGGCCCGGCCGGTGGCGTCGGGGCGGCCGACTCGATCGCCGAGCCACAGGAGGAAGAACTCCGGGTTCGCCTCCAGGTATCCCGTCGCGCCCAGCCCCAGGCTGCCCGCCCCCTCGGCCCCGACGTCGAAGTCCGTCCCCAGGCCGAAGGACAGGGTGAAGGCGCCCTCGCGCAACTGCTTGGAGTTGAACTGGTCGCGCGCGAAGGAGCGAAGCTCGGACGTGACGAGCTTGGCCAGGCTCCGGCCGCGCAGCCCCTGGCGCATGGCCGAGAGCAGCTCCCGCCCACCGCGCGCCGCGGAGGAGAGCGCCTCCAGCAGCTCCGCGCCCGAGGTCTCGTACTCGAGGCTGAGGCCGGGGAGCACGGGCGCGCCCACCTCGAGGTCGATGGTGGCGCCCTTCACCAGCGTCTGGGCCACCTCCTTGAAGATTTTTCGCTCCTCCGCGCCGAAGCCGTCGAAGGCCGGGTGGCCCAGCGCCGCGACCCGCGTGAGCGCCCGCAGCACGGAGATCAGCGCGCCGTTTTCGATGGCCGCGTCCAGGGCCTCGCCGGTGGGGAGATCCACGCTGGCCGAAAAAAGGGTGATGTTGGTGTCGGCCTTGCCGCCCTCCTCTTTGCCCTTGCCGCCGCCCTTGCCCCCCGAGTCTTCCCCGAGGGCGGAGAGCTCCACCGAGAGGCCGAGCGTGGTCTGGCGGGCCAGGCGCCCGAACGCCCGCAGCGCCCCGCGCAGGAGCGAGCGCGCGCCCTCGGCGAAGGCCTGCGTCTCCTCCGGCGTGGGCGGCTGCGAGCGGCCGGCCGCGGCCATCCCCGACACGCGCAGCATGAAGGGGAGCATGCGCGCGCCAGACTCCACGAAGTTGATGATGAGATCGGCCGCGGCGCCGAGCATGGCCTCCAGCGGCACCGACACGGAGATGCCGGTCTCGAGCGTGGCCACCGGCAGCTTGGTGTCCCAGATGCCCAGGCCGCCCTCCAGCGAGAGCTTGAGCCCGAGCGAGGCCTCGCCGAGCGAGTCGTCGTCCGATTTCTTCTCGAGGCGCGCGAGGGCATCGAGCCCGGCGCGAAACACCTCGGCGAGCTTTCGCAGCTCCTCCTTCGACGGGGTGAACTCGCCGAGCGGCCGGCCATCGCCCGGATCCCTGGCCCCGGCGGGGCTCTTCTCGACGGCGCTGTTCTTGCCCAGCCCCACCTGGGCGGCGCGCTCGCGCATGGCCCGCCTCACCGCGGCGGCCGCGGCGATGGCGCGGTGGGGGGACACCTCGATCCCCAGCTCGACCTCGGCCGAGATCTCGCCCTCGGCCAGGTAGTCCACCGTGCCCTTGAGCCCGGCCGAGAAGGTGATCTCCACCTTGGTCTTGCCGGGGTCGAACATCCCCAGCGATACCTCGAAGTACTGTCCGGCGATCTCCACCAGTTTCTTGCCCCGCACCGACAGCGGGGGAAGCTCGCCCAGGCCCGCCCGGGCTTGCAGGTACTCGCGCTCGCCGCGCGCGATGTCGATCACCGCCACCGGCAGCTCGCCGGGGTTGTCCATGCGGCCGCCGTCGAAGCCCGACAGCAGCGGGTTGGCGTTGGAGACGCCGACCAGCGCGCGAACGCCCTCCGGGCCATCCACCCGCAAGAACAGCCCCGCCCGCGAGCCCTTCTTGAAGATCAGCGCCCGGCCGAGATTCTTCACCTCGAACGAGCAGCCGCCGTCGGGGATGGCTCGCCACCAGGCGCTGCCGGTCAGGTTGGCGATGAGCTTCTTCGCCTCGTTGCCGCGCAGCGGTCCGAGCAGCCGCGTGAACTTCGAGAGGCGCGCCAGCGCCGCGCGGGACGCCCCGGCCACGTCTCCCGAGAGCGGATCGCCCAGCTCCGACAGCAGCGGCAGCCCCGAGCGCACCTCCTTGAGAAGTGCCTGGAGCTGGGAGGCCACGCCCGAGAGGCCGGCGCGCTCCGCCAGGGTTCTGGCCCCGGAGAAGACGATCTCGTCCGGGTTGGGGAGATCGGGGAGGTCGAAGGCCCGGGCGCCGGGGGCAAGACCCCAGAGCGCGAAAACGAGGGAGGCGAAGACCAGGACACGGCCAGTCATGGGCATCTCCTTCGATTGTTCGGTCCAGGAAAGGATTTTTAGCAAACGGCATCCGGGGTATCAAGGCCGAGATTGACTGGGCGTCTGCATCTGTGTAGTCTGCACCGAACCGTACTTTACGCGGGACATCCGTCTTGCGGCCAGGAGGACCCATGAACCGTCTTTGGCTCGCCGTCATGCTACTCGCTACCGTCGCCGCCGCCGGCTGTGGCTCAAAGTCCACCGCCGAGAGCTGCCAGAACGGCTCGGACTGCGCCTCCGGGCTGTGCTTCAACAACCGCTGCGTGGACTGCATCGCCAGCTCCGACTGCGCCCGCGCGCAGCGCTGCGCCGACAACAAGTGCGTCGCCCGCGCCCGCTGCGACGCCGGCCAGACCTGTCAGCCCGGCGTGTGCGTGAACGGCCTGTGCATGGACTGCCAGCGCAACACGGACTGCGGGGCGGGGTTCTCCTGCGTCGACAACGTGTGCGTCTCGGGCGAGCAGTGCGAGGGGCGCGCGAGCTGCAACAACCACGGCGAGTGCAGCGTCGTCGCCGGCCAGATCCAGTGCGCCTGCGACACCGGCTACTCCGGCGCGCGCTGTGAAAACTGCGCCTCGGGCTTCCACCTGGAGAACGGCGCCTGTGTGCCCGACACCACTTGCCAGGCCGACACCTGCAACGGGCACGGCCAGTGCAGCATCCAGAACGGCCAGCCGGTGTGCGCCTGCGACACCGGCTACGCCGGGGCCCACTGCGAGAACTGCGCCGGCGGCTACGTGCGCTGGCCCTCGGGCGGAACCACCTGCGTGGACGATCCCTGCGACCCCTACCCCTGCGCGGTGGAGCACGCGGTGCCAAACGGCTGCGTGCAGACCGGCGAGGCGACGTTCGTGTGCACCTGCGAGAGCGGCTGGACCTGGAACGGCACGATTTGCACCGACACCTGCCGCGACCAGGACGGCGACACCTACGGCGAGGGGCCGGGCTGCGCCGGGCCGGACTGCAACGACAACGACCCGAGCATCCACCCGAACGTCATCGAGGCCTGCGACGGCGTGGACAACGACTGCGACAGCCGCACCGACTGCGCGGGTGGCGTGTGCCAGGGCGCCGACCCCTGCGTGGATCCGCTCAACATCTGCATCCAGGGGACCTGCAATGGCACGAGCTGCGCCTTCGACCCGATCCCCAATCCCTCCCAGGTGAGCTGCGATCCCGACTTCGGCGGCCCGCTCACCGAGAGCGACGGCGTGTGCACCGCCACGGGCGTGTGCCGCCGCCGCGACTGCCGCGTGTGCGACAACAACGACCAGTGCGCCGGCGGCCACTGCGTGTGCGGCGACGAGACCTGCTCGGTGAAGCGCTGCTTCGCCTCCGACCTCACCTGCCAGTACGCCGCGGAGGGTCTGAACGGCTGCGAGGCCCGCAACACCCCCGCCATGCGCTGGGGCGAGCACTGCAAGGACGACGCCTCGCTCGCCTGCGACGGCCACGGGGCTTGCGGGGTCCACCGCTGCACCGATTGCAGCTTCACCGGCTGCCCCTACGTGGCGCGCCACACCGACTGCGGCAACAGCGAAAGCTGCGGCCTGTGCGCGGCGATCGACCAGTGCAACTTCGCCCCGCTGAACACCTCCTGCTCCGTCGGGGCGAACGTCGGTTGCGACGACCGCTGCAACGGCAGCGGCACCTGCGTCCTGGCCCAGGGACGCGAATGCGGCACCCCGCCCTGCGACACCGTGTGCAACGCCAACCACCAGTGCATCGGCAGCAACGGGGTCGCCTGCGGCGGCGAGGGGAGCTGCGCCGGCCAGTGCCAGAACGGCCAGTGCGTCTTCCCCACCGGCGCCTGCGGCACCGGCCAGTGCAGCGGCACCTGCAGCCTGGGAACCTGTAGCAGCAACGGAGTGGACTGTGGCACCTGCTGCAAGTGCTCCGCCGCCGGCGTCCCCACCTACGACAGCACCCAGAACACCGACTGCCCCGGCTACATCGCCGCCAACCCGTGCAGCAACCGCTGCAGCGCGCTGGACACCTGCGCCTTCCCCGGCGCCACCACCACCTGCGGCGCTGGCCCGCACTGTGCCGGCCACTGCAACGGCTCGGGGCGGTGCGATACCCTGGGCACCACCTGTTGCTCCAACCTGAACGCCTGCGTCCTGACCGACATCTGCCGGGGCACCTGCGACGCGGCGGGCGTGTGCAGCTCGGTGGGCAACGCTTGCGGCACGCCCTGCGGGACCAACTGCGATCACGGCGTGTGCGGGGTGTCCGGCCTGTGCCACTGCAACGAGACCGCGCGAACCGACTGCTCTGGTTGCCTGAACCCCGGCACCGGCTACGTGTACTCGTCCAATACCTGCAATAACCTCACCCGCACCTGCTGCCCCGACACCACCACCGAGTTCCAGTGCTGCCAGACCTCCCTGTGCCGCACCGGCTGCTCGGAGTTCTGAGCCGTTGCCCAGCACCTGAGCGCCCTCCGACCGATCGCCGCTCCGGCCGCTCGGCCAATCCGGGGACGGCGCGAACGTAGATTCGGCGCCTCGCGTGCAGGCTTCTGCCAGAGCGGAACGATTGGCGCGGTGGGTGACGGCGTGCGCACCTGCCGCAAGCGTTGAGCGCCGGCCGCGCGTCGGACGGTTCGATGCGAGCGGCCCTCAGCCACAGCGCCTCGACCACCAGGCCGGCCTCGTTCATGCCGCCCACCGGAAACTCGCGGCCGTACTGGTTGAAGGTCACGCTGGCGTACTTCGACACCCACTCGTGCGCCTTCGAGGAACTCAGCAGCAGAGAGCGCTTGGCCACCCCGCGCGGGTTCACCATCACCAGGGCGTCTCCCGTGTCCCAGTCGTAGCTCTTCCCCATCACGACTTGCCCTTCCTGCTCGAACAAGAAGGCCGTGCAGGCGCGCGCCGAGGGGGCGGCGAACCAGGCGCCCAGGAGAGCTGGCAAGAACAGAAAAGCCGTCTGCTTCATGCGACCATTCCTCCGCGCTCCTGCGAAAGGTGGTTATCGACTCCAGTCAAGCGCGAGTCGTCTCCGGCGACCCGGCGGGGGAGCGTCTGGCGATCGGCCGCCCGCGCTGTCTCCTCTGGTCTAATGGGCGCGGCGACCCTCGTGCTCACTTTGAACCTGCGCGAACGCGCTGGCCTTATCGGCCTCGCGTTGGCGCGGCCAGGCGTCTCGCTTCCACGACCGACCGGGGGCCGTCACTCGGCCGGCTGCACGGTGAGCACGTGGCCCGCCGAGTAGGCGGCGAACTCCGGTGCGTACATGGGCTGTAGCGTTGCCGGCGAGACCTTGAAGGTCCCGGCCGTCGCCGCGCGGATGCGGTAGCGGAAGGTGTACTGCCCCTGCGGCAGGTGCTCGAAGAAGAAGTTCGTGCCGCTGTCGCGGATCTCCTCGTACCAGTAGAGGCCATACTCCCAGCGGTGGCGCGACACCTGACTGGTCGGCTCGAAGCCCGCCCCGCGCGGATCGCGCAGGTGCACGTACTCCATGGGGTGCTTGGAGGTGATGGAGATCTGCACCTCCACCTCGTCGCCCACCTTCACCGCGGCGCCCTCGGCCAGCGGCTCCAGCGTCACCTCGCGGCCGGACTTCACGCGCTTGAAGTACTTGCGCTCCGCGGTGAGGTAATCGCCGCGCCCTTCCTCCGGCAGCTTCTCGGTCGAGAAGTGCCAGGTCACCGAGGCGAACATCACGCCCTTGCTGTCCTTCTCCACCACCGTGCTGGCGCAGGTCTTGGGATCGACCTCGGGGCCGGGGATGACGATCTGGTTCTTCTTGCCGGTGTACTTGTCGGGCTCGAAGACGAACTTGCGCGCCTTGCCGCCGAAGGTGACGGTGGCCTCCTCGCGCACGGAAAGCGCGCCGGTCTTCTTGAGGTACTTGGCCAGCGAGTAGATGACCTCGGCGGTGGCGCGGGTGCTCTTCCAGTGATTGAGCTTCTTGTTGAGGAACAGCCACATCACCAGCCCGTCCTGCTTCTGGTTCTCCGGCATGAGCTCCATCAGCACCCGCAGGGCGAAGGCGTGGCTCTCGATGGTGTCGTTGTACCACAGCCAGCCGCGGTCCTCCGGCGCCCAGAACACGCCCTGGTCCTCGGCCTCCTTGGCCGAGTCCATCACGCTCTCGAACACCAGCCGGGCGTCCTTCTCGCGGTCCATGCGCTTGAGCGTGAGCGAGAGGTAGCCCTTGAGCAGCGGCGAGTGGCGCTTCCAGTGCTTGAAGCTGAAGTCCAGCATGTCCTTGCGCTCGTCGTCGGTGAACACGTTGCCGCTCCAGGAGCTGTCCGGGAAGTTGCTGAGCACGTAGTTGATGAAGGTCACGAACTCCCAGCAGCAGTCATGCCGCCGCATGTCGCGCAGCACCTCGTCGAGGTAGTGCCGGTGGGTGTAGGCCCAGGCCCGCTGCACCATGCCCTTGGGCACCTCCACCCCGAACTCCAGGGCCTTCGAGAACCCGTGCAAGAGGTACAGCGTCATCCACGGGCTGGGCGGCCCGCCGGGGAACCACGGGAAGCCGCCGCTCGAGGTCTGCATCTTCTCGAGCTTTGAAAGCGCCGAGGCCCGCTGCGCCCGCGCCACGTCCGGATCGAGCACGTTGAGCAGCGCCACGTCCTCGACGTCCCCGCCCTTGGCCTGGATCAGCCAGGGCGTCTCCTCCAGCGCCATCTTGCGGTTCGGATCCGGCGCGTCGAAGGTCTCGAGCCGGGTCTTGCGCTTCCTGGAGAACTCCTTGGCCATGCGCTCCACCGCCGGGTAGTCCTTGTAGAGCGAGGTCAGGATGCCGGTGGAGAGGAAGCGGTTGAGCGTCTGCTCCACGCACTCGTAGGGGTAGTTGACCAGGTACGGCAGCGCCGACAGCACCCCGTAGAAGAGCTGCGCGTCCAGCGTCAGCACCAGCTGCTCGTGGATGAGCGAGGGATCGTCGCCCTTCTGCATGTCGGGGAACTTCATCTCGCGCCGCACCTTGTCGCGCAGGGTCACGAAACGCGACTGCACAAGGTGCATGCGGCCGGGGAGCACCGGGATGGGCCGGATCTCCCCGTCGCCCACGTCGCCGGCGCGGGCCATGACCTTGAAGGCCACCGTGCCCACGCGCGCGGGCGTGCGGATGGCAAACTCCAGCGTGGTGCTGCCCTTGGCCTTGACCGAGAAGGGCTTGTTGAGGTCAGCGGGCTTCAGGCCGAAGTCGGCGGCCACGCTCTTCTCGGTGGCGGGATCCACGATGTCGAACTGCAAGTTGCCGGACAGGTCCTTCTCGGCGGCGTTGTTCACCGCCACCTTGAGGCTCGCCTGGTCCGCCTCGCGCAAAAAGCGCGGCAAGTACGGCCGTACCATGAGCTCCTTCAGGCTCTCGGTCTGCTTGTTCACCGACCCGGACATGAGCTCACGGGTCACCGCGTGCACCCACACCTGGTACGAGGTCACCGAGTCGGGGACGGTGAACTCGATGCGCGCCGTGCCATCGGCGTCGGTGAGAAGGTGCGGGAAGAAGAACGCCGTCTCGGCGAAGTTCTGCCGCATCTGCACCGGCGCCTGAGCTTGCGCCTCTCCGCCCGCGCCTTCGCCGCGGGCCTCCTGGCTGAGCAGGCCCGCGGGCTTGTTCTCCGCCGGGGCAGACTTGTCTCCGTCCGGCTCGGCGGCCGCCTCGCGCTTCATCTTCGCGGGTGCCGGCGGGGCCGCGGCCGGCTGCGCCGTCGAGGCCTCCGCCACCTCTTCGTCCGCCAGCGCGTCGCCGCGGACCGCCCCGCCGAAGCCCTTCAGCGCCCGGTGGCGGTGGCGGCTCCCCATGCCGCCGATACCGTAGCCCGAAAGGAACGCCAGCCGGTCGGGAAGCAAGCTCGGGTACGCCGGCGGGTGATTGAAGCCCTTGCACTCCATCCACTGCACGTGGGCCGCCCCCAGCGTGCCCCGCATCCACGGGATCCCGGCCCGATAGGGCCACAGGCTCATGGGGCTCTGCGGGCTGTGCGGCGCGAACACGTCCAGCGAGCGGTCGTACATGTAGGCCAGGATCTCGGCCGCCGCCACCGCCTTGTCGCGGCCCGCCGGGCCGGTGACCTTCACCGTCCAGGTCTCCTTCTGCCCCGGGCGCAGCTTGTCGCGGAAGGTGATGAAGTCGAGTTTCAGCTCGCGATCGTCCCAGGGCACGAAGATGGCCACCTGGAAGGTCATGAACTGGTGATCGCGCACCGCCGTGGCGGTCACTCCGAACCCGCCGCGGTCGGCTTCGCTCACCGGGATCTCGAGGACCGGGCCGGTCTTCCCCGGCTCCACCCAGCGGGCCTCGGTGCGCCGCCCATCCTTGAAGAACTCCAGCAGCACCTTCTGCGCCGGCAGGCCCGAGGCCAGCAGCAGGCGCGCCTTCTCGCCCACCTTGACCGCCCCCTTCTCGGGGATGAGCCACAGCGGCACCGGCGGGTTCTGGACCTTGCCCGCCACCACCAGATCGCGCTCCGCCTCGCAGTCGCTGCCGAAGTCGTCCTTGGTGAGGTAGCGCAGCCTATACACCCCCGCGGGCAGCGCCGGCAATGTCAGCGCCGCCTTGCCCTCCTTGTCGTGCTCGAGATCGCCCGCGGCCACCTCCTCGCCGTCCGGGAAGGCGCGCAGCACCGCCTCCGGCCGGTAATTGGGCGCCCAGCGCTTGCGGGAGAGATCGCCCGGCGTGCGCACGCCCTGGTTCTTCTTTCCCGGGGGATCGAGCAGCGGCTGATCGGCCGGCGGCACGGCCTGCTCCGGGGCGCGCAAGCGCAGCAGCCGGTAGCGGCCCTTGCCCGGGGCCGGGTCGCCGTCCAGGTTTGTGCGGCGCACCGTGACCTTGGCCGGGCGCTGTTCGAGAAGGAAGTTTTCGTCGAGAGCAAAAGACGCCTCCACCGCCGCGAACCCCAGCCGGAAGCCCCGGCTAGCGGTCTGCGTCTCGCCGCCCTCGTCCGTGACCTCGGCCGAGACGCTGTAGCGGTAGCTCATGCCCTTCTGGCTCTCCGCGAGCCGCTCGTCGGCCTGCGGGGTGAAGCGGATGAGGTACTTGCCGTTCTCGTCCAGCGTGGCCGTGCCGGTGGCCACCACCTGGCTGCCCGATTGCGGCGAGTTGCCCCACTCGTAGTAGTACCACCACCACGGGTACACCGGCTCGCGCGTCACCCGGTAGGCGACCTTGCCCGCCGTCACGGGCAGCCCGAAGTAGTAGCGCGCCTCCCCCGTCACCTCGGCCGGCTGGTTCAGCCGCAGGGCCTTCTCCGCCGGCAGGAGTTTCGTCTCGAAGGTCGGCCGCTTGTACTCCTCGACGCGCACCGCCAGCGCGCCGTTCGCCGAGCTCTGGAGCTGCCACATCCCCAGCGGCCGGCCCGCGGGCACGGTGAACTCGCCCGAGGCCGTGCCGTACTCGTTGGTGGTCACCGAGCGGTTCTCCACCACCTGCCAGTTGGGGTCGCGCAGGGTGACGGACACCGGGACCTTGGCCGCCACCTTCCAGTCGGCCTTCTCCCCGGCGCCCTGGTACACCAGCGCCTTCCACAGCACCTTCTGGCCCGGCCGGTAGATGCTGCGGTCAGTGAAGAACAACGTCCCCAGCGTGCGCGGCTGCCGGTACGGCCGGTAGAAGTACAGCGCGTTGGGATCCACCGCCAGGTCCTCGCCGCGCTGCGCCACCACGAAGTAGTTGCGATCGCTGGTGCGCAGAAAGCCCACCATGCCCTTGTCGTCGCTGGTCTTCTCCTCGGCCAGGGTGTGCTTGGTCTTCCAGTCGAACTGGTACAGCGACACCTTCGCCCCGGCCGCCGGCAGGCCGCTCGCCCCCTCGAACACCGTCACCTGCGCCCAGTTCTCGTCCTGGCGCGTGGTAAGAGCGAGATCGCTCACCACGTGGTGCAGGGCGGTGAGCTGGTTGTCGTTCTTTTCGAAATTCTTTCGCCCCGAGGCCACGATCACGTACAGGCCCTTGCGGGTGATGGGCGGCACGATCTGGGTGTGGTGCATGCGGAAGTCCTGCGTCTGCGGCAGCGGCGCGCTCCACTCGTAGTCCGCCTTGCGCGACATCAGGGCCGCGATCTCGCGGTAGTTGGGCAGGAGCTGGTAGTCGTCCGAGGCCGCGATGTGCTTGTAGAGGTCCATGCGGTAGGCGCGGAAGAACACCTCCGGCAAGTTCTTGGCGTTGATGCCGATGGAGCGCTTGCCGGGGAGATCGGCCGCCATGCCCTCGATGTTGAAGGCCGGCATCTCGATCGACGCCGCGGTGTGCGCGCAGCGCTGGCCGCCCGGGCTGTCCGGGTAGGCCCTGGCGCCCTCCTTGGCGATGCGGTGGGCGTCCACCAGCGCGTCCGGCCGGTCCTCCGCCTGCACGAACTCCGCCAGCAGGGCCATGCCCATGGCCCACCACGGCTTGTCGCGCATGGCCGAAAGCCGCTCCTCCAGGTCCTTCTTGATGCGGGCGCGGTCCGCGGCCTGGGTGAAGCTCCCGTGCAGGCGCTCGAGCCGGGTGAGCCGGGCGTCGAAGGCCGCCTCGCGCGCGCCCTTGCCCGCGTGGAAGCGCTCGAGGTCGTCGAGCACGGCGCAGACCTTTTCGAGCGGGTGCACATTGGGATCGGAGAGCCGGGTCGCCGAAAGATCGCCGCCGAGGAGCCGCTCCAGCGGCAGGGCGAAGATCTCGTTGCTCTGCTCCGGCCGCCACCCCTGCGTGTCGGCCAAGAGATCGACCAAGAGGTGCGTCACCGTGTCGCGCAGGCTCGAGCGCACCTCCTTGGGGTAGTTGCCCAGTTGGAGGTAGTTCCCCAGCATGCCAGGCTCGATCTCGGAAAGCTGCTCCCGCTGCTTCCACACCTCGAGGTAGGCGCGCAGCGCCTCCCCGTAGATCTGCCCCATGGTCCAGGCCTTGAGGTCCACCGCCTGCGAGGACTCCACCTTCTCGCGCCGCTGGATCTCCCAGGAGTAGGCCCGCCCGTAGGTGGTGAGCGCGGCGCCGTAGAAGAGATTCAGCGCGGTGCGGGAGAGCAGGTCCTCGGGCCAGGGCTGCTCCTTGAGGAAGCGCACCGCGGTCTCGTAGCCGTGCAGCCCGATGCGCAGTTGCACCCAGCGGATCAGCGTGCGCGTCCAGGCCTCGGAGTCCTTCTTTGACTTCGCGCCCTCCAGGAGGTCCTCGATGCGCTTGCTGGCCTGCTCGAACTTCTGCTCGCCGACGAGCTTCTCGACCTCGGCCCAGCCCTCGGGCTCCTTGCCCACCCACTTCACCAGCGGGAGCGGCTGCGCCGGCGGCTCGGGCTGCGCTGTCACCGCGGGCCCCTCCGGCCCCGTGGCGGGAGGAATCGCGGCATCCATGACCGGCGGCGGCGCGCTCCGTCCCTGGTCGTCACAGCTCGCCCCCAGACTGAAAGCGATGAGCAACGAGAGCCCTCCCAACAGAATGATCCGAGTCCGTTCGAGCATGATTCCCTCCGTGGCGCGGCCTCCGGCCGCAGAAAAGTTTGTCGCGCGCGAAGGCGCGGGCGCCCAGGACCCCGCGTTCGCGTGGTGAGAGGTGTTGCGATGGCGCGATCCCGTCTCATCGGTGTCGGCTCTCCGGCACCCCCTGCCGACGGGCGCGTTTGGGAAAAGTTCTTCCCGGGCGGGGAAAACCCGTTCCCCGCCGGTAGGATAGACATCGTTATTGTCAGACGGATCGGTTTCAGGAATTCACCCCGGCTCTTTCGAGCACCCTGTCCGCAACAAACTCGAGGACCCCGAGCTCGTCCGCCAGATCCAGCACCGTAAAACGCCCGCGGATCTGGTGCGCCGACCGCAGGCTGCGCCGGGCGTGCTCGGGAGTGAGCCCGAGAGAGCGCACCGTGAGCGGCGCCCCGGCGGCCTGGAGGATCTCCCGGATGCGCTGCGCCGGCCGCAGCACCTCGCCCAGCTCATGCCACAGGTCTTTCCAACCTTCGCGCACGCGCGAAAGCTCGGCGCGCAGCGCATCGGAAGAGAGCAGCTTCTTCTGCCACTCGGCCCACACCTCGTCGGGTTGCTCGGGGTGCGCGGCCCGGCAGCGGCGCTCGAGCCCTCCTCGATCCGGCCGTGCGGCCAGCAGGCGCTCCACGTCGATGGCGCCGGGGTCGAGCGCGGCGAGCTCCTGGTACAACGACGCCGAAATCAGCGTGCACACGCCCACCTGCGCGCCGTGGAGGCCCTCGACGCGGCCCTCGGCGCCCGCCGTCATGTCCCAGTGGTGCGAGAGCAGGTGCTCGCCGCCCGAGGCCGGGGCCGACGAGCCCGCCAGCGTCATGGAGATGCCCGAGAGCAGGAGCGCCTCGGCGAGCACGGCCAGCGCGGCCGGATCGGCCCGCCCGATGCCCTCGGCGACCTCGGCCGCGCGGGCCTCGGCCGAGAGCACCACCCGCTCCGGCACCCGGCAGTACGCCGAGCGCCCCAGCCATCCACCCAGGCGGAAGTCCGCGGTGGAGGTGGGCTTGGACTCGAGGTCGCCGAGCCCGGCGCGGATGAGCTCGATGGGGGCGCGGGCCAGGATGTCCAGGTCGGCCACCACCGCTGACGGCGGCGGGCAGTCCACGGTGCGCTTCACGCCTCCCAGCATGACCGCGGCCAGCGCCGAGGTGTAGCCGTTCATGGATGGCGCGGTGGGGACGCACAGGTAGGGGATGCCGGCCCGGTGCGAGGAGAGCTTGCACAGGTCGTTGACGGTGCCCGCGCCGACCGCCACCGCCAGGGCCTGGCCCGCCAGCGCGCTCTCGACGAGCCGCAGGGTCGCCTCGTCGGCGTGCGGCCGGCCGCCCGCGCCGTCCGGGACCAGCACCCGCCGCACCGAGAAGCCCTCGGCTTCGAGCAGCCTTGCCGCGCGCTCCCCGGCCACCTCGCGGGTGTTACGATCGAAGACCACCGCCACCGGCCCCGCCGGGGAGAACCCGCGCGCGAGACGCGAAAGCTCGCCGAGGACTCCTCTCCCCAGCACGATCTCCCGGATGGGGACGGCGTGTGTCCGGCCGCAGGCGCAGCGAAGCTCAAAGCCGCACAGCGCCTCCAGCCGGTCGGGGACCGCGGGCGCGTCACTCGCCGACACAGAACTTCTCCAGCACCCCGGTCTCGGTGCCGAGGAACAGCGGGATCTCCTGGCAGGAGGGCATCTCCTTGGGGCAGTCGGCGTCCTCGCGGCAGCGCTTGTGGCACATCCGGTCGCCGGCGGCCTTGCACTGGTCGGAGAAGTTGTTCTTGCAGAAGTACGAGTCCCAGCACACGAAGCCCTCGCGACAGCCGCCCTTCTTGTAGTTGCACTCGCCCTTGCTACGGCGCTCTTGCTCGGCCTGCGCCGCGGCCAGGGCCTCGCGGCGTTCCTGTTCGGCCTGGGCGGCCTCCTCGACCGCGGCCAGCACCGCCGGGTCGTAGGCGCTCTGCGGGATCTCCTGGCGCTTGGCGCAACAGGCCAACGACACAACACAGAGAAGAAGGGCGATCCGCGTCGACATGATAGACCCCCGGATCGAGAGTGCGGGGCAAGCATGCCAGAGAAGCCCCCCCCGTGCAAATCCACCCCCGGCCCGCAAGGGAAAAAAAGCCTCGGCGAAAGTTGACAAGCCAGGAGTTTTGCCCTAGTGTGCGCTGGATTTTGGGACATTCCCGATGGGAGGACGGTCGCGGTTTTCAAAGGGTAGAGCAATAACCAGAAAAGGAGAAGACGATGAAAAAGGTATTGGTTCTCGGCATGGCGCTGGCGATGATCCTCGGCCTCGGCGTGGTGCTCATGCACTGCGGCAGCAGTGACAGCATGAAGGCCTGCACCACGGACACCTGCGGCACCAAGGTGTGCGGCACCTACCAGGAGAACGGCAAGGATTGCTACTGCGGCACCAACAAGGGCGACTGCACGGACGGCCTCATCTGCAACACCGCCGGCGCCTGCGTGGAGCCCTGCTGCAACCAGCAGGCGGGCTTCATCGACATCGAGGGCATCACCCTGGCCATCGACCAGACTCCGGTGTCCGTAGCCGTGGCCCCCATCTCCCCGATGGACGCGCTCATGAACCCCAACCCCACCAAGCTCGCCGACCTCGAGTCCGGCGCCGATGGCAAGTTCGGCCCCACCGCCTGCTTCGACACCTCCGCCGTGCAGCTCGGCCTGGTGGTGCTGGCCGACGACAAGGGCTGGGACGGCACCGCCGGCAACTTCTTCCCCACCGGCACCGGCGTGAAGGGCTGGACCACCGACATGTCCACTCACAATTGCATCGACGGCGCCAAGGTGTTCGTGGTGCCCAACACCCTCGTGGCCGGCATGGCCGCCGTGCCGGGCTTCGACGCCGCCAACAAGGGCTTCGCCATGGGCTTCGTGGTGGACGCGGCCGGCCAGCCCATCGCCGGCGCCAAGGTGGTCAAGAAGAGCGACGGCGCCAACGTGGCCCTCTACCCCAACCCGACCTTCACCGACTTCGGCGTCGCCGGCACCTCGGCCACCGGCATCTACGTGATCACGGATCTCCCCAGCTCGCCCTACACCATCACCGTGCAGGCCACCGGGCACACCTTCAACGATCACCAGGCGGGCCTGAAGGGCGGCTTCTGCTTCTTCCTGATCATCCAGGCCAACGAGTAGTCGAGCGCGTTTGAGCGGCACCCGACGGCGCGGGCCACGACCTGACCCGCGCCGTTTTACTATTGAGACCCGTCGAAAGACATGCTCCGAGCGGGAAATCACTGTCTCTGGCGCGACCGAGCACAACAGCGCACCGGTCCAGCGCCGGGTTGCCGCATCCTTCGGATGTCTCGCCGCGCGAACGCGGGGCCAGAAGAGCCGGCGCGTTCGCGCGCAACCGATCAACCGGACGCAAGGAGGGATTCATGAGGACGTGGGTTCGACTTCCGATTCTGGCACTCGCCGCAATCGCGCTCTCGGCCGCGCCGGCGCTGGCCGGCGGTTTCCTCATCTACGAGCACAACGGCTCGGCCACCGGCATGTGCGGCGCCCGGGCCGGCATCGCCGACGATCCCAGCTCCATGTACTACAACCCGGCGGCCATCACCGAGCTCCCCGGCCTGCAGCTCCAGCTCGGGGTCACCGGCATCGTGGCCTACACCAGCTACGAGGGCGCGGGCAACCCCACCCCGCCGCGCACGGTGAACACCTTCGACGCGAACGGCAACCCCATCGTAAAAGAGATCAACGACGGCACGGGCAAGTTCGACGCCAAGGTCCACGGCTTCAACCCCATCCATCTGTACGCCACCTACCGCATCGGCGAGACCGGGCTGACCGCCGGCTTCGGGCTGAACAACCCGTTCGGGCTGGGGACGTTCTGGCCGGGCGAGTGGGACGGGCGCTTCATCGCCACCGAGACCGATCTTAAGACCTTCTTCTCGAACCCCGTGCTGGCGGTCGATCTCGCCAAGATGCTGGGCTTCAAGGACAAGTTCAAGCTGTCGCTGGCCGCGGGCTACATGTTCGTGTACGGCCAGGCGCACCTGCAGAAGCGCCTCGACCTCACCGTGGTGCAGACCTTCAGCCGCGGTCAGATCATGGATCCCTGGGGCGAGATGGCCATGACCGGCAGCGGCATCGGCCACGGCTGGAACCTGGCGCTGTACGCGGAGCTCCCCGAGCTTGTCGGCTTCGGCTTCTCCATCCGCGGCGGCTTCAACGAGAAGGGCCGGCTCAACGTCCCCTTCTCGGGCGACGCCAAGTTCAGCTTCAGCGACCCCCGCATCCGGCAGTTCTTGTCGGACAGCCTGGGCCAGACCTTCCCGGCGGGGAACAAGACCACCGGCGACGTGACCATCAAGCTGCCGCTGCACTTCAACACCGGCATCTCGTACCTCGGCGTGCCGGGCCTCAAAGTAGGCCTCGACTTCTACGTGGCCTTCTTCCAGAGCTACGACCAGCTCAACATCTCCTTTGCCTGCTACGAGAAGGGAGATTGCACCGCGCTGGCCCCGGTGAAGCTCGACAAGAACTGGGGCACAAGCTGGCAGGTGTCCATCGGGGCGGAGTACATGCTGTTCGATTACCTGCCCATCCGGGCGGGCTACGGCTCGGTGTTCTCGCCGGTGCCCAAGGACACCTACGACCCCTCGCTCCCCGACGGCCGGCGCGACCTCATCACGGTCGGCACCGGCTACCACGCCAAATCCTGGAAGGTCGACGTCGGCTACATGCTGGCCATCTGGCAGGGCGACAAGGACAACCTGGTGGGCTCCGGCGACGGGCTCAACCCCGAGGGCCGGGCCAACGGGCACTACCAGACCGCCTCCCACCTCCTCGGCCTCACCTTCACCGGCGCGTTCTGAGAGCCCGGCCCCCGGACAAGCCATCGGCTCTCGGTAGAGCCAATCCACGACCGGGCGACATCGCGGGGGTCCCCGGCGAGCGATCGATCGTATTTCCCTGGAAGACCAGCTTTGTGAGAGAAAACATTCTGGCGCGACCGACCGCGGGGCCCACGAAGCCAGCGCGGGCGGGCGCGCGTCGGGGGCCGCGCCAAGGGGTAGAAGACCGCAAGAAAGGCAACCGAAGCCGTTCGCGTTCGCCAGGGATTCGGGGCCGCCGGTGGCCCTTGGCGGGATGCCCGCTCCGTGCTAGCGTCCTGTATCATGCCTCATAAGCTGGCTCCTTTATCAGGCAATCCATGGCGCCGGCCGCGTGGGTGTAGCGCCTTGCCGGCGCTCGCCGGGGCGGTGCTCACTCTCCTCGGAGGCTTGGCCCCGGCGCGGGCGGGTTGGGAACCCCTGTTCCCCGACCCGCCTCGCGGCCGGACCGGGGTGGTGGACGAGGCCCGCCTCCTCGACCCGTCCGACCGCGCCCAGATCGAGACGCTGCTCCTTCAGACGGACCGGGACGTCGCGGTCCCCATCGTGGTGGTGACCATCCCCAGCCTCGGCGACTACCGCGCCTTCGGGCTCTCGATCGAGGCCTATGCCCGGCGGCTGTACGCCGCCTGGGGCATCGGCGGCCCGGTTCGGGCGGAGGCGGCGCCCGGGAGCGACCCCGGCAACCGCGGCGTGCTGCTCCTGGTATCCAAGAAGGACCGGCAGGCCCGCATCGAGCTGGGCGACGGCTGGGGAAACACCAAGGACCGGGACTGCCGGAAGATCATGGAGCGCTACATCGTCGCCCCGTTCCGCCGGGAGGAGTACTCGCGCGGGGTGTTGGCCGGGGCGACGGCGCTCTCGGCCATGGTGAAGAACGAGCCCCTTCCCATGCCGCCGCGCTCCGCCACGTTCTATGGCGTGCTGGCCGGCCTGGGGGCGCTGGGCCTGTTCACGCTCGTCTCGCTGATCCGCCGCGGGTCGAGCGGCTGGGCCTGGGTGTTCTGGGGGACCGTGCTCACCATGATGATACGCTGGAACCGGTACAGCCGGCGGCCGCGCTTCCGCGGCTTCTCGATGGGCGGTTTTTTCCGGGGCGGCTTCTCCGGCGGCGGGCGCGGCGCCACCGGGAGGTGGTGAGCGGCATGAAGCGCGCCAGCGAGATCATCTCCGACGCCGATCGCGCCCGGGTGCGCGACGCCATCCAGGACGCCGAGCAGAGCACCTGTGGCGAGCTGGTGTGCGTGCTGGCCACGCAGAGCGGCGACTACGACCGGGCCGAGGACCTGGCAGGGCTGTGGCTGGGGGCGCTGCTGCTGGCCGCGGCCTGGTTGGTGGCGAGTGATGTTCCGGCCGGCGGCTGGGGCCCGGCCGAGCTGCGCGTCACCTGGGTCGAGCTCCTGATCGGCCTCGGCCTCCTGTTCGGAGGGTTTGTCCTGGGAGCGGCCCTGGCCACGCGCGCCGGGTGGCTGCGCCGGCTGCTCACCACCGAAGCGCAGATGGAGGCCGAGGTGGTGCGCGCCGCCGACCGTGTGTTCTTCCAGCGGAACCTCGGCCGCACCCGGGCTCGCACCGGCGTGCTCATCTACCTCTCGCTCTTCGAGCGCCGGGTGCGGGTGGTCGGGGACGCGGCCATCGCCGAGCGGCTCGGCGACGGGGACTTCGTCGAGGTGCGGGACGCCATCCTGGCCGGCCTGCGCGCAAAGTCGCTCGCCGACGGGCTGGTGGCGGGCATCCGCCTGTGCGGCGAGAAGCTCTCGCGGCACTTCCCCAAGAGCGCCGGCGACCGCGACGAGCTGTCGAACGAGCTGATTCTGCTGGACTGAAGGGCGCGCCGGCAGAGCCGGCGAACCCGGGGGCGCGAGGCGGATCCTGCCTAGCCGCAGTTGTTCATGCAGGTGACCCAGTTGCCGAGCTGAACGTCGCAGCTCGAGCACTGGCTCTGGCCGATCTCGGAGAAGCACTTGAGGGCGACGTCGAACTCTTCCTTGCAGCCGCAGTTCTTGATGGTGGGAGTGTCCGACTCGCAACCCTCGATGGCGTCGGCGCGCGAGATCGTCTGGCCGTTCGAAGCCAGGGCGCAGTTCATGTCGTAGAAGTGCCCGAGCGCGCTCGCGCAGGTGACACCACTGCTGCCGCCGCAGGCCGAGAGCGACAGCGCGAGAGCCAGAATTGAAAGCAATCCGATGAGCTTGGAGAGCCGCGACATTTTTCCTCCTTGAGGTTGGTTGTGAGGATGAATCGTAGTGGATTATTCCAGCGATGTCAAACCCGACACCTCGGGGACCGAACGCTCAGCGGACCTCCCCCTCGCCGAACACCAGCGCGGTGAAGCGCATGATCTTGGCGCCCGAGGCCTTCCAGCAACCGCGCTCGTACACCCCGGCCTTCTGGCACAGGTGGTCGAGGTACTCCTCCACCGTGGTCCAGCCCTGCTCCACCGGCACCTGGGGCAGGAACACCCCGCGCGCCATGCCGAGCTCCAGCCACACCCCGTCGCGCCCGATCACGATCTCGCGCCGCGGGTCCTTGACCGGGACGCGCGGCGACAGCACGGAGATCTCGATCTGGATGTCGGGGATCTCGGACGGCGTCACCGGGCGGAAACGCGGGTCGTGGACGGCGGCGTCGATGGCCCGATCACGCACCATGCGCCACAGCGGGTCGGTCGGCTCCATGTGCCCGATGCAGCCGCGCAGCTCGCCGCTCTTGGTGAGCGTCACGAAGGCCGCGCCGGGCTCGAGCAGTTTCTCGTCCTGGACCTCGAAGTCCTTCACCTGCTTGTCCCGCACGTAGCTCTCGAAGGCCTGGCGGGCGATCTCGAGCAGGCGCTTCTTTTGCGAATCATCCAGGAAGTCGCCGGTGGAGCCGACGTGCGCTCCGGCCTTCTTGCCGGCGGCGGGCCCGCCGCCTTCCGGCCGGGGCTTCGCCAGGGTGAAGGCCACCGCTGCGTACCCCACGATGCGGCTCTTCTTGTCGCCCACGATGTCGCCGGAGTTGCGCCGGTCCAGCACCGTGGCGGAGGCGTCGCCGAAGAGCCGCGCCAGCTCCACCAGGGTCAGCACCGGACCCATGCCGCAGAACTGGGTGCAGTCCGGCTCGGGCTTGCCGCCCGCGAGTTGGATGCGGGGCTCGGCGCGCTCGAAGGCCTGGTAGGCCTTCCACAATCCCTCCGCGTCCAGACCCTTCACGTAGCGCAGGCCGTTCTCATCGAGCGCCACCGCAAGCTCGTACGGGTAGTCGTGGGACATGTCGGTGCTGGCGACGACCAGGGTGTCCTTGCCGGGAAAGACCTTCCGGATGGCCTCGGCCAGACGGCGGGCGCTGTCCGGCGAGGCCTGGCTCAACATGACGGGGACCAGGGAGAAGTCGCCCAGCGCCACCTGGAGGAAGGGAAGCTCCACCTCCAGGGCGTGCTCGTTGTAGAAGCGCCCCGGGTCGATCTTGGCCGCCCCCGTCGCGGCCAGCGCGGCCACGCCCTCCCGATCGATGGGGATGTCGCCCAACGGGGTGCGGTAGGCCGGCGCGTCCAGCAGCGCGGGCTGCGCGAAGAGCTGCCGGTGGGCGGGGCCCAGCACCACCACGCGCCGGTACGGCCCCGCCGCCCGGGCCGCCTGGAAGCCGAAGGCCGCCACCGGGCCCGAGTAGGGATATCCCGCGTGCGGCACGATGATGCCCAGAAGGTCGCCCGGCGCGGCGCGGCCGGCCTTGTGAGCCTCGTCGAGGTAGCGTTGGATCTGCTTGCGCAGCGCCTCCGCCTCGGCGGGGTAGAAGGCCCCCGCCACCTGGGGTTCAAACACCGGTTCCTTCTTGGCCTTGGTCACGTCATCCTCCTTGGGCGGCGCCTGGCTCGCCGCCGCGGCCGCGGCCGGCGCCTCCCGGCGGCAAGCCGAGACAAACGAGATCAGCGCTGCGCCGACGAGCCAACAGGTGCCGAGCGACAACCAGCGAGGCGTACCGTTCATGCGAGCCTCCCGGGACGGGCGAGCGGGGCCATTGTAGGAGAGCCCGCCGCGCCGATCAATCACCTCCGCGTCCCCCACCCGCCCAGCGAGAGAGCATGCCGGCCAGGTCCCGGTAGCCGGTTTCCCGGGCCAGCTCGGCCGGGGTCTTGCCCGCGCGCGTCCGCTCGCGGGCGTCGGCGCCGCGCTCCAACAGAAGACGCGCGGCGTCCTCCTGGCCGGCGGCGGCGGCGGCGTGCAGCGGCGTAAAGCCGAATTCGTCCGGCGCCCCGAGCGGGCCTCCCCGCTCGATGAGCAAGCGCAGCACGGTCACCCGGCCGAGCTGCGCCGCCCGGTGCAGCGGCGTCTGGCCGGCCACGTCCCGCACGTCGGGACGGACGCCGGCCTCGAGCAACAGCTCCACCATCTCGGGCCGTCCCGCCACGGCCGCGGCGTGCAGGGCGGTGCCCTCGATGCGGGGAATGTCCGGGGTGTGCAACACCCGCCGGGGGTCCGCCCCCACCTCGAGCAGCAGCCGGGCCACGTCCAGGCGGCCGGCCAAGGCGGCCAGCGACAGCGCCGCCGCCGCCAGGAACCCGTCCCGGGTGCACACCGGCGCGGGCAGGATGGCCGACGCGGAGGCGGGCTTCTTCTCGAGCGACTCGCCGAGATCGCGCATGCAGGTCAGGGCGGCGAAGCGCCGCGGGGTCTGGCCGAAGGCGTCCTCGGCGGCAGGGTTCGCGCCCTGCGTGAGCAGCATGCGCGTCATCTCCCGATCGCGGCGCCGCGCCGAAAGGTGCAGCGCGGTGCGGCCGAAGCGATCGGCGCGGTGCAGGTCGGCGCCCCGCTGTAGCAGAAGCGTCGCCGCCTGGACCTTGCCGCGCACCGCCGCCCGGAGCAGCGGGGTGCGTCCGAGCCGATCGACCGCCTCGAGATCCGCCCCCTCGGAGAGCAGGACCTCGATCACCTCGGTCATCCCCCGCTCCGCCGAAAGGTGCAGCGCCGTGCGCCCGCGCGCGTCCTGGGCGTCGGCGTTCGCCCCGTGCCGCAGCAGCAGCGCCACGTGTTGCGCCTCGAGCTTCCAGTTGGTGCGCATGAACAGGTTGTGCAAGGGCGCGCGGCCCTCGCCGTCCTTCAGGTTCGGATCCGCCTTTCTCGAAAGCAGCGCCTCGATGGCGCCGAGGTGGCCCAGCCGGCACGCCTCCCCCAGGGCGGTGTGTCCGGTCCCGTCCCGGGCGTCCGGGCTCAAGCCGTCGTCGAGCAGCGCAACCAGGCGGGAGGTGTCGCCATCGGCGGCGGCGTGGACCACCACGAACTCGGGGATGCCCGCCTTCCCGCCGCCGTCGGCTCTGGCGGCCGGCGGCGCGGGTTCGCTGCGACACCCGGCCAGCAGCAAGAGCGGGAGCAGCGCCCGGGATGATCTCACGGCTTGGCGCGCTCCAGGGCCTGGCGCACCAGCGCCGGGTCGGCGCGCTGCGGCAGGGTGAGCCGCAGCTTCGGCTCGGCGGCGAGGGCCCGCTGGCAGGCCCAGCGGGCGTTTTCGTTTTGCGCCCAGGCCCGGCGGGCCACCCCGTGCTGCACGTCCCAGAACAGCATGGAGCGAATGCGGCGATCGCACTCCTCGGAGCCGGTGAGCACCATGCCGAAGCCGCCGTTGATGGCCTCGCCGAAGCCGACCCCGCCGCCGTTGTGCAGGCTCACCCAGGTGGCACCGCGGAAGGCGTCGCCGATGACGTTGTGCACGGCCATGTCGGCGCAAAAGCGCGAGCCGTCGCGGATGTCGGCGGTCTCGCGGTAGGGCGAGTCGGTGCCGGAGACATCGTGGTGATCGCGGCCCAGCACCACCGGGCCGCGCAGCCGCCCTTCGCGGATGGCGCGGTTCATGGCCAGCCCCAGCCGCACGCGCCCGGGGCCGTCCGAGTACAGGATGCGCGCCTGCGAGCCCACCACCAGCCGGTTCTCCCCGGCCCGCCGGATCCACTCCAGGTTGTCGAGGAGCTGGCGCCGGATCTCCGCGGGAGCCTCGCGCGCCATGGCCTCGATCTCGCGCTGCGCGATCTCGTCGGTGGCGGCCAGGTCGGCGGGATCGCCGCTTGCACACACCCAGCGGAACGGCCCGAAGCCGAAGTCGAAGCACATCGGGCCCATGATGTCCTCGACGTACGACGGGTAGCGGAAACCCCCGCCGGGGCGGACCACCTCGGCGCCGGCCCGCGAGGCCTCCAGCAAGAAGGCGTTGCCATAGTCCCAGAAAGCCATGCCGCGCTCGGCGAGGCGGTTGATGGCCAGGACCTGGCGCCGCAGCGATTCACGAACCCGCTCGCGAAAGCCGTCCGGATCGGACACCATCATCTGGCGCGACTGGGCGAGCGTGAGCCCCACCGGGTAGTAGCCGCCCGAGAAGGGGATGTGCAGCGAGGTCTGATCCGAGCCCAGCTCGACGGTCACCCCCTCCCGGGCCAGGCGCTCCCACAGGTCCACCACGTTGCCGAGGTAAGCGATCGAGACCGGCTGGGAATCGCGGCGGGCGCGCTCGAGGCGAACGAGCAGCCGGTCGAGATCCTCCTCGACCTCCATCACCCAGCCCTGGCTGTGGCGTTTCTTGACCGCCACCGGATCGATCTCGGCGATCACCCCGATGGCCCCGGCGATGACGGCGGCCTTGGCCTGGGCCCCGCTCATCCCGCCCAGCCCGGAGCTCACGAACAACCGCCCGCGCAGGCCGCGCGCCTCGTCGGTTCCGAGGTAGCGGCGTCCGGCGTTGAGCAGGGTGATGGTGGTCCCGTGCACGATGCCCTGCGGCCCGATGTACATGAAGCTGCCGGCCGTCATCTGGCCGTAGCTGGTCACGCCCAGCGCCGCCAGGCGCTCGTAGTCCTCGGGCGAGGAGTGGTTGGGGACGACCATGCCACAGGTGAGCACCAACCGCGGCGCCGCGGGGTTCGAGGGGAAGACCCCCAGGGGGTGGCCCGAGTACAGCACCAACGTCTGGTCGGCCTCCAGCTCGGAGAGGTAGCGCATGGTGAGGAGGTACTGGGCCCAGTTCTGGAACACCGTGCCGTTGCCGCCGTAGGTGATGAGCTCGTACGGGTGCTGGGCCACCGCGGGGTCCAGGTTGTTCTGGATCATCAGCATGATGGCCGCCGCCTCGGGGCAACGGGCCGGGTACTCGGAGATGGGGCGGGCGCGCATGGGGTAGGCCGGGCGGTAGCGGCGCATGTAGATGCGGCCGTCCCGGCGCAGTTCCGCGGCGAACTCCGGCGCCAGCCGCTCGTGGAGCCGGGGCGGGAAGTAGCGCAGGGCGTTCTCCAGGGCCAGCGCCTCCTCCTCGGGAGACAATACCCGGCGCCGGGCGGGGGCATGGGAGATGCCGGGCTCCTCGGGAGGCATCGGGGGAAGCTCGTCGGGGATGCCCCGGCGGACCTGCTCGGCGAACGAGTTCTGCATGGGTGCTCCTTTTACGCTCCTTTTTCTCTGGCCCAAAAGAACCCCTCCCGGCCCTCCCTGTCAAGCACGAAGCAATGCAGAAATTGACTCCGCTGGCCACGCCGCCCACAATCCTCCCATGTCCCAGCCCTCCCCCATCGAACCCGACCCGGCGGGCGGCGACGGGCCGCCGCTCTCCTGGCGCTGGTTCCTCCCTCGTCCAGCGGAATGGGTGGTGCTGGGCTTCTGGGGATACGTGGCCGTGCGCCTGGCCGTCCACGGCGACCTGGAAAGCTCCATCGAGCTGACTGTCTTCCGGCCCGAGATCTTCGGCGCCTTGCTCTTGGTGCTGCTGGTGTTGTCCCTGCGGGACTTTATACGCCGGCCCTGGCCCGAGGGACGAACCCGCTTCCAAAAATGGCACCGCTTGTCGCTCCTTGTCGCCGGCCTTCCCCTGATGCTCTCGCTGCTGGCCTACCTGACCAGCTTGCCGCGGGCGATACGCGCGCACGACCCGCTCGCCGCGGAAGAGATCTCGGTGATGCTCTATTCCATCACTGCGCTCACGCTGGTGGTGTTCGCGGGCGGCTTGCCGCTGTTGCTGTGGGCGGCCGTGGGCCGAAACGGCAAGCAGCCCTCCATCGATCCGCCGGGCCGCTTCGTCCGTCGCCAGGCCTTTCGCGCCATCGATGCCCTCCGGGACTGGCTGCCGCCGGCGCTGCTCGTGTTCGGCTACAGCGTGATGCAACAGGTGCTGGACATCCCCTTGTGGCGCGACCTGGACCCGGAGATGGCCGCCATCGATCGCTTCCTGTTCTTCGGCCACGATCCGGTGCGGGCCTTGCAGGCCATCATCTGGGCGCCGCTCTCGGAGTGGCTCGCCTTCTGCTATGCGTTCTATGCCGCGCTGTTTCCGCTGGTGTTCGGTATCGTGCGCGCGACCGGGGGCGTGCGGGCGCTCCGGGAGCTCGCCCTGGCCATCACCCTGTGCATGGGGATCGGGCTCATCACCTACAGCCTGGTGCCGGTGGTGGGGCCGATGTTCTTCACCCCGTTCGAGGTGCCCATCCACACCCAGTACGCGCAGAGCCTCAAGGAAGCCCTGATGGATCGCACCCGCATCCCACGCGACTGCTTCCCCAGCCTGCACACGGCCAACACCCTGCTGCTGTGCTGGGCCGCCTTCCGCCACAGCCGGCGCTGGTTCTGGCTGCTCTTGCCGTTCGCCGCCTCGATCCCCTTCGCCTGCGTGTACTTGCGCTACCACTACGTCATCGACGTGCTGGCCGGCGCCGCCCTGGCCGCCGGCGTGGTGGCCCTGGTGAAGCGGATCCTCAGGCCCGAACCCGGCGCGGCCGGCGCTCCGGTGCCGCTCACGGGCACCGGCGCAACCGGTACATCGTGAGTTCCGACCCCGAGCCGTAGGCCCACCCCACGTCGCCGTTCGAAAACGTGGCAAAATCCGTCTGCCGGTTGAACGAGAGCCCAAGCGGCTCGGGCCCGGTCAGGAAGGCTCCCGACTCGTCCACCAGGGCGCCCAGCGTCTGCCCCCCCGCCTCCCAGGCGGCGAAGAGCGCGGGCCCGTACGGCGCGAGGTGGGCGCTTTGCTCCTCCACGCCGGCGGTGTCGGTCAGCCAGCGCAGCTCGCCTTTTTGATACGAGTTCGACACCTGCAAAAGCGCCACGTCGTGGGAGGCGCGTCCCTCCGCCGAGACGAACGAGACGAAGAACCCGCCCGCCACCGGGGCCAGCCCGCCCAGCTCGGCGTTGCTGCTCCCGGCGCAGTTGCCCGAGGGCTCCGGGTGAAGCTCGATTCCGCGGTGGTCGAACCAGATGGCCTTGCTCGGGTAGCAATCGGAGAGGCACACCGGCCCCAGCAGGCTTCCATTCCAACCCAGACGGACGTCGAGGGAGTGGCTGCATCCCCAGTCCCAGCTCCCGCCGACCTTGTTCCCGCTGGCATCGTAGAACCACAGCAGGTCGCCCTGGTGCTCGCCCTGCGCGCCCCAGTTCATGGTGTGGCCGAAGTACACCGCGTATTTCCCCTCGAAGGAGATCAGCCGCCCGTTGTCGCCCCACTCGCGCCGGATCCACTTGTCGCCCTCGCTGGTGTGGTCGTTGTTGCCCACGATGGTGACGTCGAAGACCCGGCTCCCCGCGCCATCGAAGCCCACCAGGGCCATCTGGTCCGATCCGCGCTGGATCAACACCGCAAACCCCTGGCCCAGCGTGGCGAACCCGCGCAGCTCGTTCGACTCCACCAGGAGGTCCGGCCCGGCGCGCGCATCCGAAGCGTCGAGCGGGGTGATGTGGACGCGGCCGGAAACATCCTGCCAGGCGACACGGGAGCCGGAGGCGCCTGCCGCCAGGATGGGCGGCGTGTCGGGCGAGTACCAACCGCCGGCCGACGAGTTCACGCTATCCGGGGCCACCGAGATGGTGGTCGTGCGCAGGCGAGCGGCCAGCGTGGCCGGGCAGGGCCCCGGGTCCGCGCCGCCGCCATCGTCGCCGGAGTTGGCGTCCGGGCCAGCGTCGGGGTCTTGGGGACGGTCATACGGCTCGCCCGGATCGCCGTCCGCGAGCAGGCCATCGTCGCCAGCGGCGTTTCCGTCCGGCCCCGCGTCGTCTCCGTCCTCTATCCCGCCGTCCTCCAGGATGATGCGCCCGGTGCAACCGGCGCCGACAATCGTCTCACACCAGCCAGCCACGACGATCACAATCACCCACGCGCGCATGACCACATCCTACCGCGCCCTCCGGCCGCAACCAAGCCGGGAAGCCGCTGACCGCACCTCACTTTTTTTTCGACAATATTCTCTTCGGCGCGGCTGCTTGACGGCGGGTTCTCCTAACTGCTCGCCGCCAAGCCGGCTCCGCTGCATGGAGGACTCTTCTTACGCGCCGCGCCACGACATTTTCCAAAATGGTTCTACCGAAAAAAAAGCCGGCCCCGCAGGGCCGGCTTTTCCAGCGTCAATCAATCGCGACGATCACTCAGGGGGGGTAGATGAAGTTCGTGCCGTTGATGTCCGAGGTCTCGAGCGTGATCTTGCTGGCGTCGCAGTAGTCCACCGCGTAGTACATGGTGGCGTTGATCTGCGAGGCATGGCCGAGGCCGATGGTGTGACCGAGTTCGTGGGTGGCCACGCCCTCCATGTCGAACACCTGGGTGGCGCAGGCCGCCGCCTGGGCGTTGGTGCCGAAGGGGATGCCATTGTTGAAGACCATGTCGGAATCGTAGGTCCGGTAGAAGGTCGTACCGTTCACCACCATGGTCTGGCTATCATATACTGTGGTGGTGCCCGCCAACGTCGCCGAATCCAGGTCGCCATAGGGATCGTTGAAAGTGATGGTATTGATGCTGTCCACGTTGAATCCCGGCGACCCGGTCTGGCTGTCCTCGACGAAGGCGATGGTGGCCGGGGTCACGGCCTGCCAGTGCGCAAAGCCGTTTCGCACCGCCACCTTGTCCTGGCCGGCAGGCATGCCCGGCTGGGTGCCCGAGGCGAAGCGGTAGTGGACCGGGATGCTGGCCGGGAACCACCGCCGCGCCGGGTTGAGCAGCACGAAGGCGTCGTTGCCGATGGTAACGGTGGCCGGCCCGGCCACGTTGTTCGACTCGTTCGACTCGCTGATCTGGACCAGGGTGTCGACCTGCACCCAGGACTTGTACGTCCCGGGAGCGGCGCCGGGGAGTTGCAAGTCGTAGGGGATGGGCGTCCCGCGCAGGATGCCCGTCGGGGTGTTGTTCCAGTCGCCGTTCAGGTTGGTCGTGGGGGCCGTCTCGCGGTTGAGGTAGAAGTCCACCCGGAAGGGCGAGAAGAGATCGATGTTGCCGTTGTTCACCACCTCCCAGTGCCACATGATGTCCGAGCCGGCCAGCGTGGCGGTGAAGTTCTGGATGGCGAGATCGACGTATCCGCCCTGGATCACCAGCGGGAAGTAGTCGCGCCAGGTGGTGGTGCCGTCAGTGATGTCGATCTGCATGATGAACTGGTAGGCGGTGGAGGTGTTCGACACCGTCACCACGAACGGGTCGTTGGCCGCCTTGGTGCCGTTCGCCGGCACGGCGCCGAAGGCGGCGGTGCTGTCGCTCACCGTGACGTCGGAGGTGGTCGAGGTGAGCGTGGCGGTGACGTTGTTCGCCGCGATGGCGCCGTCGTTGGCCACGGTCACGGTGATGCTGGCCGGGGTCCCGCGCACCACCGGCGAGGGGCTGGTGGTGTGCGAGGCGTAGCGCAGCTCGGTGGCGGCGCAGCCCTTGGGCCGCATGATCATGGAGACATAGAGCGGCGACCAGACGCCGGTGGAGGCGGGCTTCACCACGCCGTTGTACCAGGAGGCCGGGCTGGCCTGCGAGTTGCCGTCGTCGGACAGGATGGCGAAGTACTGCAAGGTGCTCTGGTCGCCCTCCGACTGGATGGTCGCCCAGAAGGTGTCACCGTTCTTGAAGGTGAGCGCCGGGCTCACCGGGAAGTTCACCACGAACTGGTTGGTGCCGGACACCGTCACCCAGTTCCCGGTGTAGAGGGTCTGGTCGGGGAACCCCGCCCGGTAGGTGTAGATCTTGAGGCGGAAGCGGCGCGAGGTCGGGCTGGACACCGTCTTGTAGAAGGTCACGTCCACCGAGCGCAGGGCGAACGAGGCCGAGTCCACCACGAAGTAGTTGCCCACCTCGTCGTTGGCGGCCTGCGGGATGACGTAGGTCGGGGTGTTGTCGTCGGTCTGGAGGGTGCGGTTGTCCGCGGTGCAGCCGGTGCCCTGGACGTACACCCCGAAGCCGTCCGACCAGTTGTGCGGGCCATCGGTGCTGTCCAGTCCCATGCCGTAGATGCCGAAGGCCGAGGAGGTGGCCTGGATGGCGAAGTTGGGGTTGTTGTTGGCGGTCGCGCCCACCGCGATGGTGCCGTAGCTCGCGCTGCCGGTGGTCACCACCACGTCCGCGTCGGGGGAGGAGAGGGTGCCGGTGACGCTGCCCGTGGCGGCGTAGCCGCGGTTGCGTAGCGGGGCCTGGATGGTGGCGGTGCCGCCCGCGGGGACGGTGGCCGGAGTCTGGGTGTGCGAGGCGAGCGTGAGCCACGGGCCGTCGGCGCAGCCCTGGGCGCGGACCATGGCGTTGACCCCGATGGAGTAGTAGTCGCGCGGGTACCCGGTCGGGGTGAAGTACGCCACCCCGCCGATGTACGGGTCGAGGATGCCGCCGTCGAACAGCGGCAGGTACTGATCGGTGCTCTCGTCGTCCTCGGAACGCACGCCCACCCAGAAGATCTGCCCGTGGGTGAAAGACACCGGCGTGCTCAGGGTGAAGGTGGCCCAGGTGATCTGCTGCTGCTGGTCGGCGCAGGTGCCGGTCACGGCGAGCGTGGAGACGGGGCTCGAGCCCACCTCGGTGCCGGGCTTGCCGTTGTCGTCGGCGAAGATGCGCGCCGAGTAGCGGCCCTGGTTGGTGCCGCTCGCGCAGGCCACGTCGAAGAAGGCCGCCTTGACCGCGAACACCTTGTAGGCCTCGGCCTCTACGAAGAAGCCGTTCAGCACCATGTCGCCGGCCGCCAGGGGGACGATGGAGTAGGCGACGTTGTTGTCGATGATGAGCTCGGCGGTCGAGTCGATGGCGGTGCAGTTCGCGCAGCCCTCGTCGACGATGTCGTTGCAGTTGTCGTCGAGGGAGTTTCCGCACACCTCGGCCCGGCCCGGGTAGATCTGGTTGTTGTTGTCGTTGCAGTCGGTGCCGCCGCAGGCCCGGTCGCCGAAGGTGTCGCCGTCCTGATCGCGCGGGGTGCCCACGCACTGGCCGCCGGTGCAGGTGTCGCCGGTGGTGCAGGCGTTGCCGTCGTCGCACGGGCCGGTGAGGTTCTGGTAGACGCAGCCGCTGGCGGGGTTGCACGAGTCCTGGGTGCAGGCGTTGTTGTCGTTGCAGTCGCGCGCCGTGCTCTGGCAGGTGCCGCTCACGCAGGCGTCGTTGGTGCAGGCGTTGTTGTCGGTGCAGGTATTGGTGTTGTCGTTGACGTACACGCAGCCGCTGGCGGTATTGCACGAGTCGTCGGTGCAGGGGTTGTTGTCGTTGCAGGTGATGGCACTGCTCTGGCAGGCGCCGCTTGCGCAGGCGTCGTTCGTGCAGGCGTTGTTGTCGGTGCAGGTGTTGGTGTTGTCGTTTACGTACGTGCAGCCGCTGGTCGGGTTGCACGAGTCGTCGGTGCAGGGGTTGTTGTCGTTGCAGTTGAGCGGGGTGCCGGCGACGCACACGTTGTTTGCGCAGGTCTCGGTGCCGTTGCACACGTTGTTGTCGCTGCAATCGCTGTTGTTGTTGCACTGCCGGCAGGTGGAGTCGGCGGTGTCGGTGGCGCCGTCGCAATCGTTGTCGATGGTGTCGCTGCAGGTGGGGGTGCCCGACGGTCCCTCGGTCGCGCCCGGGTTCACCGCGACGTTGTTGTCGTCGCAGTCGTTGCCGCCGCAGGAGACGGGGACGTAGTGGTCGCCGTCCCGGTCCAGCGGCACGCCGTGGCACTGGCCGTTGGCACACACGTCGTTCATGGTGCAGGCGTCGCTGTCGTCGCAGGTGTTGGTGTTGTTCACGTGGGTGCAACCGGTCTGCGGGCTGCACGAGTCGGTGGTACAGGGGTTGTTGTCGTTGCAGTCCGGACCGGCCCCGGGGACGCACTGGCCGCCCGAGCACTGATCGCCCACCGTGCAGGCGTTGCCGTCCTCGCAGGGGCTGGTATTGTTCGCGTGCTGGCAGCCCGCCTGCATGTCGCAGGTGTCGTCGGTGCAGGCGTTGCCGTCGTTGCAGTTCACCGTTGAGCCGCCCTTGCACACGCCGCGCTCGCAGGCGTCGTTCTCGGTGCAGGCGTTGTGGTCGTCGCAGGTCGCGGTGTTGAAGGTGTGCACGCAGCCCAGCGCGTCGTCGCAGGAGTCGGTGGTGCAGGGGTTGTTGTCGTCGCAGTTGGTGTTGGAATCGCCGGTGCACACCCCGTCCTGGCAGTGGTCGTTGGTGGAGCAGGCGCGGTGATCGTCGCAGGCGACGGTGTTGTTGGTGTGGACGCAGCCGCGGCCCGGGTCGCAGGCGTCGTCGGTGCACAGGTTGTCGTCGTCGCAATCGAGGGCCTGGCCGCCGCCGCAGGTGCCGTTCGAGCAGAACTCGCCGAAGGTGCAGGCGCTCCCGTCGTCGCAGGCGAGGCTGTTGTTGACGTGGGTGCAACCGGAGGTGTCCGAGCAGCCGTCGGTGGTGCAGGGGTTGCCGTCGTCGCAGTTCTGAGAGGCGCCGCCGATGCACACCCCGTCCTGGCAGTGGTCGTCGGTGGAGCAGGCCTGGCCGTCGTCGCACGGCACGCTGTTGTTGACGTGGGTGCACTTCTCGCTGACGCAGTCGTCGTTGGTGCAGGGGTTGCCGTCGTCGCACTGGCTGGCGGTGGTGCACTCGGCCACGTGGCCGTCGAAGCCGTCGTGGCCGCTGTCGGCCGGGGTGTTGGTGCCGCCGCCGCAGCCGGCGGCGACGAGGAGGAGCGCCGAGAGGATCGAGAGCAGGGTGGTCTTCATGGCGGGCCTCCTTACTTCGCGAAGAGCGCGCGCGCCTCGTCGAGGGTGCGCACGCGGTCATGGGACTTGCCGGCCGGGCCGGCGATCACGCTCACCCCGGCCTCCGGGGCGTCGCGCAGCAGAAGCTCCTGCTTGGTGCGAGGGTCGGTGAACACGCTGAACTTGCCCTGGTAGAAGCCCAAGGTGAGGTAGCCGTCCTTGTCCTGCCGCGGCTCGAGGAACAATAGCACCCGCTCGCCCACGGCGAAGCGGGGCGCGCCGGGGAGGTGCGCCGTCACGTCGCCGTCGCTCCCGCCCACGAACTTTACGCTGATGGTGCCCTTGACGTCGGAGCCCTTCCACACCTCGGAAGGGGTGACCAGCACGCGGGTGTGAATCCTCTTGCCGTCCGGGCTGCGCTCGCTGGCCACCTGGTTCACCTCACCGAGGACCACGACCGGCGCGAGCTGCGCCAGATCCTCGAGCTCGAGGCTCAACACCACCGTGGCCTGCGCCAACCCCGCCGCGCCGCACACCAGCAACGCGGCCATCGCCATCCGCAATGTTCGCCGTTTCATGCCTTCTTCCTCCTTTGGGCATCGCCCAGGGAAAAAACCTGCAAAGGGATATTGCTCCGACGCAACACGAGCCGGGTCATTCTACGGAAGGGTGTATTATTTTCAACCGCAATCTTCGCGATCGGGCAGCGCTCCTTGCGGCCCTCCCGATACTGGGATTCGAACCCCGCGCCCAACACGGACAGGGCCAGCACGACGCCCGCGGCCAGGGCCAGGGGACGCCGCTCGCCTCGCTCCCGCCACAGGGCGAGCCCGAACGCGGCCAGGAGCAGAAACCCGGCCCAGGGGAGCAGCCGCACGGCCACGCTCGACAAGACGGCGGTCTCGGGCGCGGTCACCGCGTCCGGCCAGGACATCGAGCGCGAGGCGGCGAGGAGCCCCTCGGCCAGCGCCCGGGCGCGGCCCAGGATCACCAAGGCGAGGGTGCCCGCCAGGACGGCGAGCAGGGCCAGCAGCGCGCGGGCGGCGGCGAGCGGGGCGGTCCGGCCCGCCAGGTATTCTCGCAGGATGCGCCCGACCGGCCACAGCGCCGCAAACAGCGCCGGGATGGGCCACAGGGCGAACACCGCGCGATCCATGAACGGCACCCCGCGGGGGAGATCCGGCTCCAGCAGGGCCCAGGCGGAGAGCGCGGCGGTCGGCACGCCGAGGCCAAGCAGCAACCATCGCTCCCGCCATCCCCCGCTGGCCCCGCCGGACGTCTCGACAGACAGCAGCGCGCCGAGGCACAACGTGGCGGTGGCGAGAAGACCCGCCGCGCACAACCGCTGCGAAACCGCGCCGGCGAGCAGGAACAGATCGCAGCGGTTCTCCGCCTGCGCCGCGTCGGGCACCGATCCCAGCGAGACGAGCGAGCCCAGCCAGGCCAGTCCCGCGGGCGCAAGCAGCCAGGAGATTCGCGAAAGCGGGCGTTCGAGCCGGGCGCGGCCGCGGACGATGGGGAGGATGAGCAGCAAAAGAGACGCAAACGCCACCATCCACAGGAAGAGATCCGGTGAAAACTCGAGCAAGTTCGGGTCGAGGCCGCCGCCGAGCCACAGGGCGAACGCAAGCGTGGCGAGCGCCGCCGCGTGGGCGAAGAGGGCCCGCATCCGCCCGGGATCATTCAACCTGACGTCGTTCATGCGAAGGGAAAAAAAGCGCCGGGGCCCGAGCGGACCCCGGCGCTCGTCGCTACGAGAAACGCCCTCTTACCAGCCCCAGCCCGAGTTGAAGTAGTCGCCGTGCCACTGCGGGTAGGAGCCCGCCGCCGAGGACGGGTTCACCGGCGCGGCGATGGCGTACAGGATGCCGTTGGGGTAGCTGGCGTTGGCCTGGGCCAGGATCACCCCGCCCGGCAGCCAGGTGGGCGAGGGGTGGATCCAGGCGCTCTGGTTGTCGCCGGTGTAGGCGTACCACTCCAGGCGGCCGGCGGCGGCGAAGCCGAGGACGAACGGCCCGGCGTGGACCGCGAACGAGCCATCCTCCCCGAAGGCGCCCGAGGACATGGGCGTGTAGCTGAACTGGCCCATGGTGCCGGTCACGGCCGTCCCGTTGTAGCTGAGCAGGTAGAAGTTGTTGCCGTCCGAGTGCGAGGTCATCAGGATGACGTCGGTCCCGGCCGTGCCCGGGACGGTCACCGGCGAGCAGCCCTCGACGAGCTTTACGCTGGTGAATCCCTGGGCGATGTCCACCGGGAAGCCCGCGGCCGGGGTGCCGGTCACGGCGTCGAAGCCGTAGAGCTTGCCGTCGTCGCAGCCGATGTACACCTTGCCGAGCGAGCCGACCGCCGGCGAGCTGTTGCAGCCGCCGAGGGCCCCGGTCCAGCGCCACACCTGGGCGCCGGTGGCGGCGTTGAGGCAGATCACCTCGCCGCTGCTCACACCGCCCACGCCGAAGTACACGTACATCGTCCCCGAGGGGGCGGCCCACAGAGTGGGCGAGCTGTCGATCCAGGGCGCGCTGCCCGGAGTCCAGCCGGGGGCGTTGTAGTTGTAGGACTGGGTGCCGTTGGCCAGGAAGCGGTAGAACCCGCCGCCGCGCGTGCCGAAGAAGATCGAGCCGTCGCCGCCGACCGCGGGGGTCGAGTACACGTCGTAGCCCGAGGCCACCGGGCCCCAGCCGGAAACGGGATTGCCGGTGGCGGGATCGAGCTTGTACACGCCACCGACGGTGCTGCTCTTCGCCGCTCCCACGTACAGGGACACCGGGTTGGTGAAGTCGTCGAAGACCGCCACCGAGCTCGCCAGCTTCGAGTTCGCGGGCGGCAGCACGTCGAAATGGCCCGTGGGGTTGGTGTAGGGGGTCACGTTGAGCCAGCCATAGCTGTCCACGGTGTAGATGTTGTTGACGGTGAAGTTGGTGTGCTCGCTGTCGATGGCCGGGGTGGAGGTGCCGCCCCAGGTGTGCTGCTGCCACAGGATCATGCCGGGGCCGGCCCAGCCGGGCGAGCAGGCCGAGGGGCCGCGCTTGAAGAAGTCGGCCAGGTTGTTGTCGCTGTCGCTGTGGGCAGCGTCGCGGCTCAGGCAGAACCCGGCCGCGCCGGTGGCGCTGTTGGAGGTGTAGCCCGCGTCGAGCGACTTGTCGGTCGATGCCGGGACGGTCCCCTCGCCGGCCCACACGTCGGTCGAACCCCAGGAGCCGTATCCCAGGGCGTCCACCACCACGTCCTGGCCCCACACCACCTGGATGCTGTCGGGGCCGTTCTGGTAATCGGCGTTGCTGTCGATGACGTCGGCCACGTCCTTGAGGGTCTGGTCGGCGTTGGTGTGGACGATGAGCAGGTGGCCGGCCTTGCCGGAGGGCAGGGTCTTGCCGTCGAGGGAGATACGGTTGAACTCGGTGCCGCCGTTGCCGTTGATGCCGCGCACCGAGAAGTTGTCGAGCGCCAGGCCCGGGGGACCCCACAGCTCGATGAACACCCACTCGCCGTCGGTGCTCTGGTCGTCGTACAGGATCTCGTTCACCACCACCTTGGCCGGCGGGGCATTGGCGATGCAGGTGGCGCGGTAGCAGATCTGGTTCGCGGTGCAGGTGTTCACCGTGCCCCACTCCTTGCACACGTCGGCGTCGAAGTTGCCACAGATCTGGACGTCCTGGCCGCTGCAGCGGGTGGCGCCGGCGGTGCACTCGTCGGTGCACACGGTGACGCAGGCGCCGTTCTGGCACTCCTGGCCGTAGCCGCAGTCGGTGCGCGAGCCGAGGTCCAGGCAGGAGTCGGCGTCGAACTGCCCGCAGGGCCGCCAGCCGATGATGCCGTCGCACACGTTGGTGCCGGCGGCGGAGCACTCGTCGCTGCAGGTGGCCACGCACTGGCCGTTGCTGCAGGTGGTGCCGCCGGTGCACACCTGGTGGTTGCCCCACTCGAGGCAGCTATCGGTGTCCCAGTTGCCGCACACGTCGTAGCCGTCGCCGGCGCACTGCTGGAGGCCGTTCTGGGTGCACTCGTTGGTGCAGTCGTCCACGCAGGTGCCGGTGGCGGCGTCGCACTTCTTGCCCGTTCCGCAGGCGATAGGCGTGCTCCACTCGAGGCACGGATCCACGTCGTGGTTGCCGCACACGTGGTAGCTCACATTGTCAACGCAAAGCTGCTGGCCGGAGGTGTTGCACTCGTTGCTGCAGTTGATGACGCACTGGCCGTTGCTGCACACTTCCCAGCTCTGGCAGTTGGTCACCGTGGACCAGTCGAGGCAGGAGTCGGTGTCGTAGTTGCCGCACTGCTTCCAGCCGGAGCCGTCGCAGACGCGCTGGCCGGTCTGGCACTCGTCGGCGCAGGTGTCGTTGCAGATGCCATCGGTGCAGGATTGCCCCGCGTCGCAGCTGGTGAGCGCCGTGCTCCACTCGAGGCAGGAGTCGCCGTCCCAGTTGCCGCAGGTCTGGTAGGCCGCGGTGCCCTGCGGGTCGCAGCGGCGCTGGCCGCCGACCGTGCACTCGTTCTGGCAGGACTCGACGCACACGCCGTTCTGGCACACCTTGCCGCTGTCGCAAGCGATGTGGCCGCCCCATTCCAGGCAGGGATCGGCGTTGTAGTTGCCGCACACGTCGAAGCCGTCGCCGGAGCACTGCTTGTCGCCGGTGTGGCAGGCATCGGTGCAGGCGGTGACGCAGGCGCCGTTGTCGCACACCTCCCAACCGGCGCAGTTGGTCACGCCCGACCAGTCGAGGCACGAGTCGCCGTCGTAGTTGCCGCACTGGCGCCAGCCGGCGTCCTGGCAGATCTTCTGCCCGGCTTGACAGTCATCGGTGCAGGTCGAGGAGCACACCCCGCCCGTCTGGCAGGTCTGGCCGCCGGGGCACAGCGTGAGCCCGCCCCACTCGCGGCAGGGATCGGCGTCGTAGTTGCCGCAGATCTCGAAGCCGTTGTCGGGCGGAGCCGCGCAGCGCCGATCGCCCGAGGTAGGGCACTCGTCGCGGCAGGTGGACTTGCACTCGCCGGCGTCGCAGGCCTCGCCGGTGCCGCAGGCGGTGGGCGGACCCCACTCCAGGCACTCGTCGGCGTCGTAGTTGCCGCAGGTGCGCCAGCCGGTGAGGTCCTGGGTGCAGCCGCGCTGGCCGGAGCTGTCGCACTCGTCGGTGCAGGACACCCGGCACTGGCCCTGGTCGCAGATCTGGCCGCCGCTGCACGCCTGGGCGTTGCCCCACTCCATGCAGGTGTCGCCGTCGAGATCGGCGCACACCTGGAACTGGTTGTTGGACCCCGTGGCGCAGCGCCGTTCGCCGCTCTGGCACTCGTTGTTGCAGGCCACGCACTGGGAGGCGGAGCAATACTGCCCCGCCAGGCAAGCGTTGTTGCAATCGCCGCAGTGGGCGCGGTCGGTGGTCGTGTCCACGCACACGCCGTTGCACTTCTCCTGGCCGGCGGGACAGCCGCTGCCCGAGCCGCCGCAACCGGCCGCGACGAGCGCGAATGTGCACACACATGCCGTCACGAATCGCATCATCATCGTAAATCTCCTTCCTTCGTTAGAGGTCTTTGAGCGCCCGGACCCTAATAAAAAAAACGGTTCAGGTCAAGCGTTGCGCAAGGAGACGGAAAAAAATTCTCCTTATGCAGTGCGCAGCAAAGAAACCCAGAAAATCGGCAGTAAAACCGGGGGCTGTCCCCAGGCTTTTGCTTTATTTATCAGCGCCATACAAGGGCTTCGTTCTTCTTTGGGCCATCTTCGCCGCATCAGCCTGGAAGGCGTGCCGGCGCCGTGGCATGATGGGCCCGTGCCTCGCTCGTTCTTCGGCGCCGCCTATCTGCTTTCTTCCGCCTCGGCCCTGATCCTCGAGATCTGCTGGGCCCGGGCCCTCGCACCCTCGCTGGGCGGAAGCGCCGTCGCCACCTCGCTCACGCTGGCAGGCTTCCTCGGCGGCCTGGGAGCCGGAGCGGCGCTCGGCGCGCGCGCCTCTCGCGTTTTCGAAAACCCATCGCGCCGTTTCGCAGCCTGGCAGGCCGCCGGCGCCGGCTTGTGCTTTCTTCCTTATATATTCCGGGATGTTGGCCCACTCCCCGGCCCTGTCGCGCTCGCCGCCATCGCCATCGCCGCCACCGCCCTGGGCGCGGCCTTCCCTCTCGCGGCCCAGGTGCGGGAAAGGGATGCCACCGGCCGCGGGCCCGGTTTTTCTGCCCTGTATGCGCTGGACACTCTCGGGGGCCTGCTCGGCGTCATCCTCGGGACGATCGGAATCTACCTCATCGGCGTTCCCGCCTGCCTTGCGCTTGCCGCCGCCGCCAAAATGCTCGCATCGCTCATCGCCCTCGCTCTGGCCCGGAGAGGATCGCGCACCCCCGCCAGGCCGCCCGAGTCGCCGGTGGCCACGAACGTGCCGGCCGCCTTCCTCGTCCTTACGGGCGTTGCGGGATTTTGCCTTCTCGGCGCGGAGAACCTGTGGAGCCGGATGCTGTCCTTCGTCGTGTTCCACGGGAGCAGCAGCCTCTCCTTCGCCGGCATGCTCGCCTGCGTGCTCGGGTTCTCCTCGCTGGGCGCGCTCTTCTCCCGGAGGATCCGAGCGGGCCGAACCGGCGCGGGCGCGATCGCGGCTCTTTGTGGGATCTCTCTTACGCTCTCCCCTTCTCTGCTCGGGCTCCTCGGCGGGCGGGCGCCGGGCGAGCCGGGTGTGGCGGATATTCTCGCCGTGATCCTGACCGTGGGCCCGGGAAGCTTCCTGTCCGGAATGCTCTTTTCGCTCCTGTGTTCGATGTTCCCGCATCCGCACGCCAACCGCCCCGCCGGAACCCTGCTGTGCGCCAACCTCGCCGGCGCGCTCGCGGGCTCGCTCTCCATCGGGCTGTTCGGCATCTCGGCGCTGGGCATCCACGGCGCCATGCTGGCCCTCGGCCTGCTGTTGACCGGTGCCGGAGCGATGATCCTGTTCCAGCGCTACCGGGTTCGCGCGCTGGCGCTCGTCCTGTTCTTCGCCTTGGCCGCGGCGGCGCTCCTCACCTCCTCTCCGCTGCGCCTCACCTCGCACCTCGGAGAGACGATCTTCTTTCGCGAGGGCCGGGAGGCCACCGTGGCGGTGCTGGAAAACCCGCCCGGGGTGAGAAGGCTCTTCATCGACGGCGTGGCGGTGGCCGGCACCGACCTCCTCATGCAGGCCGATCAGAAGACGCTGGCGCACCTGCCGCTTTTGCTCCACCCCGGGCCACGGCGAGCGCTCACCATCGGCTTCGGCTCGGGACAGACGTCGGCCTCCATGCTCCTCCACCCGGATCTTACGGTGGACGCGCTGGAAATCTCCCCGGAGGTCGCCGCCGCGGCGGCACACTTCGAAGACCTCAACGGCGGCCTGCCCGGCTCGAGCCCCGAGCGCTTCCACCTCCACCTCGCCGACGCCCGCACCTGGCTTCGCGAGACTCGGCAATCCTTCGACGTCATCGTGAACGACTGCACCGACCTCGCCTACAAGAGCGACGCCTCGCTCTACACCGAGGAGTTCTTCCGCCTTGTGCGCTCCCGGCTCGCCCCCGGCGGCATCGGCGCGGCCTGGCTCCCCCTGCGCGCGGACAGGCCGTTCGGGGTCACGCGCGCCGTGGTCAAGGCCTATCTTGCCGCCTTTCCCCAAGGCGAGCTGTGGGTGTTCGACTCGCTGCCGCTCCACTTCGGCATCCTGGTGGGCGGCGCAGGGCCGCTGGCCCCGGATGTCGGCCGCTTCGAGCACGCCCTCCGGCACCCGAACATCGCGTCGGATCTCGCCTCCATCGGCCTCGACGATCCTTACCGGCTTGCGGTTTCCCGGACCGCAGGTCCCGAGGCGCTCGCGAATTTCGCATCCGGCTCACCCGTGCATCGCGATGACCAGCCGGCGGCGGAGTTTCTGGCGGCCTTCGAGCGCGGCGGAGACGAGAGCGCCTGTGACGTTCTCGAGGGGCTCGGCATAGACACTTCCGGATACCAGTTTGTAGCCGCCTCGGAGAAATCATTGCATTCTCTCGCCCAAAGGGTCTCACAGCGGCCGTTCCTGCTGCATGGCCACTGCTCGTATTTCAGGAAAAACGCCGAGCTGGCCCGTATTTTTTACATCCGAGCGATGCGGATCGATCCGGCGGACGAGGTGCCAAGAACGCTTCTCGGAATGGGTTCCGGCAGGAACGGCACCGGCGAATACTCCAAGGAAAGATTGGCCGTGATCCGGTTGCTGGAAGGAAAACCAGATGCGGCCATTGAACTTCTCGTAGAAGAAGGGCCAACTTTGCACCTCGATCCCATCCGGAAAATCGGGCTGGCCATGTCATTGATATACAAAGACTTGTATGATTTCCCCCTCCTGAAACCACGGGGCCTGTCCCCAATGGTTTTTCAAGTATTACAGGGGGTTGAAAAGGGAGTCGCGCCGCAGACAGAGCTTGCGCGGAGGGCCGACCTGGCCAGGTGGCTTGCTCTTCTTCCGAGCTGGCTGCGCTGGGCTGTATTATCCTTGACGTTCGCGGGGTTGTGATTAATGTTGCGCTTGCCTTGGGCGAACCGTGAGGGAGACATCGTGGCGCAGGAAAAGGAACAAAAAGACAAGGGTTTTGTGGTCCGCGACAGGCGCTTCTGGCTCAACGAAGAAGACGATGACACCATCCCCGAGGAGGCTCCGCGCAACGTCCCCACGTACGTCGAGCAACTCGAGGAGCGCCTGCGGGAAAAAGAAAAACAGCTCGCCGAGTATATCTCGGCTCACAAGTCCTCCGTGTCCGACATGGGCGAGGTGCGCTCCCGGCTCGAGCGCGACCTGGAGCGGCAGGTGCGAATCGAAGTGGTACGCATCGTCGAACCCCTCCTGGACACGGTGGAGAACCTGGCCCGCCTCCTCGACGCCTGCTCCCAGGAAGCCGGCATCGAGGTCGTCGCCGAGGGGATCGCCGCCGTGCTCAACCAGCTCCTCTTAAACCTCCGCAAGGCGGGCGTGGTGCCGGTACCGACGGAAGGCGTGCGTTTCGACCCCAAGACCATGGAGGCCCTGGCCACCAGCGAGGCCGCGCCCGGACAGGAGGACATGGTCATCGAGGAGCTCCGCCCCGGTTTCTTGTTCAAGGACACGCTCATCCGGCCGGCCGGGGTCCGCGTCGGCGTGGCGCCCCGGGGCTGACCATTGTCCACCGCCAAAGAATACTACCAGGTCCTGGGCGTCGAGCGCACCGCCTCCGAGGACGAGATCAAGCGGGCCTACAAGAAGCTCGCCTTCCAGTACCACCCCGACCGCAACCCCGACTCCCGCGAGGCGGAGGAGAAGTTCAAGGACATCGCCGAGGCCTACGCGGTGCTCTCCGACCCGGAGAAGCGCCGCCTGTACGACGCCTACGGTCACGAGGGCCTGCGCGGCGCCGGGATGTCACCGGGCTTCTCATCGGTGGAGGATATCTTCTCGAGTTTCGGCAGCATCTTCGAAGACCTGTTCGGCTTCGGCATGGGCGGCCGGGGACGCCGCCGCGGCCGGGGACGCGGGGCCGATCTCCGGCTCCAGATGGAGATCTCGCTCGCGGAGGCGGTGTCGGGCCTGGAGCGGGAGATCACGGTGCCCCGGCTCTCGACCTGCCCCGAGTGCCAGGGGAGCCGCGCCGCTCCCGGCAGCTCGCCACGGACCTGCCCGGCCTGCCGGGGGAGCGGCCAGCAGGTGTTGCAGCACGGGTTCTTCACCATGAGCACGCCCTGCCAGCGTTGCGGCGGTTCCGGCGAATTCCTCGACCGGCCCTGCCCGCGCTGCCGCGGCGCCGGCCGCATCGAGGAGGAGCACAAGGTGGTGGTGACCATCCCGCCCGGGGTGGACGACGGCACCCGCCTGCGCCTGGCCGGCGAGGGCGAGGCCGGGCCCCCCGGCGGCGCGAGCGGCGATCTGTACGTGGACCTGCGCGTGCTGGATCACCCCCGCTTCGAACGCGACGGCGTCACCTTGCACACCGAGGCCGAGGTGGACTTCGTCAAGGCCATCCTCGGCGGCGAGATCGAGGTCGAGCTCATCGAAGGCAAAAAGACCGTCTCCGTCCCGCGCGGCACCCAGCCCGGCGACACGCTGGTGATCCCGGGCGAGGGGGTCCCCTACCTGCGCCGGCCGGGGCGCGGCGACCTGGTGGTCCACCTCAAGGTCACGCTGCCGAAGAAGCTCAGCGGCGAACAGGAAGAGCTGCTGCGCCGCTACGCCGAGCTCTCCAAGGTCGAGGTCAAGAAGAAGAAGAAGGGTTTCTTCGGCGGCTGAGGCGCCGGGCCAGCGCGAGCAGGAAGAGAGCAGCGAGCCAGGCGGAGGCCTCGGGGGCAGCCGAGGCCGGCCCGCAGCCGCACCCGGCGTCGGGCGTCCCGGTCTGGAGGTAGGCCATGACCGAGACGTTGAGGCGCAAGGCCAGGGCGCGCGCGTCCGATTCTTCTCCCTGGTAGAGCCAGAACACCCACTGGGCTTCCCCGCCCGGATCGAGGGTCTCGTCCGCGAAACGCACCCGCCCATCCATCTGGAAGGTCGCCGCCACGTGCACCGTGTCGGTCTGCTGGATCAGCCACAACCCCTCCCGCAGCCGCACCAGGCCGGCCGGGAGCGGCAGAGAGATGCGCCCCTCCTCGAACCCGAACGACTCCGCGGGGTAGCTCACCACCCGATCCTCCACCAGGCCGGGCATGAGGGCGAACCCCTTGTCGTCCGCGTGAGGAAACACCACCGAAAGCTGGCGCTCGCCGTTCTGCGGGGGCGAGGCGGTCACCGTCAGCCGGTAGATGTTGTCCTTGCCCCCCATGCGCTCCCACTGTTCGTTCACCGTTCTCCCTGGCGCCTCGACGGCGTAGCCGTCCGCCGCGGTGAAGAGCGCGGCCACGGCATCGCTCTGGCCGAAGGGGAGGTCGGCGACCGTCGACACCGTGCCTTGCGCGGTGTCCACCTCCAGGTAGGGCCCGCCCATGCCGGGGGTGAGCTCGTCGATGATGGCCTGGGCGCAGCGCTGGGCCTCGCCGCCGTGGAAGAGGCCGTACTGCACCTCCTTGAGGAAGGGGTTGATGCCGCTGGCGTCCGACACCTGGGCCCACAAGAGGTGCCGCAGGCACTCGAACCAGCGCTCGCGCAGGCTCCCGCTCTCGATGAGCTTCTGTTTTTCGGCGTGGGCGATGACGGTCTCGGCCACGCGCAGCCAGTGGTGGGCCACGGTGTTCTGGGTGAGCACCTGGTTGTCGCGCTCGCAGCCGTAGGCGAGATCGAGGAGCCCGGATGCGCCCAGCCAGCGTTTCATGCTGTCGGTGCTCTGCGGCTGCCAGGTCCCGTCCAGCATGCGCGGGAGCGCGGGGCGCGGCAGGTCCTGGGCCGCAAGGTAGTCCACGAAGTCCGAGATCCCGGCGATCTCGAACCCCCGCGCCTCGGCGTCGAGCAGCTCCTGCTCGTAGGCGGCGATGGCGGAATCGCTCTTCTTGAACGCCTTGCCCATGTAGGGGGCCTGGCCGCCGGTGGCGAGCAGCTCGCCGTCGTCGAAGAAGTTCCACTCCACCTCGACCTGGGGAGTGGCGAAGGAGCGGCCCAGCAGCACCACCGTGCTCTGCCCGAGGGAGAAAGCGGCCGGGGCGGTATCGAGCGCGCCGGCGTGCTGGTAGCGGAAGAGGTTCTTCGACAGGCCCAGGATGGTGCGCCCGCGCCGGGCCAAAAACTCCGCCATCCCCTCCCCGAACTGCCCCTCCTGCGCGAACACCACCGGGCCGGGCGAGAACCCCACGCTGGCGAAGACCTCGTCCATGAGGTCGAACGACCACTCCATGCTGCGGCGCGGGTAGGCCAGCAGCAGCTGGTCCGAGTAGTGGACCGACGACAATTCCGCCCGCCCCGCGTCCACGAGCTGTTTCAGCTTGGCCAGCACGCCGGGGTGGCGCTGCTTCATCACCTCGACCATGTAGGCCTGCATCTCCAGGTTGACCTTCCAGCCGGGGTGGGCCAGGAAGAGATCCAGCACCGGCTCGAAGCTCTCGGTGATGATGAGGTCCTCCACCGCCTCGTGATCGAGATCGAAGTCGGGGTTCTGGTCGTGGCCCGAGGGGAAGCCCTGCAGCCCGCCCGGGACGTACTGCAGGTTGAAATGGAACATGGAGAGCGAGAACTTGCGCGGGGTCTGGGCCTGCGCCGGGGCCACGGCGGCGAGCGTCAAAAGGAAAAGGGCGAACATTCGTCGTGCCATGGTTCCTCCGGGCGGATGGGCCGGGGCCTCAACGCGGGAAGGGCCGCCGGCGCGGCTCGCGCTCGGCGCCTGTCCCCAGGAGCAGCGAGGAGACGGGCTGGGTACAGTTGCGCTGGCCGAAGATCCCCCCCGGCCGGTTGTTGCCACAGCGGTTGGCCCCGCCGAGCGGCAGCCGCATCGAGAGCTCGGTGGTGCCCAGGTTGTGGTTGACGAGACCGTAGCGCAGCCGCCCCGCCAGCTCCTCGAAGCGCTTGCCGTCGCGGGTGAACACCGCCGCGGCGAAACCGAACTGCGTCAGGTTGGCGAGGCGCAGCGCCTCCTCGTCCGTCGCCGCCGGGAGCAGCAACGCCTGGGGGCCGAAGAACAAGTCGTCGGGCGCAAAGCGCTCCCGCTCGGCGGTGCGCTCGAGGAGGTACACCCCCGGCGAGAGGTAGTAGCCGCGCCGCGAGAGCGAGAGCGGCTCCGCCCGGAGCAGGGTCTTCACCCCCAGCGCCACCAGCCGCTCCTGCATGTCCAGCGAGCGATCCCGGGCGGACTCGGAGAGCAGCGGCCCCAGAAACACCCCGGGCTCGAAGGCGTAGCCCACCTTGAGCCGGCCCACCTTCTCCACGAAGGCGTTGGCGAAGCGCTCGAACACCGCCTCCGACACGATGACGAGCCGGGTCGAGCTCAGGCGCTGCCCGGTGCTGAGGAAGGCCCCGCACACCGTCTCGTAGACTGCGTTTTCCAGATCGGCGTCCTCCAGCACCAGCGCGGCGTTCAGCCCGCCCATCTGGAGCGCCACCAGCTTGTGCGGCTGCGCCGTGGTGGCCTCCAGGATGCGCCGCCCGGTCGGGTAGGAGCCCGTGACCAGCACCCCCGCCACCTCGGGGTGCGCGGCCAGCGCCGCGCCGGCGGCGGCGTCGCCCTGGACCATGTTGAACACCCCCGGTGGCGTCTCGATGTGCTCGAACAGGCGGGCCAGCCACTGGCCGCAGGCCGGCACCAATTTGCTCGGCTTGAACACCACGCAGTTGCCGGTGAGCAGCGCCGGCAGGATGTGGGCGCACGACAGGGAGAGGGGCGACACCGCCGAGCCGAGGACCGCCACCACGCCCAGCGGGCGGAAGCGGCAGGCGCCGGCCACCCCGTGGCGGATCTCGCTCACCCGGAAGGGGTTGACCATGCGCACCCCCTCGCGGATCTCGATCTCCGCCTGGGCCTCCAGCGCGGCCACCTCCTCCTCGGCCTCGAACAGGGGCCGGCCGGTCTCTGCGGCGATGACGTCGCGCAGCTCGCGCCGCCGGTTCACCACCTCGGCCGCGAACTTGCGCAGCAGGTTGGCCCGGTCCCCAGGCTCCAGCGCGGCCCAGGCCGGCTGCGCCGAGGCCGCCGCCGCCACCGCCTGCGGCACGTGATCCGGGTAGGTGGGGAAGGCCCCGATGCGGTAGCCCACGTCACCGGGATCGCGCGAGACGATCTTGCGGCGCGCGCCGGGAGGCCGCACGAACCGGCCGTCGAGATAATCGCCCAGGACCTTGACCGAGATCATGACCGCTTCCTCTATACCAGAGGACCCGCCGCGAGTACAATCGCCCCCGGGAGGTGGCGCATGCGCGCGGTCATCCAGCGGGTGCTTCGGGCCGAGGTGGTCGTGGACGGCCAGCTGGCGGCTGGCATCGAACGAGGCCTGCTGGTGTTGCTGGGGGCAGGTCGCGGCGACACCGAGGAGCAAAGCCGCTGGATGGCCGACAAGGTGTGCCGCTTGCGCATCTTCGAAGATCCGGGCGGCCGCATGAACCTCTCGGTCGCCGAGGCCGGGGGCCAGATCCTGTGCGTGTCGCAGTTCACGCTCTATGGCGACTGCCGCAAGGGCACCCGGCCCTCCTTCACCGGCGCGCTGGAGCCCGAGGCCGCCCGCGCTCTCATCGAGCGGTTCGCCGCCGAGGTGCGCGCGCGCGGCATCGTGTGCGAAAGCGGCGTGTTCGGGGCGCACATGCAGGTTACGCTGGTCAACGACGGGCCGGTGACGCTGCTCCTCGACAGCACCGTGCCGCGCCGCGACGGCAGCGGCGGCTTCGGCGAGGACCCGGTGTAGCTCCCGGCCCCGCTCAGGGCTTCGGGCAGTGGACGCCTTCCATGAGGCCGCAGGACTGGGCCGAGACGCAGCCGCCGTAGTCCACGCCCTCGTAGGTCACGCACTGGATGACGGGACAGGTGGTGGTGGCGCAGGAGAGCAGGTTCACCGAGCACACCTTGCAGTCGTTGTTGTTGCCGCAGGGGAGCCGGATGCCGTTGAGCGAGAGCGCGTAGCAGGTGCCGCCCAGGCAGGTGTCGGCGATGCAGGTGTTCGCCGGACAGGGGTTCTTGGTGGGGTGGCAGGGGCAGTAGCCGGTGTCGGACTCGCCCATCAGGCAGGGCAGGCCCTGCGGGCAGGTGTTCGGCGGGCAGATGTCGGTGGATTTCACCGAGATGATGCTGTTGCACTCGAAACCGTTCGGGCAGCGCTGGTTGGCCGAGCAGTCGGGGGCGCAGTACTCGGTGTAGCCGCACACGCCGGACTGCCCGGTCTGGCACACGGTGGGGTCGGCCGCGGACTTGGGGCAGTTGCACTGCATGGGCGAGGTGCACTGCGAGTCGCGGGAGCAGGTGTTGCCGCCGGCGGTGGAGAACTCGTCGCCGGTGTACTGGTAGATGAGGCAGGTGTTCTTGCGGTCGCCGCACATGGTGAGATCGCTGTTGATGCACGGCTTGCAGTACGGCGTCTGCGTGGTGTAGGCGTCCTGGCACACGCCGCCGTTGCAGAACTGGGCGAAAGCGCAGAAGTTGTCGCCCTGGCAGCCGCTCACGCAGGCGGCGTTCACGCAGCGCTGGGTAAGCGGGCAGTCCTCGTTGCCGCGGCAGCCGGCCACGCACACGTGGTTGGCGCACACCTGGCCGATTACGCACTGGCGGTCGGAGTTGCAGGTGCCGATGGGGATGCACACCTTGGTCTCGGTGTCGCAGAAGGTGTTGGGGATATCTTCGCAGTCGCGGTTGTCGAAGCAACCCGGCCGCGGCTGGCAGTAGCCCGAGGCGTTGCACACCTCGCTGGAGAGGCAGCCGGTGTTGTCCTCGTGGTTGCACAGACACTCGCCGGTCTCGACCTTGCAGGTCTTGCCCGGCGGGCAGTCCTCGTTCTTCTGGCAGGTGGCCAGCGGCTGGCAGAAGCCCTTGGGGTTGCAGAACTGCCCCTGCTCGCAGGCGGCGTCGGCCTTGCACAGGCAGCCGCCCACCTTGGTGACCGGGTCGATGAAGCAGCGGAACAGGTTGGGATCGCCGCAGTCGCTGTCGCTGATGCAGCCGGCCTTCTTCTGGCACTGGCCGGACAGGTTGCAGAACTCGCCGGTCTGGCAGGCGTTGTCGTTGCGGCACAGGCACTGCCCGGCGCCGCCCGGCAGGATCTGGCAGCGGAAGTTGGCCGGGTCGCCGCAGTCGGGATCGGTGCGGCAGCCCTGGATCTTCTGGCAGTGCCCTGCCGCCGAGCAGAACTCGCCCAGGGCGCAGGCCTGGTCGTTGTCGCACAGGCACTGGTAGTCGGCGCCGCAGTGGAAGTTGGCCGGACAGTCGCCGTCGTTCTGGCACACGCCCTGGACGTCCTTGGTCGAGCAGGCCGTAGCGAAAGCCGCCGCGAGGCATATCGAAAGAATGGAGTACTTGTTCATGGCGGGCCTCCCGTCACTTTCCCTGGCCGGGGACATAGGTCACGGTGATCACCGCGCCCTGCACCGGCACGGTGGTCTTCTCGAAGGAGAGGGCGTTGGAGAGCGGCGGCGGGGTCTCGGGCGGGTAATAGAGCCAGCCGGGGATGCCCTGGCCCTCGTCCCACTTCGGTACGCGTAATGCGGCCTGGGGGCCGGCCCCGTCGGGATCGAGGTCCACCTGGATGGTCGAGACGTCCGGCGGGTAGGTGAGCACGAAGAAGGCGTCCAGGTTGGAGTACGACACCCGGATGTCGGCGCCCACCGGCGGCACGAACGAGCCCTGGAACAGCACGGCGTTGCCGCGCGAGTCGTACATCCAGCCGCCGGCGTCGTCGCGGATGACCGCCTTGAAGCCCTGGCCGTCCTTGAAGTCCACCTCCACCATGAGCGTCTCGGGGTTCTTCACCGCCCGGGACAGGGAGAAGGAACGCATCAGGTCGGAGTAGCTCGCCTCGATGACGCTGCCGAGCGGCGGCACGTAGGCGCCGTTGAACACGACGGCGTTCTGGTTGGAGTCGTACAGGTAGTCGGTGCCGACCTGCTTCTCCACCGGCGGATTCGGCCCGGCGGCGTCGTCGTCCACCGTCACCTTGAGGGTGGTGGGATCGCCGCGCGCCGAGAGCCGGAAGGTGCGGTCCACGTTGCCGTACTCCACGTGCACCTCGGCCTCCGGGGGCGGCACGTAGTCGCCGTCGAAGTACACCGCCGGCTCCTCGGCCTTGAGCCGCCAGTTGGGCTGGCCGGGCACGCCCGAATCCTGCGGCACCTCGACGAAGTCCGGCGCGTTCGGGTTGCACCAGGCGGGGACGTTGGCCGCGCCGGCGCGGGCGCAGGGCTTCACGAAGACCTTGACCGTGGAGGCGTCGGGGATCTTGCTCAGGATGAACTTGTGCGAGAGCCCCGCCACGGTGATGCCGAGCTGGTCCAGGGTGGGGCCGAAGTCGGTGGCGCAGATGGAGTCGGAGGTCCCGCCGAGCGCCTGCACCAGCGAGAGGTAGCGCTCGCCGTACTCGGCCACGCCGTTCGCGCCCGAGCAGCCGCCGTCCGGCCGCTGGGCGGTCGGGGCGTCGCCCACCAGGGCGGCGATCATGACGTTGCGCTCGTTGCCGGGGCCCTTCAGCAGGGCGAAGAAGCGCGTGTAGTAGCCCACCAGGCCCATGCTCTTGTCGTTCTCGTCGCTGACGAACACGATGGCCAGCGAGGCGTCGGGCCGCAAGAAGCCGGCGTTGGCGGTGGAGAGCAGCGGCTCGGAGAGGGCCTGGGTGGCGGCGTACAGGCCCATCTCGTGCCCGCCGCCGGTAATGCCCACCTGGATGTTCTGCCGGAACTGGCTGGCGGCGTCCGGGCCGCGCACGATGACCTTGGGGTTGCCGAGCAGCTTTCCCTGGTGCGCCGGGTCGTCCATGTCGGTGGAGATCACCCCGATGTGGTAGTCGATCATGCTCTGGTCGATGTAGGCGATGAAGCGGTTGAAGTTGTTACCCAGGTTGGTCTGCTCCTGAGCCATGGAGGGCGAGTTGTCCACCACCCACAGGATGTCCACCTTGGCCGCCGCCCGCTGCGCGAAGGCGTCCACCTGGTGGAAGCCGTTCTGGACGAAGGTGTCGACCTTGGAGACCCCGCCCTGGGTGAAGAGGTCCACCACCGCCTCGCCGGTCTGGGTGAAGACGTCCACCTGCTTCTTCACCCCCACGAAGCGGGTCTCGTCGCAGCCGGCGAGCGCGGCCGAAAGCACTCCGATCGCGAGCCATCCGATACGGATCGTCCGGGACATGAAAACCTCCATGCCGTTTCGGGTTCCTGTCATTCCTAACAGACGGGCAAGAAAAAAAGCAAGATGACAGGAAAATATTTTTCCCATATACCTCGGGCATGCCGGACGCGATGCGGCAATGGCAGGGAGCGCTGGCTCGCCGCTTTCCCCTGCTGGTCGAGCGCCTGCGGCCCATCCCCCGGGCCGACCTGCCGACGCCGGTGGCGCGATGCGAACGGCTCGGCCGCGCGGTGGGGCACGGGCGGCTGTACGTCAAGCGCGACGATCTCACCTCGCCGCTGTACGGGGGCAACAAGCCCCGCAAGCTCGAGTTCCTGCTGGCCGAGGCCCTGCGGCGCGGGGCCCGGACCGTCGTCACCATGGGCGCGCTCGGCTCCAACCACCTGCTGGCCACCGCCATCCACGGGCGCGAGGTGGGGTTGCGCACCGTGGGCGTGGTGTTCCCCCAGCCGCTGACCGAGCACGTGCAACACAACCTGTGGGCCGACCGGGCGGTGGGCGTCGAGCTGGTCCGCACCCGCTCCAAGTACCTGCTGCCCGTGGCGGTGGCCGCGACGCTCCTGCGCCTGCGGCTCGCCGAGGGCCGCGCCCCCGCGCTGGTCCCGGGCGGCGGCTCGAACGCGCTGGGCTCCCTGGGCTTCGTGAACGCCGGTCTGGAGCTCGCCGGACAGGTGGCCGCGGGCGAACTCCCCGAGCCCGAGGCCATCTTCGTGGCGCTGGGGACGGGCGGGACGGCGGCGGGGCTGGCGCTGGGCCTGCGCCTCGGCGGGCTGCGCTCGCGGGTGGTGGCGGTGCGGGTCATCGACGCGCTGCTCGCCAACCGCCCCCGCCTGCTCCACCGCCTGGGCGAGATCGCGCGATTGTGCCACTCCCGCGACGGCCTGCCGCCGCCGGCCCGGCTGGGCGACAACTTGGAGCTCGAGCACGGCTTCATCGGCGGCGGCTACGGCGCTCCCACCCCGCTAGGCGAGGCGGCCATGCGGCTCTTTGCCGGCGAGGAGGGCCTGCGCCTGGAGCCGACCTACACGGCCAAGACCGCGGCGGCCTTCCTGGCGCACGCGCAGCGCACGCGCGGCCCGCTCCTCTACTGGCACACGCTGTCCTCGGCCGACCTCGGCGACCTCGTGCGCGCCGGCCGCGCCCTCGACGAAAGGCGAGAGAAATTATGAGCGACGCCACCCCTTACTGCCTCTACGACGCATTCGCCGAACGGCCCTTCTCGGGCGAACGGGCGGCCGTGTTCGCCGACGCCGTTCGTCTCGCGCCCGAGGAGATGGAGAACCTCGGCCGCGAGCTGGGTGTGCCGGCGGCGGCCTTCGTGACGAACTGCGCCGCAAGCCGCCTGGACGCGCGCTTCTTCGGTCCGACGGGCGAGCTCGAGTTCTCGGCCGGCGCGGCGCTCTCGGCGGTGGCGGAGCTGGCCCGGCAAGGAAAACTGGCCCTCGCCGGCGGCAAGGGCTCGACCCGGCTCTTCTGCCGCGCCGGGGAGTTCCCGCTCTCGGTGGAGCTCCACCCCGTGGCCGAGACGCGGGTCTCCATCGAATTTCCCGGCATCCGCTTCGCGCCCTATCGCCACCGGCGCGAGCTTCTGGCCGGCTGCCTGGGCCTGGAAGCGACGCAGCTCCCGCCCGGCTGGCCGCTGGCCATGGCCTGCGCCGGGCGCTGGGCCCTGGTGGTGCCGGTGGACACCCGCGCCACCCTGGAGGCGGCCCGGCCGGACTTCGCCTCGCTCGCCGAGCTCAACCGCAAGATCGGGGTGAGCCTCACCCAGCTCTATACGTTCAGCGGCCCGGCGGCCTTCCATGGCCGGGCCCTGTCCCCCGCCAGCGGGGCCTTCGAATGCGCGGCCTCGGGCGCGGGGTTCGCCGCCTGCGCCGCGCTGCTCGCCCGCGAGAACTCGCTGCGCCTCACCCCGCCGCTCTCGCTGGTCGAGGCCAGCGCGGGCGCGGCGGAGGGGCGACCGGCGGCGGCCCGCCTCGAGGTGCGGCACGAAAAAGGCGTCGAGTCGGTGCGGCTCTGTGCCACCGTGGTGCGCATGGGCGAGGGTGCCCTGCGCCCGAGCTGATCTTGTATCAGCCGCGCTGGCGGCAGATTCCGCTGATGCAGCGGTAGCCCGGCGGGCAGTCGCGGCCGGTCTGGCAGGGGATGGGCGGCAGGCACTGGTTCCACATGCACACCGTGCCGGGCGGACAGTCGGTGTCGCTCTGGCAGGACAGGGCCACGCACTGGCCGGCCTGACAAACGTACCCCGGCCCGCAGTCCCCGTCGGAGTAGCACTCCGGGGCGTACACGCACTGGCCGTTGTCGCAGTAGCTCGCGGGCGGGCAGGAGACGTTGGCGCAGGGGTCGAAGACGCAGGTGTTGTTCTGGCACTGGTAGCCGGCGGGGCACTGGGAGCTGTCCAGACAGAGCTGGACGCACATGCCGAAGATGCACCACTGGCCCGTCGGGCACTGCGAGCTGTCCTGGCAGGTCTGGCCCTGGCACACGCCCATGACGCAGATCTGGCCGGCGGGACAGTCGGCGTAGGTGGCGCAGCCGTCGTGGACGCACTGACCGTTCTCGCAGTGGTAGCCCGCGGGGCAGTTCACTCCGGCGCAGGGGTCCTGGTACACGCACACGCCGTTCACGCAGCGGTAGTAGCTCCCCGGGCAATCGCGATCGCTGCGGCACTGCGGACTGTAGATGCACTGACCGTTCTGGCACACGAAGCCCGGCGGGCAGCTCACCCCGGCGCAGGGGTCCTGGTACACGCACACGCCGTTTTGGCAGCGGTACCCGGCCGGGCAATCGCGATCTACGGTACACTCGGGCGTGTACGCGCACTGGCCGTTCACACAGCGGTATCCCGGCGGGCAGTCGGCGTCCGAGCGGCACTGCGGCGCGTACACGCACACGCCGTTCTGGCAGGTGTAGCCGACCGGGCAATCCGCGTCGCTCAGACACTCGGGGGCGAAAACGCACTGGTTGTTTTCGCAGCGGTACCCCGGCGGGCAGTCCGCGTCGCTCCTGCACACCGGCGCGGACACGCACTGGCCGTTCTCGCAGCGGTACCCCGGCGGACAATCCGTGTCCGAGCGGCACTGGGGCGAGTACACGCACACGCCGTTCTGGCACAGGTAACCGACCGGGCAGTCGCGGTCGGTGGTGCACTGCGGCGAGTACACGCACTGCCCGCTTATGCACCGGTAGCCCGGCAAGCAGTCGGCGTCGGAACGGCACTGGGGAGCATAGCGGCAGGCGCCCTGGTCGCAGATTTCATTCTCGCCGCAGGGATAGGTGCCGCTCTCGAAGACGCACCGTCCCGACTGGCAGAGGGACTTGGTGACCACCACGGTCTGAGAATCCAGGCAGGCCGGCGGGATCTGCGGGCAGTCGAGATCGCTGCGGCACTGGGGCGCGCTCTGGCAGCGCCCGTCGAGGCAGTAGGTACCGGTGGGGCAGGGCGAAATTTCGGTCTGGGTCTGGCACACGCCGTCCTGGCAGAACGAGACGGAGCGGGCGAGGGTGCTTGCGTCCCGGCAGAAGATCTGCGGCGGCGGGCAGTCGATGTCCGTGTTGCACTGCACCACCTGGACGCAGAAGCCGTTCTGGCACCTGTACCCGTCCGGGCACTGCGCGTCGTTCTCGCAGTGATCCGGCGGCCGGCAGTGGCAGTTTACGCAGGTGTAGTACGGCGGGCAGTCCGTGTCCGAGCGGCAGTCGCACGGCAGGTACACGCAGCGCCCATCCTGGCACACGTAGTCGATCGGGCAGTCGGCGTCGGAGCGGCAGTAGCCCTGATAGACGCACTGGCCATCGAGGCAGCGGTATCCCTGGGGGCAATCCCCGTCCGTGCGGCAACCGGGGCAGACCCCGGGCAGGCCGGACCAGTACACGCAGCTCTGGCCGGGCGGGCAGCCGGGCTTGTCGCAACAATACGCTTGCACCGGCTCGGGCAGGGCGTCGCTGCAGCGGCCGGCGACACAGGCGATGCCCTGGTCGCAGTCGCAGGCGGTCTTGCAGCTCGAAACCTCGACGCAGCGGTGGTCGCGGCACACCTGGCCCGTGGGGCAGTCTGAGTCCTGCTCGCACTCCGGCGCAAAGACGCAGCGGCCATCGCTGCACACGTACCCGTCCGGACAGTCCGTGTCGCGCTGGCACTCCGGCTCGAGAACGCACCGGCCGTCCAGGCACACGTAGCCGGCGGGGCATTCCATTCCCTTGCAATACGGCCCGACGCACACGCCGTTTTCGCAGATGAGCTCGCCGGGGCAATCGATGTCCTTCTGGCAGCGCGGCGGGATGATCACGCACTGGCCGTCCGTGCAGGCGTACCCCTCGGGACAATCGGCGTCGTTTTCGCACTGCGGGCTCACCACGCACTGGCCGTCACGGCAAGTGTAGCCGCGCGGGCAGTCGGCGTCGGTCTCGCAGGCGGGGAGGACCACGCACGCGCCGTCGCGGCACACCTTTCCCGAGGGGCAGTCGCGATCAGAGAGGCACGCGGCGGGCACGCAGCGCATGAGCCCCCCGCCCGCGTCCAGGCAGCGAAAGCCCGCCTGGCAGTCGGCGTCGCTGACGCACATCTCCGGCATGGTCCGCCCGCACTGGAGCAGAAATGCCGAAAAGCAAAGAGCCGCCACCGTCCACAGCGCCTTTGTTCTCATAGGGCACCTCGTCATCGGGCCATGGTTGGGATTCTAATCCCGACCCGCTCGACCTGGCAAGATGACGAAAAAAACCTTGCGCAAATCAGCACCTTGCGCTAAAGGCGCCCCGCCCGCCGCGACGGCGGGATCCGGGGTGGATGGAGCGAGGTCGTGAAGGTCGGCATCTTCGGATTGCAGGGTTGTGGCAAGAGCACGGTGTTCTGTTCGCTGACCGGCATCCGCCCGGCGGACCCGGGGCGGCGCGAGGTCGTGCTCGGGACGGTGAAGGTCCCCGACCCGCGCCTCGACGAGCTCTCGCGCATCTTCCGCCCGAAGAAGACCACGCCCGCCGAGATGGTGTTCGCCGACATCCCCGGCTGCACGGAGGCGCTGCTGGACGCGGCGGCCGCAGCGCAGCTTCGTACCATGGACGTGCTCACGCTGGTGCTGCGGGGATTCCAGAGCCCCTACCTCGCCGAGGCCCCCGATCCGGCCCGCGACCTCGTGCGCGTGGAGGAGGAGCTCATCCTGGCCGACCTGGCGGTGATCGAGAAGCGCCTGGAGCGCCTGGCCAAGGAGAGGGCGCCGGCCGCCGCGAACGAGATGGATCTTTTGCGCCGCTGCCGCGCCCACCTGGAGGACGGCCGGCCGCTGCGGACCCTGTCGCTCGCCGAGGCGGACGCCGCCCGCCTCAAGGCCTACGCCCCGCTCTCTCAAAAGACGCTGCTTTCGCTGGTGAACACCCCCGAGAACGCCCCCGACCACGTCCCGGAGGCGTTGCTCGCCGCCGCGACCGCGCACGCGGGGACGGTGATGCCGCTGTGCGCCCCGGCGGAGGCCGACATCCTGGAGCTCGCCCCCGCCGAGCGGGCGGCCTTTTTGGCCGAGCTGGGCCAGCACGAGACCGCCCGCGACCGCTACCTCAAGGTCGCCTACGGCGCGCTCGGCCTGATGAGCTTCTTCACCGTGGGCGAGGACGAGTGCCGCGCCTGGACCGTACGGAACGGCACCGACGCCCGGCGGGCCGCGGGCGTCATCCACTCGGACATCGAGCGCGGCTTCATCCGGGCCGAGGTGGTCTCATACACCGATTTCATGGAGGCGGGCGGGAGCGAGAGCCGGGCGCGCGCGGCGGGCCGCTACCGGCTGGAGGGCAAGGAGTACCGCGTCCAGGACGGCGACATCATCCACTTCCGCTTCAACGTGTAGCCGGGGCGGCCCCGCTCTCCGGGACCTTCTGCCCCTGCAAGATCTCGGGGACGGCGCCGGGCTGGATGGTGAGGCCGCCGTCGTGCTCCAGCACCAGCCGGTAGATGCGCCCCGGCACGAAGCGGGTGGCGGGCGCCTCGATCTGGGCGTTCTTCACGCCCGCGGCCTCGCGCTGTTTCTCGTCCAGGGCGAGCGCCCAGAACTTCTTCCAGTAGCGCTCCTCGATCTCCCGCGCGCGCGCATCGGCGTTCTCCAGGCGGTAACCGCCGGGCACGTCCAGGGGGCGGTTGATGTCGCAGCTCTGGAAGGTGTGCCCCCGCTCGTCGAGGGCGAAGGCGCGCCGGAAGAGGTGGGCGCTCTTGCCCCGCCCGTCCATGACGATCTGATCGTCCAGGCGGATCACCAGCGCCTCGAAGTGGACGATGTCGTTCGCGGTGAACTCGCAGAACACCGGCGGCAGCGCCTTGCCGTCCGCGCCGTACTCCAGGATCTTCAGCCGCAGCCGCTCCACCTGGCCGTCCGGGCCCGGGCGGTGCTCCTCCACCCACACCTCGGCCACCCGCTCCTCGGCGGTGAGCCGCGAGACGATCTGGCGCAGCACCTCCCGCTCGCGGTACCAGTCGTAGAGCGAGTAGCCGCCGAAGGCCGCCGCGCCGAGCAGCAAAAGCCCAAAGATCCGCTTCACCCAGCCGAAGAACCCGGTCCGCTTCTTCGGAGCGTCCTGTGCGCGTTGCATGAGCCCTCCTGTCGATGGTTCCTTCACCAAATACTCTACTTGGCGATCGAAAACACCTGCGAGCGCGACCGACCGCGAGGCCCCAGCAGCCAGCGCGGGCGGGCGCGCACTTCGGAATTGAACATGCCATTCGAGCAGGCTTCAGTGAAAAAGCCAGCTCGACCCTCCAGGCACTCAGGGGCGCGCCGCCGGGGGTTGGTAGTGGCACCCCTGCGCGGCCTCCATGAAAGCCTCGTCGGTCCCGTCCACCGTCCCCGTCCGGTCCAGGTCGGCGCCCTCACACCAGGCGTTCTTCTCGCGGCAGGCGACACCGGCGTTGCGGGCGGCGCGCTCGGCGAAGAGCGTCCGGTCGGCGTCGTTCACCTGGCCGTCGCCGTCGAGGTCGGGCCGCGCGCAGCCGGCCCGGGCCCAGGTGCAGTCGAGGAGGTACGGCGCCGTCTCGCACAGCGGCAGCGCGTACAAGAGGTGCCCCCCGCCGGTGAGCAGGTGGCGCGGCACCTCCACCGCCCGCCAGGGGTGCTCCGCCTCGGGCACGCCGCGCGCCTCGTAGCCATCGGCGGTGCGCCGCACCGGCGGGTCATCGCCGTAGGCGTCGCGGTAACGGGCCTTGACCGTCTCGCTCTCGCCCTCGAGCTCGCGCTCGGCTCTCGCGCGGATCTCCGCGTCGTCGATGAGCGGCCAGCTCGCCGTGTCCGCCATGTCGAGCCGGCTCTCCAGCGCGGCGTTGTGGCCCTGGGGCTCGGCCAGATCGCCCAGGTCGGCGGCCGGAACGTCCGGCAGCCCGGCGAAGCCCTCCAGGATGGCGGCGCGCATGGTGCGCTGCGCCAGGGCCGCGGGGTTGGTCTGCGCGTAGATGATGTCGGCGAATTCGCGCATGAGCGTGCCGAGCTGGGCCATGGCCAGGCGCGCCTCGGCGAGCAACGCCTTGTCTTTTCGCAGCGTGGCGTAGCGCGCCAGCGCGGCCACCGCCAGGGTGATCTCGTAGAAGTCGTCCTGGAAGCCGCCGATGAGGGTCTCGGCCATGCCCGGCGAGCTCTTCTCCACCTCGCGCACCAGCTCCAGCCAGGGCCGGCCGAACATGGTGAGTTCATTCATCTGGCCCCAGGAGAAGCCGCAGAAGGCCTCGTCCAGCCCGCGGCACACCCGGGGCGCCGGGGGAACGCGGCAGTTCGTGTCCTGGCCGAGGATTTCGATGATGAGGTTTTCGATGGAGGCCGGAGCGCGCGCCTCGGGCAGCGGCGCCGAGAGCCCGCGCGAGGACACCGCCCGCGCCAGGAAGGCCATCTGGCAGTCGGCCAAGGTCCCCAGGTCCTCGTTCTCGGTCTCGCCGTCCGGGCGCACCTGGCCCGAGGGCGTGAGCGTGCCGTAGCTGTGACGCTCGTCCACGGTCATGATGGCGTCGTGCGTTGCGATCAGATCGCCGATGCGCTGCCCCGCTTCAACGACCGCGCGCGCCGCCTGGCGTAGCATGGGCGTGGCGCGGCCGTCGGCGGCGATCTCCATGGCGGTGACCAGGCCCAGCGAAAGATCGGGGAAGTTGTCGCGCGAGTTGTGGTTGCCCCAGTAGGCGCCCGCCCAGGGGTGGCCGCCGGGCGTGCGCTTGATGGAGGCGCAGCAGTCGGAGGAGCGCAGGTAGTCAGGCAGCGCCGAGAAGCTGTAGGTCACGGCGTACTGGCCCGTCTCCACCGCCGGCATGTAGGAGAACAAGAAGTCCGCCGGATCCTCGCGGTGGGTGATGCGCACCCCGCCGAAGAAGGCCCCGATGAGCTCCGCCTCCAGCTCGGGGGCGTAGCGCTCCGGCGGCAGCACCGTCTCGCCGTCCCGCACGCGCGTCACGGTGCCGGCCACGCCGTCCACCGTGCGGGTCCAGCCGGGGTACACCATGCGCGCGGTCATGCCGGGAATGCCGCTCACCGCCTCGAAGAAGCGCAGGCCGTTCAGCTTGCGTAGTAGGGCCAGCTCCAGAAAGCGCCCGCCGAAGACGCGGTAGGCCGCGGCCGTGGTCCACACCGAGAGCCCGATGTCGTTGTTGTCGGTGGGGCCCGAGACCGTCTCGAAGTCGCCTCCTTCGCGGCGGATGCCGACCTTCTGCAGGTTGACCCCGAAGTCGACGTCGCCCACGTTGTAGAAGCGCTGGTCGGCGAGGATCACCCGCTCGACCCGCTCGCGGTAGTAGAGCCGGAAGGCCCGCGCCGCGGCCGCCGGATCCGCCACCGGCTTCGGCAGCCCCGCCGACTCCGCGCACCCCGACGCCAGCGCGCAGCAGACGAACCACGCCACCAAGCTTCTTCGCATCTCGCCTCCTCACGCGCGCGAACGCGCTGGCTCTCTGGGCCTCGCGTTCGCGCGGCAGACACTCCCCATCGCTACCGGCCCCAGCGGGCGATGTCCTTCACCCGCTCGCAGTCCACGAATCGCGCCCCCGCCGGGTTGCGGAAGGGCGAGAAGCAGTACTCCAGCACGAAGGCCATGTCGCAGGCCCGGAAGACCTGGGGGCTGGCCGCCGGGCGGTAGCCCGAGCGGAAGTCGTACACCCCGTCGGGGACCGCCGCGTCCCACAGATCCCAGTTGGGAAACGCCCGGTGCGCCTGAACCGACTGGCGCAGAAAGCGCCCGACCTGGCGCGCCTCGTCGGCGGTGAGCGGCAGGCCCACCGCGGCGGCCTCCAGCAGCAGGATGGCGATGTCGCGCTCCCAGTTCTCGTTCGACTTGCCCGCTTCGGCCACGTTCGGGTCGCGGTAGCGCTCGACGCGGGTGGCCAGGCCGCGCAGCAGCGGCTCGGCGATCTCGGGCTTTCCGTGGACCAGCGCCAGCAAGACCGCGGCCATGTGGAAGCCGTCGATGATGGCGTAGTTGTAGTAGTTGATGGCCCCGGCGGCCGGGTCGTAGCCGCTGCCCTGGCCGCTGCCGCATTCTTGGCCCAGGCTCTCGCCCGAGGAGAGCAGCGCGCTCGCGAGGCGCGCGTCGCACTCGGCGTCGGGGAACACCTCCACGTAATCCACGAAGCTGGCCAGGTCCTGGTCGGGGATAAACGGCCGGCCCTGGGCGTCCTTGCTGCGGATGTGGTAGCCCGCGTCCACGATGTCTTTGGCGAACCCGCGCATGAACTCGAGCGCCTCGCGCGCGGCCTTACGCACCTCGGGGGTGCGCCCGTCCTCGGCCAGGTACGGCAGCCAGGCGGCGGCGCGGTACATGGCGTGCACGTCGTCCTTGGAGCGCATGGTGGTGACCCACACGTCGCCGAAGGTCGGGTTGTTCGGATAGTGGTACCGGGCGGCGTTCCAGCCCTCGTACGAGGAGTACCAGTCGCTGTAGTCCACGGCCTTCTTCTTGCCCGAGGGGAGGGTGAAGGCGTGGTTCTGGGTGATGATGTTGCGGCTGGTGATGAAGAGCAGCGCGTCGTTCTGGTCGTACACGAAGCCCTTCATCAGGGCGGTGATGGACTTGGCGTACTGCTCGGCGACCTCTCCCATGGCGGGGTCGCCGGTGAGCAGGTGGCCGCCCAGGGCCTGGGCGAGGAGCAGCGCGGTGGGCTCGGCGTTGTTGTGGCTGCCGCCGTGGCGCGAGGCGTTTTTGAAGGTCACCGTGTCGCCCTGCTTGATGGCGTCCACGTCGTCCCAGTAGATGAGGTAGTCGGGCTTGCCGGTGCTCTGGTCGTTTCCGTGCGAGGTCTCGAGCAGCCACACGAAGAAGTCCGTGTCCTTCCAGAACCCGGTGATCTCGTCGGTCAGCGACTGGACATCGGGCTCGGCGATGGGTTCGCCCACGGCCGGGCGCGAGAACTCGAACGGCAGCGCGCGCGGGAGCGAGGAGGATTTTCCCCCACCGCCGCATCCGAGCACGGTAAGGCATGGTAAAAACGCAAGATATAAAAACCGCGGCATGACGGCCTCCGGGAACGGTGGGGGAATGTTAGCCCAATCCGCGGATGGAGGGAAAGGGGGGGCTTCTGGCGGGCGGGATTTTTCGTATAATCAGATCCGCGCCCCGAGCCGTCCGTCAATAGAACCGAGTCCGCACGCTACCTGGAGGTGGCCCGTGAGAAAGACGATACTGATTCCGGCGCTGGTCGCGATCTCGAGCCTGGTGTGTTCCACGGACGCCGACGGCAGGATCTGGTTCTCGGGGAGCCACTCGGCCTCCTCGTACGAGCTGCGCATCGTGGTGAACGGCGTCGAGCAGCCGGTGTACTACCAGGGCGGCTACGGCTACGTCGAGGGCTTCATCGGCTCGCGCTACGCCATCCGCGTCCACAACCGCTCCTGGCGCCGGGTGGAGGCGGTGATCTCGGTGGACGGCCGCGACGCCATCGACGGCCGGCCGGCCGAGCTCGGCAAGCGCGGCTATGTCATCCCGCCGTACTCCTTCATCGACGTGGACGGGTTCCGCATCAGCACCGCCGAGGTGGCCGCCTTCCGCTTCACCACCGTCCCCGACTCCTACGCCTCGCGCATGGGGACCCCGTGGGAGGTCGGCGTCATCGGGGTGGCCATCTTCCCCGAGCGGGTGAACTACCCGCCCCCGCCGCCGCCCTACGCGCTCAAGCGGGGCGAGTACCCCGTGGACGACGTCGAGCGCCAGGCCCCGCGGGCCGGCACCGCCGCGGAGTCCGCCCCGTACCCGTACCCCCGCGGGCGCGACCTGGGCACCCAGTTCGGCGAGCGCAGCTACTCTCCGGTCAGCGAGACCACCTTCGTGCGGGAGAACTGGTCGAGCCCCGAGGTCCGCCTGGGCGTGCGTTACAACAGCCGCCAGGGTCTGTGCGCCATGGGGGTTCGCGCCTTCTGCGACCGGCCCTGGCCGCCGCCCCCGCCGCCGCCGTACTACCCGGAACCTCCATACAGCGAGCCGCCCCCGGGGTGGGACCACTTCGGCTCGTGGTATTGATTTCTTGTTTCAGCCCTTCTTCAAGATATCCTGCGCGCGCTTGATGTCGTTGGGGAAGAGATCCGCCGGGACCTTCTCCTTGCCGAGTTTGGCGAAGACCATGTACCGCGCGCAGTTCTCGAAGTCGTCCCGGCAGTAGCGCTGCTTGTAGAGCTCGGCCGTCGCCGGCTTGTTTGCCATCTTGTCGTTGAAGAACGGGCAGGTCACCAGCCGGGGGCACTCGCGCATGACCGCTTTCCCTTCTCCCCTCAAAAGCCATGTGCCAGGGAAGAATCGGCCTGTCAAGAGCGGGTGATATTTTACCCACGGGACGGTTATCCGAGGATTCTTGCGTTTTCTGTTATTTGATGGGGTCTCGATCTGTGGTAGGTTGCGCTGACTTCGCGGGAGCGCGCCATGTGTGGAATCGTCGGCTACGTGGGCGGTCGTCCTTGCCAACCCATCATCCTCTCGGGCCTGCGGCGGCTCGAATACCGGGGCTACGACTCGGCGGGGATCGCCGTCCTGGGCGAGGGCGGCCTTACGCTGGCCCGGGCCAAGGGCAAGCTCCAGGTCCTGGCCGAGCGGCTCGAGAAGACCCCGCTCCTGGGGAGCACGGGCATCGGCCACACCCGCTGGGCCACCCACGGCAAGCCCTCGGACGAGAACGCCCACCCGCACCGTTTCGAGGACGTGGCCCTGGTCCACAACGGCATCATCGAAAACTACCTGGAACTCAAGTCCGCCCTGGAGCAGCGCGGGCACCGCTTCGCCAGCGAAACCGACACCGAGATCCTGGCCCACCTGGTGGCCGAGGAGCTGAAGCAGGAACCGGATCTGCACGCTGCGGTGCGACGGGCGCTCAAGGCGGTGCGGGGCACCTACGCGCTGGCCGTGGTCAGCCAGCGTTGCCCCGGCCGGGTGGTGGCGGCGAAGAACGCGAGCCCCCTGGTGGTCGGCTTCGGCCAGGGCGAGAACTTCCTGGCCTCGGACGTCCCCGCCATCCTGGAGCACACCCGCGACGTGGTCTACCTGGAGGAAGGCGACTTCGCCGAGCTGACCGCGGACGGGGTGCGCATCACCGACGGGGACGGCCGGCCGCTGGAGCGCCGCCGCCGCCGCATCGAGTGGAGCGCGGTGGCCGCCGAGAAGGAAGGCCACAAGCACTTCATGCACAAGGAGATCTTCGAGCAGCCCCGGGCGGTGACCGACACCATCCGCTCGCGGGTGCGGGTCGAGGCCGCCGACGTCGAGCTCGACGGCATCACCCTGGACCGCGCGGCCGCCGCCGGCGCGCGCCGGGCGGTGATCGTGGCCTGCGGCACGAGCTATCACGCCGGCCTGTGCGCGAAGAACATGATCGAGGAGCTGGCCCGCCTGCCCGTCGAGGTGGCGCTGGCCTCGGAGTTCCGCTACAGCAACCCGCTGGTGGGCCCCGATACGCTCGTCATCGCCGTGTCCCAGTCGGGCGAGACCGCGGACACGCTGGCCGCGGTGCGGGAGGCGCGCTCGCGCGGGGCGGGCTGCCTCGCGATCTGCAACGTGGTGGGCTCGGCCATCTCGCGCGAGTGCGAGGCGCCGGCCCCCGGGGCGCCGCCGGTGTGCGGCACCCTGTTCACCCACGCCGGGCCGGAGATCGGGGTGGCCTCCACCAAGGCCTTCACCACCCAGCTGGCGGCGCTCTTCCTGCTCGCGGTGAAACTGGGCCGGCTGCGCGGGACCCTGCCGCCCGAGGCGGCCCGGACGCAGCTCGAGTCCTTGCTGCGCCTGCCGCTGCTCATGGAGCAGGTCATCCGCCAGGAGCCGGCGGTGCTGCCGCTGGCGCGCCGCTGCGGCCAGGCGCGCGACGTGTTGTTCCTCGGCCGGGGGCGGCAGTTCCCGGTGGCGCTGGAGGGCGCGCTCAAGCTCAAGGAGATCTCCTACATCCACGCCGAGGGGTACGCCGCCGGCGAGATGAAGCACGGCCCCATCGCGCTGGTGGACGAGCAGCTCCCCGTGATCGTGCTGGCGGTGCGCGAGGAGGCCTACGAGAAGACGCTCGGCAACATGGAGGAGGTCCAGGCCCGCGGCGGGCGGGTGTTCGCCGTGGTGTCCGAGGGGGACACCCGGGCGGCCTCGAAGGCCGAGATCGCGCTCACCGTGCCCGAGGCCCCGCCGCTCTTGCTCCCGCTGCTCACCATCCTGCCGCTCCAGTTTCTGGCCTACCACGTGGCGGATCTGAAAGGGACCGACGTGGACCAGCCCAGGAACCTGGCCAAGAGCGTCACGGTCGAGTAACGCCCCAAATCATTTTTGAAATCCTTGCACGGGGGCTCTGCCCCCGTGAGCCCCCGAGAAAGAAGAAAAAAATCTTCTGCCAAGGAAAATCCGGTCGGAACCACGGCCGCCAGCCGCCACAATTTTATCAACACGGCGACACCTGAGGGCAGCCGCGCCTCCGGCTACCCGTTCGCGGCGGGCAAGGCGGGTCCTCCA
>CAZLNM010000008.1:0-74053 GCA_964561025.1 uncultured Myxococcales bacterium
TGATGCTCGAGACCGGGGTGGACGACAACGCAAACGGCGTCCTCGACGACGCCGAGGTGGACCAGGTCCAGTACGTGTGCAACGTCTTCCTCGTGCAGATTGAGGCGGGTTCTAATCACACCTGCGCATTGATGTCCGACGGCACGGCCAGGTGCTGGGGTTGGAATATACACGGACAGCTCGGCGACGGGACGACGACACAGCGCTTGACGCCTGTTGCGGTGAGCGGGCTTTCAAATGTTGCCGAGATTTCGGCAGGGGGGTTTCACACCTGCACACGCCAGACGGACGGCACGGCCAGGTGCTGGGGAAATAATGGCTACGGCCAGCTCGGTGACGGGACGACGACAAACCGCACGACGCCGGTTGCGGTGAGCGGGCTTTCGAATGTTGCCCAGATTTCGGCAGGATATTGGCATACCTGCACGCGCCAGACGGACGGCACGGCCAGGTGCTGGGGATACAATGAATACGGCCAGCTCGGCGACGGGACGACGACCAACCGCACGACGCCGGTTGCGGTGAGCGGGCTTTCGAATGTCGCCGAAATTTCGGCAGGAGGTGGTCACACCTGCACGCGCCAGACGGACGGCACGGCCAGGTGCTGGGGACACAATGAACACGGCCAGCTCGGAGACGGGACGACGACCAATCGTACGTCGCCTGTTTCTGTGAATGGTGTTTCCGGGGTGATTTCTATATCCGCGGGCGGTGGACATACCTGTGCAAGCCAAACAAACTTGGTGACGATGTGCTGGGGCTACAATAACGGAGGTCAGCTCGGCGACGGCACGACGACAAATCGTACGACACCGGTTGCAGTGAGCGGCTCGTGGGCTATAGAAGAAATCTCGGCTGGCAATTCACACACCTGTGGTCGAAGTTTTTCTGGAGGAGCATATTGTTGGGGAACGAATTATTATGGCCAGCTCGGTGATGGAACAGAACTTCAAAGATTGACTCCGGTTACGGTATTTGGACTTTCTAGCGTGGCCAAGATTTCATCAGGGGGCGATCACACCTGCACGCGCCTGACGGACGGCTTGACAAAGTGCTGGGGATGGAATCCCAACGGCCAGCTCGGCGATGGAACGACCGAGGAGCAGACGACGCCGGTCGAAGTCGCCCTCGATCTGGCGCCATGAGTTGCGGCGGCAGGATCGGTTCGCGTTTTCCGGGGATCAGGGTCGGCCACGCGGGTTGACGGGGGCGCGGCTTCGAGGTACACAGGCGCCATGAAAGCCGTCCTGCTCGCCGCCGGCGTCGGAAGCCGTCTCCGCCCGCACACCGAGCGTTCACCCAAGGCCCTGCTGCCGGTGGCGGGGCGCTCGATCCTGCACCGCGCGCTCGACGCCTTCGCCAAGCTCAAGCTCGAGGAGGCCATCATCGTCACCGGCCACCTCAGCGAGTCCATCGCGGCGGCCGTGCAAGAGGCGCCGCTACCGACGCGGACGATCTTCAACCCGCGCTACGACACCGCCAACAACTACTACTCCCTGCTCGTGGCCGAGCCCGCCCTGGCCGGGCAGGATTTTATAAAGCTTGACGCCGACCTGGTGTTCTCCCCCGAGGTCCTCGAACGGCTCCTTTCGGCCACCGGGGATCTCGTGCTGGCGCTGGACCGCTCGGTGCGTCTCGGCGAGGAGGAGATGAAGATCCAGCTCGGCGACAACGGCCGGGTGCTGCGCGTCTCCAAGCGACTTACGCCCAAAGACTGCGCCGGCGAGTCCATCGGCATGGAGCGGATCGGCGAGGCGTTCTCCAAGGTCCTCTTCGATGAGCTGCGCGCGCTCGACCGCGAGAATCTCACCAACTCGTACTACGAGGACGCCTACGACCGGCTGGCCCGGCGCGGCGGGTTCGACCTCCGTTGCGCGGACGTCACCGGGATGCGCTGGTTCGAGATCGACGACGAGCGCGACTGGCGAGAGGCCGACCGGCTGTTTGCGCGCTGACCGGAGAAGCTTCTGGCAAGGGGGTTCCCCCCTTGAACCCCCGAGAAAAAGCCCGAGCAAGACCCCGAAAAAACCTTCTACTAAGGAAAACCTGAAAAAATGGTTCCAGGTTCCGGGTGCCATGTATTCGCTTTTCCCCTTCCCTTTTCTTCTAGCAGCGCCTTTTTTCCTTGGGGGTCCAAGGGGGCTTGCCCCCTTGCCATGTATTAGCTTTTTTCCCCCTTTATTAGCAGCGTCTTTTTTTTCCCTGGGGGTCCAAGGGGGCGTGCCCCCTTGCCATGTATTCTTTCGCTTTTTCTTGTCATGGCCCGCGAATTGCTATACCAAGAGGCGGCTCGAAGTGTCGGGCCCGGCAGCGGAGCTTGGCATGGACGTCTTCATCCTTTCGAGCGGCAAGGACTCCCTGGAACGTCAGTTCTTCCAGGTGCCGGTCCCGGCCCGGGTGGCGAACGAATTCTTCCTCCAGGGTGTGAAAAAACTCACCCTGGTTGTGGACGCCGAGCCACACACGGCGCGTTCAGCGCTCGAAAAGACGGTGCTTGCCGGCCTCGAACTTTCCATCGAGCAAGCCCCGGCCGGCGTGCCGCTCATCGACCACGCCCTTTCGCTGTGCCGCCCGGACGCACCGTGCGCGATCGTCTTGGACGGGTGCCTTTGCTCCAAGGGGTTCTACAAGGCGCTGCTCGCGCAGGCGCCGGCGGCCGCCTCGGCGCAAAAGGCCGTCGTCGCCAAGGGCGAAGGTGAGCCGGCCTCGGCCATCCTGGTAGGGCCCGGCGGCGCCGGTAGCGTGCGTGCGAGCGGAGGAGCGGACAAGTTGCCGCCGCTGGTCCTGCCGGGGACGTCCGTCTCCGTCTCCAAAAACACAAAAAGAGAGATCGAGCGCTTTCTCATCGACGGCCTCAGAAAGACCGTGGACTCCGACGGCGTCATCGCCTTCTACCTGATGCGGCCGGTCACCCTGCGCGTAACGAGGCTGCTCGCGCGAACGCCGATCCTTCCCAACCACGTCACGCTGCTCTCGTTCGCCATCGGCATGAGCGGGGTGGGCCTGATTGCCTTTGGCGACCGCTGGCTGGCCGCGCTGGGGGGCTTGCTCTTCTTCGTGGCCGCCACCACCGACTGCATCGACGGCGAGATCGCCCGCCTGCGCTACAAGATGAGCTACCTGGGCGGCTGGCTCGACACCTTCACCGACGACATCCAGACCGCAACCTGCATCCTGGCCTGCGGGTACTACGAGAGCCGCACCGGCGGCGGCGAGATCTGGCTCGTGCTCGGCGCAGTGGCGGCGGCGGCGTTTGTGCTGCCGCAGCTCTACGTGTACCTCGACATCCACCGGCGCTACCACTCGTCCGACACGGTGGACTTCAAGTTCGCCTGGGAGAAGCCCTCCCCCGCTCCCGCGGCCGAGACGCGGCCCTCTCTCGCCGGCGTGCTCAAGTACGCCTTCAAGCGCGACTTCTTCACCTTCCTTTTTGCTCTATTCATCGCGCTCGAGGCCCAGGTGGTCCTCGTCGCGGTCAACCTGGCCGCCAACACGACGCGCGCGGTCCTGGTCGGGATCTCCGCCGTCATGGTGGCGAAAAGCAAGGAGCGAGCCTGAAGAAGCTTCTCAACATCTTCTTCGTCGCGCTGGGGATCGGCTTCTTCGTGAAGCTCCTCCTGGAGTACGACCTTTCGGCCATCGCCAATGACCTCGCCCGGGTGGGCCTCGGCTTCGGCTGGATCGTGCTCCTGTGGGCGGTCATGGTCGCCGCCGACACCGCGAGCTGGTATTTTTGCTTCGGCGCGGCCCGCGGCCAGGTGGGCTTCTGGCGGCTTACCCTGATCATGACCGCCGGCCAGGCCATCAACTCGGTGACGCCCTCCGGCAACCTGGGAGAGCTGGTCAAGGGGAAGTACCTCGCCGAGCACACCACCACCGCGGTCACCGTCTCCTCGCTCATCATCTACAACTTCATGTACACCCTGGTCACGGCGGTGATGGTGCTGGCCGGCGCCGCCTGCGCCACCTTCCTTTCGCAGGTGCCCTCCTGGCTCAAGCTGGTGCTGTGGGGCGCCTCGCTCGTGGTGTGCGGCTACACGGTGCTGCTGGTGGTGATCCTGCGCCGCGGGCTGGCCGAGAAGGTCATCCGCTTCTTGCGGCGCATCCACATCCCGCTCAAGAACCCCGAGAAGTGGATCCACAACGCGCAGCAAGTGGACCGCGACCTGCGGGAGTTTCAGCAGAAGTACCCGCGCGACTTCCGCCTCACCATCGGCGCCATGGTGGTGAGCCGGATGATCTCGGTGGCGGAGGTCTGGGTGATCTGTTTGCTGCTCGGGCGGCCCATCAACCCGGCGGTGGCCTTCTTCATCATGGCGGTGAGCCAGCTCCTGTTCTGGGTGTTCGCCCTGGTGCCGAGCCAGATCGGGGTCATGGAGCAGGGCTCGGACTCGCTCTTTGCGGCCATGGACTACCAGCCCGGAACGGGCTTTACCTTCGAGCTGGTGCGGCGCGCCCGCCGGGTGTTCCAGATCGCGGTGGGGCTTCTGGTCCTCTTGTACCTGGCCCTGTCGCGCGGAAAGCGCAGGGAGAGCGAACCGCTAGAAGTAAAGCAATTGGCGCCGTCCGCGTCCAAAGAACCTGGAGGCACGCCATGACGCGATCAAGATGGTCCCTCTTTGCGCTCTTGTGCTTTTTCTCCTCCCGCGCCACGCTGGCGGCGGAGTCGTTTTCGAACTTCGGGCCGGAACAGAAGGTGTCGCTTCTGGATCTCGGGGTCCACCTCATGGATCCCGAGATGTACTCGGAGCAATGGGGCATCACCATCATCCCCGAGGGCGGCGGGCGGGCGGGCGCGGACTTCATCATCTCGAACATCGGCCTAGGAGATCACAAGGCCGCGGTGCGGGGCGAGTACACGGATCCGGCCGGCAAGAAATACAAGTGCCTGGCGGAGTATTCCAGCGACGACTGGAAGAACAAGAGCGGAGGCTTTTCGCTGACCCTGGGCGAGAACCGGCTGTCCGGCGACCTCGAGGGCGTGCGTTTCAAGATCACCTGCCCCGAACTCACCCTGGACCTCGTCATGAAGAACGTCGCTCCGCCCTGGCAGCCGGGCGCCGGCAAGCTGACCCTGGAGAAGGACGGCAAGGAAGAGGGCTTCTACCGCATGGTGTACCCGAGCCCGCGCTCGCTGGTGACGGGGACCATCAGCGCCGGCGGCAAGACGGTCGAGCTGAAGCAGGGCGTGGGCCTGTGCGATCACTCGTTCACCAACATCGGCCCGCACAAGCTCGCGCGGCGCTGGTTCCGCTTCAAGCACCTCTCGCCCGAGGTCTCGGTGTTGCTGGTCGAGGTGGAGACCCCCTCCTCCGCCGGCGGCACGACCCGCGGGTACGTGCTGGTGTACGACGACAGCGGCCGCGTCATCGCCAGCGCCCGGGCGCGCTTCGAGTACGACGGCTGGATCCAGGACACCAACTCGGAGGAAGGGTACCGCATCCCCCGGCAGGTCCGGGTGGTGGCGGTGGACGGAGCGGCGACGCTCAGCGGGACGCTCACCATGACCAAGCTCGAGAAGGTCAGCGATCCGCTGGCCGATCTCGACGCCATCCGCCGGGCGGTGGCGCGCCGCTTCTCGAAGCCGCGCGACTACTACCTGGCCTGCAAGTTCACCCTCACCGCCAAGACCGACAAGGGCGAAAAGACATGGAAGGGCGATGACGTGTACAAGTTCGTCTATGTGAACCCCTGATCTGCTACCACCTAGAATCTGCCATGGTGCGACTATTTCAAAGCCCTGTCGAAGCGCGCGAGCGGAGGCGGGCATGAACCGCCGGAGCGAGGTGGGGTGCGGGGAGGTGCGAGCGGCAGCGAGCCGCCTCCCCGTGTCAGGAGCCGCCATGCACGACCGGACACGCCCGGTATCGAGACACCTTCGATCCCTCGAACGCCTCTCCTGGCTCGCCGTGCTCGCCGCGCTTTGCGTATCCTGCCAGTCGCCCGAGCGGGATCACCCGGCCTGCGCCTCAGGGATAGGCCTCGCGTGGGAGAAGCTGGAGCTGAGCGGTGATGCGCCGGAGGCGCGCCTGGACGGCGCCCTGGCCAGCGACGACGAAGGCCGGAGGGTCTTCTTGTTCGGCGGGCGCTCGGCGAGCGGATTTCTCAACGATCTGTGGGTGCTGGACCTGGACCGCAAGGCCTGGACCGAGATCCGCGCGAGCGAGGCGCCCAGCCCTCGCAGCGGGCACTCGCTCTCCTACGATGCGCGCCGAAAGCGCCTGATTCTCTTCGGCGGCTACCAGGCGGACTCCTTCGGCAAGGCGCAGTTCCCGAAGGAGCTGTGGACCTATTCCCCCGAGGAGGGGTGGTCGCGAAAGTTCTTCAAGGAAGGGCCCGCGGGGCGGGCCTGGCACACGACGGCCGTCGGGCCGGAGGACCTGGTCCTCTTCGGCGGCTACGCGCCGTCTCCGCTCTATCACCAGAATGACCTGTGGGCGCTGGACCTCGAGAGCCTGGAGTTCCGCCGCCTGGCCACCGACGGGGGCCCGCGCATGACCGGACGGGCCGGCCTGCTGCTCTCGCCCTCGGGCCGGGAGATCTGGTTCGCAGGAAGGGACGGGATCCCGCAGCCGCAACGCGCCGGCTACTGGCAGCTCGCGGTGGAACAGGATCGTTGGAGTTTCATCACGCGCAAGCAGATGGATCCGCCGCGGAACTTCGACCTGGCCCTGGCGGATCCCCGCGAGGGCTTCCTCATCCTGTTGCGCGGGCCGCAGGAGGAGCGCCACGACGACTGGAAGGTGTGGACCTTCCAGCCGCACCACGAGTGTTTCGGCTCCGGCGGAAGCGAGGACGGCGCCTGGGCGTTCCAGGGCCTCGCCTGCACGACCGAACCCTCGCGGCCGGGCTCGTTCATCTGTCACGGCGGTGCGCGCGCCGAACGCATCAGCGCCGAGACCTGGCGGCTTTCGGTCCTGGGCTTCGGGGAGGCGCCATGAATCCCCGCCTGCAGAACCTTTCGCTGCGCTACGTGGACTTTCTGATACGGCGCTACCCCTGGGTGCTGGTGGTGGGCCTGGTGTGCTCCGCGCTGGGCGCGTATTCGGCCTCGCATTTCGAGGTCAAGACCGACTTCGCCGAGCTTCTGCCCCAGGACGAGCCCTCGATCAAGGATCTCGAGCGGGCCAAGGCCCGGGTGGGCGGGCTGTCGAACATGATCGTGGCGGTGTCCAGCGACGACCTCTCGGCGAACCGGCGCGCCATCGACGATCTGGTCGCCCGCCTGAACCGCCTGGGGCCGCAGTACCTGCGCTTTCTAAAGTACGACATCAACCAGGAGAAGGCCTTCTACGAGAAGTGGAAGCACCTGTTCGCCGACCTGGTTGACCTGGAGCAGATCCACGACAGGCTCGCCAAGAAGATCCGCTACGAGCGCATCAAGAACAACCCCGTGCTCAATATGGATCTGGACGGGGAGCCGCTGGAGCCGGTGGAGTTCGATCTTGGCGACATCCGCGCAAAATACGAGAAGAAGACCTCCTCGTACCAGCGCTACGTCGATGGCTACTTCACGGGAGAGGACGGGCACCTGTGGGTCATCCTGGTGTATCCGCCGGGATCCTCGGCCGGCGTCGAGTTCGGAAAGCGCTTGCTGGCCCGGGTGCGCCAGGCCGCCGCGGAGGTGTGCAGCGACCGCAAGGTGGCCCTCAGCGAGGACCTGGACACGCTCATCCGTGACGGCTGCAAGAAGAAGTACCACCCCTCCATGGAGGTCGGCTTCACGGGCGGCATCGTCAACGCCATCGTGGAGCAGGAGGCCATCATCCAGGACATCGTGCTCGTCACCAGCATCTGCGTGCTGCTCAACCTGCTGGTGATCTTCATCTACTTCCGCTCCTTGCGCTCGGTGCCCATCATCGGCATCGCCCTGGGCGTCGGGACGGTGTGCACCTTCGGCGTCTCGATCTTCATCGTAAAGAACCTCAACACCGCCACCGCCTTCCTGGCCTCGATCATCGTCGGCAACGGCATCAACTTCGGGCTCATCCAGCTGGCGCGATTGTACGAGGAGCTGCGCGCCGGCAAGCCGCTGCGCGAGGCGCTGGCGGCGGCCATCGCGTTCACCCTGCAAGCCACCGCCACCGCGGCCCTGGCCGCCTCGATCTCGTACGGCTCGCTGATCATCACCAACTTCCGGGGGTTCAACGGGTTCGGCTACATGGGCGGCCTGGGGATGATCCTGTGCTGGATCGCCGCCTTCACCGTCCAGCCCGCGCTGATCATCCTCTTCGAGCGGCTCTTCCCCTGGCGGGTGAGGCAGAAGGAGAAGGGCCTGCGTCACGGGTTCTTCGTGGCGCCGCTCGGGCGCTTCGTGACGCGCCACGGATTGTCGCTGCACGTGATCGGCGTGCTGCTCGCCGTCGGCTCGGCGATCCTGGCCATCCCCTACCTCAAGGATCCCTTCGAGTACAACTTCAACAACCTCCGCAACCAGGCCTCCCGCAAGTCGGGCCCCTGGGCGCTCATCCGACGGGTGGATCCCATCTTCCCGCGGCGGCTCGATCCGTCGTTTATCTTGGCGGATCGCCTGGACCAGGTGCCGCTGATCGCGGCCGAGCTGAACCGCAACAACTCCATGGGGCCGCACATGGGGCTGTTCGTGGAGATCCACACGCTGTACTCCTTCCTGCCGTCGGAGCAGGACAAGAAGCTGCGCGTGCTCGCGAAGATCCGGCGCCTGCTCTCGGACAGCACCCTGAGCTGGCTCTCCGACGAGGAGCGCGCCGACGTCGAGAAGTACCGGCCCCCGGAAGACCTGCGCGCCATGACGCTCGCCGACCTGCCCGAGTCCATCACCCGCATGTACACCGAGCTGGATGGGCGCAAGGGGCTCATCGTCCTGCTCTACCCCCGCGATGACCGCTCGGTGTACGACGGCCGCTTCCTCATCGAGCTTTCGGACGCCTCGCGAACGGTGCGGCTCCCGGACGGCGAGGTCATCCATTCGGCCGGGGTGGGCACCGTGTTCGCGGACATGATCAAGGCCATCCAGCGCGATGGCCCGCGAGCGGTGGCGGCGTCCTTCCTGGGGGTCATCCTGATGGTCGCCTTGCTGTACCGATCGCTTCGCTTTGTGCTGCTGATCGTGAGCGCCATGGTGTTCGGCGTCGTCTGGATGCTGGGGGCCACCGCGCTGGTGGGAGAGAAACTCAACTTCCTCAACTTCATCGCCCTGCCCATCACCTTCGGCATCGGCATCGACTACTCGGTGAACAACCTGACCCGCTACCGAATCGAGGGCCCGGGCTCCATCCAGCGGGTGCTCGAGAACACCGGGGGAGCGGTGTTCCTGTGCTCTCTCACCACCATCATCGGTTACTCGTCGCTGCTCATCGCCGACAACCGCGCCCTGGTCTCGTTCGGCTTGCTGGCCAACCTGGGGGAGGTCACCACCCTGGCGGCGGCCCTGCTGCTCATGCCTGCCCTGATCACCATCATCGAAAGACGAAAAGAGAAAAAAAGGGCTCTCCGGGAGAACAATAGTACCCTGTAGCTCCCAGAGAGTTTTGTGGCGTATGCGTTACAGTGATGTGATTTTTCACTACATCTGTACCAATGGCGCAATCGAAGACAATTTCACCAAAAGGTCTGGGCATTGGCTTTCGGGAATTTCCCTATTTTATTCAATTAGTTACAAACAACAAAATTCTTGCCTTAAAAGAATCATAAAGATGATTATGGCATGAGATATGCATCAATACCTACCGAAGCTGATTTTGACATATGAATCAAGAAGAATGGTTTTCTAACTAGATGGAGCGACGTCATGGAAGCCAGACCTGAACTTCATCCCCTTTTCTTCCGCGGACCGGACGTCTCCGACCGGGTGAAGAACCTCAAGCCCTACGATGCGGTTTCCTCTCTGGACCTCATCAAGGCCAACCCGGGGGTGGAGCACTTCAAGCTGGACTGGAACGAGAGCACCATCCCGCCCTCGCCCAAGGTCAAACAAGCGCTGGTCGATTACCTGTCCAAAGACGGGCATCTCAACTGGTATCCCGATATGGCCTATCAGCCGCTGCTCGACCGGCTGGCGAACTACGTGGGGTGCGAACCCTCGCAGCTCCTGCTCACCAACGGCTCGGATTCGGCGCTGGATCTTCTGTGCCAGACCTTCTTGAACCCTGGCGACAACATGGTCTTCCCGGTCCCGACCTACACCCACATGTTGCAGTTCGCCGAGCGGGCCGGCGCTGAACTCCGGGGCATTCCGGGCGAGAACCCCTTCGTGCCGCAGATCCAGGAGCTCATCCCCCACATCGACTCCCACACCCGGATCATCTACCTCGCCAACCCCAACAACCCGACCGGAAACGTCTACTCGCCGGCCCGCCTGCTCGAGCTGGCCATCCGCTTCCCGCACGCCCTCATCGTGTCCGACGAGGCCTACTTCGAGTTCGCCGGCATCAGCGCGGTCAAGCTCGTGAACGAGGTCCCGAACCTGGTGGTCACCCGCTCGTTCTCGAAGTGCTTCGGGCTGGCCGGGTTGCGGCTCGGCTACATCGTCGCCAACCAGCGGCTGATTTCGGACCTGCGCCGCGCCCACAACCCCAAGAGCGTCAACATGCTGGCCCAGCTGGCCGCAGACGCGGCGCTGCAGGATCTCCCCTACTACCGGTCCTTCGTGCGCGAGGCCAAGCGTAGCGCGGCCTTGTTCGTCTCGTTCTGCGAGAAGCGCAAGATCCCCTGCCGCCCGACCTACGCCAACTTCGTGTTGGTCCAGTTCCCGAACGCCCCGGAGATCGCCCGCAGGCTTTCGGAGGCGGGCGTCCACGTGCGCGACCGCTCCTCGCAATTGCCCGGCGTCATCCGCATCAGCCTGGCGACCGAGGCCCAGACGCGGCGCATTCTGGAGCGGCTGGAGCGCATCCTCGACAACCACGTGGAGCTTCGCTCACTTCAGCTCGAGGCCCCGGCTCCCTGAGGCGCGATTGGACTTTTCTTTCTGATCCGAAAACCCGAGAACCAATAGTACATCAGGCTGCCCAGGACCGCGCCGGCCACATCGGCCAGGGCGTCCCACGCGCTCGAATCCCTGCCCGGAACGGTTCCCTGGTAGAGTTCGTCCGCCGTCGCGATGACCACCACCAGGATCCAGCAGAAGAACAGCGTACCGAGGCTGGTCGTCGGCCAGGCCAGCGTGGCCAGCGCCCGAAGCAGCAAAAAGGCGAAGATGGAATACTCCAGGCCGTGAACCAGCTTGTCCATGCCGTCAAAGGACAGGTTGATCGGAATTCTCTGAATCGACGAAAGAGAAAAGATGAGCACCACGTACAGGGTGAGCGGCAACCACGTCCACGCGAATCTTGCGGCGGGGTGTGGCATGCACGCCGGCTGGCGCCCTCACATCTTGTATTTGCCGAAATCCTCGGGCTTCAGGTTCTCCAAGATCTGGGTCCACTTGTCCTTGTTCGGATCGCCGCTGGACTTCTTCCCGTCCTTGGACTCGCCATCCCTGGAGGACTCTTCTCTTCGGATCTGCGCCAGATCCACGAGCTGGGTGGTCTCGACCACCTTCCGGGATACGAAGATCGAAGCGCCGGTTCGCAGCGCCAGCGCGATGGCGTCGGAGGGACGTGAGTCGACGAGGTGTGTCTGCCCATCCAGAGCGCGCAGCACCAGGTTGGCGTAGAAGGTGTTGTCGCGCAGATCGGTGACTTCCACTCGCTCGAGCTTTCCCCCGAGGGTGACCAGCACGCCCTTCAGGAGATCGTGGGTCATGGGCCGGGCCAGGCGCGTGCCCTCCAGCTCGGAGGCGATGGCGCTGGCCTCGACCAGGCCAATCCAGATGGGAATGGCCATGTTGCTCTCGGCCTCCTTGAGCAGCACGACCGGCATGTTGTTGGTCGGGTCCATGGTGATGCCCGCCACGACCACTCGCACCAGATCTCCGCTGGCGCCGGGCGACAGTGGTTGTTCGCTCATGCTGTCTCCTCCTGGGCCCATCCTATCTCGCCCCCGCCCGCTCCTGTCAACCTTCGCGACGCACCTCGCCCCACAGCGTGTGCCCGCGGGCCTCGAGGACGCGCACCGAAAGCCGCTCGCCCGGCACGCCCGCGCCGGGCCGCGGAAAATTCACCACCCGGTTGCACCGGGTCCGCCCGGTGCCGCAGCCCGGATCGCGACGGCTCGCGCCCTCGAAGATGATCTCGTAACTCCTCCCCACCATCCGCTCCAGCGCCTTCGATTCCAGGGTCGAAAGGAGCTGCTGGAGCCGAGAGAGGCGCCGCTTCTTTTCCGCGGACGGCACGTCATCCGGCCACTCGGATGCCTTCGTGCCCGGCCGCGGCGAGTAGCAGAAGGAGTACGCCTGCTCGAAGCCCGCGCTCTCGACCACCGAGAGCGTCTGTTCGAAGTCCGCCTCGGTCTCGCCCGGAAAGCCGACGATCACATCCGAGGTCACGCTGACCTCCGCGATGCGCCTTCGCGCGCGCTCGACCAGGGACAGGAAATGCGCCGCGTCGTAGCCCCGGTTCATCCGCCGCAGGACCGCATCGGAGCCCGCTTGCAGCGGCAGGTGCAGGTGCTCGCACACCCGCGGCAGCTCGGCGACGGCCGCGATGAGGTCGTCCGAGAGATCCTTGGGATGGCTGGTGGTGAAGCGGATCCTCTCGACCGCTCCCTGGCGATCGAGGGCGCGGAGCAGGTCCGCAAAGCCCGCCGCGCCGTCGCGGAAAGAGTTGACGTTCTGGCCCAGCAGGGTCACCTCTCGCGCCCCGGCCCGGGCCAGCGCTTCCACCTCGGCGAGGATGTCGGAGACCGGCCGGCTGACCTCGCGGCCGCGCGCGTAGGGCACCACGCAGAAGCTGCAGAAGTTGTTGCAGCCCTTCATGATGGTCACCAGGGCCGAAAGGCCTACCCGCCCGGTACAACGCAACGGGACAAACCCCGGGTCCGCAGGGGTGTGCGCCGCCAGGTCGAGCACCAGATCCTTGCCCGCCTGGATGGTATCGGCGATGGCGGCGATTCGACCGATGGCGTCGGGGCCGATCACCGCGTCGAGGTACGGCGCCTTGGCGAGCAGCGCGGCGCCCTCCTGCTGCGCCACACACCCGGCCAGGACCAGGCGGACGCCTCGGCTGCGGCGGGCGGCTTGAAACCGCCCGATCTCGCTGAGCGCCTTGTGCTCCGGCTTGGCGCGCACGGAGCAGGAGTTGACCAGGATGAGATCCGCTCGGCGAGGCTCGCTCGCTTCTTCCCAGCCGGCCGCGAGCAACAGCTGGGCCATGCGGTCGGAGTCGTGCTCGTTCATCTGACAGCCGAAGGTGCGTATGAAGAAACGCCGCGCCATGAATCGGAGAGGTGACTAGCGGGACTTTCGAGGCCGTTCGGGGATGATGACTCTCTGGGTGATGTCGTGTCTCGAGGCGGCGGCGCCAAAGGCGGGGGCCTGGGATGGCTCGCCCTGGGCCGGGGAGTGCTTCTCCACGTAGGCCTGGATGCGTTTCTGGATGCGTTCGTCGATGCCATCGAAGGCGATGCCCATGCCGCGCTCGGGATGTTCTTGGCTGACGCGCTCCTGAACCCAGCGGACCTCGCCGTTGAGGTCGAAGGGGAACGGCATTCCAGGGAGCGAGAACACCATGCGCACGCGGGTGCCGATCCGAAGCGGCGTGTCGGTGCGGACGAAAACCCCTCCCCGCGAGATGTTCGTCACGTAGTCGGACAGGAAGCTCCCCACGGTCCGGTACTCGACCCGGATCTCCGCCTCCGCCCTCCGCTGCCTTCTTTTCTCCACCATGAACATCTCCTTGCCCTCCAGAAACAACGCTCACCGCGCCCAGGGACTCCCTACCATGAAGCGCCCGCACTCGCCACCCAGAAAACATGCGGTATGGTCGCGGCAGGCAAACGCCGACCAGCCGCAGCCGGCGTCGCTCTCGACGAGCTCCCAGGTGTTGCCGCCGTCATGCGTTGTGTGCAGGCCCAGGTCGGACAACGCCGCGCCACGCAGCTTCCGGTCGAACCAGAGGTCGCGTACCACCTTGGCTCCGGCGATGGGACAGGCCGTCCAGGTGGCACCGCCGTCGGTGGTGTGCAGGACGGCGCCGTCTCCGCCGCCGACCCAGCCCTCCCGCTCGTCGATGAAGTGCACGGCGTTCAAGGTGCCCTCGCCCTGGAGCACGGAAAGGAAGGTCTTGCCCCCGTCGCGGCTCACGAACAACTGCCGACGCTCGCCGGCGACATAGACCGTCCTCGGTGTCACCACCTGGATCCGCAGAAGATCGGCGCCATTCGCCGGTAACAGCCGCTGCTCCCATGTCTTTCCGCCGTCCCGGGTGGCGACGAGCGTGCCCGCCGGCCCGACCGCGAGCAATTCGCCCCGCCGAAGCCAGCTCATGTCGTTGATGCGGGTGGAGTCTGGAAGAACCGCCTCGGTCCAGCGGCGTCCCCGATCCTGGCCGAAGAAGACCCGCGAATCCTCGGCCAGGAGCGCCATCTCGTCGGGCGAGTTCACCCGGAGTATCCGCGCCGGCACGGGCAGCTTTGCTTCCCAGCCGTTTCCGTTGGGAGGATAAGAGCTTGCCTCCAGACCCCCGTCGGCAAATACCCGGTACACCTTCCGCGACACCGGGTCCACCTCGAGTTCGCGAATCGCCCGCTGCCCCGGCGCGAGCACGTTGAGACGAATCCGTCCCTCTCCGGCCATCTCCGCCTGACCGGTCCGGCCTCGGTTGCCGAGGAGGAGGCATGACTTGCCCCGGCGAGCCGCGCGCACCCACTCTCCCTCGACGGCGGCCTGCACGGGCTCGCCGCGGCGCCTGTCCAGTAGCCAGAGATCTCCTTTCCCGTCGATGACGAGGAGCGTCTGCTCGTCCAGAAACAATCCGTCTCGGGGGCACACTCCCGAACTCGAAGCCCACGGGGTTCCAACCCGCATCCATTCCTGTTTCGCGCTGTGGAGAAGCATTACCCGGTCTTGGAGGAAGAGCGCCACGTCTCCGGCGTCGCTGACCCTGAGGAAACATCTCCCGACGTCTACACTCGCCTCTGGAAGTCCCATACGCCGCCACTCCAGGCCTACGCTGACAAAGACGGACGCGTCGGTGAGCACGGCGATGTGCTTTCCGGCGGCGGCGAGCGCCAGGGGCCGGCCGGTCACACGACCGAGCTCGTGGAGCCGGCTCGCGAGTGCCATCACTCGCCCATCGGAGAGCAGGGCGAGCGGCGCATCGCCGGTGGCGAGATCGATGCTTTTGAGAGCGCCGCTGGATGGCAGGCGCTGGAAGGTCTTTCCGCCGTCCTGGGTGAGCCACGGCGTGCCGTCTGAATCCAACCCGGCGCCGCGGAGCATCCCCGAAAAAGCGATCTTCTGAAGTCCCCGTACGGGTTCGCGCGAGCGGAGCCTCCATCCAGTCTGTTCAACGGGCAAGGTGTAGATCGAACCGTCGGCGTCGAGCGCCATGCACACTCTTGGCGTCGGGCAGGCGAGCGCCCGCGGCTCGACTGGCCCCGGCGAGCCCTGAACGAGGCGCATGGCGAGAAGGACCGCGATCGTCGAATAGGCCATGGAGAAGCCCCGGCTTGCGCTGCCCCGTTCGGTATAGCCCACTCCCCCGCCCCGGTAAAGCCCCTTTCGGTCTTCTGGCCGATGTCACGAATCTTGCTTCTGGCCCTGCACGACTTCCTTGTAGATCTCGCCCTCGGGAGGGGCGCTGCCCTGCTGCATGATCATGAGGCCGCGGATCTTGCGCTCGACCAGGGCCGCGTCCGGGGCATGGGGCGCAACTTTCAGGTATTGCTTGAGCGTCTCGATGGCTCCGGCAATGTCATCGGCCTGGTTCTGGGCATCGGCCAGGGCCTTGAGGATGTCGCCGGCGAAACCCACGGAGAGCTCGGAGGCCAGCGCGGCGCGGTAGTCGGAGATGGCCTTCTGAAGCAGCTCCTTGTCTCGCTTTCCCAGGCTCACCTGGGCGTACAGCCGGCCCCGGTTGTAGCGCGCCGCGGGGTAGTCCGCGCGCAGCTCGAGCGCCCGGTTGAGGTGCGAGAGGGCGGTCTCCCACTGGCCGCGCTCCATGTAGGCGTGCCCGAGCAGGTTGTGCACGGTCTCGAAGTCGGGCTTGGCTTCGAGCGCCTTCTTGAACTCCTCGATGGCCTCGGTGAGCAGCTCGGCCTTTTGGGCGCGATCCGTGGTGTGCAGGCGGCGGTTGAGCAAGAACTCGCCCTTCTCGCGGTGACGCACGGCCTCGTCGGGGACGTACACCAGGCCCACGCCCTTCCCCCGGCCGCCGGTGAACATGAGCGCGGTCGCGGCCGCCCCCAGCAGGACGATGACCAGCGCGACCAGGATGGCTTTCTTGGACATGGGCAGCGGTCGTCTTATGGCTCGGATCAGAGAGGGGCGACCTTGAACGACAGGCCGATGGTGACAGAGCCCGCGAGCTGGCCGTTGGGGACGGTGCGGGTCTTGGAGGTGTCCACGGTGATATCGGCCTTGCCGAGCAGGGCGAACTGCAGGCTGAGCAAGAAGCTGCTCAAGGTGTCGCGTCCGCCGGTGACGAAATTCACCTCGCCCGTCCCGGTGAACCCGGCCGCGATGGAGGGCAGCACGGCGATCTTCTTGGCGGAAGAGTGGTTGATGGAGGTGGCGCTCAGCGCGCCGATCCACAGCTCGGCGGCGGGGAGATCGAAGTTCAGGCTGTTCTGGGAGAGGGTGTAGCGCACGTACTTGATGGTGACCGCCTTCACCTTGTCGAGCTGATCCTTGTACTTCTGCAGGTCGGGGTTCTGCGAAAGATCGATGGCCTGGGCCGGCAGCTCCACGGTGAAGGTCTGGTTCAGGTTCACTCCCTGGGGGATCTCGCCACCCTGGAGCGTGCAGGAGCAAGCCTGCTCGATCTGGGAGCGGACCTGGCCCGCGTCGAGCGAGAAGGAGAACGTCTGATCCGGCACATCCACCGTGACCGTCGCCTCGCTATCGAGGAGGCCGCAGCCGCCACAAGCCAGGACAAGGATAGCTACCAAGGACAACCACTTCGCGTTCGTTTTCATGGATTCCTCCAAAATCGTGAAGGTCGGACAACCGGCTCATACTAAGGTTCCGTGGCTGTTTCTGTCAATGATGCATAACACATTGAAAAACAATCGGATATTCTTTGATCTGGCTGGAGATTACAGACGCCCGAGCGCATTGACCGCCTGTTCGGCGAGGGTGTAAGGATCGGTCTTCTTGCCAAACAACTCCTCCACGATCTCGCGGATGTGGTCTTCGTGCATAAGGTACGACCAACCACGCTGGAGCAAGGTGCGCCGGAAGATCTCGAGAAATTCCCTTCGCAGACGAGCTTTTTGGAAGTCGATGTCCTTCATGGCCTCACGGTAGGCAGCCTGGTGTTCCAGCATGGCCTCCAGCAGGTTGTCCAGCCCTTCTCCCGTGAGTCCCACCGTCTTCACTATCCGTGGACGCCAGCCGCGGGGTCCCAGACGGCGCATGGGCCCGGAGAAGTCCTTCCTGGCTTGACTCTCGTGGCTGCGCCCGTCCTCCGGCGCCTCGACCGATGAGCCCAGATCGAGCATCATCTGAAGCTCCCGGACCGTCCGATCCGCTCCGTCACGATCGGCCTTGTTCACCACGAAGACGTCCGCGATCTCGAGGATGCCCGCCTTGATGGCCTGGATCTCGTCCCCCATGCCCGGCGCCATGACCACCAGGGTGGTGTGCGCCAGATTCTGGATCTCCACCTCGTCCTGGCCCACGCCCACGGTCTCCACCAGGATGACGTCCCAACCCATGGCGTCGAGCGCATGGACCACGTCGGCGGTGGTGCTGGCCAGCCCGCCCAGATGACCCCTGGTCGCGAAACTTCGGATGAACACCCCCTCGTCCAGGGCGTGCTGCTGCATGCGGATGCGGTCGCCCAGGATGGCGCCACCGGAGAATGGGCTGCTGGGGTCGACCGCCACCACCGCAACGGTCTGGCCCCGGGCGCGCACCTCGTGGATGAGCTGATCCACCAGGGTGCTCTTGCCCGCTCCGGGGTTGCCGGTGATTCCGACCAGCCAGGCGTTCCCGGCGTGAGGGTAGAGCTGCTTGAGAAGCGCGCGTGCCTCGGGCAACCCGTCGTCGAGCCAACGCATCAGGCGGGCACAGGCGCGGACTTCGCGGGCGCGGAGAGCCTCGAGCGAGATCATGGAGCCGGGGCCGCTCCTTCCCCGCCGGAAGGCTTCTGCCTGGCAAGCTGTCCCAGGAACCGGTTCACCTCGACGACCACCGCGTCGGCGTCGGCGCGCAGCCTGGAGAGGTCTTTCTCCTCCGCCAGCCCGAGCTCGCCGAGCTGCTGTAGGTGGTCTTGAACGCTCATGAGCGCCATACGGCTCTCCAGGGCTCCCCCGACCCCGGAACGGAACGTCCCTCCGCCGAAACCGGCGGCCAACGAGGCGGTGATGGTCGTGGCGTTGTGCTTGATCCGCTGGACCAGGTTCTGCTTTTCGCTCTCCGGCAACCGGTTGGCCAGACGATAGAGCTCGTTGCGCAAGGCGCGGCCCAACCGGTGAGCCGGAATGTCGCTGAAGCTGGCGTACCCGCCGAGGCCTTTCCCGCTCAACGCCGCCTCGCGCAGGGCCCGGTCCTCGGCGGGCTCGGTCACGGGAGCCGATCGTGCCGCCGCGGGTCTCGCCGGAGGGGTGTCTCCGCCCATCGGCCGTTCCCGCTCTTCATGACCGCGGCGCAACATCACCCGGCCGCGGCGTTCGTCGTCACCATCCCGTTCCCTGCCCCGGCGCGGGGGACGGCGCTGCGGAAAATCCGTGTTCTTGGTCACTTGGGGCCTCGGGCTTTCAACGGGGTTTGATGTTCTCGCGGATCCATTTCACGATGTTCTCGGTGGAGGTGCCGGGGGTGAAGATCTGGTGCACCCCCTGCTCGCGCAGGCGGGGGATGTCGTCGTCCGGGATGATCCCGCCCCCGAACACCACGATGTCCGCTCCGCCTTTCTGGCGCAGGCCTTCCACCACCGCCGGCATGAGCACGTTGTGGGCGCCGCTCATGATGGACAGCCCCACCGCGTCCACGTCCTCCTGGATGGCGGTGGCGACGATCATCTCCGGGGTCTGGTGCAGCCCGGTATAGATGACCTCCATGCCCGCGTCCCGCAGGCTGCGCGCCACCACCTTGGCGCCTCGATCGTGCCCGTCCAACCCCGGTTTGGCGATCAGGATGCGAAGCTTCCTCTCCTCGGTCATGGCTCCTCCATGGCTCTCGCCGGCAATGGGCCGGCTCACAACATTCCCGGGTCGCGGTGCTCTCCGAACACGCCGCGCAAGACGCCGATGATCTCGCCCAGGGTGCAATACACCCGCACCGCATCCACAAAGCGTTCCATCAGGTTTCCGTCGGAACGCGCCGCTTTTTCGATTTTTTCCAGCTCTCGTTTTACCGCGGCCTGATCCCGCTTTCTCTTCACTTCCTTGAGGTTCTCGACCTGTCTTCGCTCGACCTCTTCGTCGATCTTGAGGATCGGGATGGGGATCTCTTCCTTCATCGCGTACTTGTTGACTCCCACGATGATCTTCTCGCGCTTCTCGACCTGCTGCTGATAATGGTAGGCGGCGTCGCCGATCTCGCGCTGTGGGAAGCCGAGCTCGATGGCCCGCACGATGCCGCCCATCTGGTCGATCTTGTCGATGTACTTCTGGGCCTGCCTCTCCATCTCGTCGGTGAGCCACTCGACGAAGTACGACCCGCCCAGCGGGTCGATGGTGTTGGTGACCCCGGACTCCTCGGCGATGATCTGCTGGGTGCGGAGCGCCACCGTCACCGAGGCCTCGGTGGGCAACGCCAGCGTCTCGTCCATCGAGTTCGTGTGCAGGCTCTGGGTGCCGCCCAGGACGGCCGACAGCGCCTGCAGGGTGGTCCGCACCACGTTGTTCATGGGTTGCTGCGCGGTGAGGCTGCAGCCGGCGGTCTGGGTGTGGAAGCGCAGCTTCCAGGAGGCCTCCTTGCGCGCGCCGAAGCGCTCCCGCATGATGCGCGCCCACAGGCGCCGCGCCGCCCGGTACTTGGCGATCTCCTCGAAGAAGTCCGCGTGCGCGTTGAAGAAAAACGACAGCCGCGGCGCGAAGGCGTCCACGTCGAGCCCGGCGTCCACACCCGCCTGGACGTAGCCGATGCCGTCGGCGATGGTGAACGCCAGCTCCTGGGCCGCCGTGGCCCCCGCCTCGCGGATGTGGTAGCCAGAGATGGAGATGGTGTTCCAGCGCGGCACGTGGCGGGTGCAGTAGGCCAGGATGTCGGTGATGATGCGCATGCTGGGCCGCGGGGGAAAGATCCACGACTTCTGCGCGATGTACTCCTTGAGGATGTCGTTCTGGATGGTGCCACCGATGCGGTCGGGAGGTACGCCTTGCTTCTCCGCCACCACGATGTACATGGCCAGCAAGATCCCCGCCGGGCCGTTGATGGTCATGGAGGTGGTGACCTTGTCGAGCGGGATGCCGTCGAAGATGACCTCCATGTCGCGCAGCGAGTCCACCGCCACTCCGCACTTGCCCACCTCGCCCCGCGAGCGGGGGTGGTCCGAGTCGTACCCCATCAGGGTGGGGTAATGGAAGGCCACCGACAGACCGGTCTGGCCCTGGGACAGGAGGTAGCGGTAGCGCTGGTTGGTGTCCTCGGGGGTTCCGAAGCCGGCGAACTGGCGCATGGTCCACAGGCGACCGCGGTACATGCTGGCCTGGACGCCCCGGGTGTACGGGTACCGCCCGGGGAACCCCAGGTGCTCGAGGTAATCGAGCGAGCCGCAATCTCCCGGGGTGCACAGGCGCGGGATCTCCTGATCGGAGATGGTCGAGAAGCGCTTTTGCCGCTCCGGCGACTCCGCAAGGAGCTTCGCCAGTTCTTCCCGCGTCCAGGACTCCTTCTGGGCCAGGACCTGCTTGAGCGACTCGGCATCGAAAAGCATATCAAACTCCTCAGCGTTCGATCCCTACCCGGGCCAGGATGCCACGCTCGTAGTAGTGCTTGACCAGCTTCATCTCGGTGACGAGATCGGCGGCGGCGATCACCTCGGGGTGGGCACCACGTCCCGTGAGCACCAGCTCCACCTCGGGCGGCTTGCTGCGGATGAGATCCAGCACATCCCGAAGCTCGACAAGGTTGAAATCCAAGGCCACGTTGATCTCGTCCAGGATCACGATGTCGTGCTGGTTTTCGGAGAGGATCTTGCGGGCCAGCTTGATACCGTCCTGGGCCCACTTGATGTCGATGGGGTCCGGGTTCTTCTTGGAGACGAAGGTCTCCCGCCCCATCTCGCGCACTTCAAGGAACGGCGCAAGGCGCCGGGCGATCTCGAGCTCGCCGTACTCGATGTTGCCCTTCATGAACAGGATCATGAAGGTCTTCAGGTTGTGCCCCGCCGCCCGGCATGCCAGCCCCAGCGCGGCGGTGGTCTTTCCCTTGCCGTCGCCGGTGTAGACGTGGACGTACCCTTTGTCGAGCCGCATCGCGCCGGACATCCCTCACTCCTCCAGCAGCGAGCGGGCGATCACCATGCGCTGGATCTCGCTGGCGCCTTCGTAGATGGTGGTGACCCGGCAATCACGGAAGAAGCGCTCCACCGGGTATTCGTCCACGTAGCCGTAGCCGCCGTGCACCTGCACCGCCCGCGAGCACACCCGGTTGGCGGCCTCGGTGGCGAAGAGCTTGGCCATGGAGGCCTCGCGGGTGAACGGCCGATCCAGCTCCTTCAGGCGGGCCGCCCGCAAGATGAGCAGCCGCGCCGCGTCCAGCTCGGTCGCCGAGTCGGCCAGCATCCACTGGATGGCCTGGTGATCGGCCAGCCGCTGGCCGAAGGTCTTGCGCTCCTTGGCGTAGTCTATCGCCGCCTGAAGCGCCGCGCTGCCGATGCCGATGGCCATGGCGCCGACCCCCAGCCGGCCGCCATCGAGCGCGACCATGGCGATGCGGAAGCCGCGGTTCTCCTCGCCCAGCAGGGCGTCCGGCGGGAGCTTCATCCCGTCGAAGGTGAGCGAGACGGTGTTCGAGGCGCGCTGGCCCATCTTGCGCTCCTCGCGGCCGACGATCAGCCCGGGGGTGCCCGCCGGCACCAGGAAGGCGGAGATGCCCTTGGCCCCCGGCCCGCCGGTGCGAGCCCAGGCCACGTGCACGCCGGCCACCGCGCCGGAGGTGATGAACTGCTTGGTGCCGTCGAGGATCCAGCCGCCGTCCGGCGTCCGGCGGGCGGTGGTGGCCAGCGAGGCCGCGTCGGAGCCGCAGCCGGGCTCGGTGAGCGCGAAGGCGCCGGCCAGGTACTCGCCGGAGACCAGCTTGGGCACGTGGGCCCGGATCTGCTCCTCGGTGCCGAACTTGCAGATGATCTCGGCCACCATGTTGGTCACGCCGGTGGTCACCGTGGTCGAGGAGCAGGCGGCGCCGAGCTCCATCATGGCCAGCACGTAGGCCACCACGCCCGCCTCGGTGCCGCCGAAACGCTCGGGGACGTTCACCCCCATGAGCCCCAGCCCGGCCATCTTTTGCAAAAGCTCGGCCGGGAACTCGCCCTTGCGCTCCCGTTCGGTGGCGCCCGGGAGGAGCTCGCTGCGGGCGAAGTCGCGGGCGGTCTGCTGGATGAGCTTCTGCGTCTCGGAAAGCTCGAAATCGATCACGGTCAGGCCTCGTACTTGTAGAAGCCGCGGCGGACCTTGCGCCCCAGCCAGCCCGCGTCCACGTACTGGCGGAGCAGCGGGCAGGGCCGGTACTTGTCGCCGTGCCCGCGGTGCAGCACGTCCATGATGGCCAGACAGGTGTCCAGCCCGATGAGGTCGGCCAGCGCCAGCGGGCCCATGGGCTGGTTGGTCCCGAGCTTCATGGCGGTATCGATGTCCTCGGGATCGCCCACGCCCTCGTACAGGGCGTAGATGGCCTCGTTGATCATGGGCATGAGGATGCGGTTGACGATGAAGCCTGGAAAATCGCTGGAGTAGGCCACCGTCTTTCCCATGCGCTCGGCGAGCGAGACGGTGGTCTCGGTCGTCTCGGCGGAGGTGGCCAGCCCGTTGATGATCTCGACCAGCTTCATCACCGGCACCGGGTTCATGAAGTGCATGCCGATCACCAGCTCGGGCCGCCGGGTCACCCCGGCGATGCGGGTGATGGGGATGGAGGAGGTGTTGGTGGCCAGGATCACCCCGGGCCGGGCCACCCGGTCGAGCTCGCGAAAGAGCGAGAGCTTGAGGTCCTCGCGCTCGGTGGCGGCCTCCACGATGAAGTCGGCGCCGGCGAGGTCTTCCAGGCGTACCGCCTTGCGGATGCGCGACACCTGGGCCTCGAGATCGTTCTGGGCCATCTTGCCCTTGGCGACGAGCTTGCCGAGGTCCTTGCGGATCCGCTCGATGCCCCGTCCGACGAACTCGTCGGAGATGTCGTTGAGGAACACCTCCATGCCGATGCCCGCCGCCACCTGGGCGATCCCTGCTCCCATCTGCCCCGCCCCGATCACGCCAATCTTCTTGACGTCCATGAGAACCTCCCGGCGGTAACACGCCGAAGTCCCTATAAAACAGCCGGTGGTTGCGTACCAGTTTTACTCGAGGTTGTCAACGCGCGGCCGGGCCGCTTCGCCTGCAGCCGGCGGAGAACTGGAAGTCGGATTTGCCTTGGTGTATTCGTTACACGGTTGTCACTTCGACGACACAGGGAACAGGTATAGCTTGCGCGGTAAACGATTGCAGGCCCAACCCGAGGAGCCTTCGGCCTTGACCAACGCCTGCCCATCCAGGATCACGCTGGAGCTGGGTTTTTCCGCCGCGAAACGCCACCTGGAGGCGCTCGCGCGCTGCAACGAGGGCCTCCGGCGCGCCGGCGACATCGAGGATGTCCATCAGGCGCGGGTCGCCCTGCGGCGGCTGCGCTCGGTCCTCGATCTCCTTCGGCCGCAGGTCGGCAAGGGGATCTCGCCCCTCGAGCGCCGCGCCAAGAAGCTCCTCGGCGTGCTCGGGCCGGTGCGCGACCTCGACGTCCAGATCGATTTTCTGACACGCGACCTGAAGAGCCAGAAAGAGCCGGCGTACCGGCCCGGCATCCGCAGGCTCTTGCTCCGGCTGAAGAACCGGCGGGCCGAGCTGCAGGGCTCCGTCGAAGAGCTCTACACGACCTCCGCTATTGGAGAGCTTGCCAGGCGAACGCAACGAGCGCTGGAATCATGGGCTGCGCGAAAGCAGGAAAGCTGGATCCTGTACCCCTTCCTCCTGCCCTATCTCGAGGACTTGCTGGCCTTCGAGGAGTTCATCCACCAGGCGGAGGCCGTCGAGCCGCTGCACAAGGCACGCATCGCCGCGAAGAGGCTCCGCTACGCGCTGGAGATTGTCTTGCCCGTCGATCCCTCGGCGCTTTCCAGGCCCGTCAAGGAGTTCAAGAGGCTGCAGGATCTTTTGGGAGACATCCACGACTGCGACGTGTGGGCCACGACCATCCGCGATTTCTTGGCCCGGGAGCCGGTGAAGATGCTGGAGTTTCTCGGCCACGATCGGGGCATGCGGCGTATGGTGCCAGGTTGCGAAAACCTGCTTCTACGGCTTTCGAAAAAGCGGGACCGCCTCCACCGCATGCTCATGAGGTCCTGGAATCGCTTGCAGAAGCAGGACTTCTGGGGAGAGCTGGGAACGAGGCTCCAAAGAGTCCTACAACAAGGCCCCGGCGAGGCTTCACCAGGCGGCATGCGATGAAGGTCGGGTTGATCTCCGATGTCCACGGGAATCTCCACGCGCTCGAGGCGGTGCTAAAAAGGCTCGAGCGCATGAAGGTCTCGGCCATCTGGAACCTCGGCGACGCGACCGGATACGGCGCCAAACCCGAGGAGGTTGTCCAGCTTCTCAAGAATCGCGGCGTGGTCAGCATCCTTGGCAACTACGACCGCAAGGTGCTTCAGTTTGCCCAAAATGGTCTCGACCAACCCAAGAAGTCATTGAAACGCCTTGCCTTTCGCTATGCCCTCCGCTCGCTGTCCCGCGCCAGCCGGGCCTATCTTGGCTCCCTGCCCCATTCTCTGCGGCTCAAGATCGCAGGGGTCCAGGTCCTGCTGGTCCACGGCAGCCCCGATTCCGACGAGGAGCACCTCACCGCCGAAACTCTGTCGGAGCACCTCGCACGGCTGGCCCGCCCGCTGGGCGTCGATTTGATAGCCTGCGGCCACTCGCACCGCGCCTTCCTTCGGCGGGTGGGGCGCACCTGGTTCGTAAACCCCGGTAGCGTGGGCCGGCCGGATGACGGTGACCCCCGGGCGTCCTGCGCCGTGCTCGACTTCTCGGGCGGCAAGGTGCGGGCCCGTCTGCTGCGAATCTCCTACGACGTGCCGGGCGCCATCACCGCGCTGCGAGAGGCGGGTTTGCCGGAGGCCTTTGGCGAGATGCTGCGCTCGGGACGATCCCTGGACGACGTTTTGCAGGCAAAGGCCGCACCGGCGGCCACGGAGATTTCCGAAAAGGCCTTGCGGCGCCTCCGGCCGGCCGTCCTGGACGTCGTCCGGCGGCTGCCCCTGGACATCGCCCACTCCGAGCAGGTGGCCGCGCTTTCATTGCGGTTGTTCGACCAGCTCCGGCGTTTCACCCGCCTCACCCCCACCGACAGGATGCTGCTGTTCGCGGCCGCCATGCTGCACGACATCGGCTGGGTGCGCGGCGACCGGGGCCATCACAAGCACTCGCTCGAGATGATTCTGGAATTGAAAGAGTTGCCCCTGCCCGCCGAGCTGCGCGCCCTGGTGGCGAACACCGCGCGTTACCATCGGCGGGCGCTTCCCAGCCTCAAGCACCGGCACTTCGCGGCCCTGGCTCCGGCGCAGCGGGAGCGGGTGTCCTGGCTGGGCGCCATCCTGCGCTTCGCGGACGGGTTGGATTGCACCCATCGCCAGCGACTGCGCGACGTGCGCATCCGCGCCGGCAAGCTGGCCATCCGGGTGGATCTGTGCTACCGCAGGCCGGCCCGCCTGGAGGCTCTGATGGGCAAGGAGAAGGGCGAGTGGCTGCGGTTGCTGCTGCGCCGCAACCTCGATCTCCGTCTGGTGCCCGCCAGGGGCCTGCGGGCCATGGGAACGCTGGCCGAGGTCACGGAACGAAGGAGCTGAGACATGTTGGAACTGATCGATCTCTCCCGCAAGATGAGCCGCGCCGAATTCCGCTTGCGGCTACCGCGCTTTCAGCAGCAGATGCTGGAGGTGGAGGAGGCCATCGCCTCGGCCGGCATCCCGGTGATCATCGTGGTGGAGGGTTGGGCCACGGCCAACAAGGGAGGCGTGATCCGCACCCTCACCTCGCGCATGGACCCGCGAGGGTTCCGGGTGGTGACGATCGGCGCTCCGCGGGAACACGAGAAGAACTTCCCCTGGATGCACCGCTTCTGGCTGCGCCTGCCCAACTACGGCGAGATCGCCATCTTCGACCAGAGCTGGTACCGGCGCCTGTTGGAGGACCGTGTGGAGGAGAAGGTCCCGAAGAGCGAGTGGAAACGCGCCTTCGCCGCCATCCGCAACTTCGAGCGCACCCTGGCGGACGACGGCACGGTGATCATCAAGTTCTTCCTGCACATCAGCCGCAAAGAGCAAGCCAAGCGCCTGCGAAAGCAACTTTCCGACAAGACCACCGCCCAGCTGGTGAGCAAGGAGGATCGCGCCCAGCACAAGAAGTATGCCCGCTACCAGGAGGCCATCGAGGAGATGCTCTCCCAGACCGAGGCCGAGTGGGCGCCCTGGACCATCGTGGAAGCGAACAGCGGCCACTTCGCCCGCTACCGGGTCTTCGAGACCGTGCTGCAGCGCCTCCAGCAGGCCCTGCGCGCCGTGCCCGACAAGGCCCCCGCCGCGGCGCCCGCCGGGAGGTGACGGACCATGCTCGAAAAAGTCGACCTGTCGCTGAAGCTTGGCGAGGGAGAGTACCAGAAGAAGCTCAAGAAGCTCCAGCGAAGCCTGTCGCTGCTCGGTCACAACGTGTACATAAAAAAACGCCCGGTGGTGATCGTTTTCGAGGGCCTGGACGCGGCTGGCAAGGGCGGCTGCATCAAGCGCATCACTGAAAAGCTGGACCCGCGCGGCTTCGTGGTGTGGGCCATCGCCGCCCCGCACGGAGAGGATCGCACCCACCAGTACCTCTACCGTTTCTGGCGCCGCCTGCCCGAGGGCGGCCAGATCGCCATCTTCGACCGCTCCTGGTACGGGCGGGTGCTGGTCGAGCGCATCGAGGGCTTCTGCACCGAAGAGGCCTGGAAGCGCGCCTACCGGGAGATCAACGACTTCGAGCGCGAGCTCACCGATTTCGGCACCATCCTGCTGAAGTTCTGGTTGCACATCAGCAAGCAGGAGCAGCTGCGGCGCTTCAAGGAGCGCGAGCGGGAACCGGCCAAGAAGTGGAAGATCACCAGCGAGGACTGGCGCAACCGTGAGAAGTGGGACCTGTACCAGACTGCGGCGGAGGAGATGTTGCTGCGCACCAGCACCCTGAAAGCCCCCTGGCACATCGTGGAGGCCGATGACAAGCACTGGGCGCGGATCAAGGTGCTGCAGATCCTGGTCGAGAGCCTGAAGCGGCACATGGGATAGACGGGAGGATGCGCTTGGCCAACGTTAAGGATTCCTTTCTCAACCGGGAGCTGTCGTGGCTGGCCTTCGCCCGGCGCGTGCTGGCCATGGTCGAGCGGCGGGACCTGCCGCTCATGGAGCGGGTGCGCTTCGCCGGCATCATGGGCATGTTGCACGACGAGTTCTTCATGAAGCGCATGAGCGGCCTCAAGCGGCAGATCCAGAACCGCTCGCAAAAGACCGCGCTGGACGGCCAGACCCCGGCGGAGGAGTTCGCCGCCTGCCGCAAAGTGCTGATGGAACAGGAGCGTCTCCTCGCCCGGATCCTCGACGAGGAGCTGCGGCCGGCGCTGGAGCAGGCTGGCCTGCCCGTGCTGGAACATCGCCGCCTCCTCCCCGAGCAACAGAAAGCGGTGCGCTCTTACTTCGTCGACAACGTGCAGCCCATCCTGACCCCGCTGGCGGTGGACGCCGAGCACCCCTTCCCGTTCATTTCGAACGGCACCCTCAACCTGGCGGTGCTGGTCCGGGACAAAGAGCACGACGAGCCGCGCTTCGTGCGCATCAAGGTGCCGGACAACCGCCCCCGCTGGGTGCCGCTCCCCGACGGCGGAGGCTGGGTGCCGCTCGAGCAGGCCATCGCGGCCAACCTGGACGTCATCTTCCCCACCTGCCCGCAGCCCGAGGTGTACCTCTTCCGGGTCACCCGCGGCAGCGAGGGAGAGTCGAACCCGCGCGTCGAGGATCGCGACGCGGACGAGCAGGAGCACCCCGGCTCCATCATCGAGCTGGTCGCCAACGACCTCAAAGCCAGGCGTTTTGCGGGCGTGGTGCGGCTCGAGGTCCAGGAGACCATGCCGGACCGGCTGTGCGAATGGCTGTGCCGAAACCTGGGCGTGAGAGAAGACGATGTATATCGCACCAGCGGCCTTCTCGGCACAAAGGACCTGTCGAGGCTGCCCGTATCCAAGCGTCCCGAGCTCTTGTATCCGCCCCACGAGCCCGTCACTCCCCGCCGGTTGCAGAAGCTCCCCGACACCCCGCAGGCCATCTTCTCTCAGATCAAGCGCGGAGATATCCTGCTACACCTGCCCTACGACAGCTTCGACTCCTCCGTGCTGCGCTTCATCGAGTCCGCCAGCAACGACCCGGCCACCTTGGCCATCAAGCTGACCATCTACCGCACCAGCAAGGACTCGGCGATCATGCGCGCCCTGGTGGACGCCGCGCGGCGCGACAAGCAGGTGGCGGTGCTGGTCGAGATCACCGCCCGCTTCGACGAGGCCCCCAACATCGCCTGGGGCAAGCAACTCGAACAAGAGGGCGTGCACGTGGTGTACGGCGTGGAGAAGTTCAAGACCCACGTCAAGATCGCGCTGGTCGTCCGCGAGGAGGCGAGCGGTATCCGGCGCTACGCCCACATCGGCTCGGGCAACTACCACCCCGGCACCGCCCGGCTGTACGAGGACGTGGGCATCCTCACCTGCCAGCCCGATTTGTGCCGTGAGGTGGCCGCGCTGTTCGACGAGTTGACGGGAGCCATGCCGCGGCAAGACTACCAGCATCTACTGGTGGCGCCGCGCTTCATGCGCCAGCGATTCATCGAACTTTTAGACCGCGAGATCCAATTCGCCCAAGCTGGAAAGCCCTGCGGCGTCCAGGCCAAGATGAACCAGCTCCAGGACCCCGAGATGATCCGGGCGCTGTACCGCGCCAGTCAGGCCGGCGTCCCCATCGAGCTGAACGTGCGCGGATTGTGCTGCCTGCGGCCCGGGGTTCCAGGTCTTTCGGAAACCATCCGCGTCTTCAGCGTGGTGGGGCGATTTTTGGAGCACAGCCGCATCTACCGCTTCGAGAACGGCGGCGATGCGCAATTGTTCATCGGCTCCGCCGACTGGATGAAGCGCAACCTGGAGAACCGCGTCGAGTGCATCACCCCTGTGTTGGACGGTAAGATCAAGGAGCAGTTGGAGAAGATCCTCGCCGTGTACCGTTCGGACAACTCGTCCGCCTGGGATCTCCAGCCGGATGGCACCTATGTGCAGCGTACGCCTCGGCAAGGCGAAAAGCCCGTCGCGGCGCAGGACGAATTCATCCGCCTGGCGCAGAAGATCCGCGCCTGAGATCTGAACCGGCTGGAAAGTACTCCACACACAACGCCAAGCGCCCCGCGGCGGCCATGCCGGCATGCCGCGAGCGGCGCACCCCCGCGATCCACAGGATCCGCTTTTTGCAGACGAGCAACGGGACCAGTTTCCTGTCGGCGCGGGGCACCTTGGCGTCCATCAGGATCCGGCACACCTCGCGGCTTCCCCCGCCCCACTTCTCCAGGCGGTCCCCCGGCCGCAGCGAGCGCACGGTCAAGGGGAAAGGCGCGAGTTCGGGGTCGAAGAACACCCGGCATGGCCCGGCCCGCTCCGGCCGGAACCGTTGAAGGGAAAAACGCATCCGTCCCTGTGGCAACCGGACCTCGCCGGGGCACTCCACCTTGAGCCGAAAGGCGCTTGTCTTTTCGCCAGGAAGCTCGAACGAAAGCCACCTCTTGTCCCGGCGCGCCACGACTCCCCCGGGGAGCGAGTGCGACCAACACCCAGGGCCCGCGCGCCTCATGTGGCGCAGCAAGACCTCGCCATGGCCGAGCGGCAGGGACGCCCCCGGTCCCTTCACCTTGCGCAACATGAGAACCCACAGGCGGGTCAAGACCGCGGCGGGGAGCCGGGCGGCTTCATTCCACAGGATGCGCGCGAATCCTTTCCCCTCCTCCATCGGAACCTCGCGCGCCAAGGCCGCGAGCGCGCGCTGATCCCGGGCCGCGGCGCGGGAGAGCCGGAGCAAGGCCTCCGCCACCGCGGGATTGAGCGTCTTCAGCCGGGGGAGGACGTGGTGCCGGATCCGGTTGCGCACAAAGCGCATGTCCCGGTTCGCGGGATCGCGATCGAAGGCCAGGCGGCGCGACCGGCAGTAGCGCTCCAGAGTCTCCTTGGAGCTCCACAGGAGCGGCCGGATGAACCGCCCGCGCCGTACTGGAATACCGCGAAGGCCGGCGACCCCCGTGCCCCGGACGATCCGCAGCAGGACCGTCTCCGCCTGGTCGTCACGGGTGTGCCCGGTGGCGATGCGCCGGCAGCCGAGGTCTTCGGCCGTCTCTTCCAACAACCGGGCCCGCTCCCGGCGCAGCGCGTCCTCGTTGCTTCCTGGCGCCGCCCGGGCCGCATCGGCCCTGCACAGGACGAACGGCACCGAAAGCCGGCGGCAATGACGCTCCACCCGGCGAGCGGCGCTCGTGGCGCGCGGGTGCTGCCCGTGATCGACGTAACAGCCGACGACGGTGATTCCGAGAGGCTGGCTGAGGCGCCCGAGGATATCGAGCAAGGCCAGCGAGTCGGCGCCGCCCGAGCATGCGACGAGAACGCGATCCGAAGGGGCGAGCAGCCGATGGGCCTCGATGAAGCGCCTGCACCGATCGAGGATCTGCCTGTCAGCGTTCCCGGTGCGCACGGTGCGAGGCTACGCCCGCTGACGCAGCCGGTCAACCTGGCCGCCGGCGCCAACAATTTGCTTGTCCTAAGAGTCGCATTGTGTATACTGCCCCCGGACGAAGAACTCAGGGACTAAAACTCCATTTTGGAGGCGACGATGCAATCCTTCGCGCGCGCATGGTCGGGTCGTGCCCTCATCCTGGCGGTAACCCTGGCGTTGTTCGGCTGCCAAAAACCCACAACCGAAGAGAAGCCCAAGGACGCCGGAAAGCCGGCGGAGCCAAGCCAGACCGCGGACGTTCAAACCACGCTCAAGGCCTCGGAGGACGATTGCGTGGGGCCGCTGGAGACCACCGGAAAGCCCCGCGAGATCGTCTTCGGCGACAGCCGCTTCGAGCTGGACGGCTACTGGCTCAAGCAGAAGGACTCCGATCCCGACGAGGAAGAGGTCATCGGCATCCTCTCGGACTCCAAGGAGTTCACGGCGGACAACAAGAAGAACCTCGAGCGCATCCTGGCCTTCTTCGAGCGCGAGAAGGTCCGCGCCATCGTTCACCTGGGTGACATCGCCGGCATCATGCCCATCCCCGGGGACATCACGGTGCCCGACAAGGACGAGAAGGGCAACCCGTTGTCCGAGGAGAAGAAGTCCGCGCTGCGCCGGCGCGCCACGCTGGAGGCCCGCCGCGACGCCATGCGCAAGAGCTACGACGGCCTGGTGGACCTGATCTCGCTGCTGGCCGAGAAAAACCTGCCGGTGCTGGTGGTGAGCGGCAACCGGGAGTGCAAGACGGTGTTCAACTCGGCGATGGCGACGCTGGCCCGCGACTTTCCCAACGTCTTCAACCTGAACCTCATCCGCCGGGTGGATCTCGACGATCTCACCATCGTCTCGATGCCCGGCTACCACGATCCGGAATACGTGCACTGCCCCTGGGACCGCTGCCTGTACTACGAGAGCGACACCCTGAGCCTGCTCCGCCTGGCGCGAGAGGCCGCTCCGCGCAACGTGATGGTCATCTCCCACGGCCCGCCGCGCCAGAAGGACCGCCAGGGCATCGACGCGGTGTCCGAGGGCGCCAACGTGGGCAACCCGGCCCTGGCCACGGCGCTTCTGAAGGCCGGCATCCGCTTCGGGGCCTTCGGGAACATCCAGGAAGCCGGCGGCAAGGCCACCAACCTGGACGGCACCTCCATCATCGCCCAGAATACCTTCGCGGACTCGCTGTTCCTCAACCCCGGGCCGGCGGACAGCATGGCCTGGGCCATGAACGACGGCACCGAGAGCCGCGGTATGGCGGCGGTGATCCACTTCGTGGGGAAGAAGGCGAGCTACAAGATCTTCCGCGTGGGCGAGGAAGAAAAGGCGCCCGCGCCGGCCCCCGCCCCGGAAAAGCCGGCCCCCTGAGCAGTGCGAAAGCCCGCGCGGCTGTTTTTTCACCCGACCTCTGGCCTCGGTTTTGCTACTCGGCGGCTCAGCCTGCTACAACATGTCGCGGGCGAGCCGTTTGACAGGGCGCGCCGTACTTGGATAGGCTCCGCCTGGGTATGCCGAAAAACCTGCGCCAACTCTTCTTTTTCCTCTCGGGCGGCGGCGCCCTGCTGGGCGGCCTGACCTTACTGCTCGTCGCGCTGTCATCGCCGGCGGACGCCGGCACGCTGCTCTCCCGCGGGGTGCTCGCCATCCTGGCCATCACCGCGGTCGTGCTGGTGATCGCGAACCTCTGGTTCTCCCGCCTGCGCGACTCGCTGCGAGCGCTCTCGAAAACCCTGGCCGCGTACGGCGAGGGAAGGTTTGATGACTCGGCTCGGATCATAAAGCCGGAGGAGCTGGCCGATCTCTCCCGCTGCACCCGTGACCTGGGCGCCCGCCTGGAACAGGAGCACAAGGATGCGACACGCCGGCTCCGGGAGGAGGCGCGGGGAGTTCGGGACGAGGCCCTGCGCCGGATGGGGAGCGGCCTGCTCCCCAAGGTCGAGAAATCGGCTTCCAGCATCCTGGGCTTTGTCAACTTGTCGCTACAACAACCGCTCCCGGACGGCCCGCTGCAGAACTACCTGCGCCTGGCCGAGCGCGAGGCCCGCACCCTGCTGGACTGGCTGGGCTGGCTGCGACAATACCTGCGTGCCGATTCTCCCCGGGGCAGCGGTTGCCGGTTGAACGACGTCGTGCAGCGCACCGTCCACGAGTTCGCGGCGGTCGCCAAGGAGGGAGGCATCGCCATCCGCCTCAACCTCGCCGACGGATTGCCGCTCGTGGCCGGGGAGGAAGCGGCGCTCGGCCGCGTGATCTCGGTGCTCATCGACAACGCCCGCGAGGCCATGGCCGCGGGTGGAGGCATGCTGGAGATCGGCACCAACCGGGACGGCCGGGGCCGGGTGGTGGCGACGTTCCGGGACAACGGGCCGGGCTTCGACGAGGGAGTCGAACGGGCGCTCTTTTCGCCTTTCTTCACCACCAAACCCGACCGGCAGGGACTGAGCCTGGCGCTCGCCGCCACCACGGCGCGTCTTTTCGGCGGTTTTCTCACGGCCTGGAGCCAGCCAGGGCGCGGAGCGACGTTCTTTCTGACCTTGCCCGCCGCGGAGCCCAATCCTCCCCCGCCGCCGGTCAGCGCTGCTTCTGCTTGAGCTCTATGAACTTCTTGTGCATCTGCAGGCCTTCCTTGGCGCGCAGGTTCCCTGGATCCAGCACCAGGATGTCTCGGTAGAGCGGCGCCGCCTGCTCCAGATCCTCACGGGCAAAGAACTCCGCGGCGCGGCGTCCGAGTTCTTCCAGGAGGCGTTTACGCTGTGGCTCGAGGCTGCGCAGAAGCTCCAGGGCCTGAGGATGCTCGGGGAACTGGCGCAGCAGATCCCGTAGCGCCGAGATCGCCCCCACCAGATCGTTTTTCGCCAGGCGCTCGCGGGCCCGGTCCAGCATGGGCTCGGCGGGGTCGGGGGCCTTCTCGGCCGGCGGCGAGGTCGCCGGGCCGCGCGGGTGCTCCGGGCGCGGTGGACGGCGGACGGAGATTTTCTCCTTCGGCTCCTTCCGTGCCAGAGGCTGCGGCTCCGGCTCCGCGGAGGGCCCGGGTTCGACGTAGCCGGGAGGTTCGTTGACCGCTGGAGCGCGCCGCCGGGCCTCCTCCGCCATTCGCTCCGTCGCGAGATCCATGGGAAGACGGTACACCCGCGCCACGGCCAGCGCCCGTTCCAGTTCGTCCCGCGCCCGAGAGTAAACCCCCGAAAGAAACGCCTTCCGACCCTCGAGGATCCAGCCGTCGATGCGTGAGCGGATCTCCCTGAGTTCGTCATCGATCTTCGAGTAGTTCTCCACGATCCGAACCTTCAGCGGGTCGGCCGGCGGAAGCAGGGCGATCAGGTCGCCCAGGTAAGTTCGCGCGCGCACAAGGTCCTTCGCCGCGCGGGCGGCCTCGGCCCGGCTCACCCACTGCTCGATCAGGTATTCCACGGCCGCGGTGACCTGCTGGTTCAGCGTCTGGTATTCCTGCGCCAGGTCCAGGTCCACCTGGACGACGCCCTTCAGGCGGCGGTAGGCCTCGAAGACCTCTCCGCGCTGAAAGGCCTGCTCGCTCCACTCCAGATCGCGCCGCACCCGTTCGTGGGCGGAGGTACAACCAAGAATCGACAGGCATAAAACCACGAGGAGAATGCGGCCGAGGAGATTCATGACGCCTCCTCCTCCACGGTCCAGCGTTCCACGGTGCCCGCCCGCTGCACTTCCTCCACGAAACGCGAAGGACGCAGCAGCGCCCGCCGGCCCCCGGGACGATCCGCCACCTGGGGCACCAGCAGGTACAGCTCTCGGGCCGCGCGGGTCACCGCCACGTAGAAGAGCCTTCGCTCCTCCTCTTCGCCACCCGGCTCTTGCATGGCGCGCGCGTGCGGGAACAGGGATTCGGAGAGGCCGATGACGAAGACGGCCTTCCACTCCAGGCCCTTCGCCTGATGGATCGTGGAGAGCGTGAGCCGCTCCGCCGGTTGATCCGCGAGCAGGATCGTCTCCGCGGCGAAGGAGGCGAGCAGGTTGAGCTCGGAGAGAAAGCCCGACAGATCGGGGAAGCGCTGCGCGTACTCGGCCAGGTGGTCCAGGTCCTCGCCGCGCATGGTGGCGTTTTCGTACAGGGAGGGCAGCAGCTCGCGGTAGCCACCCGCCAGCACCTCGGTGATGGCCACCGACGGCGCCGGGAGATCCGGTCGTTCTCTCAGGCGCGCAAAGAGCGCGGCGGTTCGCTGCACGGCCTCGCGGGCCCGCGCGCCGACCCGCTCCAGCGGGGGGCGGGTCGCGAACTCCCCCACCGGATCCGCAAACGTGTTGAGGTGCCGGAAGAGCTCGAGCGCGCCGCCGCGGCCGATGCCCGGCTGGAGGTTGAGGATGCGTAGCCAGCTCAACTCGTCGTGGGGATTGGCGAGCAGGCGCAGGTAGGCCAGCACGTCCTTGATGTGCGCCTGCTCGAAGAAGCGCACCCCGGAGCGGACCCGGAAGGGGATCTTCCGCCGGGTGAGCTCGAGCTGCAGCTCCATGCTCTGGAAGTGGGCGCGGTACAGCACCGCCATCTGGTCCAGCGGCAGCCCCTCCCCCACGAGGTCCAGCACTCGCTGGGCCACGAAGGCCGCCTCCATGGACGAATCCCGCACCGGGACCAGGGCCGCTCGCTCCCCGGGCGGACAGCTCGCTTGCAGATCCTTCTTGACCTGGTTGCGGTTGCAGCGGATGCAGGCGTTGGCGACTTCCAGGATCTGCGGGGTGGAGCGGTAGTTGATGGTGAGACGGAACAAGACCGCCTCGGGCCAGCGCTCGGAGAAGCTCAGGATGTTGCCCGGCTCCGCCCCGCGGAACCCGTAGATGGACTGGGCGTCGTCCCCCACCACCATCAGGTTGCGGTGCGCCGAGGCCAGGCGATCGACGATCTCCGCCTGCAGGCGGTTGGTGTCCTGGTATTCGTCCACCAGCACGTGCTCGAAACGGCTCGCCAACTCCCGGCGGATGGTGTCGTCTTCCAGTAATTCGCGTAGGTTGTGCAGAAGATCGTCGAAGTCCATCACGTTGTTCGTTCGTTTGCGATCCCGGTACAGGCGCGCCACCTCCAGGATCTCGGGAAGCATGGGGCACAGCTCGGGGAAACGCCGCAGGATCAGTTGGTCCAGCGGGGTACGGCTGTTCACCGCCAGGCTGATGGGCGGGGACAGCGCCACGGCCCGCAGGGTGAGCGCGCGGCCCTTGCGCTCTCTCTCGGCGATGCAGGCGCCGAGCAGGTCGCGGGCGTCCTCCTCGTCCAGGATGGTGTAGCCCTCGGAGTATCCCAGCCGGGTCCCCCACTCGCGCAGCAGCCGATTGGCCAGGTGGTGGAACGTCCCGCCATGCACCTCGCGGGAGCGGGGTCCGACCAGCCCGTCCGCCCGGGACAGCATCTCCTGCGCGGCCTTGTTGGTGAAGGTGCACAGCGCGATGCGCCCGGGCGGAACCCCCAGCTCGACCAGCCGCGCCACGCGGTAGGTCAGGGTGCGGGTCTTCCCGGTACCGGCGCCGGCGATGACAAGCAGAGCTCCCGCGCCCGCCATGACGACCGCGAGCTGCTCGGGGTTGAGGTGCTCTTCGTACCTGAACGCAGAGGAGGGCGTCGGCGCGGCCGTGAGGCGGTACTTCATCATGGGCTCCCGACGGCAGGAAGTCCCCGGCGCACCCGGAAGAAATAGCTCGCCAGCGCCGCTGATGCGCGCGTCTCGAGGCGAGGGTGGCAACAGGCCGCCCAGCGCAGCGTCAGCGACGGCTCGGGGCCGGCCAGGGCCAGCCGTAGCGCTGCGAGTTGCTCTTCTTCTTGCCGCCGCTTCTGCTCGCGCGCCAGGGACGGCTCGGCTCCAGAGCGTACGTACCCGGGGTGACTCCGCTCCCATCTTTCTTCTTGCTCCGAAAGCCAAGCCTCCAGCGCAGCGAGATCGGCGCGCCCCTTCTCCAACCAGGGACCGAGATCCTCGCTGAAACTCGAGCCTCCCCGCTCGAAAGGCTCGAGGACTTCTCTCCATAGCACTCCCAGGCCAAAGAGCTGGCGCAGGCTCAACCAGGCCGCGCCGGAGCTTCCCAGACCGTCCTTCATGGACCAGTCGGCCGTGCGCTTTTCAAACCACGCTCGCGCCTGGGCGCAGAACGCGGCCGCCGCCACCGCCGCCTCCCGTCCGCGTCCCAGGGAGAGCTTGAGCAAAACCGATTGATGGGCGACCAGAGGATCGGGATCCTCGCGCCCGTCGAACAAACGCTCCAGGCATTGCTCGGCCCGCACGGTATCACCGGCCAGCGTCTCGATGGAATAGAGCCGGAAGAGGAGATCTCCCTGCCGTGCCGTATCGATGAGCTTCGCGCGTGACGAGGCAAGCCAGGCCATCTTGCGGATCGGGCCCATCTTCTCGATCACCGCCGCAAGCGAAAGGAACGCCCTGCGGCGGACCTCCAGGTACTGGTCCGAAAGCAACGCAAGCAACTCGTCCGCGGATTTTTCGTCCGGCAAGAGGGAGAGCAGTTCAGCGTATTCCCAGCGGTTTTTAGGATCGGCCTGGAGGTCGAGCCCTGAGAGGTCAACGGCCGGACTGCGCAGGACCTCGGCCGCTTCCCGTAGCGTCTTCACCGCGAGAGCGTTTTTCTCCAGCGCACCGACAAACCCCGCCACCAGCGCCTCGTCGATGCCGGATTCGTAAAGATACTTTTTGATGAGACCCAGATCGAAGGATTCGAGGATCCACTGTAGCTTTTCTCTGCGAATGGATTCGACCAGCCTGTCCGCCTCAGTGTCTTTTGCGTGGGACAAGACAAGCCCGATGGCGATGTCATATTTTGCATATAGAACAAGCTGTTCGACCTGTTTTTCGATAATTTGCTTTCTGGCTTCGGGTGCCGCGGGATGATCGGGATAGCGCTCCAGAAGGTCGAGGATGGCTTTCGTATCCGACCGGGACATGGCCTGCTCGAACCTCTTGTCCCGGCTTTGCGCTTCGAGGACTGTTGCACAGGGAATGTTCGGGTGTTCCCGGAGGATCGCATCCAGTTCCTCGGGGGACGCCGTTTTCGCACTAGCGCAAAGGATACCGTAGAGGGATTTTGTGGCGGCTTCGGATCTTCCGGAGCGCGGATAGGCGCGCAGAAAGGCCTCCCATGCCTCCCGTGTGTTGGCCCGCTCCGCGTCTTCGAAGTCCAACCTCTCAAGGTTTTGCCTGGCCTCGACGGCGAACGTCGATTGAGGGTGGCGCTCCAGAAAAACACGATAGGCATACCGGGTGTTCAGTTTCTGCGCCTCTCGAAACTCGATGGAGGCGATGCGAGCGCGGGCCTCGGCCGCGCGAATGTCGTCCGGCGACTCCTGGATGAACCGCCACAAAAGATCGACGTCGTTCGATTTTTCTACGGCAGCCCAATCAACAGTCTTGCATGCCGAAAAAATAAAAGAGCTAAAAATACAGGTAGTTATTGCAAGAAAAAGCACTTTTTTTGACATGTAATACATTGTAGCCGAATATAAGCCAGGAGGCTCCAAATGAGAACTTCCCTTCTGGCTGTATTCTCCTTTGTTTTCCCGGCCGCGATCGGCGCCTGCGGAGGGAGAGTCGCCGTGACACCGTTTGGCGAGTTCCGGCACACCCTGCTCGTTCCGAGCCGCATAGACAATTTGGGTTCTGGGGGAGGCAGATTGCGTCTCGAGCCTCCGTCGGAGGTGCCGGTGGTTCGCTGCCAGGAGGACTTCCGTCACCCCGTGCTCAACAGGTGCGAGACCTGGCCCGGGAGCGGCAAGACCCCTTCCGCCGAGGTCAAGAAGGTCGCCATCGTCGAGAAGAGGATGCCGGATCCGGAGCGCGGCCGGGCGCTCGTCGTCGAGCGGGCGCGTGCCATGCTCTCGGGCCGGGGCGAGCCATACCGGGTCGGTGACAAGGTCGTCAGGAAGGACTGCTCCGGGCTGGTCATGGCCGCCTATTCGGCCTCCGGCTTCCCGCTGGAGGCCTATCTTTCCGCCGACACGCAGAAGGGAGAGAGCCTGGTCGCCCGGCTCTACCGGGGGCTCGCGGAACGTGGCAGGATTCATGAGCACAAGGTGCCCGAGGTCGGGGATCTCGTGTTCTTCGACAACACTTTCGATCGCAACCGCGACGGGCGCGCCAACGATCCCCTCACCCACGTCGGCATCGTGGAGTCCGTCAAGGCCGACGGCACGGTCATCGTCATCCACCACGCGCGCGGCGGGGCGCTGCGCACGCGGCTCAACCTGTTCCACCCAAAGATGCGAAGAGATCCCAAGACCGGGCAAGCCCTCAACCACTACCTGCGCTTCGCGGACGGGTCGAAGAAAAAGCGCCTGGCCGGCGAGCTGTTTGCCGGATTTGCCACGGTGATTCACTGAAGCGACCTTGGTCGAACGCCCGTCGAGAAAAAACGCTGCTACATCAAGGAAGTGCGAGATCTTCGATGGTGGCCTTCAGGCCCTCGGTGTCGATGAACGCCACGGTGCGCCTTTTGTACAACCATCCGCCGAGCTCGCCCGGGTTCACGTATAGCACCTTGCCAACGGTCTCGACCGACGGCTGATGGGTGTGGGCGTGAATGGCGATCTGCGTCCCCTCCCCCTCCATGCGCCGGCGGTCCTCATCGGTCAGCTCGTGGACGACGGTGACCTTCTTGCCGTCGAGGTTGAGATCGAACGGCGGCGGCTGGATGCAGCCCTTCGAGCGCCGGATCAGCCCCTTGTGCTCGCCGTCGTTGTTGCCGAAGACCCCGATCCACGGGCACTTGAGGGCTTCCAGGGGCGAGAGCGAGAACGGGGCCACGAAGTCGCCGGCGTGGATCACGAATCCCACCCCGCGTTGCGAAAAGAGCTTGACCGCCGCCTCCAGTGCGGTGAGGTGGTCGTGGGAGTCCGCCATCACACCGATCAGCATTCGCTCTCTCCTCCCGTGTCACGGCTCGCGAGCCGACCGGCCCGTTTTCTACCATCGGGAACACCGACTGTCAATCGAGGCGGCTTGCGTTTCCGGATTCAAGATCGCTTGCTACCGTGCAGCCTCACGAAACAAGAGATGGAGCGGTCATAGCTGCGCTCGACTTCCGGCGGGAAGAAACAGGCCGGGAGCTCCCCGGCCCGCCGGTGGTAGGCGATGCACTCGCAACAGACGCCCTTGCGAGAGCAGGGCTCATAGGTGCAGTTGCAGTCTTTCCGGTTCTTTTCCTTGTCGCAGCTCTTCGCCATGTCACCCTCCAGCCGCGGCGCCCGGATCCTGTGCCGGGGCGGCGCCGGAACACATCTTGGCCACAAAGGCCGGCCGCGCCACCGCCACCACCGCGGGGAGTACGATGATGGCCGAGAGCGAGCTGGTGGCCATGGCCAGGGCCATCAGCGAGCCGAAGTAGTGCAGCGGGATGAGCTGGGCGAACAGGAACACCAGCATGCCGAGCAGCACCGCCAGCGCGTTGATCAGGATGGCGCGGCCGACGGAGTGCACGCTCTGGAGAATGGCCGCCTGGGCGCCGATGCCGGGCCGCGCGGCCAGCAGCCTGAGCCGCGAGAGCAGGTGGATGGGATAGTCGATGCCTACCCCGACCACCACCGAGGCGATGAGCACAGTGGCGGGCTCCAGCTTGATGTCGAGCGCCCCCATCACGGCGAAAATAACCGCCAGGGTGAAGCCGACCGGGATGAGCCCGACCAGCGCTGCGACCAGCGAGCGGAACTGCAGCGCGATGAACACGAAGGCCACCAGGATGGCCAGGCCCAGGCTGGAGAGTTGGCTGCGCACGATGCCGTCGTCCACCTCCACCGTCACCTCGTGGAACCCGGTCTGGGCGAGCTTCGCCTCCACCGGCGCTAAAGCTCCAGCGCGGCGGGCGGGCGCCTCGTCTTCCGGGAGCCAGGCCGTCTCGCTCTCGAGCTCCCACAGGTCCCCCTCGATGTCGGTGCGCAGCAAGGAGTTTTCGGACGCCGGCGGCGTGAGCCGATCCATGACGGCGCCGCGGAGCGCCGCCACCCGTCGCGCGCCCCGTTCCTCGCGGGCAAGAACCAGCAGAGAGCGCGCGAGCGCCCGCAGGTCCCGCATCGCCTCCTCCGCTTCCGCTTGCGAATCGAAGATGCGCGCTCCCAGCACCGCGGCCAGCGTCTCCTCGTTCGCAGCGCCCTGAAGAGCCCGCGCCGCCTCGCTCGCGGCGGCGGCCTGACGCTCGGGAGCGATCTCCAGCTCCGCCTCCGGCGAGGCCAGGTACTCGCTCACGCGCTTTCGCAGAGCCTCGGGGTCGAGCCGGACACCGCGGTCGGCCGCATCCAGCCAGCGCAGCACCTCTTCCGGGTCCAACTCCCGGGCGGTTCGCGCCTTGACGTCGAGGGCGATGGCCCAGGCCACCCAGCGGCGGGTAGTGTCACCGGCCTTCGCGGCCGTCTCGGCGTCGGTTTCGGAAAGGCGCACGGGAACGAAGCGCCTTGGGAAACCGCCCAGGAAGCGGTCGAGCTCGGCCACCAGCCGGCGCAACCGCCCGGTATCGCCGGTGCGGCACCGCCCCTGGACCAGAAGCTCGCGCCGCTCGCCGTCCACGAGCTGATCCAGGATGTCCTTGCCCTCGAGGTTGAGCCACAGGTTGGCGATGCCCTCGCGCGAGTCCGGCAAGGAGCGCCGGCCGGAGAGAACCTGGTTCATCTCGGCCAGCAGGTCGGCGATGGAGCGCACGTCCTGGATGTCCCCCTGGGCGCGCAGGAACTTCCCGGCCAGCAAGGCGTGGCGCAGCACCAGCGGATCCTTGGCGTCCCCGGCGATGGTGACCCACACCGGGGTGTTGCCGCCCAGTTTCTCGCGCATGAGCCGGTCGGCGGTGCGCACGTCGCTGTCGTGCGGGAAGTACTCGATCATGTCGAAGCGGCTCTCGAGCCGCAGGATGAAGGGCACGGTGGCGGCCGCGAGCAGCAAGGCCGCGATCACCGCCACCATGGGCCGGCGCAGCACCGCGGCCACGATGCGGTCGAAGGCGCGCGTGAGAAACAGTCCCGCGCGGCCGGCGCCTTCGCTCTCGGCGCGGCGCGGCCGGGGCGGCGCCAGGAACGACAGGATGGCCGGGAGCAGCGTGAGCGCGAGCGCCATGGCCGTAAAAATGCCGAAGGCCGCGATCCAACCCGTCTGGCGGATGAACGAGAGGTTGGTGGTGAGAAACGATAAAAAACCCGCCACCGTGGTCACCCCCGCGCCCAGGATCGGCACGAAGACCTCGGAGAGCGCCTTGGTGAGCCCCGCCCGGGTCGGGTCGGCGGCGGCGGACTCGTTCACCCGGTGCAGCAGGTGGATCGAGTAGGCCGTGCCGAGCGCCATCATCAGGACCGGGACCGCGTTCGAGAGCATGGTGATGGGCCAGTCGAGCGCGGCCATGAGCCCCATGGCCCAGGTGGAGCTGAGCATGACGTTGAGCAGCGGCAGGAGCACCCCGCGCAGGGAGCGGAAGCTCACAAACAGGACCAGGATGACCAGCAGCGCCACGATGGGCACCAGGCGGGCCATGTCGGACAAAATGATGTGCGACATGGTCTTGGTCCAGTTGGGAAAGCCCGAGAAATACAGCGTGCGGGACTGGATCTCGGCCCGCGCCACCCGCTCGATCTCGCTCGCCACCACCACCCGGTCGGCCTGCTCCAGGATGGTGCAGGCCACCGAGGCGTAGCGGCCGTCGGCGCTCACCACCGTCCCGGTCAAGGTCTCCTTGCCGAGGACGTAGCGGCGCAGGCGCGAAAGCTCCTCCGGATCGCTGGGGATCTTTCCGGGCGCGATGAGCTTTCCCACCAGCACGGCCTTCTCGCCGTCGACCTGGCTCTCCTGCACGTCGTCGACGTTGGCCAGCGAGATGACCCACTTCACCCCGGAGATCTTCTGTAAGGCCCGGGTGAGCCGGTCGAGGTCGGTCAGGGCCTCCTGGGTGAAGGCGTCGCCGAAGTCCACCACCACCAGCGCCACGGTCACGCCGCCGAACTTCTCCCCGGCGTGGGTGAAGCGCTGGATCACCGGGTCGTCGGCCGGCAGGTACTTGCTGACGTCGCTCTCCACCCGCGCCTTGGTGACGAGCGCCAGGACGGCCAGCCCGGTGAGCACGATAGAGAGCGCGATGATGACGACGCGCACGCGCAGTACCCAGCGGGCAAAACGTTCGAGCATGCTGTCTCCTAGCACGGCTCCGCCGCAACCCAGGCGCGCGCCCGCCCGCGCTGGCTTTGTGGGCCCCGCGGTCGGTCGCGCTCGAAAAAATGTGTGTCCATATTGTGCATCGTACGCACAGAGAATTTAGAAGTCCGCCCGGATCTTGAGATAGACCTGCGAAAGGTCCTCGAAGAGGTCGAAGGTGGTGCGCTCCTCTCCGGCCGCCAGCGCGCACCCCAGCACCACCTCCGCCCCGTCGTAGGGCTTGTAGCCCGCCTCCAACCCCGCGAAGCCGCCCAGGGCCCGGCGGCCGTGGTTGGGATCGACCTCCCCGCCCAGCATGAGTTCGAGGCGCAGCCGCTCGGAGAGGAAGGTCTTCTTGACGTCCACGAACAGGTAGTCGTGCAAGGCGTGCCCGGTGCGCTCGGCGAAGAACCCGTGCACCCACTGGGCGTTGACGAAGACCCCACCCGGGAAGGTGTACTCGGCGCCCAGCGTCCACTTGGCATACGGCGTATCATCGATGAAGGCCAGCCGGTAGGTGCCGAGCAGGCCCGCCTCGACCACGGTGGCGAGCGCCTCGGGAAACACCACCCCCACCTCGCCCCACACGCCGACCTTGCCCAGGCTCCCGCGAAAGTCGAAGCCCACCACCTGGAGCCGCGGATAGGAGAGTTCGACGCCGTCGAAGACCAGGCAGCTCGTCCCGCCCTGGGGACACCCCTCGGCCACGCTGCCGGCGAGCCGCGTCTTGGCCAGCGTCGGCGCGGGCAAGAGATCGCGGCCGCGAAAGTAGGACACCGACATGTCGAAGCCGAAGAACGAGCCCTTGAGGCGCGCCCCGGCGGCGATGTTCTCGGCAGCGAACGCCGGCGCCGGCGCGGTCACCACGTCCATCCCGGGCGGCACGAGCAGGATCCCCAGCGTCTCGAGCTGGGCAAGCAGACGCGGATCGATCGCGGGCATGAGGGGGCTTGCCAGCGGGTCGCCCCGGATGAGCAGGTCGATGGGCAGAAGCGACGGCAGGTGGCGCGGGACGATCACGCCCTCGAGGAGCAAGAAGTCGTCTCCGATGTTGAAGTCGAGCTTCAGCGAGACGTTGGCCAGGCGCTCCTTGAAGTTGAGCGGGTTTTCGAGGTCGTAGGGGTCGAAGTTGTTGGTCGGGTTGAAGCTGTCGGCCTCGCCCCAGGCGACGATCTGCTTTCCCGCGCGAAGATCCAACGAGAACTCGTCCCCGTCGAAGACGAAGCCGTTCACCTGGACGTAGGCCTCGCGCACCCGCAGCGACACCGGGTCGGCGCTGGCGCGGTCCCAGAGCTCGGTGACGAGGCGGATCTCGCTGAAGTTGGTGTTGCGCACCTCGAGGTTCGCCGAGGCGGTCACCTCGTCGGAGGGATGCGCCTTGAGCTTGAGGCCGATGGTGTTCGCGTTTCGAAAGTCGAACCAGCGGCCCGCATCGTCGCCGCTCACACCCAAGAAGTTCTCGGTGGCGACCGAGCCGTTCAGCTCCACCTCGCCCGCGTGGGCCGGGCGCGAGTTTCCGGCGGTAAAAAGCGCGGCGACAAACATCCAGGCCGCGGCGGCGATATCGTACGCTCTCATGCGATGCATCCTATCGCGGCCTCTCGCCACATGTGCCATGTTGCGCGAACGCGCTGGCTCTTGCGGCCTCGCGTTCGCGCGACATTGAGCCCAGGCCGGGCAGATCGTCCCATGAAATGCCGTGTTCATGGTCCCGAAGCACGACAGTTTCGAAGCGCTCTCACTTCTTGAGCTGGCGCTGGGAGAAGAACGAGTCCTTGAGGCCGGTGTCCACCTTGAGCTCGATCACCGTCATCTCGGTGGAGTGTTCGGACTTCTGGTCCTTCATCAGGATGCGGTAGCTCTGGGTGTACTTGCCGACCGCGCGAAAGTCGTCGCGGGTGAAGAGCTTCCACGGCGCCTGCGACTCGTCGAAGAACTCGATCTTGTCGAACAGGAAGTCGGCCTTGCGGATGTGCAGGATGAGCTTTCCATACTTGGAGTCGGTGCCCGGGCGCGGCACAGCCTCGACGACGTAGTGGGTGTCGTCCTCCGTCATGGACTTGGCGCTCACGCGGGCGGAGAATTCCCCCGCCTGGAGGTCCTGGTAGGCGAAGTCGGTGCCGGCGAAGTTCTCGTTCTTCACGTGGCCGGCGATGCGGCGCACCTTGTGCAGCGCGGGCAGGTACAGGTACATCTTGTCGTCGCCCTCGTCGAGGAAGGCGATGCCCTTGACGTCGGCGGGCTCGAGGAAGCGCACCAGGCGCTGCTTCATGCCCTTCTGGAACATCTGCATCTTGCGCTCGGAGCGCGCGCCGCCCTTGTCGGTCATGATGAGTTTCACCGTGGCCTCGGTGTCCTTGGCGCTGTACTCGGCGGCGTCCATCTTCTTGAGCACCTCGTCGCCGGTGAGGGCGCTCGCCAAAGACGCGTTAAGGAGAATCACCGAAAAGAACAGGGTCGTTGTCATAAGTGCCTTGCTCATCGTGGACCTCCGAAAAAGACGTTGACGTCGCATGACTTTTCTATCCCTTCCGGCTCCGAGTCAAGGATTATGACGCAGCGCTGCATGGGCTCATTCCCCTCCCGCCCTTCCAACCACGATATTATTGATTATCAAGAATATTTTTGGGGACAGGCTCCGGGGTTGCCGGCTGTTTCAAAGATGTCCTCGGCTGGGTTATCATGACCTCCAGACTTTTTACGGAAAGGGAAAAGGAACGGCATGACCTCCAGCCGCGCTTACCGATTCTGGCTGTGTTTTGCGACCATCCTGCCTCTTTCGGGGCCAACTCAGGCCCAGGCGGAGCGAGCAACCATCGACGGGCTCAAAGGCCTGCGCTTCGGCATGAGCTACGCCGAGGTCAAGAAGGCCCTGCCGGTCATGGCGGACGAGAGAGAGATTGAAGCAGACGTGATCGAGCCGGCGGACCTCGAGGCCGATCCGAACGACACCGGCGAGCGGCCGGAGGACCAGAAGCTCGAGGTCGAGGTGCCGGGCAAGCGCATCGGGTTTGGAACCTCGCTCGGCCCTCACCTCGCCTGGTGCAACCTGTACTTTGCGGTCGACGATCGCCTCAGCCGGATGACGTGCGAACTGGATCCGTTTTCCACCGCCAAGGACCACACCAACGCCGCGCAGCGAATCCTGGCCGTGCTCACCAATCGGTATGGGAACACGGCGGGAACAGGCGAGAACGATTGTAAGGAGGAAGCGAAAAGTGACGAGAGCCCCTATGACAATTTCTCCTGCGAGAGAGAGTGGGTATGGAATGACTCCAGCGGCCGGCTGGAGGTCACCTCTCACCTGTCCGGTTTTCTGAACAGGATCACCGAATCGAGAATCCGCCTGGTTGTCGAGTCCAACAAACACCTGCAGTTGGTAAGGACCCTTCAGGAGCAAGCCAACCAGAAGTTGGCCCGCTGGCGAAAGGCCCGGCGGGAGCAGCGGGACAACATCAAAAAGCACATGCAGAGCCTGGAGCAGGATCTGCGGTGAAGGCGGCTCTTTTTCCCCCCCCCCCCCCGGAACATTTTGATATTCATGGGTTTTCCGTGGGGACAGGCCCCGAGGTTCTCCCGAGGTTCTCGAGGTTCTAGGAGGTCTCCTGAAAAAACAAATGGATTCTCCGTCAACGAAAATGGCGACCGATATTCATGTCATGAATAAAGGAGAGAGATATGGGATTGTTCGGAAAGGGCCAGGAGAAGTTGCTGACTCGCCAGAAGGAAAGCATTCTGGAGGAGGCCCAGAAAGCCGGCGTAACGGTCGAGGAGGTCATCGAAATTCACCCGGAAGACGCTAGCCGGGGAAAGCTCATCGGCGACACGTTGAAGAGCGTGCTCGGCGGCAGGCTCCGGGCTGACACCATCCAGGTGTTCAAGCTGCGCACTGGCGAGCTTTCGCACGCGTACATCCAGCCTTTCGCGACCATCACGGCCCTGCCCGGCGAGCATCACGCCCTGCTTCGGGGATGCATGAAGAACCCGGTGGCGCTACGAAGAGGATTCTTTGGCGGGCTGAAGTGGTTCGCGGGTGAGGACCGCGAGTTGTCGAAGCGGTTGGCCAAGGAGCGCGAACTCAAGAAGGCGGCCAAGAAACTCAAGTGGGAGTGGCCGGTAGGAGCGTCGGTGGTAAAGCTCGACTGGACGGTCCAGACCAAGGCGTCGGGCCAGGGCGACACGCACCTGGTGCTAAGGGCTGGGCGCTACGGCGGTTTCACCGCACACAAGGTGGGGCTGGCACAGTTTGGCAGGCTTTGCGAAACGATGGCGCCCTTGCTCCAAGAAGCCTCTGGCGGCTTCGAGCAAAACTTCATTTTCGAGCCTGCCTACGCTGGCCTTTTCTTGAAGCTGCTCGGTAAAAATGGAGCGCCGGGTTGAATGATCGGAGTATGAACCCGGGTTCCACCCACCCCGGATCCCCTCGGATTTGCACAGGATGTGTCCTGTTTTTCAGCCATCAGCTATCGTTCTAGGTCCTTCTCCTTGTATTGCCCTTTCCCCGGGTTTTCTTCCAAGTTTTCTCGCAATCCGAGTGAGTTGCGCTCTGGCAAGCCCGGCTCGGGCAGCGGATGAGAGCGCAGGCCAGGATCTGGTTCCTACCAAAACGGCTTCGCCGGGTGGGCACGGCAGAGATCCGGCCGTGACCATACGTTGATTTCCTACCAAGGGGACCTGGGCAGGAACGCCTCCCCCCGCGCCCAGGGATTCCTTGTGTCAAGTGGGCAGCGTGGGGGAGGCCGGCCGCAGGCCGGGTGGGGGGCGACCCAGTTCGCCCGCGATGACATGCAGCACGGCATCCAGTTCCTGGAACACCTGGTGGTCGAAGAAGCGGAGTACCCTGAACCCTGCCTGCTCGAGCCAGCGGGTTCTGTGCTCGTCATAGCTTCTTTGCTCGATGTGCTGGCCGCCGTCAAGTCTTGTTGGGCGTGCGAAGAGCAACGCGCTGGACAAGGGGTACGACGAGGAGGCGGTGCACCAGCAACTCTGGCAGGACCGGGTGGAGCCGATTATCGCCATCCGGGATCTGACCGAGGAGGAGAACCTGGCCCTGTCGGGAAGGCTCGAGGAAGTTCGCAAGACCGTCTATACGATCGCGGCGTGAGCGGCGTTGCCTGAGCTTACGAGGAGAAGGCCACACAAGACAGAGGAGGGGTCTGCCTTGTGCACGGGCACGAACCGCGCAGGGCCAGGGAACGCCTGGGGTTCCTGAGCCCCCCCATCCTCACCTTCCCCCACCGCGCTTCGCGCGGGGGGGAAGGGACCAACGCCCGCCGCCAACAGTCCACAGCGCAACTCGCTCAATCCAGGTTGTGCTCCGGCAGCGTCTGTGGCAGCATCCCCGCCAGTAAGAAAGGAGCCCGCCGATGCCCAAAAGAGTTTTTCTTGCCTGCCTGGCAGTTGCCGTACTGTCCCCGCTCGCCCGCGGCGAGGAGAAAGGCGCCAAGATGAGCACCATCCCCAAGCGTTCCGACGTCGAGGAGAAATACCGCTGGAAACTCGAGGATCTGTACCCCACTCTTGAAGAGTTCGAGAAGGACTTCGCCAAGGTAGAAGCCGACATGGCGGCCTTCGCCAAGTGCCAGGGGAAGCTCGGCCGGAGCACAAAGGACCTTCGCGGTTGCCTCGACCAGCTCTTCGATATGTCAAAGCGCTTCGCCCGCCTGGCCACCTACTCCGAGCGGCTCCATGACCAGGACGGCAAGGACGTGAAGGGCCAGGAGCTCCACGACCGCATCGAGAAGCTCGGCACGCGCTTCTCCGCGGCGGTAGCCTTCGTCGAGCCCGAGATCCTGGCCATCCCGGCGGCCAAGGCCAAGGCCATGCAAAAGCAAAAGGCCCTCGCCGACGTGGGCCACTACCTCGATAACATCCTGCGCCGCCGCCCCCACGTGCTCTCCAAGGCCGAGGAAGAGCTCATGGCCCGCACCGGCGACATGGCGGCCGTGCCCGAGAACATCTACGAGACGCTCTCCACGGTGAACCTGCCCTTCCCCGAGATCGACGTCGACGGCCAGAAGACCCGCATCAACCAGGCCATGTTCACCCGCCACCGCGCCCACCCCGACGCCGCGGTGCGAAAGCGCGTGTTCGAGGCGCTGTTCGGCACCTACCGCGCCTTCCGCGAGACCATGGCCGGGCTGCTCTCGGGCACGGTGAGCCGCGACCACTTCGTGGCCAAGAGCCGCCGCTACGAAAGCGACCTTCAGGCCGCCCTGGACCGCACCAACGTGCCGACCTCCATCTACCACAACATGATAAAAAACGTCCGCGCAAACCGCGAGCTTCTGTGGCGCTACCTGAAGCTGAAGCAGAAGCTCCTCAAGGCGCAAAAGCTCCTGTACTCCGATCTCTACGCCTCGGTCATCCCAGCCGTGGAGATGAAGATCCCCTACCAGGAGGCCCAGAAGATCATCCTGGAGGCGGTGAAGCCCCTCGGCCCCGAGATCGTGGGCATCCTCAACGCCGCCTTCGAGCAGCGCTGGATCGACGTGTACCCCACCGAGGGCAAGCGCTCCGGGGCCTACATGTCCGGCTCGGCCTACGACGTGCACCCCTACCTCCTGCTCAACTACGTCGACTCTTACGACGCCATGAGCACCACCGCCCACGAGCTGGGGCACGCGGTGCACTCGTACCTCTCCAACAAGAACCAGAAGTTCCACGACGCCGACTACCCCATCTTCGTGGCCGAGGTAGCCTCCACCGCCAACGAGAACCTGCTGCGCCTCCACCTCGTCGCCAAGGAGAGCGACCGGGCGAAGAAGATGTTCCTGCTCGGCCAGTACCTCGAGTCCTGGCGCACCACGGTCTTTCGCCAGTGCCTGTTCGCACAGTTCGAGCTCCTCATCCACGACGCGGCCCAGAAGGGCACGCCGCTCACCGCGGACTTTTTGGAATCGAGCTACCTCGGGCTGCTGCGCGATTACTACGGTGCCGAGCAAGGGGTGGTGGAGATCGACCCGCTGTTCTCGGTGGAGTGGGCCTACATCCCGCACTTCTTCTACAACTTCTACATGTTCCAGTACACCACCAGTTTCATCGCCTCGGTGGCCATCGCCGAGCGCATCTTCGCCGGCGACGCCAAGGCGCGCGAAGGCTTCCTTTCCATGCTCAAGGCCGGCGGCTCGCTGTACCCGGTGGATCTCTTGAAACTCGCCGGCGTGGACCTCACCCAGGACGAGGCCTACCGCACGGCCTTCGCCTCCCTCGAGCGCGCCATCGGCGAGCTGGAGAAACTCTCCGGCGAGATAAAGTAAGAAAGAAAAAATCTCGGCAAGGGGGCAAGCCCCCTTGGACCCCACGGAAAAGAACCCGGAAAAACCTTCTACTAAGAAAACCTCAGAAGAAACCTGTTTCCTTTCCTCGCCTTCCCCTTTTTCCCCTCAATTGATAGCGCCTTTTCGGAGCCGTTTCCTCTCCACTATTGGGGATTTTTCCGGGACGGTTTCCCGGGGGTTCAAGGGGGCCAGGCCCTCTTGCTAGATCCAGTGCATTGTCGGTTACTTCTTGAGTAAAGCGAGCGCTTTCTTGAGGGGGAGGTCCTCGCCGCGGCCGTCCCAGGCGGCCTCCACGTCGGGTTCGATGCCCTCGTAGAGCGGCGTGTCCTTGGGCGAGTAGTAGCGTCCGGTGGAGAGCTTCAGCGCCGAGCCGTCGGCGAGCTCCATCACCACCTGCACGGTACCTTTGCCCAGCGTCTTCTCGCCCACGATCTTGGCCCGCTCGTAGTCATGGAGCGCCAGCGCCACGATCTCGCTCACCGAGGCCGAGCGGTGATCCACCAGCAACACGAGCGGTAGGTCCTTCCATGGCCCCGGCTTGCGCACGGCCTCGACCTCGGCGCCCATCTGCTTTTTCTTCTTGACCGTGACCACCGTGCCGCCGTTGATGAACAGCCCCACCACCGCGGTGCCCTCGGTCACCAGCCCGCCCGGGTTGCCGCGCAGGTCGAGCACCAGGCCCCTCAGCGCCCCGCCCTTCTCGGCGATCTTCGGCAGCACCGCCGAAAGGTGCTTTGCGGTGTCGGCGCGAAAGTCCAGCAGGTGGATGCGGGCGAAGCCGCCGGGCAGCACGTCCACCCGGATGTTCTGCTTGGGCGGCTCGGCGATGGTCAGCGTGCGCGCCTTGCCGGCGATGACCAGCTCGACCTTCTCGCCGGGTTTGCCGCGGCACAACGCCAGCGCCTCGAGCTCGTTGAGCGTCGCGGCGTCGCGCCCGCCCACCTGCTCGACCTTCATGCCGGCGCGCACCCCGTCCTGGTAGGCCGGCCCGCCGACGACCGCGTCCAGCACCCGCAGGCCGCCGGGGACGTTCTCGAACAGCAAGCCCACGTCGCCAATGACCGCGCTGCCGTCCTCCAGCAGCCGGTTGTAGATGTCCTGCTCCAAAAAGACGCTCCAGGGATCGCCGCAGGCGGCCACCATCTCGCGCAACATGCCGTGCTCCACCGCGCGCTTGTTGGCCTTTCCCGCGCCCACGGCGAGGGTCGCCGTCCGGGCCAGCGCCTCCTCCAGCGCCTTGAAGTCGTGCAGGGCGTCGGCGAGCAGCGTCTCGCTCTTTCCGGCGATGGTGACGGTGGCGAACTTCGGCTCGGATTCGAGGCGCACCTCGGCGCCGGGGACCGAACGCAGCAAGCCCCGCAGCGCGCCGGTGGCCAGGGCGGCCAGGTTGGCCTTGTCGACGAACGCCACCTCGAAGTGCCGGAGCACCTCGTGTAGCGCTGTGAACTTCTCAGCGGCCGCGCCCGCCGATCCCGCGGCGAGCGTCAAGGCAAGACCAAGACCGACTGCGGCTCTCGTCATTTTCATGGGAAGGTCCTCCGGGGTGGGCGTTCGGCTGACCTCGACGTTGTACCCGGTTCGGCCCCGGGCTGCAACTCGCTGGCGGCGTCTTGCGGAAAGTTTGCTGTTGACACGCCGGCCTCCGATGAAATACGACATGGGCCGTTCAGGATAGATTCATTTCTCTACGAGGGCCGAAATGACGCGGAAAGCACTCATTGCAACCGTTGTCTTCACTCTCCTGCCAACGAGCGGCAGGGCGCAGAGCGACTTCTCCACGCTCCCAAGCTATCAGCCGCTGCTGCTCGGCCTGCGGACGGCCGGCATGGGCGGGGCGGCCGCCGCCTTCGGCGAGGACGGGGCCATGCCGTGGGTCAACCCGGCCGGGGTCGCCCGCGCGGGGCGCAGCAACCTGTCGCTCTCGGCCAACGCCTGGTCCATGGAGAAGGCCGACGTCCCGAGCATGCTGGCCATCGGCGGCCCGCTGGCCGAGTCCAGCGCAAGCGGCACGAGCTCCGAGGACGCCTTCTTCCCGAGCGGCGTGAGCTTCAGCTTCTTTCTGGATCCCGAATACCGCCACGTGCTGGCGCTCTCCATGCTCACCCCCAACCGCGGGCAGAGGAACCTCACCTCGGAGACCGCCGCCGACGCCGGCCAGACGGTGGCCAAGCTGACGTTCACCCAGGTGCGCGAGTTCACCCAGTACGAGTTCGGGCCGACGTACTCGTACTGCGCGGGCAACTGGAGCGCCGGGCTGTCGGTTTTTTTACGCTACCTCCCCATCACCTTCGCCCAGACCACCAACGCCACCGGTTACCGGCTGGACGGGCACTTCATGTTCGGGCCCGACAGCCGCATCGTGGACGCCATGAGCCTCGACCTGGACCTGGTGGCCGGCGTCCAGGCCGGGCCCTTCTGGGACGGCTTCTTCGCCGGCGCCGCGGTCCACGGCCGCTCCATCCACCTTTCGGGCCATTTCAACCAGAGCTTTCAGCATCTTATCGGCAACGCCAACACGGACGAGCTGGCGGTCGAGATCGGCAAGGCCGACGTCCCGGCCTTCGAGGTGAGGACGCCCTTCTGGTTCTCGTTCGGGCTCGGCTACCAGCGGCCGGGCCGTTTCGCCGTGGCCGCGGACGTGAACCTGTACCTGCCGCAGGGCCGCTACCAGAACCTCTCCGGCGCCCAGGCGGTGCGCGTGTACACCGGTACCGAGTCGTTCCGCACCGAGGGCCGCGATCTCATCATCGAGAGCGAGCAGGAAATGGTGGTGAACGTCTCCGTCGGCGGCGAGGTCCACCTCCTCGATCGCGTCGCGCTGCGCGCCGGCTTCTTCACCGACTTTGCCGCCAACACCGATCCGGGCGACAACGGGCTCCTGGAAGACGCCGGCAACAGCCGCATGCACCGCTACGGCGGCACGCTGGGCCTCGGCTACACCGGGCAAACGGCCCAGTTCCAGCTCGCGCTCATGTACCTCTACGGTACGGGCCGCATCATGGCCATGAACGGCTACCTGGAGAGCAACGGCACCATAAACCGCAGCTACGCCGCGTCCGATTTTTCGAGCCACACGCTGACGCTGTCGTTCTCGGGACGCATCGACATCGCCAGCCTGTTCTCCAGCATGAAAGCGGCGGCCTCCGAGGAGATCGGCCGCCTCGGGCCCGGCGCCTGAACCGACACGGGAGACGCCATGAGAAAAACTTCCGTCACCATCGCCGTCCTCTCGGCCGCGGCGCTCGCCGGCTGCGTCCTCGACGACTTTCCCACCGTCCACCACTGTGTCACCTCCTCCGACTGCGAGCTGGGCTCCGTGTGCAACATGGCGAGCGAGCGCTGCGTCGTCGAGGTGAGCGCCGGTCCCAACCGCTTCGCCGGCACCTTCACCTTCGTCTTGGCCCCACAGTACAATTCGGCCACCGGAAAATACGAGCCCTCGGCCGGCGCCTCCAACGTGTGGGCGCGGGCGAACTTCAACGGCTCGGACTACCTCACCGGCACCGGCGCCTTTTTCAAGTTGCTCCCCGACGGCTCGGGCATCTTGTTTTCCACGTACAATGCCGAAATCAACCGGGACATGGTGATGTTTTCGTTTTTCATCGCCACCACCACCCTCACCGCTGGCAAAGACATGGACATCGGCAGCGAGGTCTTTGGCAGCCTGGACTATTACACCTACCTGGGAGAGGACCACGACCCGCAATGGACCATGCCTCCCCGAACCATCGCGGAGATGACGAGTGGCCGGCTCACCTTCGAAGAGCTTTCGACCAACCCCGGCGACACCTGGTCCGGGCAGTTCTCCGGCACGCTAGGCGCGCCGACGCCATGATCGCACGAGGCAGACATTGCGCCACGCAAAATTCATAGACGAGGCCATCATGCCGCGACTGTTACCGTTCATTCTATTTGTCGCGCTCCTGCTCGCCGCTCCGGCGCGCGCCCAGAATTTCCAGCCCTATGTCTTCGGCCTTCGCACCGCCGGGATGGGCGGCGCCGGGACGGCCATCGGATTCGACTCGGCCATGCCGTGGCTGAACCCGGCGGGGTTGGCGCGCACCGAGAGCGACACCTTCACCGTGGCCGCCAACGCCTTCTACTGGAAGCGCGTCGACATCCCGCGCTTCTACACCGTGGCCGAGGAGGCCCGGGCCATGCTGGGCCTGGAACAGGACGCGACCACAGGCGGATATCGTCTGGAGGGAACGAGTATCTTCCCTACCAGCCTGGCCTACCTGTGGCACCTGGGCTCGAAAGGTGAGCACGTGCTGGCGCTCTCCTACATCTCTCCCCTCAACGACCCCAAGCACATCGAGCACTCCTTCCGGCTCGATTTCGGAACCGGAAAGGCCTTCAGCAAGATGGTGGGGACCGCCCTGCGAAAGCAGGAGGACTTCGGGACGAGCTATGCCCTCAAGGCGGGGTGGCTCACCGCGGGGGTCAGCGCTTTCCTGCGAAGATACCAATACCGCGCGGACCTCTACAGCAGCGACTACCAGATCGACACTTATTTCAATGCGGTGGGGGGTATGGATATGCAGGGCCGGTCGCGGGGGACGAGCTGGGACATGGATCTCGTGGCTGGCGTACAGGCAGGCCCTTTTCTCGGCGGCTTGAGCCTGGGCCTGGCGGTCCACAGCCCGAGCCTGCACCTGGCAGGCAGTTTCACCGATCTCACCCAGTACGTCTATGCCTCCACCCAGCCGGTTCGCGAATATAGCGCCACATCCATCACTCTCGACGCCGACGTCTACGAGGAGCGGACGCCGCTGTGGCTCACCGCGGGTATAGGCTACGAGCGACCCGGCACCTTCGCCGTGTCGGTGGACGCCAGCGTGTACCTCCCCCAGGACTACACCAACACCCACGGGCTGGAAGAGCGCACCGTCATCATGAACGACGACTCCGGTCACCCGGGGCAATTCGTCATCACCGACAGCGAGATCGTGGACATCCCCGCCGGGTCCAAGGCGGGCTTCAACGTCAACGCCGGAGCCGAGTTCTATCTCAACCCGCGCATCGCGCTGCGGGCCGGGTTCTTCACCGATCTCACCATGGCCAAGGACTTCCCCGCGGAAGGGCTGCGCACCCAGGCGCACGCCGGCCTGACCCGGATCAACCGCTACGGCGGCACCTTCGGCGTGGCCTACGCGGGATCGTGGTCGCAGTTTCAGCTTTGCGCCATGTTCATCGGGGGCTTCGGCAAGGTCATCGGCAGCCAGGTGACGTACGACGCCTCGACGGGGCAACAGGGCTGGGCGTTCCCGACGACCGACGTGGCTTCCAACACCTTCATGGTGGTGTTCTCCGGCGAGGTGGACACCGGCGTGCTGTACTCCTCCATCCGCTCCGCCATCGAGGAGGAAAGCATCCACCGCGAGCGCGCTTCTCAGCCACCTCCGGTATCGCCCACGCCGCCCGCCGCGACCCCGCCGCCAGCGGATCTCCAGCCAAAACCGGCGGAGCCACCGGTCCCAGCGCCGGCGCCAGCACCCGAGGCGACCCCCACGCCGCCCGCAGCGACCGACGCTGGCCCGGCAAGCTCTGCTTCGCCACCAACGACGCCACCACCCGAAAGCCCCAAGGCCGGCGATTCGGCCCAACCCACGCCGCCGTCTCCCTCGCCGGAGCCTCCCAAGGACAGCGACTCGACCAAGCCTGCGCCGCCTCCTCCTCCGGCCCAGCCGCCCAAGGATGGAGAAAAGTCCCAGGGACAGGACAGGTAAGCACGTCCGGCAGGAGCAGCTGATATCAAGAGCATGCAGACATGCTCATCCCATTCGAGGGGGGATCCTTCACGTCTGGAGGGCGTCTGGAGGGCGTCTGGCCGAGATGCCGCCTCACCAGGGCGGGCATTCGCCGGAGGGGCCCTCGGCCTGGTTGTCGGCCTCGTCGCACTCGGCGATGAGGTTGTCCGGGTCCACCCAGCCCCACACGGTCACCCGGTACATGGGAAAGCCCGAAAGCGTCACGGTGCGGGTCACCGACTCGCCCGGGCCCAGCGGATCGGGCAGGGTGTACTCGCCGATGGGCGACCCGCCCTGATTGGGATCGCCGGCGAAGATGCGCACCACGATCCCGGAGGCCGGTAGCGAGCCCTCGTTGACGAGCTGGAGTTCCACCGTGGCGTCGGGGCAGCCTGTGACTTCCAGCGCGCCCAGCGAAAGCCGCAGGTCCGGCGCCTGATCCCCCGCCTCGACCGGAGCGGAGTAATCGTTATTGTCCTCGATACACTCCCGCTCGCGGTTGTCGACGTCGATGATGGCCCGGACCTCGTCGGGCAGCCGGCCCTGGCCGTTGTTGGCGGAGTTGTAGGCCACCTTGAGGATCTGCCAGGCGCCGGCCTCCAGCGGCGTCGGTAGCGCAAGATGCAACGGCTGGCCGGCCCCGTCCTTGAGATCCTCGACGACCGACAGATCTCGCCAGGTCCCTTCGAACCCGATCAGGAGCCCCGGCCCCACCCGGACGTCGCCGCGGTTCTCCACCCGCAGCGCGATGTCGAGGAGCTGGGAGAGCACGCCGCAGGCCGCGTCCGGCGAGGAGAACTGCATGCCACCGATAGCCAGGTCGGGCGCCCAGTCGTAGGAGCGCGGGTTGGAGCGGTAGGTGTTGTAGCTGCGCCCGTGGTAGCTGCGCCAGCTGGCGGGCTCGATGAGCGGGATGCCGCCGGACTCCAGCACGTTGGTCACGTGGTAAGCGTGCTGGTTCCACACGCGCCGCGCCGACACCCAGAAGTCCCCGGCGTCGCCCCACACCTCGATGCCAGCGTTGTAACGGTCGTCCAGGTTCTCCGAGCAGAACCCCGACTCGGTGGAGGTGCAGAAGACGATCTCGGCGTTGCCGTCGTTGTCCACGTCGGCGATGACCGGGTACTCCACCCGGGTCCGGCTCTCCGAGGGCTCGGAGAACCAGATGGTCCCGTCGGTGCCATCGTACACGCGGAAGCGGCACTCGTCGTTGTAGATGACCTCGGCCGCGCCGTCGCCGTTGAAGTCGAACACCGAGCTGCCGGTGACCCGGCTGGAGTCGTCCTCGGTGGCGCTGGCCCAGGCGTTGTGCAGGCACACGCACTTGCCGGTCTTCTGGTTGCACACCGCCTCGCCAGCCTTGCAGTCACCGTCCGTAACGCAGCTCCCACCCGGTTCGCGCGGCAGGTTCTCGGCCGGGCGGGGCTGCCCCTCGCGCAACAACCCCGGCCAGGCGGGGCAACTTTCGCTCGCGGGTTGAAAGTCGTACATGATGTAGCGGTCCAGAAACGCCGTCCCCACCTCGGGGAATCCGTCTCCGTCGAAGTCGTCCACGTTGGGCGCGCCGCCCCGGGTGCCGTCGGCCAGATCGATGTCGCGCAGGAGCGCGCCGGTGGCGCCATCCAGCACCAGCAGCCAGCCGTTGGCGATGAGGATCACCTCGGGCTTGCCGTCCAGCGGGTTGGCCGGGCCGGGGGGCGGCGCCGGATCCACACCCAGCACATCGGCCACGGCGCAGAAAGCCTCCCGTTTGGTGCTGGGCAGGGAGTTCAAGGCGGCGGCGTCCCAGACCACAAGCAGTTGCCCGTTGCAGAAGGCGACGTGCTCCGGCTCCGTCTCCTGGCCGGTGCACTGCGAGCGCCGGGTGACCCCGGGCGGCGGCCGCGGCAGGTTGTAGGCGGCGGTTCCGGCGATGATCTCCGGGCGCTCGTCGCCGGCCACGTCGGCCGCGCAGGAGATGGGCCCCTGGCTGTTGGTGCCGTTCGTGAGCGAGCCCTGGAACCGGTCCACCACCTTGAGTTTTTCCTGGGCGTCTTTTTCCAGGGTGAACACGTTGCGGCCGACCACGATCTCCGCGAGACCTTGCCCGTCCAGATTGGCGATCAGCACCGCCGGGTTGGGGCCGCCCAGGTTGCCGGTGGCCGCGTTCTTGGAATGGATCTCACCGGTGCTCCCGTAGATGTGGATGCTGCGGTTGGAGTTGACGAGCTCGCTGAGCGCTACGATCTCCGGCTTTCCGTCCCCGTCGAGATCGCCCACGGCCGGCGTCGAGGTCGAGTCGATGTCGGCCTCGGTATAGGTGCAGGCGAGATCCAGCGGATCGCCCTCGTGCCACACCTTGTCGCCGCACACCGCGAAGAAGTCCTTGCCCTTGTTGGCCCCACCCCCATGGATGGCGCGCAGGACGCCGTTCGCCGAGTAGTCGTGCTGGCGGAAGGCGAAGAAGATGATCTCGGGGTAGTCGCGCTCGTCGATCAGGCCGTCGCCGTTGTCGTCGTCCAGGTTGACCACCAGCGGCATCATCACCACCTGGACCGCCTCGGGGAAGGGGCTGTCCGGGGCATTGGGGTTGGCCTGGGTGCCGCCCCACACGATCTCCGGCACCGGCAGCACGTTGGTGAAGGGCTCGGGGGCGAGCCGGCAGGAAGGCTCGCGGCCGGACCCCAGGCACAGCCCCGCCTCGCACTGCATCCAGGCCGGGCAATCCCAGTCGTCCTGGCAGGTGCAATGCGCGTCGCACGGAGCGACCTCGCGGCACAGGCTATCGAAGTGGGCTTCGCTTTCGCAGGTGACATCGGGGAGCCAACCGCCACCGTTGAAACGGCAGCGCTCGACGGCGTTGCTGTTGCAGCGCTGGCACCCGCCCTCGCACACGTCGTCCCGGCACAGGTTGGCCTGGCAATAACGTTCGGGCGGACAATCGAGGTCGTCGAAACAGGAGATGTCCACGCACCAGGCACCGCCGCCCGGGTGGGGCTGGCACTCCTCGGTACCCGCGCAGGTGAGGTCGGCGCAGGTGTTGTCGATGCAGCGTCCCTGGCCACCCTCCACGACGCAGTGCTGCCAGGCGGGACAGGAGACGTTGCGGCAGGGGTCGGCGGTCCCGTCGGTCTCGCCGCCCGTTCCGTCGGCGCCGTCCGGCCCGCCGTCGTCCCCCGTGTCGCCGCTATCGGTGATCCCGTCCGGCACGTCCCCCCCCCCGTCGCCGCCGGGTCCGCCGGTGTCGGAGCAACCGGGGAGCAGCGACACTCCCGCGATCAACAACCAGGCACAAGCGACCCGACCTATACGCTCCAGTGCTCTCATCGGATGCCCTCCTGAACGTTCCAACCCATCGCGTAATCCTTAGAAGCTGTCATCCGCCAAGTGGCCACCTGCCTAGTGTGTCACTCGAAACTCGGAAAATCCTCCCGTGGCGTCCGAAAAGCGCTCCTCCACCCGCTCCACCTGGGCCAGCTCCGGGCCCTTGCGGCACCAGGCCAGCAGTTCGCGCAGCGCGCCTTCCTCTCCTTCCGCCAGGACCTCCACGCTCCCGTCGGGCAGGTTCTTCACCCAGCCGACCAGGCCCAACGCCTGGGCGATACGCCGGGTGTGCCAGCGGAAAGACACCCCCTGGACCAGGCCGCTGATCCGAAGGTGCATGCGCCGCAAACCACCGCTCCCGCTCATGCCAATTCCCTCTGCCTTGTAGTGGCGCACGGTCGCGAGGCCACCAGCGCCCGCGCGACCGTGCGCGCCACCAGACGAGCAAGCACCTTGCCGTGCGGCCCAGCAAACCCGCTCGGCCGGACGCGATCATCAACGTCATCAACGGATCCATCCTCCGCCCGACCGATGCCGTACCAAGATAAGAATCCAGGCATTCCCTCTGTCTTCGATGAGGTGTTGAGCGGGTATTTTCTCACAGCAGGTCCGAGGCCAGCTCGGCCAGCTCGCTGCGCTCTCCCTTGCGCAGCAGCACGTGGCCGGCCAGCGGCTTCCCCTTGAAGCTGTTCACCACGTGGGACAGGCCGTTGTTGGAAGAATCCACGTAGGGGTTGTCGATCTGGTACAGGTCGCCGGTGAGCACGATCTTGGTACCATCGCCGCAGCGGCTGATGATGGTCTTGACCTCGTGCGGGGTGAGGTTCTGCGACTCGTCCACGATGATGTACTGGTTGGGGATGCTGCGCCCGCGGATGTAGGTGAGCGGCTCGATCTCGATGAGGCCCATGTCCATCAGCTCGCGGTAGCTCCGCCCCTGGCGCTTGTCCTTGCGCGACAGGTTGAGCAGGTATTCCAGGTTGTCGTAGATGGGTTGCATCCAGGGGTTGAGCTTGTCCTCGATGTCTCCGGGCAGAAAGCCGATGTCCCGCCCCAGCGGGAACACCGGCCGCGACACCAGCAGGCGCTGGTACACCCCCTCCTCGGCGGTCTTGTGCAACCCGGCGGCCAGCGCCAGCAGGGTCTTGCCGGTTCCGGCCTTGCCCGCCAGGGTGACCAGCTTGATGCGGTCGTCGAGCAACAGGTCGAAGGTGAAGGACTGCTCGCGGTTGCGCGGCGAGATGCCCCATACGCCGCCGCGCACCTTGGCCACCGGCACCAGCCGCCGCCCGTCCACGTCCACCCGGCCCATGGCGGTGTGGCTGGAGTTGGCGGCGTCGCGCAGGTTCACGAACTGGTTGGGCGCCGCCTCCGCCAGGGGCAGTTTCTCGATGGGGAGATTCCCATCGCGGTAGAAGGCGTCCACCAGCTCGCCCGGCAGTTCGACCTCCGCCAAGCCGGTGTAGATCTCGTCGATCGAGACCTTCTCCGTGTCGTAGTCCTCGGTCTTGAGCCCCAGCACGTCCGCCTTGATGCGCAGGTTGGTGTCCTTGGTGATGAACACCAGCGGCTTCTGCGGCTCCTTCTCTTGCAGCTCCGCCGCCACCGCCAGGATGCGGTGGTCCATCTTCTCCACCGGACCGAGCTGCTCGGGGATGCCCCGGTGAGAGAACAGCACCCGCAGCGTGCCGCCCGTCGGCATGCTCACGCCCTTGTTGAGCTGGCCGCTCTGGCGGAACTCGTCGATCATGCGGCTCACCACGCGGGCGTTGCGCCCCAGCTCCGACAGCTCCTTCTTGAAGCGGTCGATCTCCTCGATCACGTAGATGGGGATGACGATGTCGTTGTCACCGAAGGACACCAGCGCGTTGGGGTCGTGCAGCAGGACGTTGGTGTCGAGCACGAAGTTCTTTTTCATTCTGGGCTCCCGGCGTCTTGGGGGAGGCCGGCGTAGTGCACCACCCGGTCCCTCCCGGTGTGTTTGGCATGATACAGGGCCTGGTCCGCACGGTCGATCAATTCCTGCTTGTGGCGCGCGTGCGCCGGCATGGTGCAGATCCCCAGCGAGATGCTCACCTGGAAGCGCTGCCCGCCGGCGTCGAAGCTCTGCTCGCGGATCTCCTCGCGGAACCGCTCGGCAAGCACCCGCGCCCCCTCGACGTCGGTGTGGGGCATGATCACCGCGAACTCCTCGCCGCCGTAGCGGCACACCCGGTCGCTCTGCCGGGCCAGCTCCGACAGCACCCGGGCCACCCGGCGCAGCACCTCGTCGCCGGTGGGATGGCCGTAGCTGTCGTTCACCTTCTTGAAGTGGTCCACGTCGCACAGGATGAGCGACAGCGGGTTCTGGTAGCGCAATGCCTCGGCCACCGCCCCCTCCAGAAGCTCCTGGAAGCGGCGGTGATTGTGCAGCCCGGTGAGCCCGTCGGTGGTGGCCAGGCGCAGCAGCTGCTCGAAGCGCTGGGCGCTCTGGATGGCCATGGCGGCGATGTCGGACAGCGTCTCCAGCGTCTCCTGGACGAAACTGGAGACCGACTCTTCCCCGATCTCGGGGAACACGCCCCGGGCGGTGCTGCCCACCACCAGGGTGCCCAGCGTCTCCACCTCGCCCGGGACCGAGCGGCCCTCCTTGGTGGCCGCCACCTTCAGCGGGAACACCTTGAGTGATTCGAGCCCCGTCGGGGTGAGGTGGCGCCCGAAGATCGAGCGCTGGCTGCGGGCCACCTTGTGGAAGGGCACGGCCGGCACGGCGAAGCCGCTCTTGATGGCCAGGGCGCACAGGTGGTCCTCCCCCTCGAGGGCCTGTTGCAAGGCACGTTCGCGCCACTCGGCCAGGGACTCCGGCGCCACCACGGCGCGGATCACCAGCTGGCGCGAGTCGGGGGGATCGCGTAGTACCAGGGCGGCGAAGTCCACCGAGCCGAAGATGCGCCGCACCGCCCCCAGCACCTCGTCCAGCACCTCGGATTGGTTGACGGCCCGGTTGATCTGGCGGCTGGACTCGTAGAACAGGCGGAGTTTCTGCTGCTCCTCGTCGGAACGCTCCAGCACGCGCTCGACCGAGAAGGTGCGCCACACCTCGCGGGAGAGCGCCAGCAGCAGGGCCTCGTCCTCCTCGCCGAAGGGAATGTCGGCGCGGCGGTCCGCCAGCAGCACCCCGCGCCGGTGCTCCCCCTCGAGCACCGGGACGCCGATGAAGGTGCGGATGTTGGGGCGGGAGGCGTAGTAGGTGAGCATCGACGAGTCGCGCAAGTGATCGCGGGAGACGGCGTGCCCGCTCTTGAGCACCGCGCCCAGCATCCCCTCGCCGGCCGGCAGCGGCCCCCGCTGGAGGAGCGATGGCTCCTCGCACAGGGCCTGCTTGAGCTGGAGCGTCTTGCCGTCCGGGCTGAGCATGAAGAGTGCAACGGTGTGCGGACGCAGCGCCGCCTGGGCCACCTGGAGCAGGTTGGCCGCGCTCACCCCGAGCTCGCGGGCCGAGCTCAGGCGGCGGAACTCGCGGCACTCCTCGGAGGGCAGCTCCGGCGCCTTGCCCAATTGGCGGTACAGGGCGGCCTCCTCCTCCAGGCGCGCCCGCTGGGCGCCGATCCGCGCCGCCACTTCCCGCTCGCGGGCCACGAGATGCGCCCGGTTGAGCGCGAAGCTGAGGCCGAGGAACGCCACGTCGAAGGCGAGGTGCAGGGCCAGCTCGAGGCCCTGGCGACCGGCCTGCGCCCACCACAAGCTCACGTCGAAGAGCAGCGCTCCGACAAGCAACCAGGCCAGGTTTCCGGGCCGCCGCTCGTAGCCGCCGCAGGCCGCCAGCAGCAGGTACCACAGCGGGTCCAGGCGGCCGTCGCGCCCCCCGGAAATCCCCATGAGCAACGCCACCGTGCCCAGCAGAAGGAGCGAGAGCTGCCGGCGTTCGCGATCCGCCCCCGGCTGGTCCACCAGGCGTGGGGTGAACCGCCGCGCCATGCGCCACAGGCGATAGGCGAGCAAGACGCACAACCCGGCCGCCACCAGCGCGGCCAAAACTCCCCCGGCGCCGATGAGGCCGGTGGCGATGAACGCGAGCAGGCCGGCCAGGGCGAACTCCACCAGCAGGTGTCGCTCGCTCCAGAGTACGATGCGCGCCAGGCCACGTCCGGCTGCCATGACTCGTCCTCAGGGATCCTGCGCCGGCGGACCGGCGTCCGGCGAATCGGGCTGGAGGTGGAACACCCACTCGCCCGGGCGCACCAGCCCCAGCACGTCCCGCACCACCTGCTCCTGGTACGCCCGGTTGCCGCGCAGCGCCCGGATCTGCATGTCCAGGCGGCGGTTCTCCTCGGCCAGGGCGCGGTTCTCCTCGCGCAGGCGCGTAAGTTCCGCTTCGAGCGCGGCCCGCTTGCCGCCGCTCTGGGGCCCGAACCAGGAATAGGCGAACAGCCCGGCCGCGGCGGCCAGACCCACCACTAGGGCTATCCGGGCCCCCAGGTTCACCTGGCTCAGTCCTCCTGGGTGGCGATGGCCAGGCGCCGGAGCCCGACCTCGGCGGAGATGTCCATGGCCCGCACCACGCGCCAGTGGTTCACCATGCGGTCGGCTTGAATGATCACCAGGGCCTGGGGATTCTGGGCCTTGACCCGCTCCAGCGCCGCGCGCAGGTCCTCCTCGGAAACCACCTCGCCCTTCAGTACCATCCGCCCGTCCTGGAGAATGGCCACCACGACCTGGTTGGCGCCCCCGGCGATGCCGCCGCCCTTGGCCTGCGGGAGCTGCACGTCGAAGCCGGCGTTGTCGTTCTGGCCAGGTTCGCGCTCGGACTGCATGAGCAGGGGCGTGGTGATCATGAAGATGATGAGCAGCACCAGCACCACGTCCGTAAAAGGCGTGATGTTGATCTCGGCCATGACACGGTTGCGCCGACCCGCAGGCTTCATGCCGGATCCTTCTTGGAGCGGAGCAACCCGGCCAGCTCGGAAGAGCAATACTCCATGTCCACCACGAAGCGATCCACGCGCCGCATCAGGTAGTTGTAGGCCACCACCGCCGGTACGGCCACCAGCAGGCCGGTGGCGGTGCAGATCAGCGCCTCGGCCACGCCGCCGATGACCACCGGCAACCCGCCGGAGCCGGTCTGGGCGATGTTGTGGAAGGCGCTCACGATGCCCAGCACGGTCCCGAAGAGCCCGATGTACACCGACACCGCGCCGATGGTGCCCACCACGCTGGTGAACCGCTCCAGGCGCGAGGTCTCCACCATGACCTCGCGGGCCATGGCGTTTCTGATCTCGTCCTCCGGCGCGGTGCGGTTCTTGAGGCCGGCGCACACCACCTGGGAGACCGGTTTCGCCTCCATCTCGCAGATCTTGATGGCCACGTCGTAGGCACCCCGGCCCACCTCGGCCCGGATGCGCTCCATGAACTCCCGCCGGTCGGTCTTGGCCCGGTGGTACTGGTACAACCGCTCCAGAATCACCGCCAGCGACACCACCGAACAGGCCAGCAGGATGTACATGGTGAAGCCACCCATGTTGAGGATTTCCCAGACGCTCTTGCCTTCGAACACGGCCGCTCCTTTCCGCGCACGACGGCGAATCCTAGCACAGGCGGCGCCGTCCGCAACCCCTTTCAAAAAAGTGGGAACACACTCCAGCGACCGGCGGCATGGCGTCGGCCCCCGGCGCGACCGACCGCGGGGCCCACAAAGTCCGCGCGGGCGGTCTCGCACCGCCAGATGCCAGCCGAAGGCTTCGAGAGGACTACAGCAAACGCTCGATGAGCCTGGACAGCTCGCGGGCCGGCGCCAGGCCGAACCACACGGCCACCAGCGTTCCCGAGCGATCGAACACCATCAGGCGGGGCAGCGTCGCCAGATCCCCGAAGACGCTGGCCCCCGCGCGCACTCCCCCGTCGGCCAGGGCCACCGGGTAGGGCAGGTCCAGCGCCCGGGCGAACGCCTCCACCACCGCCCGCCCCTGCTCGTCCAGCGCCACGCCGACCACCCGCAACCCGCGTTCCCGGTGTCGCCGGTAGAGGTCGGCGTACAGGCTGGCGTTCATCAGGCTCGGATTGAGCCAGGTGGCAAACAAGTCCACCAGAAGCACCTGACCACGGAACTCGGCGAAGGACACGCTACCGCCATGCGCGCCCGGCAGGACCACCTCGTACACCCGGGAGAAGTCCTCCCGCCCCTCGCCCGGGCGCAGCCCGGCGCAAGCAAAGGTGAGGACGAGCGGCAACGCGCGACAGAATGGGTTTCGGAAGATCATTCCAGCCAGGCCACGATGTCCGAGGCCACCTCCCGATCCAGGGCGAACTCGGCCTCGCCAACCTCCACCACCACCGCCGGATGTTTCTGGTGGAGCCGCAGGCGGGTCCCCGGCACCAGCCCCAGCGACAGCAACAGGTGCAGCCGGTCGTGGTCGCGGGTGCGCAGGTAGGCTACCCGCAGCTCGCGCTCCAGCGGCGCCTCGGAGAGCGGCGAGAGCGCCCGGCCCGCCTCCTTGCGTCCCTCGCGGCAGCACTCGCCGGGCGGGATGGGCCGGCCGTGGGGGCATTCGCGCGGGTGTCCGAGCAGGGTGCAGATGCCGTCGGCCACCTCCGGCATGACCAGGTGCTCCGCGGTGCAGGCCAGCGCCTCGACCTGCGCGAGCGGCAGCCCGAGCGCATCCACCAGCAGCCGCTCGGCCAGGCGGTGGCGTCGCATCTGGTTCTCGGCCTTCTCTTTCCCGCTCTGGGTGAGCTGGATCCGCTCTCCATCCAAGCGCAGGAGTTCTTGCTCCTCCGCGCGCCGGACGTCCTCTCGGGTGGCCGATCCGTGGGTGGCGCCCAGGATCTCGTCCACGCTGGATTTCCCTCGCTCCTGGCAGGTCCAGATCGCCTCCATGAGTTCATCCACGATCCGGTCGCTCATCGGGCCTCCCGCTCAGAACTGCCATCCAAGCACATGACTCCCCACGTTGACCAGCATCCCCCACAGCAGCGCCCAGGGGATGGTGAACAGCAGCATGCCGGTGGCGCGCCAGAACCCTTGCACCCGGTAGCAGGCCAGCGCTGCGTTGACGCACGGGATCATCAGCGTCATCACCACCAGCACCACCACCACCTGCACGCCGTCGTAGAGCCCCGCCTCGAGCTGAGGCAGCAAGAGCGCACCCCCGGCCTCGCGCCGCACCATGCTCATGAGGAACAGCGCCGCGCTGTCGGCGGGGAGCCCCAGGAGCTTCTGCAGCACCGGCCGTAGCGTGGACTCGAGCGCCGCCAGCGCCCCCAGGCGTTCCAGGGCGAACAGTGAAAGGCAACCCATGAGGAAGAACGGCAAGGCCTCGCGCAAGAACCACCACGTCCGCCAGCCGGTCTTGACCAGCAGGTTGGCGAGCCGCGGCCAACGCAAGGGAGGAAGCTCGATGGCGAGATCGCCCCGCTTGCCGGGCAGCACACGATTGGCGACGAGCCCGATCACCAGGATGTTGGCCAGGATGACGCCGAGGTAGAGCAGCGCCGCGCCGGGCGCAAGGCGCGAGAACACCACCGCCGCCACCGAGATGAGCGGCGCGCACGGAACCCCCAGCACCAGGAGCAGAACGGCCACCAGGCGCTGCTTGCGGGTGTCCAGGGTTCGGGTGGCGAGCAGCGCCGCGGTGACGCAGGAAAAGCCCATGATGAGCGGCAGCACACCCTTGCCGGTCAGGCCGATCCGGCGCATCAGCCGGTCCAGCAGCAGCGCCAGCCGCGGCAGGTACCCCGAGTCCTCCAGGAACGCCATGGCCAGGTAGAAGGTGAGCAACGCCGGGAGCACGATGCCCACTGAGAGCACCAGTCCCACCGAGATGACGCCGAACGGCCCGAACAGCATCTCCCGTAGCCACGGCCAGGGAAGCACCTCGGAAAGCCGCAGCAGCGGCGGCAGCAGCAGGCCTTCGAAGAGCCCGTGCTCGATCCAATCCACCAGCACGCCCGCCCCGAACCACCCCACAAAGAGGTACAAGAAGGCCAGCACGAGAAGCGCGATGGGGATCCCCGTGAGCGGCCTGCGGGTGAGCCGCGACAGTTTTCGCCCAAAACCATCCGCCGCTGCCGGACGCATCCTCGTCACACGGGCGGCGAGCTCTTCCGCCTTGGCGAAGCAGCCGGAGGTCGCCTCCAGTTCTCCCGGCTCCGGGCATTCGCCGACCCTGAGCGACTTTGAAAGCGGCCGGGCTTGCTCCAGGGCCCGGCGGAGCGCGGCCAGGTTTTGCCGCTCGACCGCCACCGTCGGGACCACCGGAACGCCGAGAAGCTGCGACAAGGCCGCCGCGTCCACCTCGATGCCTCGCTGGGCCGCCTCGTCCGACAGGTTGAGCGCCACGGCCACCGGGATCTCGAACTCGGCGAGCTGCTGGCACAGGGCCAGGCCGCGGCGCAGGTTCTTGGCGTCGAGCACCAGCAGCACGCCGCCCACCCGCCGTTCGGAAAGGAGCCTCCGGAGGAGATTCGCATCCGCCGAGTGCTCGGAGAGCAGCCCGCAACCCGGAGCGTCCAGGAGATTCTCGAAGCGCCCGGTGGAACCGAGCGAGCCCGCCTCCAGCTCGCGCTCGACACCCGGCAGGCGGACCGGGCGCGTGCTCGAGCCCGCCAGCGCAAACAGCAGCGTGGTCTTGCCCACCTTGAGGTTGCCGAGCATAAGCAGCGTCTTTGGGCCGATCTCCGGTTGTTTCAAGCAGGTCTCCCGGAATCAACGGCCCGGCGCCGAGAGGCGCACCGTGGCGAAGGCATCCAGGTTGTGAAAGTCGCCCCCCGCTGGCCGCAGCATGGAGGCCTCCTCGCGCCCGAACGACTTGTCGAGGCGGAAGAGGTTCACGCGCCAGGCGTCGCCCGGCCGAGGCGGCATCCGGCCCTGGGCTTCGAGCGCGGCGAATGGGATGCTCAGCTCGACCACCCATTCCCGGTCGTGGTCAGTGGCGTCGTCGACGGTTCCGTCCACCGCGACCGCGGACTGGAGCTGCGGGTCCCAGGCCAGGTCCATGCCCTGGCGCCGGGCGCGAAACGAGGCGTCGAACAGAACGTTTCGCGGGCTCACCTCGATCTCTACATAGTTTTTTCGGTCGGCGTCTGGGTCGAGGAACACCTCGACGACTTCATCCAGGTACAACGGCTCGTCACGCTTTCGGTATTTTCCCGAAATGTCCGGATCCTCGGACTCGAAGGCGAGCAGGAGCGCCGAGGCGCTCCACAACAGATGATACCGGGTTCGGTACCGGGGCGGTGACCTTCCGTCCCCGAGGAGCAGCTCGCCGTGCACAGCGTCGTTCCAGACGCCGTCGATGACGCCATCCACGATGGGCATCCTGGTGGCGAACGGGATATCGATCTCGAGCCCCGCCTGGGCTGCCCGCGGCTCGGTGTTCGAGCGACACCCCGCCCCACCGGCGGCCAGCACGGCCCACCACGCGAAAAAAATGCAGGGAACCGCCCGCCGCCACGGCGCAAGCAACAACTCGCCCAGCGGCGGGGACGAGGACCTCACATGCAGCAGCCGGACTTGGCCAGCTTCTTTTCCTTCTTGCGCTCCTTCTTCTCCTTGGCGCTGAGCTTGGGCTTGTTCTGCCGTTCTTTGCGAATCTGTCCCTTGGCCATGGTACTCTCCCTTCCGCACGGTTTCCTCGCCGCCGCCTGCGCGGCGCCAATGCGATTTTGCCTACCACGCCAACGATGTTCTGGCAACAGTTTCAACGAACCACGAAGTGTGTCTAGAATGCTCGCCGCAACAGGAAGGAGCATCCGATGAACGCTCGGATTTTCCGATGGACGCTGATATGGTCGCTCGCGCTCGCCTCGTCGGTTCGCGCCGGAGAAGGCGAACGCCTCCCCATCGTCGCCGTCTTCGACATCGAGCAGAAAGGCCTCGACTGGCCCGATTCTGTGCTCGACACGCTGAGCGACTTGCTGGCCGCGAAACTGGCGGAGAGCGGCCTTCTGCAGGTGGTCCCGCGCGCCCAACTCCGCGAACGGCTCCGCGCCCAGAAGGAGGAAGGTTACCGCTCCTGCTACGAGGAGGCGTGCCAGATCGAGATCGGCCGGGAGCTTTCGGCCGCCAACTCCATCGCCGCGCAATTTCTGAAGCTCGGCGAGGAGTGTACGCTCACCTTGACGCTCTACGACCTCTCCCGCGCCACCGCCACCGGCGCGGCCACCGCCTCCGGCCCCTGCACGGAGGCCTCGGCCTCGCGCCTGATCGAACTCGCGGTCCAGAAGCTCCTGCCGGCGCCCGGGGAGCGTCAGGTGCCGGTGGACATCGAGAGCGAGCCCTCCGGGGCCGAGGTATTCGTCGAGGGGCGGCGGGCCGGCATGACGCCGCTCCGGGCCGCCCTGCCGCAGAACCGCGCGGTGATCCTGCGCCTGGTGTTGCCGGGGTACGAGACGCTCGAGCACAGCGTCACCGTGCGCGGCTCGCAGGTGTTGCGCTTTACGCTCGAACGCGCCCACGCGGACCTGCGCAAGCTGCGTAACCGGATCGACTGGGTCGGGCTGAAGGTCCACTTCGGCGGCGGCTCCGACGCCTTCCTGGCGGGCGGCGGCGCCGAGGGCATCACCCTGAAGTGGGATCACTTCCAGTGGACGATCCTCGAAATCGGAGTGGGCGGGGTCTCCAGCCGGGACTTGTTCTGGTTGGTGGGGACGCGGGTCTACTACCCGTTCTACCTCACTCAGAACGGCGATCACCAGCTCAAGCTGGGCCTGGGAACGGGCTACTGGTACACCCGCCAAGGAGAAGATGACAGCAGCCGACACGTCAAGGACAAGGGGCTCTACTTCTCGCCCTCGCTACGCTACATGTTCCAGATCGCCTCGCGCGTGGCGATCGGCATCGAGTTCTGCTTCGTGCTGCACGCGAACTCGGGCGACTACCAGGGATACCCCTGGGCGGGGTTCGTGACCTTCCCTGTGGCGTGGACCGCCACCGTGAAGTAGTTCTGCTGGCCTTGCGGATGTCGCGCGATCGGGGAGGACGCGGGTTGGCCTGCGCTAGGGGAGCACGGACTGAAACAACCGGCCGCAGGAGTTCTCGAGATCGACCGGGAGCGAACCTTCCAGGCGACGGTAGAAGAGCTTGACCGTGCCCCCGTTGAGCCGGGTGCCGGTGCCGTCCCCGCTTCCTCCCACGCTGTGAATCCGGGCCGCATGTACGTCGAGCGAGTTCTTGGCGCGGAGCAGGATACCGCCCCCCGCGCCGAAGCCTCCGTTCAGGCGGGCCTCGCCCATGCCATCGGCCGCGATTTCTCCCGCGATCTGAATGTCCTTTGCCCAGATCTCGATGGCGCCGCCGCCAGTCGCCCCGCCGCCACCGCCACCTCCTCCGCCACAGCCGACCCGACCGCGTCCGGCCCCCACACCCCCCGGGCCGCCATCGCCGCCTCCGCAGCACCAGGAACTGCTCCTGGCTCCACCGGCGCCCCCTCCCCCACCAGAGCCGACCAGGACGCTCACATCGACAGTCGCGTCACCGTTGTTCTCGGGCGTCGCGTAACCGCCGCGATGGCCACCCTCCGCCGGCTGAGGCGGATCCAGCGCCGGGTCTCCTGTCTGCGGATCGGGGATGCAGTCTCGCGCGATCGCGTTGCAGCACAACTCCGTGCCGCACGCGTTGGCGTTTCCCCGGTCAATACCGCCCGCGCCGCCAAAGGGCCCGCCACCGGCACCGCCGGCGCCGGCGTCGGGCGGGTCGGGCGTACCGCCACAACGGCTGGGACAACCACCGCCGGAAACACCTGGTTGGCCTCCAAAGCCGCCACCTGTGCCGCCGGTGCCACCACCGACCGTGTCCGAAGTGTAGCGCATGCACATCGGCCCGGCATCGCCATCTTCCCCTTTGGTGCCGGCGACCCAGCTGGAGCCCACGCCTCCCCCGGAGCCCGGTTTGCAACGAGCGGCGGAGTCACAGTACTGCTGCCCTCCTCCTCCGCCGCCACCACCCCATCCTTGCCCGCTCATGACGATGGCGCTGCCCGCCTCGACCGTGAGGCTCTCCTGGGAACGGAGGATCAGGTGCCCGCCGGTGAACCCTCCCTGGCCATCGGGTTGGATACCGGCGGCCGAGAGGACGGCGTTTCCGCGGATCACCACCTCGGAAAACGGTTCCGCGGTCTTGAGCATCCACAGGGACGGGCCGCGGTTTTCTACATGAGCGGAATCACAGGGAGAGCCGGACAAGGTACAAACGTTGCCGTCGATCACCAACCGCCCCAGCGTTGCCGGGCAGCGGCCGTCGGGTTGGCAAGGTAGCCCGGAGGCGCACTCGCCGCAGTCCACTGGCGGCGGCCCGGGCAGGGTGCCACAGCGGTTGTCCGCGCAAGCATCGCCGCACTGATTCCCAACACACTGCTGCGACCCCTGGCAGGTGCCGCAGCTCACACCCGGCCAGCCGGGCGGCTCGCCGCACTGAAGATTCGCGCACACGTCCTGGCAGTGGTTCTGGACGCAACGCACGCTTCCGCCCGCGGAACACGAGCCGCAGTCCAGGGCAGGGTATTCGGGTGGAGCGCCGCACTCGAGACCGGCGCAGACGTCGCGGCACAGGTTATCGATGCAAACGGAAGTCGCCCCCTGGCAGGCGCCGCAGTTGACGCCGCTCGAGGGCAGGATCCCGCAGGCCTTCGGGTGGCAACGCATGTCGCCATCGAGCGGGCGATAGCAGCCTCCGGCAAGAAGCAAAGCCCAACTCATACTCGAAATCAGAATCGCATCTCTCACACCTGCGAATCTACCACAGCTCGCCGGAAGCGAAAACCTCTCATTTTCCGATTGCGAACACCCTCGTGCGCCACTATATTCAGCCGCAACGAACTTGTACGGCCGAGGTGTGAATGCCGGATTCGCCCCCACTCGTTCCCGGACAGAAGCTGGGGCGCTTTCTCATCGTGGAACCGGCGGGGCAGGACTCGCTGGGCCGAACCTACCTGGCCGAGGACACCCGTTTCGGGGTGCGCGTGTCGTTGCGTCTGTTTCCGGCCGTGCTGGCGCAGGGCTCCGCCGTGACCGCGCTGGGCCAGGACCTGCTGAAGGCGCGCTCGGTCTCCCATCCGAATCTTGCGCGAATCTTCGACCTTCACGACGAGGGAGAGCACACCTTCCTCACCCTGGAACACGCGAGCGGTCCCTCGCTCGCACGCATGCTGGCGGAATCCTCTCTCCCTCCCGAGCGTTATCTGCGCATCCTGTCGCGATTGTGCGAGGCGCTCTCGGCCATCCACCAGGCAGGCCTCGCGCACGGCGCGCTCACACCAGCGAGCGTCACGGTCCGCTCGGGTGACCAACCAGTCATCACGGATTTCGGCCTGGGTGGGACGCGCCTGCGCCTGGTGCAGGGGGATCTCCACCCGCTCGATCTGCTGCTGTGGCTCGCGCCCGAGACCGCCAGCGCCAGGCTCCCGAGCGCGCGCGGCGACGTCTTCGCGCTGGGCGCAATGCTGTACCGCTGCATCACCGGAAAGCCTCCCTACCCCGGTCGCAACCCCGCCGAGGCTTACAAGGCGCTGCTCTCCGGAAAACTGGTCCCGCCCAGGCTTTTCAACCCCGACGTACTTCCGGAACTCGAGCGACTGGTGGTTCGCGCGCTCTCCCCCGACCCGGGCCGGCGCCAGCCCGACGCCAGTGCCCTGCTCAAAGAACTGCTTTCCGTAAGTCCGGAAACAGCGGCCGTAAAGAACCTCCCGACCTCCCCGGCCATCCCGGCGGCGGCGCCGATTGCCGAGCGCGAGGATGTGCTCGACGAGCGCGACGCCCACACCCAGGAGATCCCCTGGCGCGACAAGACCATCCTGATGAGCGACATCGTGGGCATCACCGCCTACTTCGACACGCACGGGGACATGGCCGGCCGGCGCCGCATCCAGCGGCACAACGAGCTCCTGTTCCCGCTCATCCAGGCGCAGCGCGGCACCGTGGTCAAGACCATCGGGGACGCCATCCTGGCCACCTTCGACACCGCTGACGAGGGCGTGCGCGCCGCGGTGAACATGCAGCGGGCGCTGCAGCAGCACAACCGCGCCCTCCCCGACGCCGGAGAGCGGCTCCAGATCCGCATCGGCCTCAACAGCGGGCAGTGCATCGTCGAGGCCCAGGACGTCTTCGGTGACGCGGTGAACGTGGCCGCGCGCGTCTGCTCCAAGGCCGGCGCCGAGCAGATCATGGTCTCGGCAGCGACCCGCGCCCAGCTCAAAGCGATGCAGGCGCCGATGGTCTTCTTCACCCGAACCTCGCTCAAGGGGAAGGAGGAGGAGTTCGACCTCTTCCTGGTGGGCTGGGACCCCGAACGGCCTCTGCCGCAGGAGCGTCGCGACGCCTCGGAGCAAGAAGGCCCGGCGACCCGGGAGATGGCGGCCGCCGCGCCCAAGGCCAGCCCGCAGGAAGCGCACATCCCGACGGTGAGCCTCCCGGCCTTCGAGGGCAAGCCCGGGTCGGGAGCGTTCCCGTTCGATCTGCCCGACTTGTCGGAGAGCCTGCGGCCCCCCGCGCCGCCCCCGCGACGCAGCCTCTCGGATGAGATCCAGTCCGTGACGCTCCCCGGCGAGACCCTGCCCGACGAACCGGGCTCTCAGTCCGGCCAGACGCCGGCGATCGGCTCGGAC
>CAZLNM010000008.1:74063-81687 GCA_964561025.1 uncultured Myxococcales bacterium
CAAGACCATCTACATCGCGGAACCGGCCCCGCCGGCCGCCACGCCGGGACAAGCGTCCCCACTCAAGCCGCGTACAGAACCGGAGCGAGAGAAGCCCCGGATGGGGCGCGCCGTGCTGGTGCTCTCGCTGCTGCTCGCCGGCGCCCTGGTCTGGATCGTGGTGCTGATCTTCGCCAGCCTCCAACCCGCCGAGCCGGAGCCGTCGCCGCACAACCCGCCCGCGGCCGAGCCGGCGCCTCCATCGGCAAGCGAACCCCGGCTCCCCAACGCCTCGCCGGACGCCAGCGCGCCAGAGTTTGAGGACGCCGGAGCGCCACAGCCCGAGGGCGCCGGACTGGAAGAACCCGCGGACGGCGTGCAGCCGCCCATGGCCGCCCCTGGGCCTCCGAAGAACGAAAGATCCCCGCGCCTGAGGCCCGAGGAAGCCCGCCGTCGGCTGCTACAGTCCATCCGGCGCAAGGGCCTCATCCCGGGCGACCTGCCCGATCTGGACAAGGAGATTCAACGCCTGCCGCAGCTCGAAAAGAACTCGAAAGACAAGGAGCTTCTGGCCACCTACCTCAAGGTGCAGGCGCTGGTGGATTCCGTCCAGGTGGGGAAGGATTTCGTGGAAAAGAAGCTCCTGCGCTTCAACCGCGCCTTCGACCGGCTGAGCGAAGCCGCCGGTTCGACCGAGCGCGCGGCCGTCGTCGCGGATATCGCCACGGTCCTCCAGGATGTGGATCGGGCCATGAACGGCCAGAACTTCGTCGAGGCCAACCGCCAGCTCAACCGCGCCTTTGAAATCCTGAAGAAGATCCGATAGTGTTCGCACATGTTCCGCTGCTTGTTCCTCTTCGCCATGCTGGCATCGGTGGCCGTTCCGTGCCGGGCCGGAGAGGGCCGGCGCATCAGGGTGTGTCTCGTCTTCAAGGGTCTTGCGGAAGATCAGGCGCAGCCGATCCGCAACCGGCTGCTTTCGCTGCTCGACCGAGAGCGCGGGCCCGCCGATCAAATACAGGCGGAGAGCGGCGACTGCTGCGTGACGGCCGCCTGCCTGAAGCGGGACGCCGACGGCGCGCAACGAACCGGTGTCCTGGCCATCGAGGTGCTGCGGCTCGGGCCCTTGCTCAAGATCTCCATGCGCGGATTCGACACGCGCACCCAGGCCACCGTGTTCGAACTCGCCACCACCACCCCGGCTCGAAACTTCCAGGAGCAGGTTTCGATCGGGGCCGATCTCCGGCGCGCGCTGCTCGCGCTCGGAATCTTTCGGCCCTCCGCTCCTCCTCCCCCGCCGCCGCCTCCCCCACAGCCCACCTCGGAGGCGGCTCTGGACCCCACGCCAGCCCCGCCGCCCCGACCCCTCCCAAAGACCCTCGACACCGCGCCGACGCCGGTGCCTCCTGCGACCGAGGATGCGCTCGCTCTGCGCCGTAGCGACGAGCACCGGACGCGCACCACTCTGCTCTGGATTGGCGGCGTCTCCACCGGCGTCGCCGCCGGGGCGTTGGCCACGGGCATGGCGCTTCTCCTCGGTCCGATGAGGAGCGCCCAGGATCGGCGCGACGACGCCTACCGGGACTGGCTGTCGGCCTCCACCATCGAGGAGATGGAGCGCCTGCAGCGGATCGTCCGCGCCGAGGATAGCAAGGCGCACGACTACTGGGTCGGAGGTCTTTCGGCCCTGGGCGCGGGTGCGCTACTGCTCGGCGGCGGACTGGTTTGTTTCTGGCTCGCCCCAGCGAAGGAGCCGAGTCACGCCTCTTCCCCGGCCTCGTTCTCGTTGACCCCTCTCCTGCTGCCGGAGGGAGCCGGCTTCGGCCTGGCGGCATCTTTCTGAGTATAACTTTTTTATATTGAATCCCCTGCAAGACCGCGGCACACTGCCCGCGACATGAGCGATGTAGCGACCAGCAGCGGGCGCGGAATGTTCGCCAGACGGTATGCCTTCGTCCTGCTGTGGCTCGCCGTGCTCGGCGTGCTCTTCTTCGCCGCCGAGATCCTGGCGCCCTTCATCGGCGCCGTGCTCATCGCCTACCTCCTCGCGCCGTTGGTGAACCGGATCGCCAGACTCCGCCTCGGCAAGAAATCCGTGCCCCGCTGGCTCGCCACCGTCGCGGTGCTGCTGGTCCTGGTCGGGCTGGTGTTCTTGTTCTTTTATTTCTCGCTGCCCCGCATCGGCAAAGAGATCGGCAAGCTGGCCCGTGACGGAGAGAAGCTGCTCGCAAGTCTCACCACCGAGCGCATCAACCAGTACGCCCGCGACACCGAGGACTGGCTGCGAGAGAGAGGCATCCCGGTCCAGATCGCCGCCGCCGAGGTCGGGGAGAGCGGCCCACCGCGGCCGGGGATCGACATCCGGGTGGCGGTCAAGCAATCCTTGGCCGAGATCAAGGAGACCTTGCGCGAGCGGCTGGTAGAGCTATTGTCCGTGGGCCCGAGGTTCGCGGCGAACGCCTTCCGCAAGATCTTCATGGCCTTCCTCATCCTGATGGTGGCCGCCTTTCTGCTCATCGATCCGGTGCGGCCCATGCGCTTTTTCGAGAGCCTGTTCCCGCAGAGGTACCGTCCGGTGTTCGCCGAGTTCATCCAGGAAGCTGATTCTGGCCTGGCCGGCGTGGTGCGGGGCCAGGTGCTCATCTGTCTGGTGAACGGCGTACTGACCTTCATCGGCCTGTACTTCGTCTTCGGCATCAAGTTCGCCGTGGTGCTCTCCATCCTGGCCGCGGTGATGAGCCTGGTGCCAATCTTCGGCTCCATCCTGTCTTCCATCCCCATCGTGGCCGTCGCCCTCACCAACGGCCTCGGGACCGGGATCGGCGTGCTCGGCTGGATCGTCGGCATCCATCTGGTGGAGGCCAACTTCCTCAACCCGAAGATCATGGGAACCGCGGCGCGCATCCATCCCGCATTGGTGGTCTTCGCCCTGGTGGCCGGAGAGCACTTCTACGGTATCGTCGGGGCGCTCTTCGCCGTACCGATAGCGGCGATCCTGATTCGGGTCTTTGCGATGTACCAGAAGCGTGCCATGGCCTGGCACGAGGAAGGAACATGAAAAAATATATCGCCATCGCGGGCAACATCGGCGCGGGGAAAACCTCGCTGGTCGAGTTCTTGTGCAAACGCTACGACCTCAAGCCATTCTACGAACCCAACGACACCAACCCGTATCTGGAAGACTTCTACAAGGACATGAAGCGTTGGGCATTTCATTCGCAGGTATATTTTCTCACCCATAAGTTCAGGCTCCACCGCGAGCTCGAGCGCTTTCCCCGAACCGTCATCCAGGACCGCACGATCTACGAAGACGCCGAGATATTCGCAAAGAACTTGTTTCGGACGAAACATATAACCCCTCGTGACTACAAGACATATACCGAGCTTTACGAAACCATCCGAAAAGACCTTACACCGCCCGATGTGATGATCTTCCTACGTTGCTCGGTTCGAACCATGAGAAAGCGGATCGAAGAACGCGGGCGAGGCATGGAGCAGACGATACCGGTGAGCTACCTCAAAAGGCTGGACCGTCTCTATACCGAGTGGATCGCGAGCTACAATCTGTCGCCGATCATCGAGATCGAAAGCGACAAGATTGACTACGTCACCGATCTGATTCACAGACTTAACCTTCTGAAAAAAATAGAGAAGTATCTGTAAATTCAAAAAACTTGACGGGGCGGGCCCATGTAATACCATGTAGCTTGTGATATTACAAAGGAGGCCGTCGTGAAACTATTTCTCATCACCGTTACGCTGGTGCTTTCGCTCCTTCCGTTCTTTTCGCATGACAGATCTGAGCAAACCTACACGGTCATCCAGGACCTCGACCGGATCCTCGACAGCCGCCTCGAGAGCCGACTGCACGACCTTCGCTCAGCCGTCGATCCGAAGCCCTGAACGCTTGTTCTACCCGACTCTTATTGAAAGTTCCCGTCCGGCCAGGATAGCGTCCCGATCTGGATGAACGTCCTCCCCTGCTCCCGAGGAAAAGAAAATCCCCTGGTGACGATCTTGCGCTCGACGTTGTCGTATCCCGTGACGTACACCGATACCTCTCCGATGGCTACCCGGAGGCAGTAGTTCTCGCTCAGCATGCACCAGCCGCAGAACGGGCAGTTCAGCGATGAGCCGCACATGTCGTCACAGCACTGGTAGTCGCCCATCAGCGACGTGGACGAGTGACAGCGGAAGTACACCTTGATGGTGTACACGCCCATGCCGGGGTTGGCCAGGTTGATCTCGTCGGCGGGGTTGGTCGGGTTGGCGACACCGTCGGCGTCCTCCCAGCCGTCGCGCTGGTACACGGGGTTTCCGTAGAGGCCCCAGTTCGGGGTGGGATTGCCACTGCTCACTCCTGGTTTGCCGGGATGGCAGTCGTCGGCGGTGAAGGTGCCGCTGCCACCGGGTTTCAAGAGGTGCAGATCCACGTCCACCCGGTTGTCGTTCTGTCCCTGGTTGAACCAGTCGGCCGTGACCCGGAAGGCCTTGGGGCCGCGCACCAGCACGTCGAAGACGGCCTGGGTGGACTGATTTTTCGGCACGTCGTTGTCGCGCACCACAAGCCCGATACGGTAGTTCCCCGGGAAATCGAACAGGATGGAGGCGAAGTCCCCGCCGCCCTGGATGGCCGGAGCCGAGCCGCGGCCGGCCGGGTAGGCGAGCACGCTCCACTGGTACTCGGTCACCGACCCGTCGCAGTCGGACGAGAACTGGCCGTTGAAGGTCAGCACGTTTGCGAGGTCGCACTCGACGAAGCCGGTGTCGTTGCCGCCGACCCGGATGCGGGCCACCGGGGCCGCGGCCACCTGGATGTCCAAGAGGTCCTCGTCCGACCACGCATCGAGGTCGTCCTTGACCTTGAGGCCGATGCGGGTGATTCCGGCCTCGCGCATCACGATGGTGGCGTTTTGCCCGGTGGCGCCGGACAGGGTGGATTCGCTGCCGCAGGGGTGGCTGGCGGGTTGCTGCACGATGCGCCAGGCGTAACCCGTGACCGTCCCGTCGCTATCGAAGGAGGCGCTCCCGTCGAGGCTCACCTGTTCGCCCAGCATGATGCGAAGCAGCGCCACGTCCTGGCCGTTTCCCTTGATGACCGCGGTGGGCCGGGCGTTGCCCTGGACTCCTTCGCCACCGATGTTGACGCGCACGTCGGGCTGTCGGTCGGGGTCGTCGTGGACGATGACCAGAGAGGTCTGATCGATGCCTACGTCAACCGGAGTGTAACCCACGCTCACCGTCTGCCGGGCGCCAGCCGGGATCACAAGGGGCACGGCCGGCGGGTTCACCAGGAACAGCTCGGCCGTGTGGCCCGCCAGGAGGTCGAGGCTCGAGATGGTGAGGTCCCCCTTGCCAGCGTTGGAGATGTCGATCGAGCGGTCGGCTGGCCGGGTGTTGGTGGGCACTTGCCCGAAATCCAGCTGGGATGGTTCCACCCGAATGGCCGGAGCCCCGGCGCGGCCCCGCAGCGCGACCAGGGTCACCTCGGAGCCGGCCAGATCGGTGGTGATGACAAGGTTGCCGTTGTAGGCGTTCCGGCCGGGCGGGGCGAAGGTGATCCGCGCCTCGAGCCCGTCGCCGCGGTTGAGGTACAAAGGCAGCGTCACCGGCTCGCCGTCCGAGAGGCGCAGTACCAGTACCTGGTAGGCGCTGGCGACGGGCGCCTCGGGGACCACAGACAGGATGCGCAGCACGGCGTTGCCGGACCCCTGGTTGGAAAGGGTGACAGATTTGGTCGGCTGCTCACCGACCGCCACGTCTCCGAAGTCGAGCAGGATCGGATCGACGACCAACGCCGGGACACCCTTGAAGTCGCTATTGAGCTGGACGCGGATCTCGGGCTCGTCCGGATCGTTCGAGAAGATCTTGGCCAGCGCGTGGTCGGTGAGACCGTCCTTGGCCGTGTAGGTGACGACGATGGTCTCCTCGGACCCGGGGCCGATCATCAGAGCGGGCGGGACACCACGGCTGGTGGCGAACTCCGCGTTGGGGTCCTGATCCAGCGTGATCACCGAGACGGAGAGTTCGGCGTTGCCGGTGTTGCGGATGACCAGGTTGCGTTGGACTGCCTGACCCACGGTGACGTTGCCGTAGTCGATGGTGTATGTCTTGCCCTGGGCGTCCTGGGTGATGATCACATCACCGGTAAGGGTGATGTTGGGCGCGCTGGCGTCGTCGCTGGCATCCAGCCCACCGTCCGGGACCGTGTCGCCTCCCCCGTCGCTCCCGTCGAAGCCGTCACCGCCGTCCGGACGGGAGCCCTTCACGCACACGCCGCCCTCGCAGATCTCGTCGGCGCGGCACTGGGGATCGGAGGAGCAGAAGCGCGGACCCTCGTCGGAGCCGAAGGGTACGCAACGGCCACCCACGCAGATCTCGCCGAGCCCGCACTCCTCGTCCCGCACACACTGGGTTCCACCGTCCCCGGTCGTCGAGCCGCTGCACCCGGCGGCCCCTGTGATGGCCAACCCGGCGAGAAAAGCCAAGAGCAGCGAGCAGCGCCGGCAATCCTGAATCGACATGCATCTCCTCCAAGGCGCAAATGATCCGCAGTATTCTAGCCGAAGCGCCGCGCACAATCCACCTTTCTATTGACAGCCCGCGTATCCTCTGGTACCAACGGCCCGCTCGATCTGCTCTTTGAATCGGATCTTCTGGTGAGTGTAGCTCAATTGGTAGAGCGCCAGACTGTGGATCTGGATGTCGAGGGTTCGAGCCCCTTCACTCACCTACCCCATGGGTCGTTAGCTCAGCCGGTAGAGCAGCGGACTCTTAATCCGCGGGCCACAGGTTCGATTCCTGTACGACCCATTTTTTTTGCGCCTGTAGCTCACCTGGATAGAGCGTCGGACTTCGAATCCGAAGGCAGCAGGTTCGAGCCCTGCCAGGCGCGTAGTTTTACGTCCGCGCTCGCCGAGATCGCCGGTTCTTCCGTCCTGCATTGATCGTGAAGAAGACCATCTGCCGAACGCTGGCTTTCCTTGTCCTTGTCGTCTTCAGCGCACTATCCTGGGGCGCCGGACCGGTGGTGACCGTCGACGAGGTCGAGTTGGTGGTTCACGTCGCGGCCTCGGAAGACGATCCGATCGCGGCTTACCTTCGCGATGCTCTTCCTCGCGCGAATGAGCTTTTCAGCCCCGCCCGCATCAGGTTCTTGGTGAAGGAGTACCGCCACGGCGAACCCGCCATTCCCTCGGTTCAGAGCATGGCCGAACGCGACGCGTTGGCCGTGCTGGCCCCGCCGGACGGCCGGGTGCACGTGTTCCTGGTCAAACGCCTGGGAGACCTGGAACGAGCTGACATCGACATCGCCGGGCGGCACTGGCGCTACCGGGGAAAGCGCCGGGAGTTCTTCGGTCGCCGGTACATAATCCTGGCGCCCTCGGAGGCCCGGGTAGATACCCTGGCGCATGAGTTGGGACACTTCTTTGGACTGGACCACAGCATGCGGTTCGAAAACCTCATGAAGCAACTTCCGCGCGATGATAAGGCCACACTAGATGAGAAACAAACCTCCGCTATCCGCAAGGGGTTCTTGAATTTCCGCACCTCTACGTCTCGAAAGTAAAACTCCTCTACTCCAATTCTGGTTCCACCCACCCCGGTTTCCCCGGTTTTGCCGTCCGGATTTCGGACAAGGTGT
>CAZLNM010000009.1:0-78558 GCA_964561025.1 uncultured Myxococcales bacterium
GGGGAGGTGCGAGCGGCAGCGAGCCACCTCCCCGTACTGTGGTGTGGCGGCGCCGGCTGTGCGGGCGCGATCTCTTTCGCCGCCGCGGCCGGGTGCTGGCCGCGCGCGGGACGCTTCTGGAAGCATGCCTGCCCCGCGCCCGCCTGGGTGAAGTGGTGCAGCTCGGGCAGGCGCGGGCCCAGGCCGAGGTGTGCGGCTTCTGCGGCGACCGGGCCATGCTGCTGCCGACGTGCGGCTGTCAGGGCCTGGCGCCCGGCGAGGTGGTGGAGGCCACCGGCGAGCCCTTCGCCCTGCCCTGGTCGGAGAGCCTGGCGGGGTGCCTGGTCGACGCCCATGCCCGCCGGCTGGACGGGGGGCCGCCGCTGCCGGTCGAGCGCCGCTTGCCGCTCTTCGCCGCGCCTCCCGATCCCGCTCACCGCCCGCCGATCCGGGAGGTGCTGTTCACCGGCGTGCGGGCCATCGACGGCCTGCTCACGCTGGGAGTGGGGCAGCGCGTGGGCCTGTATGCCGGGCCGGGCGTGGGCAAGTCGACCCTGCTCGGCCAGCTCGCGCGCCAGGCCAGGGTCGAGCGGGTGGTGCTGTGCCTGGTCGGGGAGCGGGGCCGCGAGGTCAACGACTTCCTCGAGCGGGCGCTCGGCCCCGAGGGGCGGCGGCGTACGGTGACGGTGTGCGCCACCGCCGATGCCCCCGCGGGGGAGCGGGCCCGGGTCCTGCCGGCGGCCACGGCCATCGCCGAGGGGTTCCGTGATCGAGGCCAGTCGGTGCTCCTGCTGGTGGACTCGTTGACGCGCCACGTGCGCGCCATGCGCGACGTGGCGCTCGCCCTGGGAGAGGCCCCCGGGCGAAGAGGATTCCCGCCGTCGGTATTCGATCAACTGGCCGGGTTGCTGGAGCGGGCCGGGGCGGCCCCCAAGGCCGCCATCACCGCCGTTTACACCGTGCTGGTGGAGGGCGATGCGGAGGACGATCCGGTGGCCCAGGAGACGCGCGGCCTGCTGGACGGCCACCTGGTGCTCTCGCCCGAGCTGGCCCGCAGCGGTCTGTTCCCGGCCCTCGATCCCGCGGAGTCGCTGAGCCGCTTGATGGACACCCTGGTCGGCCCGGAGCAGCTCGCGGCGGCGCGGCGGGTGCGGGCCTGGTGGAGCGCCTTCGAGTCCCGGCGCGAGCTCATCGCCGCCGGCGCCTACCAGCCGGGGGCGGAGCCTTTGCTCGACGAGGCCCTGCGCCGGCGCTCGCGCCTGCTCCAATTCCTCTCGCAGTCACCGAGCGAGTGCGCCGAGGCGCAGGAGACCGAGCGGCGTCTGCGAGGTCTCGTCGACACGGAGAGCGAGGACGGTCGATGAAGACCCGTTGGCTCTCTCGTCTGCGCTCGATTCAGGTCGCGCGCGCGCTCCAGCAGGTGGTCCGGGTGCGGGAGCAGGTGGAGCTGGCGGCGGCCGGAGAGTGCCGGGCTGCCGGCGCGATCGTACGAGACCGGGATCGTTGGCGCGCGATGCAGGCGCGCAGGGAAGAGGCGGGCAGTATCGGGCAGGCCCAGTGGCGGCTTCTGCTGGAAGCGGGCGGCGAAGAGATCTTTCGGGCCACCCGGCGCTCGGCGAATCTGGCGGCGCGCCAGGCGGAGGAGGCCCGGCAGAGGTACGCCGAGACGCTCGGGGAGGCGGCCCGCTCTTCGGCGCTGCGCCAGGCGGCCGCCCGCATCGAGCGGCGCTGGCGCCTAGTTTCCGAACGGCGCCGAGAAGCAAAAGAAGAAGAGGGGCACCGTGAGGAGCGCAAAGCGAGTTGGGGCCGGAAGGAGGACGCCATGCACATTCACGCCACACGTCGAATGAACCCGTTGGCGGAGACAGCGCCGGCGGCCAGGGTAGCGAGGGAGCGCTTTGAACAATTGCTGCCCGAGGGGCCGGCTGGCTTTGGCCCGGCGCTCTGGTGCGGGGGGGGCGTGGCGCCGGAGCCCGCGGAGGCGGGGGCCCGGGTTCAGACGGCGGGCGCGGACGCCATCCCGGCCGCCATCGAGCTCGAGCGGGCCATCCTGGAGCGCCTGGAGGGAGCGCCGGCCGTGCAAGCGCAACTCGCGCAATCGGGCGTGGAGCTGCGCCTGCGAGGTGGTGAACTGGATGGGCTGGTGTGTCACATCCAGATGGTCGAAGGCGCGGTCGATTGCCGGCTGCGGGAGTGCAGCGCGGTGCGCCGCGTCGATCTGCGGGCGCTGTCATCAGGGCTCGAGCGCCGCCTGGCCGCGGCCGGCCTGCGCCTGGGGCGGTGGGAGGTGCGGGAATGAACTCGCGCGCCGACATCTGCCCGTTCCCCGCGCATCGGCTGGAGCGGGTGGGCCGCGCCGAGGTGGAGCTGGCGCGCCGCTTGCGGCTGCGGGCCCGGCTGGAGGCGCTGACGCCGGCGGCGTTCGAGCTCGGCCGGCACCTCGGTCTGGGCGGCGCGGCGCTCGCCTTCGCCAGAGTGGAGGGGTTGGCGCTGGAGGATCTGCGCCGGGCGTTCCCCGGGGAGTGGCGCTTCGCGGTGTTGAGCGAGCCGCCCTCGGGGCGGATCGGGTTTCTGGCGCTGGAGGGTTCGTTCTGGTCCTTGCTGCTTTCGCGCCTGGAGGCGCCGCGCGAGGAGCTGGAGCGCGGCCGGGATGGCCTGTGGGGCTGGCTGGTGTGCCGCGGCCTGGCGGCGCTGGGAGAGGAGGCCGCCGGCTGGCGCTTCTGCGGCGTGGTCACTTCGGTGGGCCAGCTGGGCCGGCTGTGCCCGCAGAGCGAACGACTGGCCTGCGCCTGGGTCCGCATCGCGGCGGGCTTCGCGCCCGGTCGGGCGGCGTGGCTGGAGCCGGAGGCCTCCCTCCAGCGGGCGCCGGCCGGCACTCGGGAGTCGGGTCTCGCCGCCGAGCTCGCGGTTTCGTTTTCGCTGCTCCTGGGCCAGGTCGAGCTCGAGGCGGCGGAGGCCGGAGGCATGCGCCCCGGCGACGTGGTGTTTTTCCAGCCGGAGGCCGGCGAGCGGCGCGTGCTGGCGTGCGGCGGTGCCCGGCTGTACGGGCGGCTCGAGGGGGCGAACTTCCGGCTCGTGGAGTGGAGCCTTCAACCCGGAGGAGGAGACATGGGCGAGGTCAAGGTCGAGGAAGGTCGGGCGTTGGAGCCGGTGCTGCTGGAGGGTCTTCCGGTGCCGGTGTCCATCGAGGCGGGCACGGTGCAGCTGACGGTCGGCGAGCTGTCCGGGCTGCGCTGCGGTGACGTCATCGTGCTGGGAGACCTCCTGCTGGCGCCGGTGAACGTGCGCGCCGGCTCGCGCTTGCTCGGACGGGGCGAGCTGGTGGACGTGGATGGCCGGCGCGGCGTGCGGCTGCTGGAGGTGTACTTGGCGGGGGCCGATCATGCGAATGCCGCTTGAGCGTCGCTCCCTGCGCGTGGCGATCGCGGCGGCCGGCCTGCTCTTGCTGTGGGTCATATCCCGGCCGCTGGCCGGCGCCGGGCTGGGCTTCTCGGCGCTCATGTGGGGAGGGGGACTGATGGGCCTGTGGTGGTGGCGCCGGCGTCGCAATACGGCCCCCGGCCCCCGCCTGCGCTGCCTGGAGCGGTTGCGCCTCTCCGGGAGCCGGGAGGTGTGCCTGATCGAGATCGACGGCCGACGGCTGCTCGTGGGGTGCGGCGAGGGCGGCATGCGCCTGCTCTCGCGGTTGCCCGAACCCCCGGCCCCGGGCGGTGCCCCATGAACACCTCGCCGGTGACGTTGCTTGCGCTCATGGCGGGCCTGTCGCTGCTGCCTTTTGTGCTGGTCATGCTGACCTCGTTCGTGCGCATGGCGGTGGTGCTGTCCATCCTGCGCTCGGCGCTGGGCGCGGGCCAGGTGCCGCCGGGGAGCGTGATCACCGGCCTGGCGCTGGTGCTCAGTCTGGTGGTCATGTCGCCGGTGGCGGCCCAGATCGGCGGGCGCCTGGAGGAGAGCTGGCCGCGGCTGCAGCAGGCCACCCCCGAGGAGCTGTGGCGCGAAGGCGCGCGCATCGTCGAGCCGCTGTCCGACTTCTTGCACCGCCACACCGAGCCGGAGCGCCTGCGGGAGTTCGCCCGCCTGCTGGGCGACGATCCCCAGGCGCCGGGCTGGCGCTCGCTGGTGCCGGCCTTCGCGGTGGGCCAGCTGGAGCAAGCCTTCCGTACCGGCTTCGTGCTGTTCTTGCCGTTTTTGGTGTTGGATCTGCTGGTGGGCAGCATCCTGCTGTCGCTGGGCATGCACATGCTCTCGCCGGCCGGCGTGTCGCTGCCATTCAAGCTGCTCCTGTTCGTGGCGGCCGACGGCTGGAACCTCCTCGGCGCGAACCTGCTCGCGTCGGCCACCTGAGGCCCGCCATGGAAACGGATCTGCTGGAGCTGGCGCGCCGGGCCCTGTGGCTGTCGATTACGCTGTCCGCCCCGCTGGTGGGGCTGGCCCTGGCGGTGGGCCTGCTGGTGGGGCTGTTCCAGGCGGCGACGCAGATCCAGGAGTTCACCCTGTCCTTCGCGCCCAAGGTGATCGGCGTACTGCTGCTGCTCTCGTTGCTCGCCCCCTGGATCGGAGAGCAGCTGGTCCAGTTCTTTCGCCTGGGCCTGGGGGGATGACGTGGACGGGATCGCGCCCACGACGCTGGTCGCTGCCCGCTTGCTCCCCGCGCTGTGGATGATCCCCGCCCTGGGGGGAGGGCGGGTGCCCGTGCCGGCGCGGCTCGCGCTGGCGCTGGTGCTGGGGTGGGCGCTGCGCCCTGACATGGCACCAGCCATCGCCACCGGGCCGCTTTTGCTGCACCTGGGATTGGAGCTTTCGCTGGGGTGCGTGCTGGCCGTGGCCGCCAGCGCCGTCTTTTTCGGCGCGCGCATGGCCGGCGAGTGGGTGGACGCCATGAGCCAGCGCCCCGGCGGCGCCTTCATCGTGCTGGAGGGCGAGGCCATGAGCCCGCTGGGCACGCTCGAGCTGCTGCTCGCCTGCGGGCTGTTCTTCGCTTGCGGTGGCCCGGAGCTGTTTCTGGAACAGTTCCGTGAGAGCTTGCGCCGCTTGCCGCCGGGTGAGTGGCCCTCGCCGGCCGACGTGGCGGCGGCGGCGCGACTGGTGTTGCAGGCCGGGGCCGGGGCCTTGCGCGTCGGCGCGGCGCTGGCCTTCCCGGCCGCCGGCGCCCTGTGGTTGCTGGAGGGAGTGCTGGCCTTCGCCGGGCGCGCGGCGCCCCAGCTGCCGGTGTACTTCGTGGGCATGCCGCTGCGGGCCGTGCTGGGCGCCGGCGTGCTCGGGCTCACCTTGGACGGCACCCTGGCGCTGTTCTTGCGCGGCCTGTGATGGGCTCAGGCCCCGGGGGCGCCGCGGCCTGGCCGATCCAGCGCCAGCACCACCACCGAGGCCGCGATGAGCGCGTACCCTGCCAACATGTGGGCGGTGAGGGGCTCGCCGTAGGCCCAGAAGGCCACCAGGCCGGCCAGCAAGGGTTCGACCAGCGTGGCGGTGGCGATGCGCCCGGCGTCCAGGTAACGCAGGGCGAAGTTGAACGAGGTGTGGCCGATGAGCGTGGGGACGAGCGCCAGCAGCCCGAAGGCCAGCCAGGTCCGCCCATCGAAACCGATCAGCGGGAGCCCGAACAGCGCCGCGGTGGCGAAGCCGGCGGCCCCGGCCACTCCGTAGATCCCGGCGGCGTACACGTCCGTGTCCAGGGTGCGCCGCAGCCGCTTCCCCAGCAGAAAATACAGGGTGAAGAACGCCGAGCACAGCAGGGCCAGCAGGTCCCCCGCCAGGTGCTCGGGGCGCAGGCTGAAGTCGGACCAGCCGATCACCGCCGAGCCCGCCAGCCCCAGCGCGATGGATACGAAGAGCCGCGCCCCCAGCCGCTCGCCGAAGAAGAGGTGCGCCGCCAGGGCGGTGAACACCGGGTTCACCGAGAAGAAAATGGCGGCGGAGGCCACGGTGGTGGACTGGACCGCGGCGATCCAGGTGATGAGGTGCGCCGACAGCGCCAGGCCGGCGAGCAGCAAATAGAGCCGATCCAGCCTGCGCAGCGACGCGAGTTGGCGCAGCTTGCCTCGGGCGAGCAGCACAAGCAGCACCGAGGCCAGCACCAGCCGCCAGGCGGCCATGGTCACCGCCGGCGCCTGGCCCAGCCGCACCAGGTTGCCGGACTGCGAGGCGGCCACCAGGCCCACCGAAAGGAACAGGTACACGCGCTTGGGCGTCGGCATGAGGTGCTCGCGCAGGATGGGTCCGAGGGGCCGGTGCCCTCAGCCCAGCGCCGCTCCTTTTGTCTCGTCCGCCTCCCCGTACCCCAGGGCCACCTGGTACATGGCCCGGTCGAAGAACGCCACCAGGCGCCGGTCGAGCTCCAGGGCCCGGTAGGCCTCGATGGGCCGGGCCCAGACGCCGTGGCCGCGGGCGAACAGCCAGATGTTCTTGCGCAGCAGCGAGAGCGAGCTCAGGATCTCGGCCAGGGCCACGCCCTGGTGCCGCCGCGCCACGCCGAGCTGCCGATAGAAGTCGCGCACCTCCTGGCCGTCGCTCTCCTGGGACAACCAGCGCTCGAACTGGCGCAGCACCGATTCGGCGCGGGGCAGCAGGTCGGAATCAGGCAGGGTACGGTAGCTCGGGGTGGTGGGGTTCTGGCGCACCTCCTCGAGCCACAGGCGGGCCACGTCCGCGGCGTGTTCTCGCAGCAGGCGCAGCAGCGGATCGGAGAGCAGGTCCTGTCGGTCGGCACCACCCAGCTTGTGAAACGAGTCCTGGATGGCCCACTCCTCGTGGTGCGCCTCGCGCAGGCGGTCGACGGCCTTGCGGTTCGAGGAGAAGGCCAGCGGCGGGAGATTTTCCAGCGAGAAGTAGGCCGCCTCCACGGCGTCGTCACCCGGCCGCGGCTCGCCCGAGAGGCGCTCGATCTCGAAGGTGACCACCAGCAGATCCCCGTAGAAGGAGTCCTCGAGCGAGTCGGCGTCGAGGAGCCGCACCACCCGCCCGCGGACGCCGGCTTCTTCTTCTAGCTCGCGCAGGGCGGCCTGCTCGATGGTCTCGTTGAGCTCGGCGAAACCGATGGGCAGGCACCACATCCCTCGGTGGGGATCCTTCCGGCGCCGCACCAGCAGGATGCGACGTTTGTCGTCGAGCACGGCGGCGGCGGCCACCGGCAAGGGGTTCTGGTAGAACACCGCGCCGCAGGCGTCGCACACGTCTCGCTCGCGATCGTCCACCCGGCGGCGCGCCAGGGTGGCGCCGCACTGGGAGCACAGCTTGGGTCTCAATGGCATGGCGGCCCCCCGGCCGGGCCCGCCCGGGCGGGGCGTGGGCCCCGGCAGGTGAACACCACGTCGTCCTTGGCGATGACGATCTCGCCCGCGCGGGAGAGGGACGCGCGCGCCCGATCCTCCAGGCGCGCGAGCAGGCGCTCGTCGGCGCCCGCGCTGGCGAGGAGCGGCAGCTTGAAGCGCGCGTACTCCAGGAAGGCGGGCAAGGACTCCGGGTCGAAGCGCAGGCGATTGGGATAGGGGCGGGCCACGATCTCGGAAAAGTGCGGCGCCAGCAAGCGGTGCCCGTTCTCGGCCGAGAAGCGGGCCAGCAGCGCGTCGTGGGGGCTGCCGCCGGGGTCCAGGCCGGCCAGCTCGAACAGCCCGTGCATGGAGCCGCGGCTGTGGGTGATGGCCAGGAAAACGCCGTGCGGCGCGAGCACCCGCGCCACCTCCGGCACGATGGCGGGGAAGAAGTACAGCGAGTACGAGGCCGCCACCAGATCGAACTCGCCCGCGGAGAATTCCAGGCGCTCGTCGATGCAACGGCATAAAAACGTCCCCCGGCGCCCGATGGCGCCCAGGCTCGCTTCCCACGGCGCCTGGTTGGCCGGCTGGCTGTCCAGGGCCAGGAACTCCGCCTCCGGCGCGATCCGCCGCGCCAGCTCCCGGCTGAAACGGCCGAAACCGCACCCCAGCTCGAGCACCCGCCGCACCCCGGAAAGCGGTAGGTTCTCGAGCGCGAACTCGTGGATGTCTTGCGGATGGGTGGAGTGGCGCCGGATGATCTCGGCCGCCCGTTGGTGGATCTCGGGATGGATGAACGGCAGCAGGCTCTCGGGGATCGACTCCCTGGACACGGCGTTCCCTCTCAAAGCGCGCGCGGGCCCAGCCAGGAGGGGTTGCGCAGCGCGGAGATGACCATGCCGATGGCCGCGTCGTTGGGCCCCGCCGAGGGGATGATCACGTCGGCGTAGCGCTTGGAGGGCTCCACGAAGGTGTGGTGCATGGGGCGCACCGTGCCCAGGTACTGCGCGATGACCGCCTGCAGATCGCGACCGCGCTCCCGCACGTCCCGCTCCAGGCGGCGGATGAAGCGGATGTCGTCGTCCGCCTCCACGAAGATGCGGATGCTCATGCGTTCGCGAAGCTCTGGGACCGCCAGCACCAGGATGCCCTCCACGATGATCACGTCTCCGGGAGGGACCGGCACGGTGCCGGGCAGGCGGGTGTACTGCTGGAAGGAGTACACCGGCTTCTCCACCGGCAAGCCGGCCGCGAGTTGCCCGATGTGCTCGGCCATCAGGGCGTTGTCGAAGGCGTCCGGGTGGTCGAAGTTGAAGGCGCGTCGATCCTCGAGCGGCAGGTGACCCAGGTCGCGGTAGTAGGCGTCCTGGTCCAGGAGCGCGATGGGTTGGCCGCGCAGCGCCTCCAGGATCTTGCGGGTGACCGTGGTCTTGCCCGAGGCCGATCCCCCCGCGATGCCGATCACCGGACGAGCCATGCCGCGCCTCCTCCGCCGGCTTGTACCGGATCGGCCGCCGTGATGCAACCGGCGTTTGATCCCTTCTGCGGCGTGTGCTGTACTTTGGGCCATGCTGCGGGCGGTGTGTTTCGATTTTGGCGACACGCTGGTCTCCACCCGGCTGGACTGGAGCCGTATCCACCCGGCCATGCTGGACGGGTTGCAGGCCGCGCTGGAGCCGCACCTGCCGCACCTCGACTACCGGCGGCTGCGGCGCGATTTTCTGTTCCTGCGGCGCATGGGCAAGATCCGCGCCGAGCAGACGCTGGTGGAGGCGCCCGCCACCGACAGCCTGGCCCGGGCGCTGATGCTGCAGGGCGTCGGCCCGGTGCCGGCGCCCGTCTTGCAGCAGGGCGTCGACGGCTTCTTCGCGCCCGAGGAGGCCGAGTATTCCCTGGTGACCGGCATCCCCGAGGTGCTGGCCCGCCTGCGGGTGATGGGGGTGAAGCTGGCGGTCATCTCCAACGCCACCTGCGGGGTGTTGATCCGCCGCGCGTTGGAGCGGCGCATGCTGCTACCGTTCTTGGCCGAGGTGGTGGTGTCCGCCGAGCACGGCCGCTGCAAGCCGGAGCCGTCCATCTTTCGATACACGCTGGAGCGGCTCGGGGTGAGCGCGGCGCAGGCGGCCATGGTGGGGGACCGCTTGCCGACCGACGTCGCCGGGGCGCGCGCGGCGGGGATGCGCGCGGTGCTGGTGGACTTCTTCGGTGATGGCGGCGGCCTGAGCCCGGACGCGGCGCGCCCCGACGCGCTGGCGCGCACCCCGGCCGAGCTCTTGCTGGTGCTCAAGGCCTGGATGACCTGAGGCCCCCCTCAGGCGGACAGGGCCAGACACTCGTCCAACCAGTCGTGCGGTGGCCGCAGATCCGGGATGGCCCGGTGCGCGCCGGCGTCCGAAAGCTCGCCGACCGAAAAGCGGCCCGAGGCCACGCCCACCGCCAGCGCCCCCGCCCGGCGCGCGGCCGCGATGTCGCGCGGGGTGTCGCCGATCACCACGGCCCGCGCCCGCGCGTCCCGGGCCCGCTCGCGGCCCCGCTCGATCGCCCGCCGCACCAGCTCGGCGCGATCCTCGGCGTCCGAGCCGAAGCCGCCGAAGTCGAAGAAGCCGTCCAGGCCCGCGTGGCGCAGCTTGAGCCAGGCGGCCGCCTCCAGGTTGCCGGTGGCCAGGCCGAGGCGGCAGTCCGTGCGCCGCGAGAGCGCGGCCAGCCCCTCGGGCACGCCCGGCAGCACGCGAAAGGAGCGCGCATGGGGAAGCCGCCGCTGAAAGTGCGCCAGGTACGAGCGCAGCACCGCCTGGACGAGCTCGGGGCGATCGTGGCCGCGCGGGGCCAGCAGCTCGCGCACGATGGCCGGGTCGGTCATGCCGTCGAAGCGGATGGTCTCGATGCCCTCGGTGGGGAGGTTCGCGTCGGCCAGCGCGTCGCGGAAGGCCGCCAGGCCCGCGCCCCCGGTGAGCAGCAGGGTGCCGTCGATGTCGAAGAGTAGAAGATTCATAGTGTCATCGTACGGGGAGGTGTCTCGCTGCCGCTCGCACCTCCCCGTGCCCCACCTCGCTCCGGCGGTTCATGCCCGCCTCCGCTCGCGCGCTTCGACCCGGCTCGATATCTTCCTGTAGCGGCAGCATTCTCGGCAGCACCCGATCAGCGCAGGCCCACGTACCCGGCCTGGATCAACGACTGGAAGGTGCGCAGCGCCTCCACCTCCTTGAGCGGGCTCACCATGATGATCGAGCGCAGGTTGCGCTGGCCATCGATGCGCGAGAGGAGGTAGCGCTGGGCCGGGGTCCACTTGGCGCTGAGCGAGAGCACGTCCTCCCGCAGCAGGTAGGGGATGCGGTTCTCGGTGAGGAGTTCGGCGCGCAGCGTGTTCACCAGCCCTTTCTCGGCCGTCTCCAGCGCGTCGCACAGGTCCGGATCGTAGGGGAACTCCTGCAGACCGCGCCGCAGGATGGCCACCGCCCGCGGGAAGTCCCGCTGCTGGATGGCCGCCTCGGCCGCCAGCAGCGCCTGGTCGGTGCCGCTCTGGACGCGGGTGGCGGTGTCGAACACCTCCACGTCCACGTCGGGCTCGGGGATTTCGGCCGCCGGCTGGGCCACCGCCAGCCAGCCCCGCCGCACCATGTCGTACAGGTTGCGCAGGATGGGAAAGTCCAGCGAGTGGAAGCGCAGGATGATGTCTTGCACCGCCAATCCCTGGCGCGCCAGCTCCAGCATGACCCCGTCGGTGGAGCGGGGATCGATGGTGGGCGGGAGGTTGGGGCTGCAGGCGAAGCGGCAGCTGTTGTCCGGGATGTGACGGCGGATCTCCAAGAAATGGGTGCGGCGGTTGACGCCTTCCTGGAGCAGGGAGGCCAGGGCCACCGCCACCGGCACGGTCGAGGACTCTTCCGCCACCATGTCATCGTGGAACTCGAACAGGCCCTCGTCCCACAAGAAGACGTCCAGCACCGTCTCGCGGATCTTGAGCTCGAGCATGCTGTGGATCTGCTCCTCGCTCACCAGGCCGGTCATGACCAGGATGCGGCCGAGCAATACCCGCGTCTCTTGCTGGGTTTCGAAGGCCTTCTGGAGCTGATCCTCGTCGATGAGCCCGAAGTTGATCAAGAACTGTCCGAAGTACTCGCGCGGATCGGTGGAGCCGGCGTTCACGATGCGGCCGCCGTCCAGGGTCACGGTCTTGGTGACCGGCCCGCGCTTGAAGGTGAGCGTGCCGGTGCGGGGCCGCCGGCTCAGCCAGGTCATGAGCTCCACGCTCGGCATGGTGTCCAGGGTTCCCGAAAGCCCCATGGGTCCTCCTCGCGCAGCCGCCCGCCGGGCTTGAGTTCAGCGACGCAGCGCCGCCGCCTCGCGGTACAGGGCCTCGTAGCGCCGGGCCGGGATGTCCCACGAGAGGTCCAGCGACATCCCGGCGGCGCGCAACGCCTCGCGGGCGTCCGGCGCGGCCATGACCCGCAACGCCCGGCGCAGGGCGGCCAGCAGCTCCGGCGCCTCCGGCCGCTCGAAGACGAAGCCGCAGCCCTCGCCTTGGGAAAAGTCCTCCACCGTGTCCGCCAACATGCCGGTGGCGCGCACCACCGGGACGGCTCCGAGTCGTAAGGCCGCGAGAAGCAACGGCGCGTACGGCGCCTCGCGCGCCGGGAACAGCGCCACGTCGGCCCCCGCCAGGATGTCCCGGGCCACCTCTCTCTCGTCGGCGAGCCGCAACGCCAGCCGGTGGGGGAAGCGGGCGGCCAGATCCTGGACGGCGGTCTCGACCGACGGATCGCCCCGGCCCGCCAGCACCAATTGAATGTCGAGCTGCAAGAGTTCCGGCGACGCCTGGAGCAGCAGGTCGAAGCCAGCACGACCCGAGAAGGGCAGCACGGCGGCCACCAGCGGGTGCCCGGCCACGACCGGCAAGCCCAGGCTCTGCTGGAGCGCCGCCTTGCGGGCGGCCCTGCCCGCTTCCGCTTCGCCGGTGGGCTGCGGCGCCGCCGGGTCGGGTTCGAAGGCCCGCGCGTCCAGGCCGTGGGGGATGCCGCGCAGGTCGTCCCCGCGCTCTCGCAGCAGGCCCTCCAACCCGCGCCCGGCGGGCGGAGTCTTGATTTCGGTGGCGAACCTGCGCGATCCGGTGGCGAGGCGATCGGCGAACACCAGCCCCGCCTTGAGGAAGGACACCTTGCCCGAGAACTCCAGCTGGTCCGGAGTGAACAACGACCAGTCCAGGCCGAGGGTCATCATGGCCTCGGGCGAGAAGAGCAGCGGGCCTTCCACGTCATGAAAGGTGAACACCGTGCCGCATCCGTTGAGCTCCGGCAGGTCGCGGTACTTCTCCTCCAGCAAGGCGCACAGGGGCCCGAGGCGCCAGTCGTTGACGTGGAGCACCTCCGGCGAGAAGCCCAGCGGCTTGCAACACAGCAGGGCCGCGTGCCCGAAGGCCGCCACGCGCTCGGGGAGGTCGTGTTCCTCCTTCGTAGAAGCTGGGTCGAGTTGCGGTGCGTCCACCAGGAACAGGGAGAAGCCGTCAGGGTGCGGGATCTCCTGGCAGGTCCCGGAGCCGTTTCGCCCCTTGAGCCCCAGCGAGAGGCGGTGCTTGCGGCCGGCACCCGGCGGTGCCAGTGCGCCGGAGGCGGGCATCACCACCGCCACCTGGTGCCCGCGGGCGGCCAGCGCCCGGGGCAGGGCGCCGGCGAAGTCCGCGGCCGGGTCGTTGGCGAAACGCTCGGCGCGCAGCAGGGTGGCGAACAGGATCCTCATCGGGGTTTTCCAGGACTGCGAGCCGCAGAGGACGCGGCTTCGCTCAGGGGCACCACCGCCTCGGCCTCGATGGAGGCGAGGTGCAGCCGAATCTGGAGGAGCGCCTCGCCCCCCGGCGGCAGCTCCAGCGCAAAGCGCATCAGCAGGGCGTGTCCTTGATTGATCAGCGAAAGGCCGCTCTCGGTGCGGGTGATGGTCTCGACCGGATGGTGCCACACCGATGCCGCCGGAGAAAACGAGAAGCGCAGGCGCAGGTTCTCCGATTCGTCCACGAGCTCCAACCCGTCAGAGGGCGGCAGCTCGCCCGCGCCCCGCAGACGCGGACCGGGCCCCGCCATCCCCGGGCTCTCGAGCCAGCACAGCTCCCGGTCGATCCCCGGCAGTCGCAGGCAGAACTCCGGCGCAAAGCACAGCGCGAGCGCCTCCGCGCCGGGGTTGGTGAGCCGGTAACGCACCTCGATCTCGGCTTGATCCAGGGGCAGGCGCACGGTCTTCTCCAGGGAGAGCGCGTGTGCGCCGTCCGGCCGTCGCAGGTGGCCTGTCCGATTGAAGGTGGCCGCGAAGGAGCAGTCCCCTGCCTCGTCGATGCCGGCCTGCGAGATCTCGAAGCGCCCGTCGCCGAAGTCGCCCTCCTCCCGGTAGGTGCCGCGCAGGATCTCCTCCAGGGTGGTGCCGGCCGCCGGGAACCGGTCCACCAGGCAGCGGCGCAGGAAGCGATCCGGACGGAAGCGCTCGAACAGCGCCCGTTCGCCGTCCGGGTCGTCCGTGTCGGCGGCGGCCTCGGGCAGCCGGTGGTAGAACTCGGGATGGCGGCTCACCACGTGGGTCAGGTTGAGCCGGGCCGGGCGGAAGTCCAGCTCCGCCAGCGTGCCGCCCCGGCTCGGATCGAGGACCAGCGAGAGGGCGGCGTTCTCCGCGATCAACTCGTCCTGGCCGTCGCCGTCGAAGTCCCGGGGCTCGAAAGAGATCCACTCGTCGGCGCCCTGAATCTGCCGATCCAGGATGTCCTCGGCGGTCAGGAGCTCGCGGTACAGCCGATCGCGCAGGTGGGGCAGGTACAATCCTCCGAACCAGCCGTGCCAACAGGCGCAGCCGCACTGGCCGCGATACAGGGCGCGACGGGCCGGGGCCAGGCGCTCCGCCGAGATGCCTTCGGCCTGCGCCTGGCGGAGCTTGCGGCTGACGTGCAGCATCTTCTTGTGGAGGTGGTTGGCCTCGGGGTACTTGACGAAGAAGTCCATGACCCGCCCGCTGCCCAGCCAGGGCCGGACCTCTTGCCACAGGCCCGCCGGTTCGAGTTTCTGGCGCAGCGCCTCCAGCCGCTCACGGGTGGGCAGCGGCAACGACCAGAACAGCAGATCTTCGTGTCCCCCCGCCGCCAGGTACACCCGCTGGCGCGGCGGGAAACGCTCGAGGCAGGCCGACGGGGTCAGGGTCTCGATGAACTCGGAGGTTTCCAGGGCCGCGAAGAACTCCTCGAGCCAGCCCTTGCCGAACACCCACTCGTGCGTGCCGGGCCACAGGCCGAACTTCTCGCCGTCATCGGCGTAGCACAGGCACTCGGAGCCTTCGCGGGCGGCCTCTTGCAGCAGCCGGGTCACCTCCGCCACCGGCTGGAAGGGGATGTGGTTCCGCAGCTCGCGGGCGATGGGAAGCACCGCCAGCGCACGGCCCTGGTGCTCGGTCACGAAGGTCCCGCGCGCATGAGTCTTGCCGGCCGGGGGCGGCGGGAAGTGGATGTCGTCCACCAGGGTGTACTGGAGCTGGGCCCGCGCCAGGTTGCGGGCCAACTCCGGGCTCCACAGCCGCTCGCCCAGCCAGGCGCCGTGGGGCGCGCGACCGAAACGCGAAGACAGGTACTCGCGCATGAGCATGAGCTGGCCCTGCGCGTCCTCCTCGGGGATGAGCGGCAGCAACGGCTCGTAGAACCCGCCGCCGAGCAGCTCGATCTGCTCCCGGCCGGCCAGCGCGGCGAGGCGCTCGAGCAGGCCGGGGCGATTCTGCTCCAGCCACTCCAGCAGGCTCCCGCTGAAGTGCAGCCCGAGGCGCACGCCGGGGTGCGCCTCCACAGCGTCCAGGAACGGCGCGTAGCACAGATCGACCGCCCGGGAGAAGACCTCGTCCAGGTTGCCCACCGGCTGGTGGCAGTGGATGACGAGCACGAGCGGCAACCGATCCATGGCGCTTCCTCCTGGGACTGGAAATGTATCTACGGAGCGGTGCCGATGGCAAGAACTTCAGAGGTTGAGGATCTCCAGGGTGCGGTCGGTGAGCACCGCCTCGCCGCCGGAGTCGAGGAAACTCACCACCTGGTCCAGCGCCGCGTTGACCACCCGCCGGTCGTTGCCCACCGTGGCCAGGCCCAGCTCCGCCGAGGTGGGGTCCTCCAGGGCGCCCACCTCGCCCAGGGCCACCGTGAAACGAGAGCGGGCCCGGTCCAGCAGACTGCGCAGGGCCCGGCGTTTGTCCTTGAGGGAGGCGCAACCGGGCAGCGCAAAACGCAGCTTCACCACGCCGACCACCATTTGCTCACCTCGCAATGGCAACCCCGTGTTGCGCGAGAACGCGAGATCGCCAGCGCCCGCGTGTTCTCGGGACGAGTGTCGAGATCACGCCTGGCTGCGCTGGCTCTTTCGGCCCCGCAGCCAGGCGCTGGTTTTTTTGTTCGCGCCTTTGAGACTCGGGCCGGGCGGTCGGTCGCCCGAGGAAACGCCAACCGTTCCGCAATTCGATGGAAAGAGGTGCAACAGAGACATTCGGTAAGACCCCAAGATGCCCCTCGCCCACGCGCATTTTCTTCGGAGCAATCAATCGTCACCCTCATCTTGGAAAAAAATCGCAGGTGTGGGGACGGAGGCGGGGCTCACAGACTGGGCCGGATCTCCTCGACCATGAAGGCTTCGATGACGTCTCCCCGCTTGATGTCGTTGAAGTTCTCCAGCCCGATGCCGCACTCCATGCCCGAGGGCACCTCGCGCACGTCGTCCTTGAAACGCTTGAGGCTGGCCATCTTGCCCTGGTGCACCTCGACGTTGTCCCGCAGCAGGCGCACCAGCGCGCCGCGCTGGATCTTCCCCTCGGTCACCGACACGCCCGCCACCACCCCGATCTTGGGCACGGTGAAGAGATCGCGCACCTCGGCCCGGCCGATGACGTTCTCCTTGCGGGTCACCGGCAGCAGGCCGGTCTGGGCCTTGCGGATGTCGTCGAGCAGCTCGTAGATGATCTTGTAGGTGCGGATGTCCACCGAGAGATCCTGGGCGGCCTTCTTGGCGTTGTTGTCGGGGCGCACGTTGAACCCGATGAGCAGCGCCTTGGAGGTGGCGGCCAGGTTCACGTCGGCCTCGCTGATGGCGCCCACGCCGAAGTGGATCACCTTGATGCCCACCTTGGGGGTGGAGAGTTTCTCCAGCGCGTCGCGGATGGCCTCGGCCGAACCCTGCACGTCGGCCTTGATCATCACCTTGAGCTCGAGCTTCTCGGCGCCCTGCAGCCGCTCGTAGAAGTCCTGCAACGACAGCGCCGAGCTCTGGCCGGCGCGGGCCTTGCCCGCCTCCTCCTGCCGGTGCTCGATGATGCGCCGCGCCTCGCGCTCGCTGGGCACCACGTCGAACCGGTCTCCCGCCATGGGAACCTGGGGCAGCCCCTGGATCTGCACCGGCCGTCCCGGCCCCGCCTCGTTGACCGCCTCGCCCTGGTCGTTGAACATCATGCGCGCCCGGCCGAAGGTGTTGCCCACCACCAGCACGTCGCCCTTGTGCAAGGTGCCATCGCGCACCAGGGCGGTGGCCACTGGCCCGCGGCCGCGATCCAGGCGCGCCTCCACGATGGAGCCCGAGGCCGGCAGGCACGGGTCGGCCCGCAGCTCCAGCATCTCCGCTTGCAGCAGCAACGAGTCCAGCAGGCCCTCCAGGCCCTGGCCGGTCTTGGCCGAAACCTCGTTGATGATGGTGTCGCCGCCCCACTTCTCGTCCACCAGGTGGTATTCGGTGAGCGCCTGGCGCACCCGCTCCGGCTGGGCGCCGGGCAGGTCGCACTTGTTGATGGCCACCACGATGGGCACCTTGGCCTCCTGGGCGTGGTGGATGGCCTCCGCCGTCTGGGGCATGATGCCGTCGTCGGCGGCCACCACCAGCACCACGATGTCGGTCACGCTGGCGCCGCGGGCCCGCATGGCCGAGAAGGCCTCGTGGCCCGGGGTGTCGATGAAGGTGATGGAGCCCTTGGGCAGGTGCACTTCGTAGGCGCCGATGTGCTGGGTGATGCCGCCCTCTTCCCCGTCGGCCACCCGCGTCTTGCGGATGGCGTCGAGGATCGAGGTCTTGCCGTGGTCCACGTGGCCCATGACCGTGACCACCGGCGGCCGGGGCGTCCGCTCGCCCGCGGCTTCCTTCTCCTTGCATGCCTGCAGGAAGGCCTCCTCCTTGAAGGAGGCGTCCTCCAGGCGGTACTCGAACTCCTGGGCCAGCATCTGGGCGGTCCCCAGATCCAGCGGCTGGTCCTCGCGCGGATCGGCCACCTCGCCTCCCAGCTCGGCCAGGCGCCGGTACAGCTCGTGGAGCTTGATCCCCATGCGGTGGGCCAGGTCGCTGGCCAGGATGGTCTTGTCTTCCACGCGGATCACCCGTTTTTTCTCCTTGGGGGTGGTCACCGAGGTCTTCTTGCCGGCCCGGGTGGCGCGGATCTTCTTGCGGCGCCCCATGCCCGGCACGTAGTCATGGGTGAAGGCGTCGAACAGCTGCTCGCGCAGGTTGACCTGATCGGTGCGCGTGGCCAGGACCTTGCGCCGGCCCTTCTCGGGCTTGGAGACGTCGATGAACTCGGCGCTCCGGCCTTCCTTGCCGGGGATGACCTTGAGCACGCGGATGCCCGTCGGGCGGGCCGCCGTGGGCGGCGGGCGGGAGATCACCTTGGCCTGGTATTCGGACGGCGGCGGCCGCCGGATCACCTGGGCCCGGTAGGTGGTGTCCCCCACCGGCGGAGTGGCCTGCGGAGCCGCTGGTGGAGTCGCTGGCGGAGTCGCCGCTGGAGTCGCTGCCGGGGTTGAAGTTGCCCCCGGGGCAGGTGTGGGCGCCGGGGCCGGCGGAGTGGCGGGGGCCTCTTGCGGGGGCGGCGCGGCCTCCTGTTCCACCGCCGGGGCCGGAGTCGCGGCCGCAGCCGGCGAAGCGACCTCCGCCGGCGGCGGGGGCGGTGGAGCGGGGCTCTCTGGGGCCGGGGCGGGCGGAGCTTCCACCGCCCGGCGGCGGATCACCTTGCCGCTGATCCGAGACTGGACCACGTTGCTCTTTTGCTCGCCGCGGATCTTGTCGATGGCCTCCCGGGCGTCGGCCTCCTCCAGGGAGCTGGCGTGGTTGCGGACGTCGTACCCCATGGCCTGCAAGCGCGCCACCAGCGCCTTGCTCTCGATACCGACTTCCTTGGCGATCTCGTAAACCCGAACCTTACCCATCGAAACCACCTGCGAAATGCGGCCCTGGGGGCCCGAAGTTGTGGCGGCATCATCCCCTATGCGAGCGGGTGCTGTCAACCGCCGCCGCCGGTCGTTTTCCCCGGTCTTCCGGGGACGACAGCAATCGTTTCCAATTGTCCAAGTGGGCGATCAGGCTGCGGGCCAGGCCCCGGTGCAGGATCCCGCCGACCGCGAAAGGCCGCTGATCCGTCCGCACCGGGAGCGGAAGTCCGGGCAATAGCTCGCGCCAGGACACCCCGCGCCGTTGGCACAGCTCCAGCATCTCTCGGCGCAGGGCTTCCCCCGCGTCGGAGGTGAGCAACAAGAGCGCCAGGCCATCGCCGTTCAGCCGCCGGCGCACCGCGTCGTGGCCGGCCACCAGGAACCCGCCCGAGCCGGCCGCGCCCAGGATGGAGCGCGCCTGGCGTTCCTGGGCGGCCCGCAGGGTCTCGAGGAGGTCCTCCCACCGGGGGGGGCGGAGGTTGGCACCCAGCGCCCGCCGCAGCGCGCCGGTCTCCAGCGCCCGCCGAAGGCAGGCCGGATCCGGGCACAAGCGCGCCCCGCGGCCGGGAAGCCGGCCGGTGAGATCGGGCAGCACCGCGCCGTCGGGGCCGGCCACCAGGCGCACGCTGGTGCCGCGGGCGATCTTGCGGCGGCAGCCCAGACAGGTGCGGATGGGCCCGGCCCGCCGGCCGGAATGCTTTTTGGGTCCCGTGCGCAACGCCATGCTCTCCTTCGCGGCGGCTCAGGCGTCCTCGGGGGTCGGCTCCGGCTCGCCGGGCGCCGGGGCTCCCTCGGGCATCATGGCGGCGCGGGCCTTCTCCTCGTAGTGCTGGGTGATGGCCTGCTTGATCTGGCGCGCCTTCTTGATGCCCAGGCCGGTGACCTCGCCCAGCTTGACCACGTTCTGCTCCAGGTGCACCTGCTCCAGGGTGAAGTAGCCGCCCTGGGCGAACTGCTCCACCATCTTCTCGCCGATGCCGCGCACCTGTAGAAACTCCTGCTTGGCCGCCTCCAAACCGCCCGGCACGGCCTCGGCCTGTTGCTTGCGCGACTCGGCCTCTGCGCGCAGCGCCTGCTCCTCGTCGAACACCACCCGCGCCGCCGAGCGCTGCATCTTCTCGGCCACGCTGGTGTCGATGCCCGGCACCTCGCACAGCACCTCGATGTCGGCCATCATCACGTCGCGGGCCGAGCGGAAGCCGTACTTGTACAGGGTGTCGATCATCATCTCGCCCACGCCCTCGATGCGGCCGAGCGACTCCATGGCGTTCTTCCACATCTCGGCCACGCGGGACTCGCTGTTGATGTCGAGCTTCCAGCCGGTGAGCTGGGCCGCCAGCCGCACGTTCTGGCCCTTGCGCCCGATGCCCAGCGAGAGCTGGTCGTCGGGGACGATGATCTCCATGGAGTGGGTGTCCTCGTTGATGATGACGCGGGACACCTCGGCCGGGGCCAGGGCGTTGCACACGAACTTGGCCGGCTCGGGGGAGTAGGGCACGATGTCGATCTTCTCGCCGCGCAGCTCCTGCACCACCGCCTGCACCCGCGCGCCCTTCATGCCCACGCAGGCGCCCACCGGGTCCACGTCGGGATCGCGCGAGGCCACCGCGATCTTGGAGCGGGCCCCCGGCTCGCGGGCGCAGGCCTCGATGGTGACGATGCCCTCGTCGATCTCCGGCACCTCCATCTCGAACAGCTTGACCAGCAGGCCCGGGCTGGTGCGCGACAGCACGATCTGCGGCCCCTTGGACTCCTCCAGCACCTCGATGACGTAGGCCTGGATGCGGTCGCCGGCGCGGTAGGTCTCGCGCGGCACCTGCTCGCGCACCGGCAGCACCGCCTCGGCCCGGCCCAGGTCCACGATCAGGTTGCCGCGCTCGAAGCGGCGCACGATGCCGGTCACCAGCTCGCCCTTGCGATCGCGGTACTCCTCGTACACCAGGGCGTGGTCCGCCTCGCGCACCTTCTGGATCAGCACCTGCTTGGCGGTCTGGGCGGCGATGCGCCCCAGCTCCGAGGCGTCCAGCTTCATGCCCAGGCTGTCGCCCGGCTGGGCCTCGGGGTCGAGCTGGCGCGCCTGGTCGAGCAGGATGTCCTTCTCCGGGTTCTCGATCTGCTCCACCACGCGGCGGAACTCGAAGATCTCGATCTCCCCGGCCTCCTCGTTGTAGTGCACCTCCAGGTCGCGCTCCAGGCCGAACTTCTTCTTGGCGGCGGTCAGCATGGCCGCCTCCAGCGCCTCGACCAGGATCTCCTTGTCGATGCCTTTTTCCTTGCCGACCAGCTCCAGGGTCTGATTCAGGTTCGTGTTCATGGTCTACTCCGGCTCGTCAACGCCCGGCCCTCAGGGCTCGGGCACCAGGTTTGCCTTGGATACGTTCGAAAGCGCGATCGAATACTCCCGGCCGTCCACCCGCAGGCGCACCACGCCGTCCCCGGCGCCGAGCAGCGTCCCCTTGAAGTGGCGCCGCCCCTCGACCGGCTCCGCGGACGAGAGGGTGACGAGGTGGCCGGCGAAACGCACGAAGTCCCGCTCCCGGCACAGCGGCCGATCCAGGCCCGGCGAGGAGACCTCCAGCGCGTAGCGGCCGGGGATCGGGTCCTCCACGTCCAGCACGTCGGAGAACTCGCGCGAGAAGTCGCTGCAATCGTCGATGGTGACGCCGCCGGAGCGGTCCAGAAACAGGCGCAGCACGAACCCGCCGGCCTCCCGGCGGTACTGCACCTGCACGACCTCCAGCCCGCGCGTTGCCGCCAGGGGTTCGGCCAGGGCCAGGACTCGCTGCTCGATGTCGCGTTCTCGGGTCAATGCGTTTCCAAAAAAAAGAGAGTGGGCAGCTGCCCACTCTCAGGTGAAAACTCCTCAAGAAGCACGCCCCCTATAGCACCGGCGAAACTTTCATGCAAGAGAAATCTGCGCCGGGCGGCCGCCGGGTCCCCCGGGCGGGCGGGCTCTTCGTCGCCCGGCTAGGGGCCGTCCTCCGGGCCGGAGGGGCGTTGCCAAAGCAGGGCGCGATCGAGCAGGTGGGTGGGGCGCACGTGCTTGAGGGCGGCCAGCGCCGAGCGGCGCAGCTCGGGGATCTCGTGTGCCAGCGTGTCGATCCAACGCTTGACCGCCTCCCGGCGCGGATCGCGCGAGCCGTCGCGGTAGGGGCAGGCGATCTCCACCGCACGAAAATCCGCCGCCGCGGCGAAGGACCGCAGCGCCTCCTCCTCGATGTAGCCCAGGGGCCGGATGACCCGGTTGCGCCGGTCATCCGAGAGGAGGTTGATCCCCATCGCCTTGAGCTGCCCCGAGTAGAAGAGGTTGAGGAGCAGCGTCTCGATGAGGTCGTCCAGGTGATGCCCCAGGGCCAGCTTGTTGCAGCCGCGCGCGGGAGCGAGGTCGTACAGGACGCCGCGGCGCAGCCGCGAGCACAGGGCGCAGGGGTTGGTGCCGGGCCGCAGGTGGTCTCGCACGCAGCCGCGGATGTCGCGCCGGAAGACCTCCACCGCATAGCCGTGACGGGAAAACTCGGCCGTCACCCGCTCCCCGGCGCCCTCGTCCCAGCCGGCGTCCACGAACACCGGCAGCAGCGAGAACTCGAACGGCGCCCTGCGCCGGTGCAGGTCGAGCAGGTGCAGCAGCGAAAACGAGTCCTTGCCGCCGGAGATGGCCACCAGGATCCGATCGGCGGGTTCGATGAGCGAATGATCGCCGATGGCCTGCCCCACGCGGCGAAACAGCAGGTGTTCCAGGCGCGAGGCGGGCTTGTTGCGGCGCGCGCCGAGCGGCGTCGTGCCCGGCAGCGCGCGCGAGGGCGAGCGGACCTCCGGGTGGCGGCGTTTGGCGAATCCGCGGGCCACCGCTCAGGCGTCCCGAGGGGGCGGGTTCTGCCGATCGCGGCGCCGGCGCACGAAGAAGCGCACCAGGCAGTAGAGCGCGATCAGCAAACACAGCCACCCTCCGTTCAGGGGAAATCCGATGAGCTGGTCGGTGAAGCGCACGCCGATGAACGGGCCCTTGGCGAAGTGGTTCCAGGCGAAGATGCCCGCGGCCAGCGCGAGCCAGATGGCGGTGGACCACATGTCTCCTCCCGGCGCTCGGGCGCCATTGTGGCAGCATGCCCGCAGCGAGGCAAGCGCAGGAATGAAGCATGGAGCCGGTGCTGACGAGCGACGCCAGCGACCCCCCCCGAGTTTCACGGGGCGGGGATGGTGCCGATCACGCCCTCCACGAACTCCATCATGGACAGGATCTGCTCGTCGCTCAGCTTGTCTCCGGCGGCGACCCAGGGCGTTCCGTTCTGGTGGTTGAACGGGCCATGAAACACGTCCCAGCTCCCGGCCGTGATCTCGGCCTTCTTGGCCGCCACGGCCTCCTTGACCGGCTGTGGCACCATGTTGCCGTAGGCGCCCAGGTCCACCACCCCGTCCGCGATCCCGCCCAGGTAGGAGCGCGAGGTCCAGGTCTTGTCCCGGACCGCCTGGATCTCCGCCTGATAATACGGCGCCCAGTTCCACACCGCGCTGGTCAGCACGGTGTTCGGGGCGAAGGAGAGCATGTCGGAGTGGTAGCCGATGGCGTACTTGCCGGCGTCGCGGGCGGCGAACACGGTGGCGGTGCTGTCCTGGTGTTGAGACATCACGTCGCAACCGGCGGCCAGGAGCTCGTTCGCCTTTGCGCCCTCGACGGCGGGGTCATACCAGGTCTTGGTCCAGCGCACCTCCACCGTGGCCTGGGGGTTTACGCTGCGCACGCCCAGGGTAAAGGCGTTGATCATGTAGATCACCTCGGGGATGTCGAACGCCGCCACGTAGCCGATCCGGTTGGTCTGGGTCATGGCGCCGGCCACCATGCCGGTGAGGTATCGAATCTGGTACATGCGCCCGAAGTAGTTGCCCATGTTCGCGGCGGTCAGATTCCCCGAGCAGTGGTCGAACATCACCTTCGGGTTGGCCAGGGCCACGGTGCGCGTGGGCTCGCCGTAGCCGAAGCTCGTGGTGAAGATGATGTGGTTGCCCGCGTCCGCCAGCGCCTGGATGGTGGTGGCCGCGTCGCCCTCGGGGACGTTCTCCTCGTAGCTGGTGACGACCTTGGCCAGGTTGGCCTCCACTGCCTTGCGCCCCTGGTCGTGGGCATACGTCCAGCCATGATCGCCGGGCGGGCCGATGTACACCCAGGCGGCCTTGATCTCGGTGGCGGTGTTGTCGTCACCGCCAGAGCAGGCTCCAAGCGAAAGGACCATGGCCATGCCGAGAAAGATCAGGACGTTGCGCATGTGGATTTCCCCCGGGTTCGGGTGATCCAACGACTCCCATCGACTCTTTGGATTTTCACCGAGTGCTCGGGCAAAATCAAGACCAAATGTGCGCCGGATACCAGGCGAAACGGCTCAGGGCTCATCATGGATGCGATCGCTCTCGACGGTCCAGAAGCGCGCCTCCTGCGCCAGCACGTCTCCCAGTTCATCGAAGTCCAGGGAGCCGGTGACCCCCTGGTAGTCGATGTCCTCTCCGCGCTGAATCATTTCCAGCGCCTTGGCGAGATCGTACCAGGCCACCGGTTCTCCGGGCGGGCTGGAAACTTCCTGGAGGGCGCCGGGCAGCGCCGCGTTGTCCGGGGTCTGCCCGCCCCGCGCGGCACGGGCCAGGGCCAGCGCGGACAGGGCCGCGGCGTCATAGTAGAAATACGCGGCGTCCAGCGGGTAGTCCCCTCCCCATCGCTTTCCGAACTTGACAGCGAAGCTCTCGGCGTCCGCAGCCAACACGGGCGCCACCCCTACCGCTCCGTCCAGGGCGCCGGGGGGAACGTTGACCACGAAGGCTTCGGATTTCAAGGTGGGCGTCAGGTACCAGCGCCCGCGCCCGCCCCGCACGGCCCATTCCTGGACAATGGCTGCGCCGGTTCCGGGATAGGCCACCAGCACCAGGCCATCGGGGCGGGCGGTCAGCACGGTCTGCATGAGCTTGGAGTAGGTGGTTAGCTGGGGATCGAACGACACCAACGCGGACACCTCGATCGAGCGGAGGGCCAACTCGCTGGAGAGCACCGCGGCGAAGCCCGAACCGTACTCGCTGTTTACGTACAGCACCGCGGCGCTGGTCACCCCGTCCTGCTTCATGCGATCCGCCAGCGCCCGGCCGTACAGGCTGGCCGAGGGGCAGGTGCGGAAGAAGAACCCGCCGTCCTGGGCGTTGCGAAAGGTCGGAGACGTCACGCCGCCGGAGATCTGCAAGACCTGCCGGGCGGAGATCAGCGGGATGAGGTGGGCAGCCAGGTCTTCGTCCTCGGGCCCCAGGATGACGCGCAGCCCTGGCTCGTTTAGCAGCTCCCGGGCCGCCTCCAGGCCGCGGCGCGTATCGGAGTGGGTGTCGCGCGAGGTCAAGCGCAGGCGCTCGCCGCCCACCCTCCCGGCGCCGTTCACCTCCTCGAGCGCCAGACGCGCCGCGCGCTCGATGTTGGTGCCGGCGGCGGCGATGTCGCCGGTGAAGGGGAGCAGGGCGCCGACCGGCAGCCCCCCCGTCTCGGAGGATTCGGGCGGCAGCACGCAGCCGGCGAGACACCCGAGCGCCACCGCCACGAAGGCCATCGAGGAACATCGACAGACACGGGTGGGGGGCCGCATGTCAGAACTCCTGCTTCCAGAGCAGCAGCAGCGTGCGGGGCGCCAGCGGATAGTCGATCCCTGAGAATCCGGGATCGGGACCTGTGGTGCCGAGGAGGTTGCGCCCGACCAGCGTCAGGGTGGTGGCCCGGTAGGGCAGAAGCTGAAGGCCGGTGAAGGTCAAGGCGCCGGAGAGCAGGGTGGTCGGGGCCAGCTCGTAGGGCGTGCCGGCGGCCAGGATGTTGCTGTCGGAGGCGCGCCGGGAGGACCGGAACGAAGCCTCCACGGAGAGCCGCAGCGGAAGCTTGGGGAGGCGCCCCATGACTCCCAGGTTGACGGTCAGGGGTGGAAAGATGCCGTTGCGCCAGCCCACCAACTCGGCCGCATAGCCTTCTTCCCCCCGGTCGCGCACCACCCACACCAGGGTCAGGTTGAGGTAGGCCCGCAGCCAGTCCTTCCAGTGGAGGTCGGCCTCGGCTTCCCAGGACAGCGCGCCCAGCTTGGAGATGTTGCGGGCCACCTTGTTGGCCCCCTGTTGGGTGAACTCGGCCTGGTCCATCACCAGGCTGTAGCCCAGGTCGGTGGACAGGCGCAGGATCTCGGAGGGGGACCAGAGCACCTGCCCCTCCACGGTGTGGACGTACTGTGGCTTGAGGTCGGGGTTGCCGATGATGTCGCCGGAGCGCAGCGGGACGCCGTACAGCAGCAACGGGGAAGGCGCCTTGAAGGCCGAGGCGTACACCAGTTTCAGGTGCAAGGAGGAAAGCGCCTTGACCACCAGCGCCGCCCGGCCGCTGGGTTGACCGCCGTAGATGTTGTGGTGATCGAAACGAAAGCCGCCGGTCAGCCCGACGCGCCCGCCCTCGGACTGCCACAACGCCTGCAGGTAGGCGCCCGGATTGAAGAGCGCCTTGTGCCCCTGTCGCACCGAGGTGGACTCGCGGATGTCCCCGGCCTTCAGCCCCCCCACCGAGAGCTGCAACACGTGCAGCATCGAGGGCAGCGCCTCGTCGTCATAGAAAAGATCGGTGCCGGCCATGAGCTGCAGGGAGGGGATCGGCTGGTAGCGGGCGCCCAGCGACACCTCGCATCCCGAGAAGCCGAACTCCCGCCGCACCCAGTAGGTGTCGGAGCCCACGTCGATCCGATCGGAGGGGCGCGGCCCGCCGGTGAAGTAGGTGGCGGAGGCGTTCAGCTCGAACTGCTCGTTCAGGGCGAAGGTCGCGCTCAGATCCACGTACCCCATGGCCAGGGCGATCTGGTTCTTGCGGGAGTGGCCCTGGGCGTCGATGCCGTTCGCCAGTTGCTGCCAGTCGGCGAACTCGGCCACCCGTTCGATGGTGGACATGCCGGCGGCCAGCGTAAGCCGGCTTTTCTCGCCCAGGTGGTAGATGAGCTTCAAGAGCCCGGTGCCGGACAACATCTGCTGGCCGCTGGAGGTGAGCGAGGCCTGGCTGTAGTCCGGGATCTGCGGGGCAGGGGAGGAGCCCGGGAGCGAAAGGCCCGAGCGATCCTCGGAGTGGACGCGCGCCCCCAGCAGCAGCTCCACCGCGCCCAGCCGGGTGCTCAGGCTGACGTCCAGGTCGCCGCCCAGGTTCTTGCCCGTCAGGCTGACCCCGGTGGTCAGATCGGCGCCGCGCTGATCCTTGCCGGCGCGGGTGATGACGTTGATCACCCCCAGGAAGGCGTCCGCGCCGTACAGGGCCGAGGCGGGGCCGCGCACGATCTCGATGCTCTCGACCGCCGTCAAGGGGATGAGCTCGGGCCCCAGCCACACGCCCGAGGTGGAGCGAAAGGCCACCGAACGGCCGTCGATCATCACCTTGAGGATGCCGCTTTCGGCCCGCAGGCCGCCGATGATGCCCCGGACCGCGACGTTCGGCAGGACGTGGTCATCCTGGACGAAGAACCCGGCCAGGTGCGAGAGGACCTCGGCCACCGAACGGTAGCCCCAGCGCTCGATCTGCTCGCGGGTGACCACGGTGATGACCGCCGGCGCTTCCTCGACCTTCTGCATGGACTTGGTGGCGGTGGTCACCTCGACCTGTTCCTGGAGCATGTCCAGCTCGTCATCGAGTCCCTGGGTGTCGTCATCCTCCTCGGCGGGCGGTGTCGCGGACTCCTCCTCCTCGCCGGGCAGGGCCTCGGCGGAGGTGTCCACGCTCTGCCCGAGAGCCGGGTAGGCAACCAGCAACAAGGACAACCAAATGAAGGGCAACGCTGTGTGAAAGATTCCCACCATGTTCGGTGCGATCTTCAAGGGCGTGTTGATGGATTTTTAATAGACCTCGAGATGCGAGGTCAAGAAAAGATTCGCATCTTGCGATGGCGCAGCGAATTCGGCAGCGGCGTCCGGCGCGAGCGATTTCTTTGCGAGCGACTACCCCGCCTGGGGTCCGGTGAGCGGCTGCTGTGGCGAGAACGGCGCGCCGCGGCGGGCCTGCTTGAGCAGGGCCCGGTTCTCGCGCCGCCAGCGGCGCACCTGGTTGGCGGCGTAGGCCCGGATGACCGCCCGCTGGAGTTTCCCGCGCAGCAGCAGGCCCAGGGTGCGGCGCCAGGCGTACACCTTGGCCATCCCGTCCATGCTCTCCTGCATCAGCGTGGCCGCGGACATGTTGCGGGGGCGGAACACCGCGTGGTGCGCGTCGTAGAGCGACCAGTCGCGCGAGAGCAGGCGCCCCTCTCGCTCGATGTCGTCAAAGACCGGTGTGCCCGGGAACGGGGTGAGCACCAGAAACTGCACCGTCTCGATGTCCTCCTGGATGGCGAAGCGCGCGGTGGCGCGGATGTTCTGGACGGTGTCGCTGTCGCTGCCGGTGATGAACATGCCGTGCACCCGGATGCCGTGCCGGTGGAAGGCGCGCACCGCCCCGCGGATTTCGTCCTGGTCCTGGCGCTTGCGGAAGAGCTTCAGCGACTCCTCCTGGATCGACTCGAAACCCACGTACACCACCCGGCAGCCGGCCCGGGCCATGAGCGCGAGCATCTCCTCGTCCTTGGCCGCGCGCACCGACACCTGCGCCGACCACTCGGGAAAGAAGACGTTGCGCCGCAGCAGGTAGTCGAGCAGCTCCTTGGTGCGGCGGGGCGAGGCGCAGAAGTTGTCGTCGTAGATGAACATGGCGTCGCCGCTGCCGCGCCGGCGCTCGAGCTCCTCCGCCACCCGCTCGGCCGAGGCGTAGCGCATGCGGTGGCCGAACATGGGGGTGACCGAGCAGAAGCGGCAGTGGTGCGGGCAGCCGCGCGAGGTCTGGATGGGGATGACCCCGCGGTGGAACCAGCCCTTCATGCCGGCCACCAGCGAAAAGTCGGCGATGGGGACGCGATCCATGTCCGCCATGCGCGTGGGCAGGGGATTGTGGCGAACCTCGCCGCCGGCGTGGTAGCTCAGGCCGGGGACGTCCGCGGCGGCCTTTTCCCCGGCGAGCATGGCGAGTAGGTCGGCGAAGCTCTCCTCGGCCTCGCCACGCAGGACGAAGTTCGCGTGCGAGAGCGCCTCGTCGGGCAAGAAGGTCGCGTGCGGCCCGCCCATGATCACGGTGGCGCCGCGCTGGTGAGCCCGATCGGCGAAGTCATAGGCGGCCGGCGCGGTGGAGGTGATGGTGGAGATGCACACGATGTCGGCCCAGGAGAGGTCGGCTTCTTGCAGCTTGTGCTGCTCCTCGAAGACGATGCGGACGGTGTGCCCGAGCCCCTTGGCGATGGTGCCGAGGATGGGCAGTCCCAGCCGTGGGATGGCGTATCTTGAGAAGATGTGTTTCCCGGGTGACTTGGGCTCGATCATCAGGATCTTGTAATTTCTCTTTTCTTTCATGGCTTCCTCTTGACCAACCAGTTGGTTAATAAGTGAACAAAAAAAACACCTACGGCCTCTTGCAGCCGAGGCCGGCGAAGATCAGGTCGAGGATGGACTCGCGCCGCTCTTTCAGGATCTTTTCCGAGAGGGGGTCCTCGCCGAACATCATCCCCACGAACTCCCGGTCCGAAAAATAGCCGATGGTCATGGTGTAGATCGAGACCAGGAACTGGCGTGCGTTGACCTTCTGGAACACGCCGGCCGCCACGCCCCGCTCGATGAACTGGACGCCCCGGCTGAACAGCGGCGCGAAGAACGTCTCCACCAGGCGCGCCAGGTAGCGGTCCGAGGAGCCCACGTCCATGGTGGTGAGCCGGGAGAAGTTGCGGTGGGTGGAGATGTAGTCGAAGAAGCCGCGGAAGAACGATTCGAGCTGGCGCGCCACCGGCAGCTCGTCGCGCACCGTCTCCTGGGTGAGCTTGATGAGGTCGAAGAGGATCTTGTCCAGCACGGCGTGGAAGAGCTTCTCCTTGCTGTCGAAGTAGTAGTGGATCATGGCTTTGTTGACCGCGGCCAGATCGGCGATCTCGCGCGTGCGGGCGCCGCCGAACCCCTTGCGGGCGAACACCGACTCGGCAACGTAAACGATGCGCTCCTTGGCGTCGCGGATCTGCTGGAGCTTGCGCACGAAGTCCGTGCCGTAGTCGGCGGCCGCCTGCTCCATGAGCTCCCGCCGGCGCCGGTCTTTCTTGGTCGCCTCGGCGGTGTCCCTGGGCTCCTCCTGCTCTTCGGCGCGCCAGTCGTCGTCGCTGGAATCCAGAAGGTGCAGGGTGCTGTTTTTTTCTTCTTCCATGCCGGCCCCAGTTAACCAGATGGTTAATGCGTTGTCAAGGACAATGTCGAACCAGGCGAACCTTCAGCGGCCTTTTGCGGGCCGTTGGATCTGGGCCAAAATGCCCGAGGTGTCCTCGTCCAGCTCGATCACCATCCCCGGTGGCAACACTCGGCAGCCTTCGCAGTCGGAGGCCCGGAACTCGACCCGGTAGCGCCCGCCGGGGAGCTTTTCGAAGGTGAACTTCCCGTCCTCGCCGCTCGCCGCCTCGCGCTCGGCGGGCCCGGACACCCGGACCAGGGTCTTTTCCCCTTTTTTCTGGCCTCTCACCTGGCCGCTCAGGCGGTAGACCGGGCGTTCCACGAGCGGCTTGCCGGATTCATCGGCCGGGGCCTCGATCGGGAGGGCCGGACCCTCCCTGGGGTCGGCCAAAAAGTGCAGCCCCAGGATGGGGTCGCGCGCGATCTCGAGCTCCATCTCGAGCGGCACGAAGCGATAGCGATCGTCGCGGGGGATCAGGCGGCAGGCGCCGGGCTCGCGGGGCTGGAGGCTGAAGGCGCCGCCCTTCGCGGTCTTTCCCTCCACCGGGATGCGGCAGGCGAGTTCGAGCAGCACCACCTGGCCCTTCTTGAGGCCCTCCACCCGACCCTTCACCGCGCCGGGATTGCCCGCGGCGCGGCGCGAGATGGCGTGGAAGTTGACCGCCTGGACTTTCGGCTCGCGCACCACGACCGTTCTCGAGGAGGGGGTGAACTGGTAGTTCGCGTGCTCCGGGTGAACCAGGTATTTTCCGGCGGGGAGCCCGCAGGCCTCCCACTGGCCCCCGGGCTGGCTCTGGACCCGCAGGCTGGCTCCTCCCTCGACAACCACGAAGACCGCGTCCTGGCCGGAAAGCCCGGTCACCCAGCCACGGACGCAGGCGGCCTCGGCCCACGGGGCGGCGAGCAGCATCCCGATGATGAGCACCGCGCCAAGGTGCGTGTGGCTTGCCGCCTGCCGGCGCCGTCGTCCCGGATCCCGGAGGTTTTCCATGGCCTGACCTTGCCGGTGGCCGGACGATTTGTCAACCCGAACCCGCTTCGCCTTGACAGCCGTGCCGGCTTCCCATACACGATGGTCGGCACGGAGGCGGGATGGACGTCATCCTGTTCTGGATCCTGGGTGTGATCACCTTGGGCGCGGCCGGGTTCGCCATGCTGCATCCCCGGCCGGCGCCCGCCGCGACCGCCTTGTCGCTCACCATGGCGGGCAACGGCGGCATCTGCCTCTTGCTGGGCCAGTACCTGCTGGGAATGGAGGTCCTGCTGGTGCTGGCCGCCGGGGCGCTCTTCTTGCGCGCCTTCATGCGTGGCCGGGAGATCCTCCAAATCCACACCGGGGGCAAGGCCCGCTGGAGCCTGGCGCGCGCCTCGGGCGTGGCCGCGGCGGCGGTCTTTTTGTGGCTGCTCCTCCCCCTCCTCTCCGACGCGGAGCGCCCGCGCCTGGCCGAGGGCGCGGAGGCCATCTCCACCACGGCCTGGCTGGCGCTGCTTTCGCTACTGACCGTGGCCGTCACCGGCGGGTTCGTGGTTCGCGCGCGCCGCGCCCAGAACGGAGGCTCGGGCTCGTGATTCCTCTCGAACACGTGCTGTGGCTGGCCATGCTCCAGGTCAGTCTCGGGCTGGCCGGCCTGTTGCTGCGACGCTCGGGGCCGGTGGTGGTGCTGGCGGGGATCTTGATGTTGAACGGCGTGCTCCTGGCCGTCGCCGGGCTGGCGGCCAACCGGGAGGGCGCGCCGCTCCAGGCGCCGGGCGTCGTCATCCTGGCGCACATGGTGCTGCTGGTGCTCTCGGGCGCCGTGGTGGCGTACGCCTTCGAGCGGTTTCGCCGCCCCCTCAACGTGGACGAGCACGACAGGATGAAACATTGACGCTGTCCTCCCTGGCATGTGCCGCCGTGCTCCTCACCTGGGCGGCGCCCGTGGCGGCCTCGCTGCTGCTCTCTCTCCTGGGAGGCCGGATCCCGCGCCGGGGGCTCGCCCTCCTCTCGCTCTCCGGTAGCTTCGTGCCCCTGTTGTGCGGCGGGTTCCTGCTGGGCCTGCGCTGGCTGGATCCGGGCTCGGCTCCTCCGGCGCCGGATGGGACCGCCCTGTGGGCGCTGCTCCTTTCGAGTTTCCTGGCCCTGGGCGCCTTGTGGCAGGCGCAGCGCTCGGTGGCCGCTTTCAGCGGGCGGCACCGCTTCTACGCGCTGATGATGCTCCTGCTGGCCGCGGCCGGCTTCCTGTTCACGCGAGCGGCCCTGGACCTGGCCTTTCTGGTAGGCTGGGAGGGGCTGTCGCTGTCGGGCGGGTTCTTGGCCGGCTTCTGGGCCATCGAGGAGCGGGGAGGGCGGACCGGGGTGCACTGGTTGCTGCTGGGCCGCGTCTCCGGGCTTTTGCTTCTGCTTTCGCTGCTCGCCGCCGCGGGCCCGCACCCCGAGTGGTCCGCGGCCTTGCTCCTGGCCGCGGCGCTGGTTCGCGCCGGCGTGGTGCCGTTCCACGGCACCGTGCCCGAGCTGGGACGAAGCCGGCCCACCGCCGCGCTGCTGGTGCAGACCCTGGCCTCGTGGGTGCCCGCGGTGTTCTTGCTGGACCGGGTGCAGGATTCGTTGGAGCGCTTCCCCGTCTTGCTCGACTGGCTGTTGTGGCTTTCGCTGGCCAGCGTGGTGTTCTCCCTGGTCGCCGCCATGCAACCGCAGGCGCCACAAAAGATCGTCGGCTGGCTGACCATGAGCGCGGGCAGCCTGGCCCTGCTGGGGTTCGCCGCGGGCGACCCGGTGGCGGCCCTGACGCTTTGTGCCGGCGGCGCGCTGCTCCTGGCCGGACGCTTCTTGCTGAACGGCCGGCCGGAAGAGCAGATGGGGCCGGATGAGATCGCGGCCGGGCCGATCTTCCGCTTGCGCGCCATGTCGCTCGCCTCCGCGGTCGTCGCGATGGCGCCCCCGGCGCTGTGGTTCGCGGGCTGCGCGCGGCTGCTCGCGGCCGCGGCGGACGACGAGCGGGGAGCGTGGATCACCGCGGCCGTCTTCGCCGTGCAGTTCGGCATGGGTTCCGCGCTGCGCCGTCTCCACGAGGCGCTCCCCGCCGAGGAGGAGGGAACACGGTGCTGGCCCTGGCCGGCCCTGCTGTTCTCCGCGGGCCACCTATTCGTCGGCGCGGCCGGCATCCTTCTGTTCGGTGAGGTGTTCTGGGGCGGGGCGACGGGGATCCGCCTCGGGCTCGGCGCCGTGCTGGCGGCCGGGGCCGGCTGGTTGCTGGCCGGTTCTTTCGCGCGGCTCCGGGTCGCCCCGCGTTTCATCGGCGTGCGGCGTCTCTTGGAGCTCTTGGCCGACACGGGTCTCGGGCTGGGCCGGCTGGTGATCCTGCTCCCGGTGGGGCTGGCCAAGGCCCTGGGAGTGGTGCTGTGGCGGCTGCTGGGCGATATCTTGATCGATGGCCTGGGGACCGGGCTGCCGGTGCGCACCATCGAGGGGACGGGGCTGGTCCTGCGGCACCTGCACGACGGGCGGATCCGGCGCAGCTTGCTCATCGCCGCCTGGACTGCGCTCGCCCTGCTGTGGGCCTGGACGCGGAGCTGAACATGGACGGCACGCTCGCGCGGATCCTGCTGGTCTGCCTGCCGTCGTTGCCGGCGCTCGGCGCGCTGGCGGTGGGCGTGTGCCCGCCGCGCGCCACCCGCCTGGCCCGGTCGTTCGGCTGGGCCTTCTCGCTGGGGGCGCTCGGCGCGTGGATCGGCTTGTGGTGGCTTTCGCAGGACGGCTCGCTGCCGGTGTCGCTCGAGTTCCCCTGGGTGCCCGAGCTGGGGATCAGTTTCCACCTCGGCCTGGACGCGGTCGGGCTCTGGTTTTGCGGCCTCATCGTGGTGGTGGGTGGCGCGGCCATGGTGGGAACGCTGCCGGGGCTACCGGATCTCAACCGTTCTCACCTGGTGTGCCTGCTCCTCGCCGAGTGCGGCATGCTGGGCGCGGTGGCCTCCTGGGATCTCATCCTGTTCATCGCCTTCTGGGAGGTCACCCTGGTGCCCTTCTTCTTGTTGATGGGGCGCGGGCCGGAGCTGCGGGGCGTGGCGGCGGCCACCCGCTTTTTCGTGACCTCTATCGCCTCCAGCGTGGTGCTGTGGGTCGGGGTCCTCCTGCTGGTGCGCGCCGCGGGCGAGCCGCGCACCTTCGATCTTCAGGAGCTTTCGCGACGCTTCAGTGCCGCGCCCGCGGGAGGCCTGGCCTGGTTTTTCGTGCCGGCGTTCGTGATGCGCCTGGCGGTCTTCCCTCTACACACCTGGTTCCCCGTGGCCCAGTCGGACAGCCCCGTCGCGGCCTCGATCATGTTGGCCGGGGGGGTGCTGCCGCTGGGCGGCTTCGGTGTGTACCACCTGCTGCATCGCATCTTCGGCGCACAACTGGGTGGCACCGCCCAGACGCTCGCCTGGTTGGGGCTCGGCACGGCGCTGCTCGGCGGGCTGGTGGCCCTGGTGCAGCGCGACCTCAAGCGCCTGCTGGCCTGCCTGTGCCTCGGCCAGACGGGGCTGGCGCTGCTGGGGCTCGCCCTGGGGACCCCGGCGGCGGTGTGGGGAGGTCTGGTGCTGCTGGCCTCGGCCGGTCTCTCCGGCGCGGCGGTGTTTCTGTTCGCGGGGGCGGTCTGCCAGGCGCGCGACAGCCAGCGGGTCGTCGATATCAGCGGCTTGTGGCGGCGGCAGCCGCTGTTCTCGGGCCTGTTCTTGCCGGCGGTGGCCTCGCTGGGGGCATTGCCGGGCACGGTGGGGTTCACGGGAGCCTGGCCCGTCCTGCGCGAGTTGCAGGGCGATGGGCTCATGCTGGCGCTCGCCGCATTCGCGCTGCTCGTGCTGGGCGGGGCGGGACTGTGGATCAGCCGGCGCTTGAGCGGAGGGGTGTTCCAGGCGGATCTGTGGAATAGCTCCCGCTGGCCGCGGCGGCGGCAGGTGGTGGTGTTGCTCCTGCTCGCCGGTGTCATCCTGAGCGTGGGGTTGTGGTCGGCTCTGGGCCAGAAGGCGCCGGACCTGGCCGCGGCCGCCGCGCTGATGGGCCGGGGGTTGTCCCCATGAGCCCGATCCAGAACATGCACCCGGCCACCGTGGCCCTGTTCTGGTTGCCAGCCCTGGTGTGCGCCGCCCTGGAGGTCGCGCTTCCGGCCCACAGAGCGTTGCGCACCCTGTTCTCGCTCGCCTGGCCCGTGGCCGTCCTCGGGGCGGTGGGATTCCTGTGGCCCGTGGCGGCGGGGCAGGGCCTCTCCCAGGGCACCTTCCTCGGGGACGATTTTGGTCGCTTCGCCCTGGGGGCCATCTGGGCCCTGGCGTTCTTCGCGATCGCTCTTCGGCGAGACGAGGAGACATCGCGCGCCGATGGCGGGGACACGCTGCTGCTCTTGTCGGCCGCGGGCGGATCGCTGCTGGTCCTCTCCGCGGACCTGTTCGCCGCCCTCTCCGGCTTCGCCCTGACCCTGGTCCCGGTGTGGGGACTGGCCTCCAGCTCCGGAAGGCTCGAGGGACGCGAGGCGGCGCTCAAGGGGCTTCTGGCCGGCATCCTGTCCCTGGTGCTCTTCGCCCTGGGCTCGGCCTTGATCCTGGCCGCCACGGGGCATTCTACGCTGGCCGGGATCGGTGGCTTTCTGCGCGACCTTCCTCCGGGCGAGGCTCTCCCGCCCTTGCTGGCGCCGGGGGTGGCGCTGCTGTTGTGTGGCCTGGGCCTGTTCGTGGCCGCCGTGCCGCTGCATATGTGGTTCTCCGACCTGGCGGAGGGGTTGCCGGCCTCGGCCTCGCTATGGCTCACGGGCGGGGTGCTGGTGGCCGGGTTGGCGGTCTCGGCGAGGATCCTGCTCACGGCGCTCCTGCCGCTCGCGCAACACCCCCAGATCGGCTGGGTGACGCTGCTGCGGGGCGTCGGCCTGGTGGCCCTGCTGGTCGCCAACGCGGTGGCCCTGGTGCAGTCCCGCCTGCAGCGGATGGCGGGCTACCTGGCAGCCGGCCAGACCGGCTTCTTGCTGCTCGGGATCGCCGCCGCGGGCGAGGTGCGCGGCGAGGGCGAGCACATCGTCGGCGGGATCCTGGTCTTTGTGCTGGTCCACGCCCTGACCTGGGCGGGCCTGTACGCGGGGTTCTCCCGGCTTATGGGCCCCGAGCCGCCGCGGGTGAGCCACCTGGAAGGCCTGGCGCGGCAACGTCCCTGGCTGGCGGCGGTCATGGGCCTTGCGTTGTTGTGTCTTTCGGGAATGCCGCTCACGGCCGGGTTCTTCTCGCGGCTTGTCTTGCTCGAAGCCATGGTGAGCGCAGGCTGGACGGGGACGGCCGTGCTGGCGGCCCTGTCCCTGGGCCTGGTGCTGGTCATGAGCCTGGGGCTGGTGGCGGCCATGGTCATGCGGCCGCCGGCGTCGACATCGCCGCGCCCGGTGTGCGTCTGGACCTCGGTCGCCGCCGCCGTCACCGCCGTGGCCATCCTGGCGATCGGGTTCTTGCCCGGCGGAGTCCTGCGCGTCGCGCTGCAGGCCGCGCGAAGCCTGTTGGGGGGACTCTGACCCTGGTGCGCTAGCCGGGCCGCCGCGGCAGGGGCGGGGGTCCGGCGGGGGCCGGCGCGCCATAATGGGTGGAGACGAAGCGGCGGATGGCCTCGTGGGCGGCGGCGTCCATGCGCACGAAGCGGACGCCCATCCAGTCCGAGGACACGCCCCCGGAACTCCGCTGATGGTAGCTCACCTCCGCGGAGGCGCTGATGGCGGGTTGGTTCTCCGCGAGAGAGAACTCCACCTCCACCGCGCTGCCGAGCGGGGGTAGCTTGGGCAGGTAGATGCCCATGCCTCCCTCGCTCAGATCCCGTCCCACGCCGTTGAAACGGCCGCGCACGGTGTCCACCTTGACGCGGAAGGCCACCGGCACCCGCAGGGTGCGCCGTTTTTCACTCCCCAGGCTCATGTCTCTTCTCCTCGCCCCGGGTCGGCCGCCCGCGGCACGCGCCGGTCGCCGACGCGCAGGGTCATCTTCTCCCGATCGAAGTACTCCGCCAGCGGAATGGCGAACTTGCGGCTCTGCCCGACCAGGCCCTTCCACTCCTGCGTGGTGATGGCGCCCCGGCTGGCCAGGTGTTGCCGCAGGCGCGCGCGCAGCTCCTCGATGGCCGGCGCCGAGAAGAACAGCTCGGCCGATACCCGGATCAATCGCCCGGAGCGGGCCAGGTGGGAGAGCAGCTCGTGCACTTCCTTCACGCCGCAGGAGAGGCGCTGCGCCGCCTCCTCCGGCCGGGGTGGGGCCAGGCCGGCCTGGTCGAAGAGCGCGGCCAGCTTTTCGCTCTGGCCCGCCCGCTGGCCCGAGAGCTGCACCCGGTGCGACGAGAGCCGCACCGTGTCCGCCGTGACCGCCAGCGCGCCGCGGCGGCAGAAGTCGTCGAGCAGCGCGCGGAAGACGCGAGGCGAAAGCTCGGGTTGGAGCCGCTGGCGCAGCGCCTCGGCGGGCATGCCGGGCAGCAGCGGGTTCTCCCGGTGGAAGCGCTCCAGGATACGGCGCGCCCGCTCCAGCGCCAGCGCGCGCGCACCCGCTCCGACGGCTCGTTGGTGTTCCGGATGGGTCCTGATCAACCCGTCGCCGGCGGCGATCTGCTCCAGCGCGGCCTGGACCTCGGAGAGCCCCTCGCCGGTCTCCAGGGCGAGCTCGGCGGCGCCGGCCCCGGCCAGCTCCCGCCCGTCGAGTAGGACCGAGAGCCGCTCGGCCAGGGAGCCGGTGTCGAGCCGGCGCAGGCGCTCCAGCCGGGCCTGCACCTCGCGCGTTCGCCGCCGGGGCGGATGGGGGTCCAGCACGCGGCCCCCGCCGATGGTGGTCCCTCTGCCCGGGATGGGGGCGAACCCCCGCAGGATGAAACGCTGGCCGGCGAAGAGAGCCAGCGGCTCCCTGGCGTGGATCCGGGCGAAGGCGGCTTCGTTTGGCGAGAGTCGCTCGGCGCCCCACAATCGTACCCGCACCTCGCTCTTGGCGGTGCCCGCGTAGAGGATGGCCGAGAAGCGCGCCGGGCGCGGCTCGGCGCCGGCGACCAGCTCGAGGCGCGATTCGAAGTCGCGGCTGGGCTCGAAACCTACCGCGCAGAGCGTTTGCCCTCGGGAGAGTTCTTCCCGGGCGACGCCCGACAGGTTGACGGCGACGCGCTGCCCGGCCAGGGCCTCGGGCTGCTCGCGACCGTGGCTCTGCAGGGCGCGGATCTTCACCTTGCGCAGCTTGCCGCCGGGATCGGGAACGATGTCCACCGCGTCGTCCGCGCGGAGCTGGCCCGTCAGCAGGGTGCCGGTGACCACCGTGCCGAAGCCCTGCGCAGAGAAGATGCGATCGATGGGCAGAAAGGGCGGGGCCGAGGCGTTGCGCGGCGGCACCTCGCGGCCCGCTTCCAGCAAGAGCTGCCTGAGCTCGGCAAGCCCCTGGCCGGTGCGGCTGGAGACCCGCACCCGCGGGCTGGCCTCGAAAAAGGTGCCGGCGAGCTCGCGTCCCAGGTCGGCGAGCACCTCTTCCTGCCAGGCCGGATCGGGGGTCAGGTCGATCTTGGTGAGAGCGATCACGCCGCGGCGGATGCCCAGCAGGCGGCAGATGTCCACGTGCTCGCGCGTCTGGGGCATGACCCCCTCGTCCGCGGCCACCACCAGCAAGCACAGATCGATGCCGCCCGTTCCAGCCACCATGTTCTTGACGAAACGCTCGTGACCGGGGACGTCGACGATGGCCGCGTGCAGATCGGGCGCGAGCGAGAGGTCGGCAAAGCCCAGATCGATGGTGATGCCGCGCTGCTTCTCTTCCGGCAGGCGATCCGGATCCACCCCCGTCAGCGCGCGGACCAGGGCCGACTTCCCGTGATCGATGTGGCCGGCCGTGCCGATGACGATCGAGCGCATATCCCCCCGATAGCAGAGAGGGTGCCCGGTGATCAAGAGCCGAGACATCGGTGGCCAGGGGGCCTAACCAGCCAAAAAACAGGCGATTTTTTCTTGCCAGCGGAGCGTCTCGGGAATTATCATCCTTTTCCTGAGGGTGGTGTGTCCCCTGGTGGCTCGATTCCCTGGCGCCGTCTGCGCCAGGCGCGACAGGGTGCCTCCATGGTCGTTGTTTGTCCTAACTGCCAGCAATACTTCGAAGTGGACGAGGTGTATTTTCAGCAGGGCATTCCGGTGCCTTGCCCCACGTGTCAGGGCGCGTTGGTTCCGTACCAGGCTCCAGCCGCGCCGCAGGCCGACGCCGCGCCTTCCGGCGCCGCGCCTGCCGACGCCGCGCCAGCCGACGCCGCGCCTGCCGACGCCCCGCCTGCCGTCACCCCGGAGCCGCCGGCGCCCGCGGTGGGGATCGCGCCCGATCAAGGTCTGCCGAGCCCGCCGGCACCCGAGGCAACCGCCTCCGCGCCGGCGTGGAGCAGCGGCGATCTGCTGTGGTCCGGTTCGCGGCCGCCGGAGCCTCCTCCCGCCCCGCCCGAGGTCACCGCTGCCGCCGAACCTCCCCCGCCCTCGCCGGCCGCGATCGATACCGCGCCGGCCGAATCGCCGCCCCTGACCCCGAGCGCGCCCGCGGACGCTCAACCGCCGGCGGCTTCGGCGGACGTGTCGACGAAGGTCGAGACCCCGCCGGGGCGACCCGTCTCGTCCTGGGAGGAGGTGGGTCAGCTGTCGTGGGGAGCGCCGCCGCCCCTGGCCGAAGGCACATCGCCCGCGGCGGCCTTCAGCTCGCCCGACGTGGTTCCGCCGCAGGCCCCGGCGCCGGGTGCCTGGGGCCCGGCGCAGAGCCCCGGCGCGCAGTTGCCCACGGCCCCCGTGGCCGCCTGGGCCGAGGTCGACCCCGGCTTGCCGCCGCCGCCACCTCCGGCGCCGGAGCCGATGCAGGAAGCGCCGGTGGGCGCCGTCAGCGCCCCCGAGATCGTCCCGGAGGCCGCGCCGGTGGAGGCGTGGGGTGCCGCGCCGAGCGCGCCCCCGCAAGCGCCGGTGGCCGCGGAGCCGCTGGCTCCAGCGGCGCCCGCGCCCGTAGACGTGGTGCCCTTTGTGCCCTCGCCCCCCGTAGAGCCGTCCGTTCCGGGCCCGAGCGGGAGCGGGGCGGACAAGGATTGGGCCGACGCCGCGGCCGCCTGGGCCGCGAGCGGGTTCGCCGCGGACAAGATGCCCAAGTTCGTGCGACAGCGCCAGAGCGAACCCCCGCCGGCCGCGTCGTCTACCCCGGGCGCGCCAGCGACGCTGCTGACCGGAGCGGACCTCGCCCCGGAGTTGCCGCCAGAATCTCTGGTGAGCGCGCCGGCGGCCGCCCCGCCGCCGCCGGTTGTCGCTCCCACGCCACCGTTCGTCGCGGCAGCGCCGGTGCCGCCGCCGCTGAAACCGCCCAGCAAGCCGGAGATCATCCTGCCCTCGCCGGGCGTACCGCCGCCCCTGTCGGGGCGCGCCGCCTCCACCTACGTTATGAAAGGCAGCGGCGAAGGGCGGTCCTCCGACGCCCCCTGGACGAAGGATTCGGTCCCACCGCCGGCGGGCCAGCCACAGCCGGTGCGCATGGTGTTGCCCAGCATCCCCCCGGAGCCTTTGCCGGCTCCCGCCGCGACGCCCAGCCTGCCCGCGCGCCGGGGCGGCCACCCGGTGCTGTGGACGGTGCTCGTGCTGTTGCTGCTGGGCGGTGGCGCCTTCGCCGGGTGGTGGTTCTTCCTGGGGGGCAAGGACCGGTTCCTCGGCGGTGGCGAGCGGACGGACGCGCCGGATGCCGGGGTGGCGACCCCGGCGGCGGAGCCGGCGTCCCCGGCCGAGGAGATCGCGCCCACCCCGCCAGACGCCGGGCCGGAACCGGACGAGGAGAAACCGCCGAAGGTGGTGGAGCCCGTGGCGCCGCCCAAGCCGGAGCCGCCGAAGGTTCCGCCGCGGGGCGACGTACCCAAGCCGCCCAAGCCCGACCGGCCCGTGGCCGCGGTGGACCGCAAGGCCCGGGCGGCGGAGGCCGTGGAGTTCTACAAGAAGGGCAACGAGGCGGTGAAGAAGGCCCAGTACCAGGAGGCGGTCCGAAACTACCAGAAGGCCCTGGAGCTGGATCCCGCGCTGTCGGTCGCGCACCGGGGGCTCGGCATCTCCTTCGCCCAGCTCCGCCGGAACCAGGACGCCTGCCGCGAGTACCGGCTGTACCAGAAGAGCCTGCCCGCCAATTCCAAGGAGCTGCCCGCCCTGCAGCAGATCCTCAAGGACTGCAAGTAAGCCGGCCGCTCTGATTGTCCGCGCAGGTGAAGACGGCCAAGCGAGGGGGGGGGTCTTTCTCGGAAGTCTCCCCGGTTCATCCCATCAAGAGCAGGCCTGTTTCGCGCTCGCTGGAGCGTCACGCCTCAGATCCGCGCTGGCGGCGCTCTGCGTGGCGGCTTCGATGGCCGCGATGGGATAGGGCAGCTGCGCGCCCGGCGGGATCAGATCCACCGTGCACGAGCGGAACTTCTGGTTCTGCATGCGGCAATCCTTGTGCCGCTTGCACCACAGCGGATGGTGGGTCATGCGCTCCCACACCGCCTGCACCCCTTCCTCGACCGCGTTGCCGAAGGCGATGGGGGTGAAGTCGCAGGGGCACATGTCGCCGTAGGCGGTCATGTAGAACTGGTTGTAGGCCCCGAAGCAGCCCATCGACTCGGGCGAGTTGACCAGCGCCTGGGCGGTGAGGCTGGGGTAGCCCGGCTCGTGGTAGTAGCGCAAGGCCTCCTTGCGGATGGCCTCGCGCTCCTCGGCCGTGAGCAGGATGTCCTTCTGGCCCGCCAGGCGCCCGGTGGGGATGCCGTCGAACTGCACGATCTCGTTGATGCCGAGCTTCTTGCCCAGCTCCATGAAGCCCGCAAGCTCGCCGTCGCGGAACTTCTCGCCGGTCAGGTAGATGGAGAAACCCACCATCAGCCCGGCGCGCTTCGCGTTCTCGATGTTGCGCATGATGGCCTGGTACAGGCCGGGGCGCCGCCGCCGCTCGTCGTGAATCTTCTCGTCGGGGCTGTCGAGGCTGATGAACAAGGCGTACAGCCCCGCATCGCGCAGCCGGGCGCAGGTGTCGGGCGTGAGCCGCTCGCCGTTGGTGAACATGAGACAGGTGGCGCGCTCCTTGTCCACGCACTCGACAAGCTCGAAGATGTCGGGACGCAGCAGCGGCTCTCCGCCGGTGAAGATGACGTTGGTGGTGCCGAGGTCCACCGTCTCGCGGATGATGCCTTTCCACTGCTCGGTGGAGAGCGGCGGCCGCCGGCGGATGTTGGGCTGGCAGGAGCAGTGGACGCAGTCGGCCTGGCAGGCGTAGGTGACGGCCAGGGTAGCCGCGGCCGGCTTGCGCACCTTGAGGAACACGCGCTCCAGGCGATCGATCAGCCCCCGCTTGCCCGGGCCGGAGGGGAGCGGCGGGTCGAAGAACGATACGCTGCGCGCGCCCCGGAAGGAGCCCACCGTCTTGAAACGGTTGAGCCGCTCCAGGTGGCGTTCCAGGTAGCAGCGCGCGTCCGCCGGGAGCCGCGGCTCCGGCCGGAGCACAAGGCGTCCGTCCTCGAGCGCCACCTCGAAGGCCGTCAAAGATTCTGGATCCAGGGTGGGGTTCATCGCCGCATTCCTTTCCGCAGGGCGCCCGCGCGCCGGGAGGAGAGCATCGATCCGAGCCAGCGCCGCGCCTCGGCGAGCAGGGCCCGGGACGAGAACGCTTCCTCGTCGTAGAGCCGCTGCAGCAGCGGGCCCTCGACCAGGGACAGCACCAGCACCGCCATGGCCGCCGGGGCGAAGGCCCCGCCGCGCCGGCGACGGATCTCGAACAGATCCTGCGTGAGCCGGCGCCGCAGGCCCGCCTGGACCAGCCGCACCGCCTCGCGCACCCTCGGCTCCTGCAGCCCAACCCCCCAGTACTCGATCCACACCCGGGTGGTGTCGCGGCTGCGCTCGTCGGAGGGCGCCAGGTGGAAGGTGAGCACGGCCAGCAGCCGCTCCAGCGGATCGGCGAAGCGCGCCCGGTAGGCGTCGAGCGCGGCCAGGTGGGCCTCCCCCAGCGAGCGCATGAGCGCGGCCAGCATCTCCTCCTTGTTGCGAAAGTAGTAGTGCAGGATGCCGCGCGGAAGCTTCGCCTCGCGCGCGATGTCGGACACCGAGCAGGCGGCGAACCCCTTGCGGGCGATGGCCCGAAAGAGCCCGTTCAGGATCTGCTCGCGCCGCAAGGGCGCCACCACCGGCCGGGCCACGCGTCCTCCTGGGTTGGTTGGACGGCCATCCAAATATCACACGGCGCCCCGGTCGCGTCAAGCGCCGGAATTTCCTGGCTTGCATCGGCCGCGGCGCCCGGCGAAGATGGCCTTTAGGCCGGAAGAGAAGGGACGGCTCCATGGCGTGGCGTACCCTCCTGTGCGCGGCCCGCCGAGTCCTGGCGCTCGGCGCGGCGCTCTCGCTGCTGGCCGGCCCGGCCCGCGGCGCGGACGAGGCCGAGGCGGCGGACCCGGACCAGGCCGAGCTGCTGGACGCGCTCGCGGCCTTCGATCCGGAGGCGCCGGCCGGCACGCCGCCGCAGGGCTTCACCCTCGACGCCTCGCTCCAGCTTCTGCAGCGGTTCAACGCAAAGCGCAACATGCTCAACCTCGACCAGTCGTTCTCGGTCGGGATGCGCGCCGGCCGGCTGGGGGTCACCGGCGCCGAGAACCCGCTCAACCTGCGCTTCGACAAGGACGAGCTGGGGTACTCGGCCCTGCTGGCCGGCCGCCTGGCGGCGCGGCTGTCCCGGTTCGGACTGGTCCTGGCCCTCGACAGCGGCGAGGTGAAGTTCCGGCCGCTTGTGTCCTACGACCCGGCGCCCGATTGTTCGAGCGGCGACGTGCGCTGCGAGACCGTCACGGCCAACGGGCGTCCCATCGGCGACGAGGCGAAAGAGAGCCTCTTTTTACGGGAGGTGTTCCTGCAGGCCCGGCTGGGAAATTCCGAGTGGCTCGACCTTCGGGCCGGCAAGCTCCTGCTCTCGGCGGGCGGGGGGTTCTTGATGGACAACTACGCCCTGGGGCTTTCCGCCCAGGCCGACCTGGACGAGGCGGGCGCCGCCCCCGTGCGGCTCGAGCTGGACGCGGTGTTTCCGAACGGCGATTTTTCCGCCTCCGGCAAACGCAGCCCGCTCGTCTATGCGGAGGTGGCCTGGCTCCGCTCGTGGCTCGAAGAGATCGGCCTGTTCGCCGGGTATTTTCATGACGGCGACTCCAATCTGGCCGAGATCCTGCGCTCGGTGATGGTGGAGGTGGTGCTCCACGGTGACGTGGCGCAGACGGCCGATCCGCGCCTGCTGTACGCGGCCACGCTGGAGGCGGACATCCAGACCACGGGAGATCTCTTCTACCTGGGCGCGCACGGCAATCTGCTGTTCGCGCGCGGCAGCCTGGCCTGGACCGCGGCCGTGGAGTTCGGGAACATTTCCCACGTCACCACCTTGCCGCGCATGGGCACTTTCCCGGGCGTGACCCGGACCGGGAGCAGCGGGTGCCTGGGCGGCATGCTGCACCTCGCCACCCACTGGGACGTGACCGAGCGGCTCACCCTGGGCGGGTTCTTCCTCTACCTCAGCGGCGAAACCTTCAGCGCCGAGGACATCCGCGTAAAGAACGTCGGCCGCTTCGGGAGCTTCATCGGCATCTACCCGTGGATCACCGCCACCAACCTGTTCTTCTCGGGTGGCATGAACCAGACCTTCGGCGCGCGCTCGCTGTCGGCCTCCGGGGTGAACGCCCGCGGGGTGCTGGCCCCCGGCCTCGACCTGGGCTGGGACATCGTGGAGGGGCTGACGCTGCGGGTGGTGGCCGCGGCGCTGTTCTCCCAGGGGGCGCACCTGGACTCGGGCGGGCGCTTCTACGGCATAGAGGGAGACCTCAACCTCTCCTGGGATATCTCGCGCCACGTGCAGCTTCTGGCCGAGGCGGATTATCTATGGACGGGGGACTTCTTCGATTTTGAAAAACCGCTGGAAGAACCAGCAGCTACGCGGATCATGGCGCGCGAGCCCGGGGTGTTCAAGGCCATGTTCGGGCTCAATTTGTCGTTCTAGCGCAACTTTGGGCATGGACGAGGGTTTCAAGCGATGGAGGCAAAAGGCGCACCTTTCATGGACGAAGACGCCGAACGCATGCTGCGCTTTGCATCCGGCGACGAGGCGGCCTTCGACGAGCTGGTGCGGCGGTATGGGCAGAAACTGCTCGCCTTCGCCGATCGGTTCTTTCACAACCGGGCCCGGAGTGAGGAGACGGTGCAGGAGGTGTTCTTGCGCGTGTTCGAGGCGCGCAAGCGCTATCAACCCAAGGCGCGTTTCTCCACCTGGCTCTACACCATCGCCACCCGCCTGTGCCTGAACGAGCTGCGCCGGCGGCGGCCGGAGGCGCAGGCCGGCGGGAGCGAGGCCGAGATGGCCGGCTCCGGCTCGCCGGCGCAGGAGCTCGAGGCGGCGCGGCTGGCCCGGGCGGTGCAGCGCGCGGTGGACGGGCTCCCGGAGAACCAGCGCGCCGCGCTCCTGCTCTCCCGCTTCGAGGACAAAAGCTACGCCGAGATCGCGAAGATCCTGGGCGTGAGCGAGGGCGCGGTGAAGTCCTTGCTGTTTCGAGCCACGGACGAGCTGCGCCGCGTATTGTCGCAGGAGGAAGGCACATGAGCTGCGAAGAGATCAGGCCGGATTTGGTGGCCTACCTGGACGGGGAGCTCTCGAGCGAGCGGCGGCGGGCGCTCGAGGGCCACCTTTCGGGGTGCGAAGGCTGCGCGCGGCGGCTCGGCGAGTTTCGCCGCGCCCGCGAGGCCCTGATGGCGCAGCCGGCCCTGGAGGCCGCGCCGGGGTATCTGCAGCGGGTCATGGCCCGCTCGCGCGAGCGCTCCCGCGGCGGATTTTCCGGCCGCTTCCTGCGCTGGCTGGCGCCGGCGGCGGCGCTGGCCGCGGCGGCGCTCATCGTGGCCCTGTGGCCAAGCCGGCCGGCCCCGGAGGTCGCCGTGGAGCCGGCGGACGAGCTGGAGATCGCCGCCGAGCTCGAGCTCTTTTCCGATTACGAGCTCATCGCCGAGCTCGACGTGCTTTCGGACCTCGAGGCCATCGAGAGCCTGGAAGACGAGGGCTGACATGCACCGCTCTCTCGTCGCCATCGCCTTCGCCGGCGCGCTGGGCGGCGCCGGCCCGCTGGCCGCCGCGGACCGTCCCGACGCGGGGACGCCACCCCCGCCGCCGCCGGGGCAATCGTCCACCGCTCTCGCCGAGTGGGAGCGCGAGGTGCTCGCCCACATCGAGCTTCTGCTCGATCTCGAGGTCATCGAGGACCTCGATCTGCTCTCGCAGCTCGAGGAGCTTTCGCTTCTTTCGGAAGGAGAGAGCCGATGAAGAATCTGGCCCTTGCGTTTTCTGTGCTGTGCGCCGGGTATGCGCTGGCCGGCGAGCCGGACGGCGCCGCGGACGGGGTGTTGCTGGAGGTCGCGGGCGAGGTGTGGCGCTTGCCGCTGGACGGCGAGGAGTGGGCGCCGGCCGCGGCCGGCACGCCGCTGGCCGCGGGGGACTCCATCCGCACCGGCAAGAAGTCGCGCGCCCGAGTGCGCATCGGCGCGAACATCGACCTTCGGCTGGGCCCGAACGCCGAGCTGCAGATCGAGGAGCCCGAGAGCGGCGAGCAGCCGGTGCCCATGGTGTCGCTGCTGCTCGGCTGGCTCCAGGCGACCGTGAGCCACGCGCCGGGCGAGAAGGTCCCTTTCGAGGTGCACACCGGCAACGCGGTGGCGGGCGTGCGGGGCACGGAGTTCGTGGTGGCCGCGGGGCTCGACGGCCTGACGCGGGCCGAGGTGCTCTCGGGAGAGGTGGCCTTCGCCGCCGAGGAGACGGAGGTGGCGCTGGGGCCGGGGCATGCCTCCGAGGCCGCCGAGGGCGCGGCCCCGCGGGCCCTCGGCGCCGCGAAGACGGTGGACTGGGAGGCCTGGCAGGAAGAGCGCGAGAGCCGGGCGCGCGAGCGCGCCGAGGAGCTGGCGGCGGACTTTTCGAGCCGCGCCGAGGAGCTGGCCGGGAGGCTGGACGGGTTGCAAAAAGCGGAATCCCGCCAGCGCGAGAAGATCCGCTGGCTGATCGCGAAGCTCTCGCAGGCCCGCCGGGCCAACCAGGCCAAGGTGGCCGAGAAGGCGCGGGAGCGGCTGCTCGACGTCATGGCGCAACAGATGCGGCTGCACAAGGAGCTGCGCCGGGCGGCGGTGCGGCTGGCCGGGTTCGTGCGCCGCTTGACCCGGCTCGAGGAGGCCATCGCCGGCGCCGGCGGGGAGAAGGCCGCCGAGGCGCTGGCCGCGCACCCCAAGCTCGCGGCCGCTCTCCACTGGTTGCGAGCGAAGGACGCCGTCGGCAAGGCGTCCGACCGCCTGCGCGCGCTCGAACAGAAGCGGCGCGAGACGATGCGGCAGATGGCGGCGTTCCGGGCGGTGCTCCGGGAGGCCGGCGTCACCCGCGCCGACCTGCGCGAGGTGCGCGAGCGGATCCGGCGGCTGCGCGACGCCAAGCGGCCGTGAGGAAGACAGGAGGCGTGCCATGGTGCGGTTGATTCCATGGGTCGGTGCGATGATGTTCGCGCTCGCGGCCCAGGCGCAAGGCCCGAGCGCTCCCGAGAGCCCGAACGCGGCGGCCGCGCCTCCGTCGAGCGCGGAGAAACTGCCGCCCGAGCTCGTCGAGCGCTGGCAGAAGCTCACGCCCGAGCAGAAGGCCGCCCTGCGCGAGCGTTGGGAGCGTTTCCGGGCGCTGCCGTCTGAGAAGCGCGCCGAGATCCAAAAAAGGCTCGAGCGCTTCCGTGCCCTCTCTCCTGAGGAGCGCACGCGCCTGCGGCGCAACTTTCAGCTCTTTCGCGCGCTGCCACCCGAGGAGCGCGCTCGCGTCCTTGCGCGTTTCGAGCGCTGGAAGGGCCTCTCCGACGCCGAGCGCGAGCGGCTGCGGCGGGCCTTCTCGCGCATCAAGCGCATGGAGCCCGCCGAGCGGCGGCGTTTCCTAAAGAAGTTGCGGCGCTGGATGGAGCTTCCGCCCGAGGAGCGCGAGCGGCTCAAGGAGCGCATCCGCGACCGGCTGGGACGGTAGGCGAACAAGTCTCCGAGTCTCTTCTTCTGGTGTGTTTGAGAAAGATGACGTGAGAGCGTCGGACCGCGATGCCGAAAGAGCGAGCGCGGTCCGGCGCGGCGTGCGGGGGCGGCCGAGGCGGGTCACTGGCAGGTGAAGATGACCCTGGCGCCGGTGTACGGCAGGCACGCCTTCTGGCTCCCGTTGGCCGGATCGAAACAGTCGGCGTCCGAGGCGCAAACCACCGTGCCGTTGAACCTCTGGCATTCCTGGAGGCCCGCCACGCACTCTGCCGTCAAGTTCCCGTTGCGCGCGGCGAGGCAGCAGACGCCGCTAGGCCCCAGGGCGTAGAAGCAGTCGAGGTTGTCGTTGCAACCGAGCTGCACCATGCCGGCCTGGACCTCGCAGTTTTCTAGCATGCTGCATGTCGGTCGAGCGGTTGGGAGGGCGGAGTTCCAGCAGCAGATGGCGGTGGCGCCCGCCGTGTTGCACGCCGGGGGACACACGCCGATGCCCGTGTCACCGCAGGTTTCGAAAGTCGGGCTGCAGTCTCCCACCAGGCAGGTGTTGCCGCACACCTTGCAGCCTGGCTGGCAGATGTTGATCTCCGGATATGCCGGGTGACTGCAACAGGAGGTGGGATCGGCGGGATCGAACAGGCAGTCCCGGTTCGAGCTGCATAGCGGAATGCCGGTCTGAGGTTGGGTTTCGCGGCAGGCTGAAAAGGACACGTTCGATTGCGAAACAAGCCAGCACTTCTCGGCCGGCTTGCAATCCTCGGCTCCATCGCAGGTGACGATGAGGCTGCTCGGCTGGCACTGCCGGATGTCGGCAATACAGGTTCTTCCCCCTCCAGAGACGGAGCAGCAGACCGATCCCATCGAACAGTCGGCCTGGAGGCAATCCCACCCCGGCTCGCCGCACACGCCGTTCGTGCACACCTGGCCCGGCGCGCAGGCGATGTTGCAAGAGCCGCAGTGACGGGGGTCGGTGAGTGTGTTTGTGGCGCAGGTGGAGTCCCCGGTGCCGGTGGGATCGCCACAGGTGACATACGGCCCCACGCACAGGGTGTAGTCGCAGCGCCCGCCGACACACTGGGGGATCGAGTGAAGGGGCGCGTCCCGGTAGCAGTCCTGTTCACATGTGCCGCAATGAAAGACGCTGGTGGCAAGGTTCGGACACGAGCCGTCCGGGCAGCGGAACCCGCCGCATGTGTCGTCACTGCATCCGGCGAGCGAGCAGCTACTATTGCCGGTGCATGTATCGTTGCAGTGAAGGCAGTTCTCCGTCGTGCCGCCGACGGTTTCACAGTCCATGGTGGTCGTGTCGCAGTTGAGCCAGCCGGGGAGGCAATCGCTGCGGCAGGTCCCCAGGACACAGGTGGCCTGTGTGTTTGTCGGGACCGGACATGGATTGCCGCACTCTCCGCAGTGGAAGATGTTTTCGCCCTTCACCAGGGTCTCGCAGCCGTTGAAAAAGAGCTTGTCGCAGTCCCGGAAGTCGCCCTCGCAGGCGCTTTCGGGGATGACACAGATGCCGTTCTTGCACTCCAGCACCTCCTGCCGCGTATTGGGCGCCGTGCATTCCCGGCCGCAGGCGCCGCAGTGCTCGAGCTTGTTGAGCAGGTCCTCGCAGCCGTTGCTGCGATTGTTGTCGCACTCGGCGGAGAAGAGCTTGCACTTTGCGTAGTCGCACAAGCGGCTCGGGTTGCAAAAGACGCCCTCCGCGTTTTGCACTTCCTGCGTGCAGTCGTGGATGCTACCGCAGCCCGTCCCGCAGCTCGTCGCGGTCGAAAGAGGCGTCTCGCAACCGTCGGCGGGACCGTTTATGCAATCGTCGAAGTCGATCTTGCACCGGGTGTAGCCGCAGGCGCCGTTTTCGCAGGTCACCGCTTCTGCGTGCTGTACGGTAGAAGCACAGTTGACACCCGGGGCGAGGCACGACGGCTTGCAGTCATTGACGGCATCGAGGAACGTCTCGCATCCGTCCGCCACCCCACCCCCGCAGTCGCCCCAGCCGGGATCGCAAATCATGGCGCAATTGTCGTTGATGCATGCCACCGCGCCGTGAGGGGTTGGTGTCTTGACTTGTTGGCTACAACAGGCCCTGCCGCAGGGGGATTCACCATTGTCGCAACCGGACGCGCACTGGTCGCCGTTGCACACTTGATTTTCAGAACAAGAGCGACAATCGGCGCAGTGCTCGAACGTCCCCAGCGGATCGCAGCCGTTTTTCCAGTCGCCGTCGCACTCGGCGGAGTTCGTGGGGCAGACGACGGCGCATTGGGAGTTTAGGCAAACGGGCTCGCCGGTGCTGCCGGTGAACTGGGCGATGCAGTCCGTCTCGCAGCTTCCGCAGTGGCGGGGGTCGCTGGTGATGTCCGTACACTCACCATTGCACACCCTGCCGCCGGATGGGCACTGGCACTTCTGCGGGTCGAGCGTCCCGGACAGGCCCTTCTTGGGCACGCACACCTTGCCGTCGAGGCAGGCGCAGTCCGGGTGGTCGCAGGAGCCGTCCTCGTGGCAGGGGAGATACCCGTGCTCCTCGAACGGCGGCGTGTCGAAGGTGCAGGCAAGATGCAAAGCGACACAGGTGCCCGAGAGTAGGACGAGTCTTTTCATGGCATCACCCCTTCTCGGCCCATTCTATGCGATTCTGAAAAAAAGGTCAGGGGGGGGCGCTCATACGACAGATCGTCCAGATCGCGGCTGGCCGCGTAGGCCCTTTCAACCCGCGACCGGGCGTTCCAGATTTTGGCAGTTCAAGCCGCGCGAAGGCTACCAGAGATATCGCATGTGAACGCGTTGCCTCGGGTGGCTTTGCGTTCGCGCGCCGGGCGGAGGCGAACGAGGCGTGCGCTGCGCGGCGGGGTCAGGGCGCCTGGTAGATCGCCAGCGGCACCTCGCCCAGGTTGACCGCGCTACCGTCCCACTGGATGGGCTCGGTCACCCGGCCGGCGTAGTCCACCCCCGCCACGGGCGAGGTGGTCCCGCCGCCGGGCATGTACAGGGCGACGTAGAAGTAGTAGGTGCCGTTCGCGGCGGTGATGTTTTCGGCCTTGAGGTCGAGCGGTTTCTTGGGGCCGATGTCGGGCGTCGGCACCTGCGCCAGGATGGCGGCCGGCATTCCGGCCGGGGTGGGGGTGGTGAAGAAGAACGCCATCAGGTTGGTGGGCGTGCCGGAGAAGGTCTGTGGCACGGTGAGCCGGGCGCACAGCGACTTGGCCTCGGTGCAGGTGAGGGGCGGGTTGTCATTGTCGCCGCCGCCGCAACCGAAGAGATAAAGCGCGAAAAACGCCAACATCATGGACAGGCCGAAGCTCTTCATGGATCCCTCCTTCCGATGGATGCAAAGCCTACATTCCCGCGAAGGCGGCTTCAAGGAATACCTCGCGGCCGGGGGCGGGGTAGCCCTGGATGGCGTACACCCGGGCGTCGAGCAGGTTGGAGGCCACGATGGAGAGCGCCATCGGCCGGTGATGCCAGCTCGCGCGCAGGTCCACCGTCGCGTAAGCGCCCAGCGTCCGCCGCGGAAAGCGCAAAAGACCCGTCTCGGGATCCAGCGTGGCCGCGCCCGAGTCGAGAAAGTCGTCATAGTACCGGCTCCCCACCGCCGCCACGAACGCGGAGATCTCGAAGGCGCGCCAGCGCGCCCGCGCTTCGAATGATGCCTTGGCCGCGGGCCGGTAGAGCAGCGGCTGTGCGCCCGGCAGCGCTAATGCATCGAGCGTGGATAGCGCCGCGAAGAGATCGAGCCAGCGGGCCGGCCGCGCGCGCAGCGAGAGTTCGGCGCCGAGGAGGCGCGAGCGATCGAGGTTTCGGGCGGACACCGGCGAGGAGTACACGAACTCGATGGTGTCGGAGCCGAAGTTGGCAAAGCAGGCGAGTTCGGCCGAGAGCCGGCCATCCAGAAAGGCCCGGCGCGCGCCAATCTCCGCGGCCCACACCGACTCCGGCGAGAGCTTCGGGTTGCCCTGGAAGACGAGCCCGTAGGTGGTGTTGTAGCTCAGGTACATCTCGCCGATGGTGGGCACGCGAAAACCCCGGTTGAGCGCAGCCCACAGCACCGCGTCCTTCGCCGGGCGGTAGGCCAGCCGGGCCTTGGGGCTTATGGAAAAGAAGCGCTGGCGGGTATCGAAGGCGTGCCCGTCGAGGCGCAGCCCGGCGCTCGCCTCCACCCCCGCGCCCAGGTCGATCTGGGCCTGCCAGAAGGCCGCCCCGGCCAGCGCCAGGTAGGCGCGTTCGGCGTTCGCCTGCCCGAGCTGGAACACCGTGCCGCCCACGCGGTCGAGCTGCAGCTCGAGGCCGCCGGTGTGCAGGCTTCTACCCAGCAGCGGGATGCTCAGCTGCCCGCGTAATCCCACACGATGGCTGCGGTATTCGTTGGGATTGCCGCCCCCCGGGTCGGCGACCGTCTGGGAAGAGGCGTTCCAGAAGGCCCCGGCCTCCGCCGAGAGCCCGGCGGCCGGCCGGTACTCCCAGCGCGTCCCGAGCTGGGTCTGCAAGCGGCGAAAGAGCCGCGAGCGGCTGCGCTCGGAGGTCCCCTCGAACCCCGGGTTGCCGCCGCTGCCGCCGCCGGCGAAGGCGGTGGCCAACAGGCGGTGTCCCGGCGCCGGCTCGATGCTCCCGCGGGCCCGCAGGCCGAAGGTCTCGCTCTGCGAGTTGTGGCGGAACTCGTCCTCGCCCCCGGGGCGCAGCCCGAGGTAGCGCTGCCACTGGCCGGCCATGCGCAGGCCGTCGCCCGCGGTGCCCTGGGACCACAACGCCTGGAGCCGGGCGCGGTTTCCGTCGGTGCCGGCGAAGCCCTGACCGAGCGCGAGGTCGATTTCGGGCGCCGGGGGGTTCGAGAGGAGTTGGATCACGCCCCCCACCGCCGCCGAGCCGTAGAGCGCCGAGGCCGGCCCGCGCAGGACTTCGATCCGGCCGAGGTCGAAGAGCGGCAGCGAAGACCAGTCCACCCCGTCGGCGTCCGGGGTGTTCAAGGGGAAGCCGTCGAGCAGCACCAGCACCCGGTTGCCGAACCCGCCGGGCTTGAAGTCCGAGGAGCCGCGGATGCTGACGTTCCCGCCGAACCCGCCCGGGCTCATGCTCTGGGCATCGACCCCCGGGGCCTGTTGCAGGATGGCGGCCGCGTCGGCCGGGCCGCGCCGGGCGATGGCTTCGCCGTCGATCGAGGCGAGGCTGGCGGCGACCTCTCTCGCGTCCTCCGGCCCGCGCTCGGCGGTGACCACGATCTCGGTGACGTCGTCCTCCTCGACCACGGCGGCGGGGCCGTCTCCGGACTCGCGCGCGCCGGAATCAGCAGGTTCGAGCGCAGCCACCGTCCACGGGACGAGGGCCAGGATCGGCGGCCAGAGGACGGTGGCAGGGAAGCGGCTCACAGCGGCGGGTAGTGGGAGCGCATCTCGGCGGCGGTGGGGTAGAGGATCATCTCGGGCATCACGATGCCTTTCTCCTCGGGATGGGCCGGGCTCAGGGTGATGGCGGAGGCGTTCTCCATCCGGTCGAGCGTGGTGCCATGAACCGAGACAGGGCGCATGCCGGTCCGCGGGTCCGTGTCCTCGGGGTCCTTCCAGGCGACCATCAGGGCCGCGTAGGTGCCGAAGGCGATCGGCGGGTTGTCGAACGAGAACGGGAGCGGGCTCGAACTTTTTGCCTGGATGTACTTGAAGGCCGCCGGCGCGCCGGGGACGTACTCCGGGCTCCAGGGCGCTATGCGAAACAGCGAGAGCACCAAGTAGCCGGATTCAGGCCATGTGCCGGAGTAGGCGATGCTTCCCGAGATGATACCGGCGGTGGGCGCGGGCTCGCCTCCGCAGGCAGCCAGCCACGCCGCCAGAACGGCCGGGGAAAGAAGCGAAAAGACAAGCCGACGCTGCCAGGGCCTCGACATGGCGACATACTATTCAGTGTTGCTCACCGCGTCAATTCGGCTGCAAATACGCCAAACCCGGCAAACCCGGGGCCTGTCCCCAATGTTTGTTTTTTTGTTTCAAGTGGTTGGATGAGGGGCTGTCCCCAGGGGGCCCAGGGGGACAAGACCCGAAAAATGGTTGCAGGCTGTAAATTTGTTCAGTATCATACAGCGCGTGGACACCGAGAAGAAGCTAACCATCCTCGGCGAACACGCATCCCAGGACGTCGCCGGGGCCACCGATTTTTCGGAGTGTCGGAGGAAAGACATCGGCGAGTTCATCTACCCGGCGCGGCTTCCCGGAGGCAAGGTGCTGCGCCAGCTCAAGGTGCTGCTGGACAACGCCTGCCCATACTCCTGCGCCTACTGCGCCCAACGCGCCGGGCGCGACACCCCCCGCACCCGCTTCACCCCCGAGGAGCTCTCGCGTATGTTCGCTGCGCTTGTGGAGCGGGGCGCGGTGGATGGGCTTTTTCTATCTTCGGGCATCGGCGCGAGCCCCGTTACCACCATGGACCGGATGCTGGCCGCCGTGGAGATCATCCGCCGCCGGTACGGCTTTCAGGGTTTTGTCCACCTCAAGATTCTCCCCGGCGCCGAGCCCGCCCAGATCGAGCGCGCCGCCGAGCTCGCCGACCGCCTGTCCATCAACCTGGAAGCGCCCAGCGCCGCGCACCTCGCCGCGCTCTCGTCGCAGAAGGACCTGGAGGGTGACATCCTGCGACGCATGGCCTGGATCTTTCGCGCCATCGGCGCGAGAAAGGCACGGGCCCGCAGCCACACCACCCAGTTTGTCGTCGGCGCGGGCGAGGAGAGAGACCGGGATCTGCTCTTTGCGGCCTGGCGCCTGTACCGGGAGCTGTCTCTCGGGAGGGCCTACTACTCGGCCTTCCGGCCCATCTCCGGCACTCCGCTGGCACAGCGGCCCCGCACCCCCGCGCTCCGTCAACACCGGCTCTACCAGGCGGATTTTCTGATGCGCAGGTACGGTTTTTCTCCCACCGAACTGGTGCTGGACCCGGCAGGCAACCTCGATGGCGAGAGCGATCCCAAGACGCTGTGGGCGCGAAATCATCCCGAGCGCTTCCCGGTGGAGGTGAACCGCGCGCACAGCGCCGATCTGCTGCGCGTGCCGGGTTTCGGCGAGCGCACGGTGCGGCGGATCATCGAGGCCCGCAAGATCCAGCCCATCCGGAACCTGGCCGATCTGGCGCGGCTGGCCCCGCTGGCCCAGAAGGCCGCGCCCTTTATCCTGATCCGCGGCAAGAAGGCCCGGGCGCAGCTCGATCTCGGCCTGTAGCCGCTCATCGCCGCGGGCCACAACGCTCTGGATTCTTTTGGGAAGATTCGGCATGATCTTTTGCGCTGCGCGGGGACCCGGCATGGCGAACGAATCGGACATCCACGCTCGTCTGCGCTCGCTCGAGGAGGAGAACCGCCGCCTCCAGTCCGAGCTGCAGTACTTTCGCGAGTCGTTCGAGAACCAGCTCGAGGGGATCGGCTTGGTCGATCTCGACGAGCGTTTCATCCTGGCCAACCCGGCCGCCCACGACATCTTCGGCGTCCCGCCCGGCACGCTGCGGGGACGCAGGCTCCACGAGTTCATCGATAGCGGCACGCTGGCCCGCATCAAGGAGCAGACCGCCGAGCGCAAGGACGGGCGCTCCTCCGTGTACGAGATGGACATCGTTCGGCCCGACGGCCAGCGCCGTACCATCCTGGTCTCGGCCGTTCCCCGCCGCGATCCCGAGGGGGGGGTGAGCGGCTCCTACGGCATCTTCCGCGACGTCACCGAGCAGCGGCGCATGGGACTGGCCCTGGCCGAGGAGCGCAATTTCGTCAACGCCATCCTGGACACCGCGGACGCTCTGGTGGTGGTGCTGGACCCTTCGGGACGGGTGGTGCGCTTCAACCCCGCCTGCCAGCGTATCACCGGCTACACCTTCGAGGAGATGCGCGGGCGGCCGGTCTGGGACCTCATCCCGCCCGACCAACGCGCCGGGGTGCGCCGGGTCTTCGAGAACCTCTCGCGGGAGGGCCTCCCCCTCGCGCACGAGAACTTCTTCCTGACGCGGGACGGCAACCGCCGGCTCATCGCCTGGTCCAACACCGTGCTCAAGGATGCGGAGGGTGGCGTGCGCTGGGTGGTCGCCACGGGCATCGACATCACGGAGTTTCGCGCCGCCAAGGAACGGGCCGAGGCCGAATTCCTCAAGCTCTCCGCCATCCTCTCCGGCATGGAAGAAGGCGTGGCCTTCGTGGACGAGACCGGTTGCATCGGGGAGATCAACGAGTTTCTGTGCCGGATGCTCGGCAAGACCAGCGAGGAGCTGGTGGGGCAGCCGTTGCGGGAGATCGAGCAATTGGGGGGTGGCCGCGGCGACGAGTTCACCGCTTTCTTCGAGCGCTTCCGCGCCGATCCCAAGAGCAATCCCGCGGTGGCGCAGCGCAGCTTCCAGGGCTCCGAGATCATCGTGCGCCTGCAGCCGATCTGCCAGGGAGAGCGTTTCGTCGGCATGGTGCTCAACTTCATCGACGTCTCCGAGCTGGTGCGGGCCCGCCGCCAGGCCGAGGAGGCCTCCCGGCTGAAGAGCGAGTTCCTCGCCAACGTGAGCCACGAGATCCGCACGCCGCTCTCCGGCATCATCGGCCTGGCCGGGCTGCTGCGGGAGTCGGGGCTCTCGAAAGAGATGCGCGAGTGGACCGAGCTCATCCTGTCCTCGGCGAAGTCGCTGCTCTCGGTGATCGACGACATCCTGGACTTCTCGCGCATCGAGTCCGGCCGTTTCGAGATCGGCGAGGAGGAGTTCGAGGTGGCGCGCATGGTCGAGGACCTGCGCGCGCGCTTCTTGCCCCGGGCGGTGGAGAAGGGGCTCCGCTTCGAATCCGAGATCGAGCCGAACGTCCCGGCGCGCCTGCTCGGCGATGGCACCCGCCTGCGCCAGGTCTTGAGCAGCCTCCTGGACAACGCCGTCAAGTTCACCGACGGAGGTGAGATCCGCGTCGCCGTGTCCTGCCCGACGCCGGGCCAGGCCGGTGATCGCCACCGGGTGCGCTTCGAGGTGGCGGACACCGGCATCGGCATTCGCTCGGAGAGGCTCTCGCAGATCTTCGAGGCCTTCGTCCAGGGCGACGGCTCGTCCACACGAAAGCACGGTGGAACGGGCCTGGGCCTGGCCATCGCCTCGCGGCTGGTGGCCGCCATGGGCGGCAAGCTCGAGGTCGCGAGCCAGGAGGGCAGCGGCAGCCGCTTCTCCTTCACCCTGGCCTTCGGGGATCCGGCGCGGGGCCGGATCCTGGACGAGGCGGGTCTGGCCGAGCGCACCGGCGGCGATCGCGCCCTGGTGCGAGAACTCTTCGGCCTCTTCGAGGAGAGCTGCCGCCGCACCACCGCCGAGGTACGCCAGGCCATCCTGCGCCGGCAGGGCGAGCCGCTGCGCCGGCTGGCGCACACCCTCAAGGGCGCCGCCGCCAACCTGGGAGCACGGGAGGCGGCCGAGGTGTTGGGTCGTTTGGAGCAGGCCGGCCGGGTGGAGAACTGGGATGAAGCCGGGCGGCTCATGGGGACGTTGCACCCGGCCCTGGACCGCTTCCGCGCGCGCATGCAGGAGTATCTGGCGAGCCGCCGCTGAGCACGCCCGGCGCGCCCGGATTTTACGGGATCGAGGAGGATGCGCCATGAAGGTGTTCGTCGCCGAGGACGATGCGGTGTCCCGCCGGTTGCTGGAGGTTCGTCTCGCCCGTTGGGGGTACGAAGTGGTTTCGGCCTCCAACGGCAAGGAGGCGCTCGAGCGCATCCTGGCCGAGGCGGGCCCCCGGCTGGTCATCCTGGACTGGATGATGCCGGAGGTGGACGGAATGGAAGTGTGCCGGCGGCTGCGCGCCGAACCCAAGGGCGACTACACCTACATCATCATGCTGACCGCCAAAGTGCAGGAGCAGGATCTGGTGGCCGGCTTCGAGGCCGGGGCGGACGACTACATCACCAAGCCCTTCCAGGAGGCGGAGCTGCGCTCGCGCATCCGGGCCGCGGAGCGCATCGTCAACTTGCAGGGCGATCTTCAGCGCAAGGTCCGCGAGCTCGCCTCCGCGCTCGAGCACGTGCGGACCCTGCAGGGCCTGCTGCCCATCTGCATGCACTGCCACAAGGTGCGAAACGAAAAGAACCTGTGGCAGAAGCTCGAGGCCTACATCGAGGACCACTCCGACACCCGCTTCTCGCACGCTTTGTGCGAAGAGTGCCTGGAGAAGTACTACCCCGAGGTCGCCCGCAGCCGCGCCGAGAAGACGCCCACGAAATGATCTCGTCCTTCTTGCCGCCGCTTTCGTTTGCGCCCATCGTCCAGGCGCGGGTGTGGGGTGGCCGCGCCCTGGAACGGTTCGGCAAGATCCTGCCCGCCGCGGTCCCCTGCGGCGAGTCGTGGGAGGTCGCCGATCTCCCCGGCGTGGAGAGCCAGGTCGCCACGGGTGAGCTGGCCGCGCGCTCGTTGCGCGAGCTTTCGCGCGAGCGGGCGGAGGAGTTGCTCGGGGACGCGCCCTTGTTGGGCGGCCGCTTCCCGGTCCTGTTCAAGCTGCTCGACGTGGCCGGGTCGCTTTCGCTCCAGGTCCACCCGGACGAGGCGGCCTGCCGCGAGCTTCCCGGCGAGGCCCGGCCCAAGGACGAGGCCTGGTACGTCATCGAGGCGCAGCCTGCGGCCCGGCTGTACTGCGGCGTCCTGCCGGGCGTGGACGAGGCCGAGCTGCGGCGCGCGTTGCTTGCGAACCGGGTCGAGGAGGCGTTGCTGCCGCTCCCGGTGCGGCCCGGGGACTTCGTGTACCTGCCGGCCGGCACGCTGCACGCGGCCGCCGGGGGCCTGGTGCTGGCCGAGATCCAGCAGGCCTCGGACACCACGCTGCGGCTCTTCGACTGGAACCCCGCCGGCCTGGACGGCAAGCCGAGGCCGCTGCACGTCGAGCAAGCCCTGCGCGCCATGCGCTTCGAGCAGCGGGGTCGCATCGAACACGCCCCGCCGCCGTCGGGGCGGCCCGGCGTGCGCTGCCCGGCGTTCACCTTCGAGCGGGTCTCGGTGGCCGCGGGCGGCGCCGTGCCCCTCGAGGCCGGCCGGCCGCGCATCCTGTGCGGCGTCGAGGGGGCGGGGGAGTTCGCCGACACCGCGGGGCGGGTGGTGGCGCTGCGGCCGGGGTCCACCTGTCTGGTCCCGGCCTGTGGCGCCGGACACTTGACCTCGGGCACGGGTGGGGTTTTCCTTCTGGTCCGGGTGTGAGAGGAGGGTCGCATGCCGCCGTCCCGCTCGCGGATCTTCGCCTGGGGCGATCTGAACGCCTTCTTCGCCCTGATGCTCGACAACCTGACCAACCTGGTGGTGCTGATGGGCATCCTGTCGGCGCCGCCGTTCTTTTTCCCGTCCGACTTCTTGCTCACCCACATGGTGCCGGGGACGGCCCTGGGCGTGATGATCGGCGACCTCGTGTACACCTGGATGGCCTACCGCCTGGCCCGCCGCACCGGCCGGCCGGCCACCGCCATGCCGCTGGGCCTGGACACGCCCTCCACCATCGGGGTGGCGGTGGCGGTCATCGGGCCGGTCTATCTGGACACCCGGGACCCCATGGTGGCCTGGCAGGTGGGCATGGCCACCATGGTGCTCATGGGGCTGGTGAAGCTCGTGCTCTCCTTCTTCGGCGACGCCATCCGCCGGCTGGTGCCGCAGGCCGGCCTGCTCGGCTCCATCGCCGGGGTGGGCGTGGCGCTGCTCGGGTTCTTCCCGCTTACGGCTGTGTTCCGCGCGCCCCTGGTGGGCATGCTGGCGCTGGGCATCACCCTGTACGCGCTGATGGCGCGCCTGCGCCTGCCCGGCAACCTCCCCGGCGCGGCGGTGGCCGTGCTGGCCGGCACCGCGCTGTACTACGCCATGGGGCTCGGCGGCGCGCTGGAGAACTTCGCGCCCCCGGCGTTCGATGCGCGGCTCACCATCCCCTGGCCCACCCTGGGCTTCGCCGACGGCATGGAAAGGGCGCTGGCCTACCTGCCGGTGGCCATCCCCTTCGGGGTGCTCACCATCGTGGGCGGCATCAACGTCAACGAGAGCGCCCGGGTGGCCGGCGACGAGTACCGCACCCGCGACATCCTGCTCACCGAGGCGGTGGCCACCATCCTGGCCGGGGTGTGCGGCGGCGTGGCCCAGAGCACCCCCTACATCGGGCACCCCGCCTACAAGCGCATGGGCGCGCGCGCCGGCTACACCCTGGCCACCGGGCTGTTCGTGGGCCTGGGCGGAATGTTCGGCCTGGTCTCCTTCATCACCCAGGCCCTGCCGCTGGCCGCGGTGGCGCCGGTGCTCATCTTCATCGGGCAGGAGATCGTGGCCCAGGCCTTCGAGGTGTGCCCGCGGGGCCACTACCGGGCGGTGGTGCTGGCCATGCTGCCCTCCATCGCCTACCTGGTGCTCTCGCAGCCGGGCGCGCACGAGCCGGCGGTGGTGTGCCTGGGAAACGGCTTCATCCTCACCGCCATGTTGTGGGGCGCCTTCGCCGCCCACCTGAGCGATCGCAGGCTGCTCGCCGCCGCGGCCTTTCTTTGCTTGTGCGGGCTGCTCAGCCTGTTCGGTTTCATCCACTCGGTGCGCCCGGACGGCAGCCTGTACCTCCCCTGGCTGGCCGGCAGCGCCACCGTGTGGCACATCGGCGGGGCCTACCTCGCGCTGGCGGCCCTGGCCGCCCTGGCCTCCCGCTTCTCTCACAAACTCGGCGCGGAGGACATGACCTGATGCGCCGCGGGCGAACTCGCCTCCTTTGGTATTTGCTGGTCGCGAGCCTGGCCGCCCCGGCCCGGGCCGACGAGGAGCGGGCGTTCGCCGAGGCCTCGGCGCAACTTTCGCTCTCGCAGCTTGGCGATTTCTCGGGGGCCGCCTTCTCCGCCGCCCTCCAGGGTTCGCTGCCGGTGGTGCCCTGGCTGCTTCTCGATCTCCGGCTGGGAGGCGAGTTTCCGCTGCGCACGGGAAAGATGGAAGGCGACCGGGGGCTCACCCTCCTCGCCCTGCCCGGCCTGTGGGGGCGCTTCGGCGATCCCGAGGCCTGGGGGTATGTCCGCGTCGGCAGCGGCCTGGCCGGGCAGTACGGCGCGGACGGCTGGGAGGCGGGTTGGGTGGTCGAGGCGGCGAGCGGGTTTTCGGTGGCGCCGCGAGACCTGGTGGTGTATTTTGGAGTGGAAGCCGCCGGCCTGCTGGGCATCGTCGGCCCGCGCGTCCGTCGCGTGGGCCTGGGCGGATTCGTCGGCTACCGGTTCTAGCGCAAAGGAGCACCCATGTCGGTCGAAGCGCTGCTCGCCAACCGCAAGGCCACCCGCGTGTTCTTCGAGTTGCTCCCGGGCCGGGCCCGGCTCGAGCGCCTGGCCCGCGCCTGCCGCCTGCCGAAGCCCGAGCTTTCGCGCCTGCTGCAGCGCATGCAGCGGGCCGGGCTGGTCGAGGCCGCCCGCGGTGGCTTCGCGGTGGACTGGAACCGCTTCCTGCCCATCTTCTTGCACCACGCCATGAGCATCTACGCCGCGGCCATGCCCTGGAAGTTCATCCCGCGCTACCTGGAGAAGCCCGACGCCGACCTGGTGGAGTCCTCCTGCGCCCGGGCGGAGCGCGAGCTGGCCCGGGTCAAGGTGCGCCTGGCCAGCAACGATCTCTTCGGGGAGCTGCTGCGCCAGTACCTTTCCAACCTGGCCGCCGAGGTGTCCGCCCCGGAAGACTTCATGCAGGATCTGCGCCTGTCCGACGCCATCGCCGAGTTCGAGTACGCCTTGCTGAAGCTGGTCCCGGCCATGAAGAAGCCGCGCCTGGCCGACGACCAGACCCGCGAGCTGCACCGCCTGCTGCGCGAGTGGCACACCCAGATCCAGGCGTACGACACGCCGCTCGGCGCCGCCCTGCGCCAGGCCTTCCACCGGCAGGGGTTGCTGTAAGATCCCTCCGCACGGTATCGCATCCCCAACGACCGGTTCCAGCCACCCCGGTTTGGCCGAGCAACCTCCACAACCTCCGGGCCTGTCCCCAGTGCAGTTTGTTGAAAAACCAAACAAAAACATGCTGATAAGTGAAAGGCCGGGGAATGGGCGATGCCCGGCCGGGTCGATGAACGATCAGCCTGGACCCAGAAATGCCGGGCCGGTGATGCCCTTTTTTGACCCTGGGTGGACTCAGAATGGCCCTTTTCGTGGCGCCAGGGACCCCGGTTTGACCCCGGTTTCCCCGGCCGGCCGCGGGGTTGCAAGGGTCAGCGCGGGCGGTGGGGGGGGCTGGTTGAGGCGTGCGCGCCACCTGCCACTTGGGTTGCGGATGAAACCGTGATAGGCGTTCCGGCGAGATGACGGCTCCTCTCCGCTCTCCCTCCCGCCCCGCGGCGATCCTGCTCACGCTGCTGGCCTCGCTCTTGTGGGGCTCGTCGTTCGTGGTGAACAAGCTGGGCCTGGACGGTGGGCTGGACCCGGTCATGTTCACGCTGCTGCGCATGATCCTCGCCGCCGCCATCACCACCGCCCTGGTGGCGCGCACGCCGCATCGCGCGCTGCGCTGGTTTCTCGACTGGCGGATCCTGGTGCTCGGGCTCAGCAACGCCGGGGGGTTCTTGTTCCAGTACCTGGGCCAGGGCCAGACCTCGTCGTCGCACGCGGCGCTGCTCGCCAACGCCGGCTTGCCGCTGGTGGTGCTGCTCGGCTGGTGGTTGCTTCGGGAAAACCTGGACCCGCTGCGCCTTGTGTCCGTCGCGCTCACGCTTGTCGGCGCTCTGCTGATCGCGCTGTGGCGCGCGCCGGGCGGGGGCGAGGCCAGCCTGCGAGGCGACGTGCTGGTGGGGCTCTCCTCCGCCACCTGGGCCACCTTCATCGTGCTCAACCGGCGCCTCATGCAGGAGCGCCCCGGCGAGCTTCTGCCCATGACCGCCGCCATGTACCTGTGGACGGTGCTGGCCACCTTGCCGGTGGCCGCCAGCCGGGGCTTTCCCCTGCCGGAGCGGCCCGCCGGCTGGCTGGCGGTCGCTTACACCGGCATCTTCTGCTCGGTGATCCCCTACCTCGCCTGGAGCCACGGGCTGAAGACCATCACCGCCGCGGCCTCGTCGGTGCTGCTCACGCTCGAGATCGTGTTCGCGGTGCTCCTGTCGATGGCCATCCTGGGAGAGAGCCTGGGCTGGGGAGCGGTGGCGGGCGGTGTGCTGATCCTGCTCGGCGCGGCGCTGGTGTCGCGCGACCCATCGCCCGGCGATGCACCGGCCGGGCGCGCCACCTCCGGCGCCTTGACGGGGCGGAGGGCCTCCTGATACAGGTTCGCGCAAGGGAGGTGCCGCATGGCTCACCTGGCGCTCAAGGGTGGAACGAAGACCTTCGACGACTTCTGGCCGGCCTGGCCGGTGTATGACGAGGAGGACCGCAGGGCGCTGAACGAGGTGCTGGACAGTCGCAACTGGGGCGGCTTCCCCGCGCCGAACAGCCACGCCCGCGAGTTCGCCGCCGCCTTCGCCGCCGCCCACGACGCAAGCTTTGGCATCTGCGCCGCCAACGGCACGGTGACGCTGGAGGTGGCCCTGCGCGCGGCCGGGATTACGGCCGGCGACGAGGTGATCGTCACCCCCTACTCGTGGATCGCCACCGCCGGGGCCCCGGTCAACGTCAACGCCGTGCCGGTGTTCGCCGACATCCACCCCGACACCTACTGCCTCGATCCGCGCGCGGTGGAGGCCGCCATCACCCCGCGCACCCGGGCCATCATCCCGGTCCACCTCGGCTGCGCCATGGCCGACCTGGACGCCTTCGTCGAGCTCGCCCGCAAGCACCGCCTGACCCTCATCGAGGACTGCGCCCACATGCACGGCGGCAAGTGGCGCGGCAAGGGCGTGGGCTCGCACGGGCACCTGGGGTCGTTCTCCTTCCAGAGCAGCAAACTCATGACCGCCGGCGAGGGCGGCATCATCCTCACCAGCGATAAACAGCTCGAGGAGCGCTGCCAGAGCCACGTCAACTGCGGGCGCAAGCAGCCCGGCTACGACTCCTTCCCGGGGCTGGTGTTCTCGGGCAACTACCGCCTGGGCGAGTTCCAGTGCGCGCTGCTGCGCTCGCGCCTGCGGGCCCTGGAGCCCGAGCGCAAGCTGCGCGAAAAGAACGCCGCGCGGCTCACCGAGCTGCTCTCCCAGATCCCGGGCATCCGCCCGCTGGTGCGCGACGCGCGCATCACCCACTACGCTTGCTACCAGTACATCTTCCGCTACGACCCGCAGGCCTTCCAGGGCGTGCACCGCGACCGCTTCGTCGAGGCGCTGTGCGCCGAGGGCGTCCCGGCCGACGGGCCATTCTACGTGCCCATCTACCAGAGCCCGCTGTTCCCGGTGGAGGCGCGCCACTACCCGGCCATCCGCGAACGCTACGGCGAGCGCATCGGGCCGCACTCGGCCGACTGCCCGGTGGCCGAGCGCGCCGCCTACCACGAGGCGGTGTGGCTGCACCACCCGCTGCTCATGGCCACGGAGAAGGAAGTGGCCAAGATCGCCGAGGCGGTGGACAAGATCCGGCGGCACGCCGGCGAGCTGCGCTGAGCGGCGGCATCCGCGGAGGCCGAGCATGAAACCGATCCGCTACGGTCTGGTAGGTTGCGGCTTCATCTCCAACGTCCACGCCGAGGCGCTCTCCACCGTGCCCGGGGCGGTGGTGGCGGCCTGCTGCAGCCCCGACGAGGACATGCGCCGGGCCTTCTGCGAGAAGCACCGCATCCCGGGCTTCGCCGACCACCGCGCCATGCTGAAAGACGGCGGCGTCGACGCGGTGATTATCGGGGTGCCGAACTTCCTGCACGCGCAGATCGCCCTGGACGCGGCCGCGGCCGGCAAGCACGTGGTGTGCGAGAAGCCCCTGGCGCTGTCGCTGGCCGAGGCCGACCAGATGATCGAGGCCTGCCGCAAGGCCGGGGTGCTGCTGTGCTACGCCGAGGAGCTGTGCTTCGTGCCCAAGTACGAGCGCGCCCGCGAGATCGCGAATTCCGGGGCCATCGGCAAGGTGTACCGGGTGCACCAGGTCGAGAAGCACGCCGGGCCCTACTCGGAGTGGTTCTTCGATCCCCCGCGCGCCGGCGGCGGCATCCTCATGGACATGGGCTGCCACTCCATCGAGTTCGCGCGGGCCTTCCTGGGGAAGCCCCCGGTGCGCGCCGTCACCGCCTGGATGGACACGGTGCTGCACCGCGAGCGCACCCGCATGGAGGACGACGTGGTGCTGCTGCTCGAGTTCGAGGGCGGCGCTACGGCGCTTTTGGAATCGAGCTGGGCGCTGCTGGGCGGCATGGACTCCATCACCCACATCCTCGGCAGCGAGGGCGTCATCCACGCCGACCTGCTCAAGGGGCAGGGGCTGTCGGTGTTCAGCCTGCAAGGCTACGGCGACTACGCCCCGGGCGCGCGCGGCTGGACCTTCCCCGACGTGGCCTGGTCGTACACCAACGGCTACCCGCAGGAGGACGCCCACTTCACCGAGTGCATGCAGAAGGGGAGCGCTCCGCGCGAGAGCGGTCAGGACGGCCGGGTGGTGCTGGAGATCATGCTGGCGGCTTACGCCTCGGCGGCCGAGCGGCGCACCATCCCCCTTCCCTACACGCCGCCCGCGGACCTGCGGGTGCCGGTGGACCTGTGGCTGCGGCGGAAGGGAGCCTGAATGCGCCTCCTCGGCGTCGACGCCGGCGGCACCAAGACGCTGTGCGCCATCGCGGACGAGAGCGGACGGGTGCTGGGGGTGGGCCGCGCCGGCAGCGCCAACTACCAGGGCTGCGGCGTGGCCGGGGCCGCCGCGCAGATCGGGCGCGCCATCCAGGCGGCCTGCGACATGGCCGGCGGCGTGCCGGCCGAGTTCGACGCCGCCTGCCTGGGCGTGGCCGGGGCCGATCGCCCGGCGGATTTCTCGACCATCCGGGCCTTCGTCGACCCGTTGCTGAAGACCCCGCGGCTGCGCCTGGAGAACGACACCATCGTGGCGCTGCGCGCCGGCACCGAGGACGGCGTGGGCGTGGCGCTGATCGCCGGCACCGGCTCCAACGCCATCGGCCGCGCCCGCGACGGCCGCAAACTCCAGGTGGGCGGCCTGGGCCGGCTCTCGGGCGACTACGGCTCGGCCTACCAGCTCGCCGAGGCGGCCATCGTGGCGGCCATCCAGGGCGACGACGGCCGCGGCTTGCCCACCTCGCTCACGCCCGCGCTGTGCCGCCGGCTCGGCCTTTCGCACATCCACGACATCATCGAGTTCTTCTTCTACGATTGCCCGCGCGAGCCGGTGGACCTGGGCCAGCTCGCGCCGCTCTTGTTCGAGCAGGCCGTCCTGGGCGACCGGGTAGCGGTGGAGATCCTGGAGGAGGCCGGCGAGAACGTGGCGCGGGCGGTGCGGGTCATTCTGGAGCGCTTGTTCCCGGACGAGCCCGCGGTGCCGGTGGTCTTCGGCGGGGCGGTGTTCCAGAAGGGCGCAAGCCCGCACATGATCGAGGCGGTGATGCGCGAGACGTTGCGCCACCGGCCGGCCACGCGTTTCGTGCGGCTCGCCGACCCGCCGGTGCTGGGGGCGGTGCTGTTCGCCATGGACGATGCCGGCCTTTCGCGCCAGCCAGAGCGGCTGGCGCGGCTGCGCCAGGAGATCGCCGCGAAGGACCCCGGAGCCGGTTGATGTGTTGCAGCGTCGCGAGACCTTTTCAAGAGGTCGGCGCTGGACCGCCGCGCGGTCTAGTTTTTCTCCCGTGTCCTCTGTCGACGAGGAGGAGCATGGCTACATGCTCCTCTGGATAGGGATTCCTGCCGAAGCTCGGCTGCCGTCAAGGGCGAGCGCAGCGAGTCGCGAAGCGGGCGCAGACCCTTGACGGCGCAAGTCGAGCAGAGGCTACGCAAGGGCGTGACTCGGGAGAGGGACGAGAGGAGAACAATCGCGTGCTCAAAGAGCGATCCCATTCTGGCTGGATGCGCCGGGCCTGGCCGCGCGCGGGCGCGTGGCTTTTGGCGGCGCTCGCGCTGGCCGCGTGCGCCGCGCCGCCGCGCCTCCCGCCGGTGCCGCCGCCGGCGGCCGGCTACCCCTTCGACCTCTTCCGCGCGCGCCGGCTGGCCGAGAAGGAGCCGCAGTTCATCGCCGGCGCCGCCCGGGTGCGGCTCACCCCGCCGGCCGGGGTGCGCATCGCGGGCCACGGTTTCAACAAACACGCCCGCGCCGTGCTCGACGATATCTGGGCCCGGGTGCTGTACCTCGACAGCGGGCGTGAGGCGGTGGCGCTGGTGTCGCTCGATCTCATCGGGCTGTCGCTTTCGCGGGTGGAGCGCATTCGCCAGCGCGTGACGCAAGACAAGAGCGCCACCATCCTGATCGGTTGCACCCACAACCACGCCGGGCCGGACACCCTGGGGTTGTGGGGGCCGGCCCTCCTGTATTTGCTTCCGGTTCGTAGCGGGATCGACCCGGCCTACCTGGAGTGGCTGGAGGAGCGGGTGGCCCGGGCGGTGGTGCGCGCCGCGCTCGGCGCCCGGCCGGCGCGGCTGTACGCCGGGGAGTTCCTCGTCCCGGAGGGGCTCATCCGCAACCTGCGCCAGGCCGAGGACGTGCCGCGGCAGGCGCGCTTCTTGTGGGCCGCGGACTGGGACGAGCGCACCATCGGAAGCCTGGTGGTGTTCGGCGCGCACGCCGAGAGCCTGCAAGACAGGAGCCGCCTGCTCAGCGCGGATTTCCCCGGCGTGCTCTACCGCGAGGCGGACGCGGCGCTGGGGGGGGTGACGCTGTTTCTTTCCGGGCCGGCCGGCGGGATGATCGAGCCGGCCAACGAGCCGGACGACCCCGAGCCGGCGCGGCTCGCGTTCCGCGAGCGGCTGGGGGGGACGCTGGCGCGCCTTCTCATCGCGGAGGTCTTCTCGCGGCGGCTGCGCGAGATCCCGGGCGCGGCGCTTCAGGTGAAGACCACCACGCTGGACCTGCCCATCCAGGAGGGCGGGCTCATCGACCTGGCCCGCAAGCTCTCGCTGCTCGACGAGCGCCCGCTGTACGCCGGGCTGCTGCGGGCCGAGATGGCCCTCTTGCGGCTCGGGCCGCTCTCGCTGCTCACGCTCCCGGGCGAGGCCACGCCCGAGCTGGGCCGCAAGCTCGCCGAGCGGTTGAACGCGCCCATCCCCGTGGTGCTCACGGTGATGATGGACGAGCTGGGGTACTTTCTCTCCGGCCGGCAATGGCAGGACGCGCGCTTCGACTACGAGCGCTCCATGTCGCTCGGCCCGGAGATGGAGGAAGAGCTCCTGGCCGGCGCGGCCCGGCTGGTCGGTGCCGACTGAATGGTGATGGAACGCCCGCCCACAGCGGCACGAAGGTGCCGCTGCAAAAATCAAGCAGCGCTTGATTTTTGGAGGCCGGCGCCGACGCGAGCCGCGCCGGACGATACAGATATTAGAAGAACATCAAGCGGGGGAAGATGCGGACCAGAAGCAGCCAGGCGCACAGGATGAGCGAGGCGTAGCCCAGCATGGTCTGAAAGCCCATGAGCTTCTGGCGCATGGCCTCGCCCTTGGCTTTGGCCTGCTCGTTCAGCAGCGAGGCCACCAGGGCGTAGCCGAAGATGAACCCCAGCACGATGAACACCGCCTCGATGGCCAGCGCGGTGAGGAGCAAAAGCACGCTCACGCGGGCGATCCACGAGATGTTGGAGAGCGTCGAGATGAGATCGTAGACGCCCCACAGGGCGGCGATGATGCCGATGACGCCGGAGGCCTTGGAGAGCTTGCCGAGCAGCTCGGCGGCGTTGGGTTTCTTCTGGACGATCTTGGCGGCCAGCGCCAGCACGCCGAGCGCAAACAGCAGGACCAGGGTCAGCACGAAGGAAAAGTCGCCACGCATCGAGTCCTCCTTGTCGGTTCGCAAGACAGGGTGCGCAACCCTTACCAGGATTTTTACCGTCCGGTCAAGACAATCGTGTCAGGCGCTCGCCGGCCCAAACCGCCTGAGGCGCAGCGCGTTGCCCACCACCGTCAGGCTGGACAGGCTCATGGCGAAGGCCGCCAACGCCGGGTGCAGGTGGCGCAGCCCGTCGGGCAGGCCGGAGAGGGGAGCGAGCACGCCGGCGGCCAGCGGCACCAGGAGCAGGTTGTAGAAGAAGGCCCAGAACAGGTTCTGGCGCACCACCCGCAGGGCGGCGCGCGCAAGCTCGACCGCCCGCGCCACCGCCGCAAGATCTCGCTCCGCCACCGTCACCTCCGCCGCCTCCTTGGCCAGGTCGGTCCCGGCGCCGAGCGCCACGCCGACGTCGGCCGCCGCCAGGGCCAGTCCATCGTTGATGCCGTCCCCCAGCATGGCCACCGTCCGGCCCGCCGCCCGTCCGGCGCGCACCCGCTCTTCCTTCTGCAACGGGAGGAGGTCGGATTCGAAGGGGATGTGCAATTCCTCGGCGACCGCGCGCGCCGCCGGGGCGCGATCGCCGGTGAGGATGCGCGTCTCGATGCCCAGGCGCGAGAGCCGGCGCAGGGCTTCTTTCGCCGAGGGGTTCAAGGTGTCGCCCAGGCCGAGCAGCGCGCACGGCCGGCCGTCGAGGACGAGCGAGATCGCGGTGGCGCCGGAGGCGAGCAGGGCCCGCGCGGGTGCGGGGAGCGCCGCATCGTCGCGATCCACGCCGGCGCGCCACAGCTCGACGCGCGCACCGCCCACCCGGCCCGAGATGCCGCGCCCGGCCTCCTCCCGCACCTCCTCCGCCTCGGGGATGGCCAGATCGCGTTCGCGCGCGGCCGTCACCACGGCCGCGGCCAGCGGGTGGGTGGAGCGCACTTCCAGCGCCGCGGCCAGCCGGAGCGCCTCCGCTTCCGGGCAGGCCCAGGCCACGATCTCGCGCAGCCGGGGCCGGCCCAGGGTGAGGGTGCCGGTCTTGTCGGTGTACACGAGATCCACCCGGGCCAACACCTCCAGGGACTCGGCGCGCCTGAACAGGATGCCGAGTTCGGCGCCGCGGCCCATGGCGGCGGTCATGGCCACCGGCGTGGCCAGGCCGAGGGCGCAGGGGCAGGCCACCACCAGCACCGCCACCGCCCGGACCAGGCCTTCCTGGGCGGCGCCGGCGGCGGCCCAGGCTCCGAGAGTGATCAGGGCGACGCCGGCGATGATGGGCACGAACCACGCCGCCACCCGGTCGGCGACGCGCTGGATCGGCGCGCGGGAGCCCTGGGCCTCGGCCAGGCGGCGGGCGATCTGGCCCAGCCGCGCCTGTTCGCCAACCGCTTCGACGCGCACGGTGAGCGAACCCGGCCCGTTGACGCTGCCGGCGAACACCCGCCCCCCGGCCTGCCGGTCCACCGGGGCGCTCTCGCCGGTGAGCGGGCTCTCGTCGAGCGAGGAGGCCCCCTCCAGGATCTGGCCGTCCGCCGGCAGCCGCTCGCCGGGGCGGACGAACACCCGGTCGCCGGGCCGAAGGTCAGCGGCGTCCACCTCCCGGGGCTCGCCCGCCTCGTCCAGGCGCAAGGCCCGGCGCGGCAGCAGCTCCATCATCCGGCGCAGGGCGGCCGAGGCCGCGCCTCGGGCGCGGGCCTCCAGAAATTTTCCGAGGCGGACCAGCACGATGATCATGGCCCCGGCCTCGAACATGGGATGCAGGCGCGCCGGCCACAGGAGCGAGAGCAGCGACGACAGGTAGGCTGCCGAGGAGCCGAGCGCCACCAGCAGATCCATGCCCGGCGAGCGAAAAAGCAACGAGCGCCAGGCCACCCGGTAGTGATCGGCGCCGACCCAGAACTGCACCGGGGTGGCGAGCGCGGCCATGAGCCAGACCCAGGCGGGGTGTTCGAACGCGGCCACCAGCGAGAAATCGCGACTCATGGCGATGAGCGAAAGCGGTGCAACGAGCGACGCGCCCACGGCCAGCCGCAGCGCTTCCCGGCGCACCGCGTTCCGGCGAGCGGCCTCGGCCCCAACGGCGTCCGGCACGAGCAGGCGGTAACCGGCCCGCTCGACCGCGCGGGAAAGGTCGGAGAATCGCATGCGCTCCGGGTCGTACTCGACGCGCACGATCTCGCGGGTGAGGTCGACCCGGGCCTGGCGCACCCCGGGGATCTGCCGCAGCGCCCGCTCGACGGCGCGGGCGCAGTTTGCGCAGCTCATCCCCAGGACGGGAAATTCTTGTTCTCTCTTGCCCATGTCGCTTGTGCGGATTCGCCGCCTCCTCGATCGCGGTCTCGCCCGCGCCGTGGCGCGCCAGGTCGCAGATCGCGCCGGACCGCGCTTGCGCTGGCGGCATCGCGGTCAGACGCACCAATGTCCCAGGGGCGCATGTCCGCCCTCACTGCTCGGGTCCCGCGCTCGGTCGCGCACCGAAGAGGCGCCTGGCCCGCGGCGTACTCAGTCCTGCGCCGGGTACCCCAGCTTGGCCAGGCGGTCGCGCAGGGTGGCGGCGTCGGCGGGCGGGACGAAGGAGATCGAGACGGTCTTTGGCTCCAGGCGGACCTCGACCCGGGACACGCCGGGCACGGCAGAAAGCTCCCGTTCGATGGCCCGGACGCAGTGCATGCAGCTCATCGCCGGGACGTGAAAGAGCACCTCGACCATGGGGCACCTCCTACACCTCTGGCCCGGCGCTCAGAACGGCGCGAAGCCGCCGGCGCTCCAGTAGTCCTTCTGCAAGGCGTCCTGCTGGGTGAGCAGGGCCCGGTAGTGCCCCGCCTCCCAGACGGCCAGGCGTTCGAAGAAGGTCCGCAGCGCCTCGTCGCGGCTGCTCTTCGCCTGCTCGCGGTAGAAACGCTCGGCGTTCTGCTCGAGCTGGATCCCGACCGCGAGCGCGGTCATCTCGAAGTGCGCCTGACCGATTCGCTCGTGCAGCGCCGGCGAGAAGATGGGATCCGGGCCCGAGGGCGGGTCCGGCGGCGAGAGCCGGAGCGATGGATCGGCGCGGCCGGTGGCCTGGAGGGACTGGTGCTGGCGGCGCAGGAAATCCTGGTGCAGCGCCTCCTCGGCCGCCAGCCGCTCGAACACCTCGCGGCCCTTGGGGTCCTCGGTGCTGCGCGCGGCCATGAGGTAGAAGTGCTGCCCCTGGATCTCGGCCTGTACGGCCTGGCGCAGCGCCGCCAGCAGTTCCGCCGGCGCGCCCATGTCAGGCCCCCGCCCCACCGGCGCCGGCCACGATGGTCACCTCGGGCGGGATGGTGAAGGAGCGCGTGCCGAGCTCGCGATCGATCATGAACAGCGCCCCGCCCGCCTTCTCGGCCTGCCGAAGCTGCTGGGCGATCTTGGAGGTGTTGGCCTCCTCCTCGATCTGCTCGTCGAGGAACCAGTGCAGCATGGGCATGGCGGCGTGGTCCTTCTCGGCCGAGGCCACGTCCACCAGCAGGTGGATGCGGCCGGTGATGAACTGCTCGTGGGCGTAGGCCGCCTCGAAGGCCTCGCGCGGCGACTTCCAGGCGGTGGCCTTGATGGCGAGCGGTTGCAGGGTGACCGGCTGCCCGCGGTCCACCAGGTGGTCGAAGAACTTCATGGCGTGGTGCTGCTCCTCGAGCGCCTGCACTCGCATCCAGCGGGCCATGCCGTCGAGCCCCTGCTCGTGGAAGTAGGCCGCCATCTGCAGGTACAGGTAGGCCGACTCGAGCTCGTACTTCACCTGGTCGTTCATCTCCTTGAAAATCTTCTTCGCTTTCATGGCTCGGCTCCTTTCTCGCCGCTCGGACCGCGGTCCGGGCTGCGGCGCGATCGGTCAGTAGTTCTCGCCCAGGAGCTCGAAGTGCGCCTGGGGATGGGCGCAGGCCGGGCAGGAGGCCGGGGCCTCGGTGCCCTCGTGCAGGTAGCCGCAGTTGCGGCAGCGCCACACGGTCTTCTGCGCGCGCTGGAAGACCTGGTTCTTCTGGATGTTCTCCATGAGCTTGAGGTAGCGCTTCTCGTGCTGTTTCTCGGCCACCGAGACGAACTCGAACACCTTGGCGATGGCCTCGAAGCCCTCCTCGCGGGCGATCTTGGCGAAGCCCGGGTACATCTCGCTCCACTCGTGGTGCTCGCCGGCGGCGGCCGCCTTGAGGTTGTCCACCGTGGCGCCGATCACCCCGGCCGGGAAGGCCCCGTTGATCTCGACCTCGCCGCCCTCCAGGAACTTGAAGAAGCGCTTGGCGTGCTCCTTCTCCTGGTTGGCGGTCTCCTCGAAGATGTCGGCGATCTGCACGAAGCCGTCCTTCTTGGCCTGGGAGGCGAAGAAGGTGTAGCGGTTGCGCGCCTGGGACTCGCCGGCGAAGGAGAGCAGCAGGTTCTTCTCGGTTCGGGTTCCACGGATCGACTTGGACATGCCTTCCTCCTTGGGAAGTGGGTTAGTGGTCCGATGAGCAGCGCCCGCAGCCGGGGGCGCAGGCGGGGTTGCCGGCCGAGCCTTGCCACTGGCGGGCGCGGTTGTTCTCGGGGACGAACGGCGATAGCTCGCGCAGCTTGTCCACGATGCGCGGCATGTGCTCGATCACGAAATCGATCTCCTCGCGCGTGTTGTAGCGGCTCAGGCTGAAGCGGATCGAGCCGTGGGCGGCGGTGAAGGGCACGCCCATGGCGCGCAGCACGTGCGAGGGCTCGAGCGAGCCCGAGGTGCAGGCCGAGCCCGACGAGGCGGCCACGCCGATCTCGTCGAGGTGCAGCAGGATGGACTCGCCCTCGATGTACTCGAAGCTGATGTTCAGCGTGTTCGGCAGGCGGTTCTTGCCGTTCACCCGCGCGCCGCGGCAGCCGCGCAGCAGCCCCTGCTCCAGCCGGTCGCGCAGGGCCGCAAGCTCGCGCACCTCGCGCGCCAGGTTCTCCCGCGCCAGCCGGGCGGCCATGCCCAGGCCCACGATGCCGGGGACGTTCTCGGTGCCCGCCCGCCGGCCCCGCTCCTGGTGGCCGCCGATGATGAGCGGCGACACGGGCGTGCCGCGGCGGATGAACAGCGCCCCGATGCCCTTGGGGGCGTGCAGCTTGTGGCCGGAGAGGCTGAGCAGGTCCACCGGCAGGCGCGTAAGATCGATGGGCACCTTGCCCACGGCCTGCACCGCGTCGGTGTGGAACAGCACGCCGCGCCGGCGGCACAGGGCGCCGATCTCCTCCACCGGGAACAGCACGCCGGTCTCGTTGTTGGCCCACATGATGGACACCAGCGCGGTGTCGTCGCCGATGGCGGCCGCCAGCTCCTCCATGTCGAGCGCGCCGTCGTGATCCACTCCGATCTCGGTGACGCGGTAGCCGACCTTGCTCAGGTGCTGGCCCAGCGAGCGCACCGCGGGGTGCTCGACGCGGCTGGTGACGAGGTGGCGCTTCTTGCCGCCCAGGGCCTCCAGCACGCCGCGGATGGCCTGGTTGTCCGACTCGGAGCCGCCGGCGGTGAAGACCACCTCGTCGGGCTGGGCCCCCAGCAGCGCCGCCAGCTCCTGCCGGGCCTGGTCCACGTGGCGCTTCACCTGCCCGCCGAAGGAGTGGATGCTGCTCGGGTTGCCGTACAGCTCGCTGAAGAAGGGCAGCACGGCGTCGCGCACCTCTGGCGCGACGCGGGTGGTGGCGTTGTTGTCCAGGTAGATGACGGGCTTTTCGTTCATGCTTCCTCCACGGGGCGGTTGCCGTCCTCGATGACGGAGAGCGTCGGAGAGACGAACTCGCGCAGTTTCGCCTGCACCACGTCCTTGAGGGTCACGGTGGACAGGCGGCACTGGGAGCAGGTGCCGCGCAGCGACACGATCACCCGGTCGCCGTCGATGTCCAGAAGCTCGATGTCGCCGCCGTCCTGCCGCAGGGCGGGGCGGATCTCGCGGTCCAGGGTCTCCTGGATCTTCTGGATCTTCTCGAAGACGGTGAGCTTCTTGGGGGTCGCGGCGCCGGCGCGCTCCATCTCGGCGGTCACGCGCTTGAGGATGGCCTCGATGTCGGGGACGCAGCCGCCGCAGCCGCCGCCGGCCTTGGTGTAGTGGGTGACCTCCTCCACCGTCTTGAGCCGGTTCTCGCGGATGGCGCGCTCGATCACCTTCTCGGTGACGCCCATGCAGGCGCACACCAGCCGGCTGTCCTGGCGCGGGGCCGCGCCGCCGCCCTTCTTGAAGTTCTCGATGGCGGCGAGCAGGGCGTCGCGGCCCATCACCGAGCAGTGCATCTTCTGCTCCGGCAGGCCCCCCAAAAAATCGGCGATGTCCTGGTTGGTGACCCGGGCCGCCTCCTCCAGGGTCTTTCCCTTGATGAGCTCGGTGAGCGCGGAGCTGGAGGCGATGGCCGAGGCGCAGCCGAAGGTCTGGAACTTGGCGTCCGCGATGCGGCCGTCCGGTCCCAGCTTGAGCATGAGCCGGAGCGCGTCGCCGCAGGAGAGCGAGCCCACCTCGCCCACCGCGTCGGCGTCCTCGATCACTCCCACGTTGCGCGGGTTGCGAAAGTGCTCCATCACCTTGTCGGTGTATTCCCACATGTCACGCCTCCTTCCCCGCCGCGGCCGCGCGCCGGCGCGCCATCTCCTCGGACGCCAACCGCTGCAGCCGGTAGCCCATGTCCCGCACGATGCCATACAGGATCCGGCAGGAATTATCCAGCCAGGCGCGCTCGGCCTCGTCGGCGAGCCGGATGAGCGAGCCGCCCAGCCGCGCCGCTCGATTCAGGTGCCGCATGATCTGGTCCGGCATGGTCTCCTCCTGAGCGTGGGTGGGAGCAAGGAGCATGCCAGGTGGCGATACGCGATCCGGGTGGAAAATCCCCAATCTTTTCATATTGATCCGTCCCCGTCCCTCCGCCGTTCGATCCGCTGCCGTGTCTTGAGAGACAGTCCGCTGTCTCATTGTGTATCACGAGGACGGCTCAGTCTGTCCAGAGCACCTCGCTCACCTGCCCGGCGATGAACACCAGGACCACCTCCCGCACCTGGCCGTCCTCGTCTCCCCTCCGGTAGAACCAACGCTCCGCCACCTCCTCGGGCGCCGGGCGCACGATCGCCTCGGGCCGGCCCCAGGCGAGCAGCACCGCTTCGGCCGTCATGCCGGGGATGACCCGGGCGCCCAGGATGGCTTCCTGAAAGGCGGTGGAGAATCGCGCCAGGCGTTCGGGGATGCGCAGCTCCTCCACGAAGCGCGCCCGGGCGTCAGAGTCGGGAAGCTCGAGGAAGGCCTGCTGCTGCCGTTCGGTCATGAACTGGCGCGAGCGATCGAACAACTCCTGGTCGGACGCGGGGAGCGAGCGGTAGAGCGCGGCCCGGTCCGCGGAGCAGCTGGCGCACAAGATGGTGGCGAGAAAGATCGAGAACAGCCGGACCATGGCGCCCCCGGCCGGTCCGCCGCTCACGCCTCCAGCGGGCCGACGGCCTCTTCCACCGCCGATAGCAGCTCGCCCGAGCGCAGGCACTCCACCATGGCGTTGTGGTCGTTGAACAGGGGCCGGTCGTCGTCGAGGTGGGGCACGTGGCGGCGGATCACCTGGTGGGCCGCCTGGATGCCCTTGCCGGGCTTGAGCGGGGCGCGCAGGTCGAGGCCCTGCGCCCCGGCGATGAGCTCGATGCCCAGCACGCCCAGGGCGTTCTCGTGGATCTGGCGCGACTTGAGCGCGGTGTTCATGCCCATGGAGACGAAGTCCTCCTGGTCGGCGGCGGCCGGGATGGACTGGTTGGCGGCGGGATGAGACAGGATGCGGCTCTCCGCGCACAGCATGCCGGCGGTGTACTGGCTGAGCATGAGCCCCGAGTGCATGCCGGCGCCCTGGGTCAAAAACGGCGGCAGGCCCACCGACAGCGCCGGGTTCAGCAGGCGGTTCAGCCGCCGCTCGGAGAGCACCGACAGCATGGACATGGCCACGCAGCAGGTCTCCATGGGCAGCGCCACCGGCGTCCCCTGGAAGTTGGCCCCGGTGAGCACCGTGTCGTCCTCCCAGATGAACAGCGGGTTGTCCCCCACGCCGTTGAGCTCGATCTCCACTTGAGAGCGGGCGAACTTCATGGCATCCCGCGCGCCGCCGGTCACCTGCGGCGTGCTGCGCATGCTGTAGGCGTCCTGGACCTTCTTGCCCTTCTGGGCCAGGATCTCGCTGCCCTGGGTGAGCTTCTGGATGTTCCTCGCCGAGCGCACGCTGCCGTCGAAGCCGCGCTCGAGGTGCAGGCGCGGATCGTAGGGCTTCATGTTGGCCTTGAGGCACTCCAGCGTCATGGCGCCGGCGATCTCGCTCGTCTTGAGCAGGCGCTCCATGTCGTAGAGCACCAGCGCCGACAGCGCGGTGAGCACGTTGCTGCCGTTGATGGCCGCCAGGCCGTCGCGGGCCTCGAAGGCGATGGGTTTCAGGCCGGCCCGCTCCAGGGCCCGCAGCCCCGGCAGGCGCTCGCCCTGGTAGAAGGCCTCGCCCTCGCCGATGAGCACCAGCGCCATCTGGGCCATGGGGCTCAGGTCGCCGCAGGCGCCCACCGAACCCTTGTCGAACATCACCGGGGTGACGCCGCGGTTGAGGAACTCCACGAACATGCGCGTCACCAGCGGGCGCTGGCCGGAGTGCCCGTGGCAGTGCACGTTGATGCGGCCGGCGATGGCGGCGCGCACCACCTCCTCGGGCAGGGGCTTGCCGATGCCGGCGGCGTGGCTGTACACCAGGAAGCGCTGGTACTTCTCCACCTGCTCCGGGGTGAGCACCACCTCGGAGAACTCGCCGATGCCGGTGTTGACGCCGTACATGATCTCGCGGGCGTCGATCTTCTTCTGCAGCATGGCCCGGCACTTCTCCATCTTCTCCCAGCAGGCGGGCGCCACCTCTACCGGCTCGCGGTCGCGGGCGATGGCCTTCAGCTTTTCGATGGTCAGCGAGCTTCCGTCCAGGATCACGCTCATGGATCTCCTCCGAGTTGGCGCGGCGGGGGCATCTTCCGCCGGGGCGGGGACACTATTTCCAAGGTGGCACCGGATGTCAAGGACGCCCGCGTCTGACCGCCCCTCACTGCGCGCCGCGAATATTGATCAGGTTGCGCGGCTGCTACCGGCGAGTCCTCTTAGTCGCTCGCCTCAGAGCTGGTTCCGCTACATACAAGCAGCCGAGATGGAGGAAAGCGCGATGCTACAGGGCGGAACTAGTACTGGCACTGCCCGTCCACGCACGTGGAGGTGTCAGGACAGCGTCGGCCGCAGGAGCCGCAGTTGAACCGATCTCTGCTAAGGTCTTTTTCGCATCCATTGGAGTCGGTATTGTCACAGTCTCCCCATAGGCGGTCACAGGTCTGGATGTGACATGTGCCACCCGCGCAGGATGCGGTGGCGTGGTACCGGGTGCAAGGTGTGCCGCAGGTCCCGCAGTTCGTGGTGGTCTCAAGAGACTCGCAACCGTTTACCAGGTTGTTGTCGCAATTCGCCGACAAGCCGGTGCACTGGGGATTGCAGACCGGCATGTTGCCGGAGAGACTGCAACTGGTGGTGCCGTAATTGTTGATGCAACGGATGCCGCAGTCACCGCAATTGTTGATGTTCACGAGATACGTCTCGCAGCCGTCGCTCACGGTGTTGTTGCAATTCTTGTACAGATTGGCGCAGGCCTGGATCTCGCAAGTGCCGGTGACGCAATGAGCAGTCTGGACGTGAGAGAGTGTGGTGCAGTTCATGCCAGAGCCGCACTGCGTGCGGCAGTTGGTGTCGTCCCACAGCAGCGCCTCGCAGCCGTTGTTCGTGTTGTTGTCGCAACTTGCGTAGCCGGCGTCGCAGGCGGAGAAGGCGCAATTTCCGCTGGTGCCGCAGCTGATGCCGGTGGCGTGCTGGACCGTTTGTGTGCAGTCGCGCCGCATCAGGCAGTTGGTCCCGCACGATGTGACATTTCTGAGTGGGGTTTCGCAACCGTTCGAGTGCACGGTGTCGCAGTCTGCGTACGAGGTAACCGGGAAACAAGACGTGAAGTCGCAGGAGCCCTGGTTGCAGTTGGTGCCCATCGCATTCTGGACCGTTTGTAGACAATCCACCCGGTTGCTGCACCCTGTCCCGCAAGAGCTGGTCTGCCAGAGGTCCGTCTCGCACCCGTTCGGGCGCTGGTTGTCGCAGTCGCCA
>CAZLNM010000010.1:0-21144 GCA_964561025.1 uncultured Myxococcales bacterium
GACTACGCCGCGCGCACGCCGCGCTTTTTCCCTCGCCTCCGGCTCGGACACCGGCAGGCTCAACTCCGTTCTTCGTCCGGCGGCGGCTGAGGGCCGGGGACGATACCCGCGATGTCGGGATCCTCGCCGGTGGTGCTGCGCGGCCGGTGGGCCCGCTCCTCCTTGCGTTGGAGGCGGCGCTGCTCCTTCTGCTTTCGCTTCTCCTCGCGGGCCTTCTCCTTCTGGCGCTTGCTGATGGTGGGCCGATTGTGGTTCATGGATCGCCTCTCTTGTGGCGCGGGTGGGGCCGTTCGCCACTGTGGTAGCAGGATGGCGAGAACGCCGGCCGGCACAGGCAGTAGAAGATCAGCTCGCGCCGGCCCACGTTGGTGATGCGCTGGCGCGTGTCGGGAGGGATGAACACCAGGTCGCCCGGCCCGACCCGCCGGGGCCGGGCCCGGCCTACCTCGACGCGGCCCGTGCCGGAGAATACGAGGTACCACTCGCTGGTGCCCGCCAGCGCGTGCCAGGCGGTGGTGACCCCGGGGCGCACCCGGGCCCGCGCCACGGACAATGTTCCGTCCGCGGGCAAGCCCCACAGCTGCCGGATGAAACAGCGCTCGGGGGTGAGGCGCTCGCGCCCCGCGCCCGGGATGATGCGCGGCCGCGGGCGCGCAGAGACACGGCGGGTCGTACCATGCGCCGGCGACTGACCTGCTGCTTTCGGCAGGAAGAGCGGTCGCGCCTGGCTGCGCTGGCCGTGTGGGCCCCGCAGCCAGGCGCAGACGGTTGCGTCCCCGCTCAACCGCGGGTATCGCCTTCGAGCTGGGCGCGCCGCGCTGTCATTGCATTTTTGGCGTACACGCTTCATGTGGAGCCGACCCTTGAAATTCACAGGACCTTGAGCACCAGCGTGGCCGAGCCGTCGTTCTTCTCTTCCTGCTGTTTGCTGCCGCCGGGCAACACCTGGTCGAGCTTCCAGCGGATGGCGCCTTTCACGAAGACGTTGACCTGCTCGCCGGGCCGGGCCTTGATCGTCCAACGCATCCGGGCCCGTTCGAGCTTCCAGTAGGCGCCGGAGACGGCCTTGGGGTCGTCCTCGAGCGAGCCGTTGGTGGAGGGTGACCAGTCGAAGCGCTCCTCCACGATGGTCCAGGAGGAGCGGGCGTTGTTCTGGCTGGAGCGGTACACCAGGCTGTCCTCGGGGCCGCCGCCCGGGCCGGGCTCCAGGATGATGGTCTTCGTCTTCTGCGCGTAGGCGCGCTTGTCCACACAGAACTTGCGCCGCTCGTCCTGGACCCGGGCCGAAAGCACAATCGGCGATTTCAGCTCGAGGGTCTTTCCCTTGAGAGAAGGGGTCACCTCGACGTCGCCGAGCATGAGCTTGAAGGCGCGAAGCTGCACGTCCACCACCTCCACCTTGAGGGTGCCGCTCCCCGGTGTGAGCAGCCAGCGGAAGGCCTGCCAGGCTTTCTCGGCCTCGGCCGCGCCGGCGAGTTTTTTCGCCTCCGCGTCCATGGACTTGGCGATGGCCATGGCCTTCTCGCGGGAGGCCTCGCACGACTTGAGCAACTTGGCCCCGTCGGCGATGGAGACGAAGTTGTCCTTGAGCAGTTGGACCTCGGAGAGCCCGCCGGTGATGGGCTCGGCGATGTACTTGTCCATCAGGTAGCCGTTGAGGCGTTTCGCTCCCTCTACCACGAACTCGGTGAGCTCGCCGCCGGGTCGGCCCGGGGCGTTCTCCACGGTGAACTTGAGCGCCGAGATGGCGATGGTGGCCATCTGGCGGTTCTTGGCCTGGAGCAAGGCCTGGTTGGCCGCCTGGCAGTCCTGGTTGATGGCCTTGGCCGCGGCCAGCGAGAGCTTCTTCGCCTCCGTGTATTCGGCCTGGCGCGCCCTGGCGGGCGTGGCGTCGAAGTCGAAGGCGAGGGGAGGAGCGTAGCCGGGCTCGGCGGCGCGGATCTCCTTGGTGAGCCGGCCGATCTGCGACAGCGCCTCGGTCACCGAGCGGATCTGGGCGGTGGCCACGTCGGTCTTGTTCTCTCGCAGCAAGGCGCGGATGGAGCTCAGCCGCTCGGGCAGGCCGCCGGCCAAAAAGTCGATCTGTTTCTTGGCGCTGGCGGTGTCATCAGCCCGGGCGAACTTGGCGGAAAAACACACGGCGAAAAACAGCGAGACGGCGACGAAAAAATTGAGTCGGCGCATCCGGGGCTCCTTTCTACAGGTCTTTCTCGCACGGCGCCGGGCCGGGGTCCAGGGAAAACATGATTTTTGCCTCGACAAGGGATGCGAATCGAATACAATGCGGCGCGAACCACCTTTATATGATGATTCCGGGAGGTGACTACCGTGTTCAACGACGACATGTCGACGGCATGGCAGGGTTGTTTGCGGAGGACAAACTCGTGGATTTGTGTTTGGGCCATCTTCGGGTTGCTTGGCGCGGGTCCGGCAGGTGCGGACGACGACTGGGACGGCGCGAACTGGGAGGAGTTGGATCAACGCCCCGCCACCACCGCGGAGCCGGAGGAGCGGCCGATGGCCCTCGGGCCGCACACCCTACCGGCCGGACGTGTGGCGCTGCGCGCCTCGGCCGGCATGTTGTTCTCAAACCTGGGGGCCCAGGTGGGTGTGCTCGATTGGTTGGATCTCGGTGGCGAGGTGTTCATGCCCCACAGCGACTTCGGGAACACCTGGATGGTGGGTGGAGGGCCGAAGTTTAGAATCTACTCGCAAGGAAGATTCGCCTACGCCTTCAACCTGCGCGCCTTCGGCATCTTCTACTCTTCCGCGGGCGAGGCGGTGAAGGACTTGCCCGAGGGGCTGGCCCTGTTCCCCTCGATCCAGATCGGCATGAAGATCAAGGAGGGTTGCTTCTACGGCGAGGTGGGGTTGCTCTTCTACCCGGTGACCTCGTCTTCCTCCACCCAGTCTTACGCGTTCGGCGGCGTGCCGGCGCACTTTGGCGGCGAGATCTACATCACCCGCTGGCTGCACGCCTTCATCAACGTCGACATCGTGTTCTCAGGCTATTTCGGGGTGTTCTCGCTCTATCTCACCGGGCCGTTCAACCTGCTGGAAGGCGGGCTGGTGTTCATCCTCTAGCGGGACCCTGAAAGAGGCCGTTGGCGGGCATCTTTCATTAGTTTTTTTTCATCGCGGGAACCTCGGGGGATGGGGCGGACTCCAAGCGGCTGACCCGGACGCATGGAGGTCTCCCATGGCGCACCTCGCCGCCCTCTGGTTCTTGCTCCTATCTCTCGCCACCTACTGGCCGATGTCTTGCGGCCCCGTTCCCGGCGCCGGCGGCCTGGATGGCGGAACCGCCGCCGACTCCGGGGAACAGGTCGCGGCACCGAAGACCGCTCCAGCGAGCGCTCTTGCAGAAGCGGAGCGCGCCCGGCTCCTGGAAGAGGCCGTGCGAAGCATCCCCTCCGGCGACAAGGATGCGGCCCGTACGCTGTCGCCGTACTTCTTCGTCCTCTCCGACGATCCGGAGGTGGATCGGCTGCCGCTCGCCTCCACCCGCGCCGAGGTCCGTATCGCCGGCGTCATCGCCGACGTGCGCGTCACACAGGTGTACAAGAACTCGGGCCGGCGCGCGCTGGAGGCAGTGTACGTCTTTCCGGCCTCGACGCGGGCGGCGGTGTACCAGATGCGCATGCGCATCGGGACGCGCGTGGTCGAGGCCCGCATCGCACAGCGCAAGAAGGCGCGGGAGGCATACGAGCAGGCGCGCCGCGAAGGACGCACCGCTTCGCTGCTCGAAGAACAGCGCCCGAACGTGTTTCAGATGAACGTGGCCAATATCCAGCCCGGCGACGAGGTCCGTGTCGAGCTTTGCTACACCGAGCTCCTGGTGCCCGAGGACGGAGTGTACGAGTTCGTGTACCCCACGGTGGTGGGGCCGCGATACTCCAACCGGCCGGAGGAGGGCGCGCCGGAAGCCGAGCGGTTCTCGCAGAACCCCACCTTGACCGAGGGCGCGGACGCGCCGTACGGGTTTACCCTTTCCGCTCACGTGCGTTCGGGCGTGCCGGTCGAGCGCGTCGAAAGCCCGAGTCACGAGATCGAGGTGGAGCGGGAAGGCGAGCGGGTGGCGCACGTGGCCCTGAAGGACGGCCAGAACGGCGGCGACCGCGACTTCGTGCTGCGCTACTCGCTCGCGGGCCAGAAGATCCAGAGCGGCCTGCTCCTGTACCCCGGCGCCGAGGAGAGTTTTTTCCTGCTCATGGTGGAGCCGCCGAAAAGAATCGTGCCGGAGCAGCTGGTCGCTCGCGAGTATATCTTCATCCTGGACGTGTCGGGTTCCATGTACGGCTTCCCGCTGGACATCACGAAGAAGCTCATGCGCCGGTTGCTCTCGGAGCTGCGGCCGCAGGACCGCTTCAACATCCTGACCTTCTCCGGCGGTAGCAAGGTGCTCGCTCCCGAGTCGCTGGCTGCGACGCCGGAGAACCTGGCGCGGACGGCGAGCTTCATCGACAAGCTGGAGGGAGGTGGCGGGACCGAGATCGTGCCGGCGCTCCGGGCCGCCCTGGCCCTGCCGCGCGCCGCCGGAACCTCGCGGGTGGTGATCGTGGCCACGGACGGGTACGTGACGGTCGAAAAGGAGTGTTTCGCGTTGGTGCGAGAGCACCTGGGGGAAGCCAACCTGTTCGCTTTCGGAATCGGGCGATCGGTCAACCGCTATCTCATCGAGGGCCTGGCCCGGGCCGGCATGGGCGAGCCGTTCGTGGTGCTGTCCCAGAGCGAGGCCGACCCGGCTGGCCAGAAACTCATGGATATGGTTTCCCGGCCGCTCATGCAAGGCGTCCGGGTGCGATTCGAAGGGTTTTCCGCCTACGACGTCGAGCCGCCGGCCATCCCCGACCTCTTCGCAAACAAGCCATTGATTGTATTTGGAAAATACCGGGGACAGGCCCCGAGTTACGGGAGGCTTTCCGGGGTGCCTGGCACCAGGCTTGGCACCGGGCTTGAAGAGGATAAAAACATAATGAATCAAGGAGTTATATACATTGAAGGCCATGTTCCAGGAAGTACTCTTGCTGAGAAGGTCGAGCTCGCCTCGGCCGACAAGTCGGCGGAGAACTCTGCGTTGCGTGCCCTGTGGGCCCGGCACCGGGTGGCCACTCTATCGGACCAGAACGCGCTCGATGAGGCAGACGCACGGGTCAAGGAGATCACCGGCCTGGGACTCAAGTACTCCATCCTCACCTCGTACACCTCGTTCGTGGCCATCGACAGCGAGGTCCGTGGGGACGGCCGGCCGGTCACGGTGCGCCAGCCGCTCCCCATGCCCTCGGGCGTATCGAACCTGGCGGTGGGAGGCAGCCTGGGCAAGAGCGGCCTGGGGACATGCGGATCATGCGGTGGACGCGGGCTGTTATCAATTGCGCCGAATTCCGTGGTCCATGGCACACTCGATCCCGGCCGGATCCGCAAGGCCGTTCAGCAGAAGCAGGTACGAATCCAGCAGTGCTACCGCAAGGCGCTCGAACGGAATCCCACCCTGGCGGGGAAGATCGTGGTGCGGCTCACCGTGGGCGCTGACGGAAAGGTCAAGGCCGCCGTCATCACCGAGAACACGTTGAGCGACGCGGGAGTCGAAAAGTGTCTGATCGAGCTCGTCCGCGGCCTCGTCTTCCCGGCCAACCCCGGCGGCGGCGAGGTGGTGGTGAGCTACCCTTTCATCTTCCAGCCGGCCGGGTAGTTCTTTCCGGTACGAGGTATCGGGCAAGGATCCGAGGCGGCGATCCTTGACTCGCTCCCCGGCCTCTGGTGATCATCGCGCATCCCGAAGCCGCGGCAAGCCGGGTTCGCCATCGCGGACCTCGCTTGCTCAAAATGTCACCCCAGGAGGAGACGCATGAACCTGCAAGCCAGGAAACGCGAGGAGATGAACTGGCGCGAGCTCGCCGTGGACAAGGTCATCGATCTGGTGCTGATCTTCCTCGGTCTCTACGCCGCCATCGCGGTGCAGGACTGTCAGGACCGCGCCAAGGAGAAGAACGACTACCGTGAGTTGCTGGGGAGCTTCCAGCGCGAGCTCACCCACAACCAGGGGCAGAAGACGGTGCTCGAGGCCTCGCTGGGGCCGATCGGCACCACCGAGCCGCCCGACAACCTCGGGCCCATGAAGAAGCCCTTCGACGACTTCCGCCTCCAGGCCGACGAGGCGGATCGGATGCTCACCTGCACGACCACGCTGCTGACGGCGCTGGATCGGCCACCGCGTGACGGGGCCGGGGCGCAGAGGCTCGCCGAGTGCGCCGAGCTTTTCGAGAAGGTCGAGAAGGGCGAGACGCCGGCCTCAGGCACTCAGTTCAAGCCGGTGAGCATCTCGCCGCTGTACCGCGAGGACGTGTGGCAGCTGTACCTCGCCAACGGGGTTGCAGTGTTCGAGAACAAGGATCTGGCCGTGCGCATCGGCGCCACCTACTCCAAGGTGAAGAGGGTCGAGCTGGCGGTGGCCGAGATCGAGACCTCCATCAACGAGGGCTTCATGCAGAAGATCGGCCAGGTCTCCGCCTCCATGAGCGAGCTCGAGGAGCTCATGCCCGCGGGCGAGGACCCGAAGAAACTCAAGGCGGCCGCGCCGCGGCTCAAGGAGAAGCTCACCGCGCTCTCCAACCAGATCCGCGCCCACAAGACGGCGGTGGCCCAGATCCAGGCCGTGATCGAGCTCAAGGTGCAGAAGCTCAAGGAGCTGATGGTGGAGATGGACAAGGGCTTCACCGAGGCGGTGGCGGCCATCGAGGCCGAGCGGAAGGCGCAGGGCGGGTGAGACAACGCCACGACCGGACGGTGAAACCTTTTTGGGGCTCGGGCGTATGTGTCGTTGTGGACGCCGCGGAGGGAATCTTGAGCGATGACGCTTCGGTCCGTCCGCAGGACGAAGGAGCCGCCATGCTGGCCCGACACATCACGGGAGACGTGTCCGCCTTCCCCGAGCTGATCCAGCGCTTCGGCCCGTCGGTGCTGGGATATTTTTCCCGCAGCGGTCTCGGCCGCGCCGCCGCGGAGGACCTGTTCCAGGAGGCCTTCGCCCGCGTCCACGTCCACTCGAAGAGCTACGATTCGCGCCGGCCGTTCCGCGCCTGGCTCTTCGCCATCGCCCACAACCTGCTGTGCTCGCACCTGCGCCGCCAGCGCATCCGCAACCTGTTTGGCCTGCGGCGGCGCAAGCAGGAGGCCGCGCCTGTCGAGGAGGCGGCCGCTCCTTCCTCGTCCTCGCCCGAGAGCGAGGCGGCGGCCCGCGAGCAGGTCGAGATCGTGCGGGAAGCGCTGCGGAACCTGCCGCAGAGCCAGCGCGAGGCCCTCCTGCTCACCGTGGTGGAGGGCCTGAGCCAGGAGGACGCCGCCCAGATCCTGGGCGTGCCGGTGCCTACTCTGAAGACCTGGGTGCGGCGCGCTCGGATCCAGCTCGCGGCCGCCCTGGCCGGATTCGAGGTGCTGTCATGAACTGCCGTGAAATCCGGGAACGCCTGGCGGAAGGCGCGGACGAGGTCCGCAACCAGCCGGAGATCGCCGCGCACCTCGGACAGTGCGATGCCTGCCGTGCCTTCGCCCAGAAGATCTCCGACGCCGACCGCGCCCTGAGAAACCTTTCCGCCCCGCGACTGGATCCGGCCCTGGTGGACACGACCCTGCGCCGGGTGGAGAAGATCTCGCGAGTGCCGGCCCCGCGCCGGCGCCTGCGGTTCGCCTGGATGTTCGCCACGGGTTCGATCTTGACCCTGGTGGGCGCATCCCTGTTCTTCATGAGCGGCAGGATGCGCGAACTCGTGGGAGTGTCGGCGAACGCCCTGGGCGGAAGCGAGGAGCCGACTCGCACGACCGAGCTCCACGGTCACCGCAACCTCAAAAACTTCGGTATCGCCCCGGCCTCTGGCCCACGGGGAGGCGAAGGGAGTGGTAGCGGATGGGGAAGTGGCGGCGCAGCGGCAAGGACCCAGAACGGCCAGGGCATCGGCGGACTGGCCGCTGCCCGGGACGATGACGGGGTGAAAGACCAGGAAGATAGCGGCAAGCTCTCAGGGGAGAAAGACAACGGCGTAGAGCGCCGCTCATTGGAGCTGGGCATCCGGTCGGGAAAGGCGGCCGCGGATCGCATACCCGCGAGCGCGCCTACCGGCCAAGACCAGCCCAACGACGGAAAGGTCGCCTCCACCGGCATGCTGACCGTGCTGCGCCAGCCGCCGGCCGACCGCTTCGTCAAACTCGATGCGAAGAAACCCGTTGTGTCCTCTGAGCAGTCGCCGGTCGAGGAGGACAAGAGGGAACCCGCCAGCGAACTTCAACAGCGGCGTGCCCAGATCATCCCCATCATCCGCACTCCGGAACCAAGCGCGCCGGAAAAACCCATCCACAAGCGGGCGCTGCCCGATTTGTCCGAGATCCAAGATGTTACGCTAGCCGAGAACAAGAATCGGGTAAGGCGCGAAGCCCCAGCAAAGTCGTCGCAGGACCCGACGGGGGAGTTGCTCGTGGACGGCGAGCGGGGCCGCCGCTCTCCCGCCGACGAGGCCGCGGCGACCACGCCCCGAGACGCCGTGGTCATGGGCTCGCTCGACAAGAGCGCCATCCGGCAGGTCATCCAGCGAAACCTGGGGCCGATCCAGAACTGCTTCTCGCGGGCCTTGCAGTCGAATCCAAACGCGGGCGGCAGGGGCACAGTGACCTTCACCATCCGGCCCGACGGCAGCGTCTCCGACGTGGATGGACGCTTTTCGGATGCCGAACTCGGCGGCTGTGTCGCGGCGCAGGCCGGGCGCTGGCAATTCCCCGCGCCCAAAGGCGGCGGGGTCGTGCGCGTGACCTACCCCTTCGTGTTCAAGTCGGCGGGCGATGACGCCGAAGCGAGCAGGGAGCAGGTGGCCGAGGAACTCGTGGAGCCGCCCGAGACGCCGCTGGACCAGCTCACTTTCATCCCGGCGCGCGGGTACTTCGAGAACACCTACCTGCCGGGCGATCCCGAGCTCGAGTGGCTTCGCGAGAGGCTTTCTCAGCTCCCGGGCGGCGTGGCCTTCGACCTGGTCGACGCCATCCGCCCCTACCGCCAGCCTTTCGACGCGCCGGCCGCGGACGGCCTGGCGGTGTTTTTGGCGGCGGACCGAAAGGGCGTGGAAGGCCCGGCGCGCCTCACCCTCCAGGTGGGCCTCAAGGGCTCGCTGCGCCACGCCCAGCGACGATCGGCGGTCACCGCCGCGCTGGTGGTGGATCTGACGTCGGTGCCGGACGAGGAGGCCCGGCGCTCGCTGTGGACCTTGGCGGACGCGCTGGCGGGTGAGATCCAGGCGGGCGACCGCTTCTTCCTGGTCGTGGCCGGCGTGCCCCGGCCGCTCAAGCTCAAGCCCTCCCAGTTCTCCTCGCTGGAGGTTCGCCGCGCCTTGGCGCAGGCCCTGGAGGAGCGAGAGACGAAAGACGGCTCCCTGGGAAGCCTGGAAGGTGCGTTGCAGGCGGCGTACGACGCGGTGCGCGGCGAAGGTGGGACCGAGTCACCGCTCGGCGCCAACCAGGTGTTGCTGCTCAGCGCGGGAAACCTCGCTGGGGACACCGACACGCTCTCGCTTCTGGCCCACACCCGGGCGGTGGACGGTATCGGGCTCACCACCCTGGGCGTGGGCGGCGCGGTGGACGTGGAGGGGCTGCGCTCGCTGGCGCTTTCGGGCCAGGGGCGGTTCCGCGTGGTGAAGCCGGGCGAGGAGCGGCGGATCATCGAGGGCGAGCTGGCCGCCTCCGGCTCGGTGGTGGCCCGGGCCATCCGCTTGCGTATCCGCCTCGCGCCCGGCGTGAAACTGATCTCGGTGCTCGGTTCCCGTTCCCTCGACGCGGTGGCCGCCGACCGCGTGCGCCAGGCCGAGCGGGCCATCGACCAGCGGGTGTCGCGCACCCTGGGGATCGAGGCCGACCGCGGCGATGACGAGGACGGCATCCAGATCGTCATCCCCGCCTTCTTCGCCGGCGACGATCACGTGATCCTGCTCGACGTGGTGGTTCCCGGGCCTGGGCCGGTGGCCGACGTGCGGGCCCGCTACAAGGACCTGGTCAACCTCAAGAACGCCGTCTCCCAGGCCAGCCTGGTGCTGGCCGCCGGCGAGCGGCCGCTCGACCCGCTCAGCATCAACGTTCAGAAGAACCTGCTGGCCTTTCACCTGGCGCAGGATCTACGAAAGGCCGCCCAGAGCCTCGATGGGGGCCAGACGGAAGAGGCGACGGCGGGGCTGCGGCTCGCGACCGCCCGGATCGGTTGGCTGCTGCGGCGCACGCCGGAGTTGCAAAACGATCCCGAGCTGCGCCGCGACCGGCAGGCCCTGGCGCTGGCCCTGGCCGAGCTACGGGAGCGGATCGACGGCGGCGGGGACCTTTCGGACCTGGTGATCACCCTGGCCTACACGGGCCGGACCAAGCTACCGCCGCGCCGCGCCGAAAATGCGAAACCCTCGGAGGCGACCCCATGAAAACCCTGGTCCTGTTTTTCCTGTCCTGGTTCGGGATGTGGCCCCTGGCCGCGCGCGCCCAGGCCGCCGACGACGGCGGCGAGGTGCGCCTGCCGCTCAAGATGTTCTCCGATCTCGCGGCCAAGGCCGGCGACCCCAAGAAGCCGGCGGTGGCCCCGGCCACCTCGTACGCTCTGGCGCAGGCCGAGGTGGAGGTGACGCTCCCGGACGCCAGCGGCTCCCCCGCGAAGGTCGACGTCACGCTCACCGTCCACGTGCTCACCGACGAGTGGACCAGCGTGCCGTTGCTCCCCGTGGGAACATCGCTCTCCCGGGCCTTGCTCGACGAGGCTCCCATCGCCCTGTCCGCGCTGCGGGGCGATCTGGTGTGGTCCACCAACGCCCGCGGCACGCACGTGCTGAAGCTCTCCTATGCCGCGGCGGTGCGGGCCTCGCTCGGGGGGCAGTCGCTGGTCCTGCCCATCCCGGCGGCCTCGGCCATTTCCTTTACGGCTCGCATCCCCGGGTCCGGCCTCGACGTGGCGGTGATCCCCAGCGCGGGGTTCGAGACCTCTGAAGAAGACGGGCGTACGGTGGTGCGCGCCGCGGTGCCGACCGCCAGCGGCATCCAGGTCTCCTGGCGCGTGCCGGCGGAGCGCAAGGTGATCATCACCTCGGCCCGCTACGACGGCGCCCAGAAGGGCAAGGTGGTCGCCTGGCGGGCGCAGTTTGCGCTCCGCTCGCAGAGTTTCGAGAGCGTGACCGTGCCCATCCTGGGGCGCGGCGTGGCCGTGGCGGACGCGAAGCTCGACGGCAAACCCGCCGTCGTGCTGGAGGAAGGCGAATTCCTGGCGGTCCAGGTGCAAGGGGCCGGCCGGCACGAGGTGGTGGTGGACTTCGAGACCCCCGTCTCCGAGGAAGGTGGGCCGCCGGGCACGCGCCTGTGGCTGCCCCGGCCGCCGCAGTCCACCTTCACCCTCAGCCTCCCCGGCAAGAAGGAGGTCAGCGTGCAACCGGCGGCCGGAGTGGATCTGGCCGTGCGCGGCGACCGCACCGTGGCCACCACGCACCTGCCGCCCAGCGACGAGGCGGTGTTCTCCTGGCCCGGGGCGCTGCCCGAGGCGGTCAAGGAGAACCTGCGCGCCAACGCCGAGGTGTACCACTTCGTGCGCGCCGAGGAGGGCGTGCTGCAGATCGAGGCCATCGTGGCCTACGAGGTCACCCGCGGCGCCACCAACCGCATCAGCGCCTTCCTGCCCGCCGGGGTGGTGGTCAACCGCGTCAGCGGCGACGGCGTGACCGAGTGGCGCGCCGAGAAAACTCCCCGCGGCCAGCAGCTGGCGGTGTTTCTGGATCGGGATGTGCGCGGCAGCTATCGCTTCCAGGTGTCCTACGAGATCCTGCTCGGCGGCGGCGGCGAGAAGGCCCCGGCGCAGGCCATCCCGCTGCTTCAGCCCGCGGAGGTGCACCGGCAGCGGGGCATGGTGGCCCTGCTCTCCGGGACCGAGCTGGAGGTGCGGCCGCAGAACGAGTCGGCCATGAACAAGGTGGGCGAGAACCAGATCCCGGCCTGGGCGCGCGAGGGCATCTCGCAAGCGGTGGCTCACACCTTCAAGTACGTGGAGCCCAGCGCCTCGCTCAGCGTGGTGCTGGCGCCGCCGGAGAAGAAGCGCGGCAAGTTCGACGCGGTGGTCGACACCCTGTTCTCGGTGGGCGACGGCGTGCTCAAGGCTTCGGCCTCGGTGGAGATCGCCATCAAGACCGGCAAGATCATGGACCTGGAGCTTTCGCTCCCGGAGAACATCAACCTGATCGGGGTCACCGCGCCGTCGCTGCGCGAGCACAAGGTGTCCGGCGAGGAGGGCAAGGCCCAGACGCTGGCGCTGCAGTTCACCCAGGAGATGGAGGGCACCCTGCGCATCGAGGTGGCCTACGAGCGCGGCATCGGGGCGGACGTGGAGAAGGTGCTGGTGCCGGCCATCCACGTCCCCGGCGCGGACATGGAGCAGGGGCGGCTGGCGGTGGAGGCGCTCTCGGCGGTCGAGGTGCAGGCGCTGGAGTCCGACCGGGACACGCGGCTGCTGCCCCTGGACGTGCAGGAGCTGCCGCGGCAGCTCACCCTGCGCACCACCAACCCGGTGCTCATGGCCTACAAGTACGTGCACGCCGATCCGCCGTTTGCGTTGACGTTGGAGGTGCGGCGGCACGCCGAGCTCAAGGTGCAGGTGGCCAGCATCGACCGCGCCAGCTACCAGACGCTGTTCACCCGCCACGGGCTGTCACTCACACGGGTGAGCTACCAGATCCGCAACCGGCGCAAGCAGTTCTTGGCGGTGCAGCTACCGGAGGGGTCCGAGCTGTGGTCCGCGGAGCTCGCCGGGCAGCCGGTGAAGCCCGCCGCGGGCGCCAAGCCTTCCCAGATCCTGGTCCCGCTGGTGAACTCCGCCACGCCTTTCGCGGTGGAGATCGTGTACCGCACCGGCGTGCCGAAACTCGGCTTCGCCGGCTGGCTGCGCGGCTCGCTGCCGGTCCCGGACGTGGTCGAGGCGCAGAGCAGCTGGGACGTGTTTTTGCCGGATGACCTCGAGTACGGCCGGGTGGACACCAACATGCGCGTGGTGGTGGAGGCCGAACCGACCTCGGCACAGCCCGACATGAGCGCGGCGGCGCGCGCGCTGGCCGGCGAGGACACGGCAGCGGGCGAAACAACGGGCGGCGGCGGGGTGTTGCCGCTTCGCATGGACGTGCCGACCCACGGCATCCACTTCCGCTTCGAGAAGCTGTTTGCCAATCAGGGGGAGGAGGACAGCCGCTTCTCCATCCACTACTCTACCGGGGCGGCGCACGGGACCGGGGGGCTGCTGTTGTTCCTTTCCGTGCTGTGGCTCGGCCTGGCGGGGCTCGGCGCCGCCGGGATGGTGCGGGCGCGCCTGAACCGCGTGCTGGCGGCGCTGCTCTCGCTGGGCGCGCTGGCGCTGGCGGTGGTCTCGGTGGCGGTGCTCAACGCCTCCGCGGCCTGGGGAGTGGCCGGGGCCATCGTGGCCGCCGTCCTCGCGGTGGCGCAAAAGCTCCTCCCGCGCCTGCGTCGCTCCTCTCCACCACCGGTGACCACCGCCTGAAATTATCTTCTCTCCGGGCTGGTCCCCACGCTCCCGCATCACAAGGTCCAGATCGCGCGCGTGCATCGGATCACGCTCCGCTACCTCGACGGCGATGCCACCAGACGCTCGAGCTCCTTGGGGTCGCGCTGAATCGATGTGCGCTGGCGGAACGGGTTCGTCCTGGGCATGATACGAACCCGTCCCAGTGATCGCGGGCTACTAAGGGGCCAGGAAGAATTGGATCAGATCGGTGCGCATGGCCACCGTTCCGGCGCCGCAGTTCTGCAGCAGCATGGTGTGGGCGCCCTGCGGCACGGAGGCGCAGGCGCCCGGATCGTAGCTCTTGAGCCGGCTCGATGGCAGGGCCAGCGTCGCGCCCAGCAGGGCCGCGCCGTCTGACGGGAAAACCGCGTCACCAGCCACCATCTGCACCATCAGACGCTTGGTCCCGGCCGCGACGTCCGCCGCCAGTGTCCCGGCGAAGTTGATGGGATCGGCGGGGTCGAGCACCCACTGCGCCGTCAACAGGAATTGGGAAAACCCGGCGTCCCGGGCCAGATCCTGCGGCGCGCAGCGCGGGGGCGTCGTGTGGCAACAGGAGGCGTCGATGACTTGCGCGGCGCATAGAAATGGCGACAGCTCGGCGAGCAGAACTTGTGAAGTTCCCAGGGTCTGCGCCAGGCCGGCTGTCGGGGCGTTGAACACCGCGCGCCGGACCTCCGGGCTGAGCGCAGTGAACACGGCGCCGGTGACCGAGCCGAGTGAAACCCCGAGGAAGAAGATGCGATTGGGGTCGATGGCCAATCCCGCGCAAGTGTCCTCGGTGCAGTTTTTGAGCACCCGCACCAGTTGCATCAGGTCCGCGACCGTCTGGCGCAGGTTGTCCCGGGTGGCGAACAGGTCGCTGCTCATGACGGGGAAAAGCTGGTCGGCGTTCGTCTGGCCGTTCCTCACCAGCACTTGCCGGCCGCCGGCCAGCACGCCGTCCATGGCCACCAGCGCGAAGCCCGCCGCCCCCAGGTTGTTGGCCAGCGACAGCATGGCCAGCTTGTTGGCCGAGGTCGCCTGGGCGGGATCGGTGGGGGTGAGGGGATGCTGGAAGATCACCACCGGGTACGGTGGCGTCCGTCCTGCCGGCAGGCTGACCAACATGGGCACCGTCTGGCCCTGGCTGCCCTGCGGAACCGGCGGATCCGCCAGGAAGAATTCGCCGGGCACCCACTCGGGTTGGCCGCTCTTGGCCAGGTAGGGCAGCTCGATGGCGGCCGCCTGCTGGAACCGGGGCGAGACGAAATCCGCCGAGATGAAGCGCGCGATCCCGGGACAGTTGGGCCCGGCGCCGATGGCGTCGCAGGAGAGGCCGAGCGCCCCGAGGAACTGTTGCGGCGGCAGCGGCGGTACCGGCAGCGACGCGGCGGGGATGGTGACAGCACGGGTATCGAACGCCTCGCCGAACAGCCCCAGGCGATCGCGGATTTCCGCGAGCGCCGCCTGGGTCGACTGGGTGTTGAAGAGCCAACCGAGCACGATATCCTGGCGCGGGATGGCGAGCGCGTCGGCCGCGGCCAAGAGAGGCTTGTGCGTCTCCTGGAGCAGGCGCAGCGCGAGATCGGACTGCGCGGTCGCGCTGCGCACCAGCGTCCAGGCGTAGGAAGGGAGGACCTCGAAGCCCTCGCGGTCCCGGATGCCGCGCAGCAGCAGCACCCCGTACAGCCGGTCCGGCGCGAGCGCTCGCGGTACCTCGGGCCGATCCTGGAACACCGGGAGGAACACCACGCTCGGCACCGGCACCGGCGCGGCCTCGCAGCCGTGGATGAACTTGGGCGTCTGGGTCTGCACGGCTCGGATCGCGATGGGATGTTGCAAGTCCGGCGTGCGCGCCGGATCCGAGTACGGACCGAGATCGAGCAACAGGACGCGGTCCGCCAGCGTCGCCTCGTCCAGCGGGGCGGTGAAATACGCCTGGATGAACCCCTGCAAGAAGGTTCCGTACCCGTCGAGCCGCTCGATGCGGCGTAGCGTCTCCTCGGTCACCGATCCCGCCACCAGGCACTGCGATGGTCGGAGGCTGAGCGTGGGCGGCTGCGTGTCGTTGACCGCCAGGATGTTCGGCAGGGGGAGGATCGAGCGCGCGGGTTGGTCCGGATCCGGAGCGAAGTAGGCGGTGGTCGTGCCGAAGGTCTGTCCGCCGTCGCCTCCGCCCTGGCTTTCCAGACAGGCCGCGAACAGCAGAAAGGATAGATTGATGCCCAAGAGCTTTTTCATGACGGCCTCCGCTACCAATGGGCGTCCACCAGCACGTAGAGGTTGCGAATGGTCTGGTCTATCGCGGTCGTCGGTCCCAGGTACAGCCCATCCCAATCGCGGCGGATCTCCAAAAACCCCAGGCGGGCGAACAGGTTGCCCGGCACCAGCTCCTGGATGAGGTACACCTCCCAGGCCAGGCCCTTGGTGGAGAGCCGGTTCACCAGAAGGTCCGAGGGCGACGACCAGGCCACGTGGTACTTGGAGCCGTAGTTCAGCTCGGCCCCCAGGCGGGTGTGGTACCTCTCCCAGAAGGGCAGGGTCCAGCGCAGGCCGGTATAGACGAGGTGCCCCAGGTTGGTGTGCCCCGCGCCCTCCTCGTACGAGGCCAGCCCGATGGCGAGCCGAGAGGTGCCGTCGAAGACCATGCCGGTAGGACCCTCGGTGGGGTGGACGATGGGCAAAGATACCGGCACGTCGTACAAGATGCGCCCGTCGCTCGGACGTAGCACCGTCATGTGGTAGGCGAGAAACACGTCGAGGCCGGAGCCGGCGATGTCGGTGAACTCCAGGAGCGAGGTGAACATGGCGTACTCGCCCAGGGTGTCGCTCGTGGAGCCCACGGGTGCGATGCTGGCGTTCAGCGAGGGGATGAACAGCGAGACGTTTCGTGGCGGGAAGGCCGGGATGTAGGCCGCGCCGAGCTGGACCAGGTTGTTGCCCAGGCCGGGGACCTCGAGCTCGAACATCCCGCCCAGGACGTGCATCTCGGCGAACCCGCTCTCGTGCTGGAACAGGGTCAGGTGGTCGTTGAGTTGGAAGTCGGTGTGGGTGGTGAAGGGCATGTAGAACAGGCGCAGGCTGAAGTTGTCCAGTCCCTGGAGGAAGCTGTCCAGGTGCAGGGTGAGCATGACGGTTTCCATCTCCGCCTCGACCATCTGCACCCCCCAGGTCGCCGAGCGCGCGGTGTCCTCCTTGAGCTCCGCCGGCGGCCCCTCGGCGGAGGCGATGCGGCCCGCGGAGAACACCAGCCAGTCGGTGATGGTCCAGTCGATGTAGGCACGCTCGATGCGCAGGGTGGGATCGCGCGGGTAACGTGTGGAGTGCATGTCGAGCGTGACGGATTGAGGCTTGAGCTCGTTCATGTATTTGAGCACCGAGAGTCGTCCGTAGAAGCGCAGCCGTTCGGTGATGTCGAAGGAGAGCTTGAGGAACAGCCGCTCCACCCAGTTCGAGCCGTACCACTTGTCGACGTCGCGCCGCTGCTCGCGGTACACCGGCGTCACCCGCACCGAGCCCGTGGCCGGGTCGTAGATCGGCTGACCGAACGGATCCAGCACGAGTTCGAGGTGATCGGGCACGGATTCCAGCGAGCGATCGAGCAGGTGGAAGTCGCTGAAGGTCACCCGGAACCCGCCGCTCCAGTCCAGCCGGTCTTTCTTCACCTGCTCGGCGAGCTTGTCCTGGTTGCCCAGGATCTGCTCGATCACGCCCTCTACGGAATCCAGGCGCTTCGACAGCTCATCGATGTCGCCGGAGAGTTTCTGCGCGTCCAGCGCCTGGATTTTCTCCTCGAGCTCGCGCAGCGACTTCGCCACCGACTCGGGCGGCGTGCCGCCCAGGAGCTGACGCTTCTCCTGCTGGTACTTGCGCTGCAGGTAGTTGACTTCCTTCTCAGCGGCCTGCAGGCGCTTCTGTAGCCGCTCCAGGGTGCTCTCCACCGACCAGGTTTGCGGCTTGTCCCCCTCCGGCGGCGGGGCGGGTTGCTGGCTGAAGGCCGGTGCGCTCGCGCCGAGGACGAGCGCAAGGCAGGCAAACCCGATGCCGCTTTCGATTGCCCTTTCCCGCTTCATCTTCTTTCCTTTCCCAAAGGGTCGCATCAGAACGATGAGCGTCACCGCTCTCCGGCGATACCGCTCTTCTGCTTCTTTTCGATCCGCTGCAGGATGGCTTGCAAGGCTCGCTGGAGCTCGGCCGGCGAGAACAACCGGTCCAGGTCGGCCGAGCGGTTGTGCCGGCGCCGTTGGAAAAAGAACTCCCACTGGCTGCGGGTCTTCTTGTCGAACTGCAAGGCGGGCGCGCGGACACCATGGCAGCTTCCGCAGCCACGATTGAGGACCTGTTCTCCGTCCCACGAACCATTGCCGCTGAGCAACGGAGGCTTCGTCGGAGTATCCGCTGGTTTGGGTTGAGGCGGCGGAGGAGGTGTGACCGTAGCGACGACGGGGCCGGCTCCGCCTGGTGGCTCCGATGGGGGAGGCGGCGCGGGCTTGGGGGGAGAAGGAGCCTCGGCCACGGGCGTGGTCGTGGGCGGTGGCGTTGGGGCCGAGGGTTGTGCCACGGGAAGCGGTGGCGGAGCCGGCTCGGGCGTTGGCGGGGTCTTGGCCTCGCCGTGGCGAACCGGCGCCGGTGGGCGATGAGGCCGGCGGGGGTGATCCCGCCCCGGTGGGTCGACGACCGGTGAAGCGGGCGGCTGGGCGCTGCCGGGACCCGCCTCCGGGGAAGGCGCGGGCGCCGGGAGCGCGACCAGGTTCGCCTCCAGGCGCAGCATGCCGGTCTCCTGGCCCGCGGCCTGGGCCGAAAAGGCCACGTACCCGTCTTTGCGCACCTCGATGGTGTGCATGGAATTGGGCACGATTCGCGTCTCGAAACCCTGCTCTCCCGCCACGCCGGCCTCGATCCCGTCGATCAACACCGTCGCCGGATGCGGCTTGGCGACGATGACCAGGTTGGGTGAGGAGCTCGGCTGGGCGGTGGGAGGCGGGGCCGATCTGTCCGGGACGCTCCGGTCGAGGACGAACAACTTGACCGCGGCAAACGCCCCTCCCGCCAGGATCAGGAGAAGGGGCGCCAACCAGAGCCAGCGTCGCGGCTGCCTGGGACCCGTCGCGGCGGCTTGGCCGGCGGGCGTCTGGGGAGGGGTCGATCCAATGGCGGTGGTCCCCGGCAGGCTCGGCAGGTTGACCTGGGGCAGCGTCATCTCCCCGGTCTTTCCTGGAACTGGCGGTGGCGCCGGCGGTCTCTCTGCCATCTGGCGCGCCTGCGCCAGCAGCGTCTTTTCGAACTCCCGCCGTTTTTGAATGCGCGCCTTGAAGGTCTCCTGGAACCAGCGGCGCGCGTCGGGGGCCGGGGCCAGGCCGCCGTTCTTTTCGGCGCAGGCGGCCAGGCGGGTCGCCAGTTCCTCACAGGTCTGGATGCGCTGCTCCCGGTCAGGGTGGGTGGCCGCGGCCACGATGTCGTCGAGTTCCCTGGGGAGATCACGTTCGAGCTGCGACGGCGGGATGAGTTTCTCGCTGCTGATGCGGTGGATCACCTCGCCAATGGTGACGTCGGGCTTGAAATCGAACGGCACCCGCAGCGTGAGCATCCGCCATAGCACCAGGCCCATGGCATAGACGTCGACGCGGTGGTCGATCTCGGAGAACTTGAAGCAGTCGGGCGCCAGGTAGGAGAGCTTGCCCTTGATCACGCCGGGGGAGGTGAGGTCCATCTGCGCCGCCGCGGTCTTGGCGATGCCGAAATCGATCACCTTGAGGTAGCCGCTGGAGTCGAGCATCAGGTTGTGCGGCCCCACGTCGCGGTGAACCAGGTTGAGCGGTTGCCCCTCAGCGCTCTTGGCGGTGTGGGCGTAATGCAGCGCCTCGCAGGCCTGGATCAGCAGCCGGGCCAGGACGGAGAGCGGCATGCGGCGCCGCGCGCGGGCCAGGGCGCGCGCCACGTACTCGAGGTTCTCCCCGTCGAGGTACTCCATGACGATGGCCACGGCATCGCCCATGCGGCACAGGTCGAAGACCTTCACCACGTGTGGGTGGTTGAGCTGGGAGACCGTGCGTGCCTCTCGCACGAACAGCATCACCGAGTCGTCCGCCTGCGAGATCTTGCCGGCCTTGATGCGTTTTACCACCACCAGTTGCTCGAAGCCGGCCGCGCCGCGCTGGATGCCCAGGAAGACGTCCGCCATGCCTCCGCTCCCCAGCCGGGCCAGCAGCAGGTAGCGGTCCTTGATGTCGGTCTGGATGCGCAGGCTGGTATTTACGTCAACCATGCTCCCGACACCTCGATGGAAAATCTCTTGTTGGGATCCTAGACCCCTTTGCGCCGTGAGATCAAGTTCCCCAAGAGTCCAGGCCCGAGCCACGGTGCCGTCATTGTCGCCGAACCCACACCACGATTTGACACTTGTCCGGAGTTCTGACAAAGATTCGCATCGTAACACCGCGGCAGCGACCCCGCGGGCCGGGAGAGATCACGCTCCTCATCACCGCCATCTCGATCGGTTTCGTGCACACCCTGGTCGGGCCCGATCACTACGTGCCCTTCATCGTGATCGGCCGCGCGCGGCGCTGGGGGTTGGGGCGGCTGATGCTGCTCACCTTCGCCTGCGGCCTGGGCCACGTGCTCTCCAGCGTCGTCATCGGCCTGGTCGGCATCGCCCTGGGCAAGTCGTTGAGCCACATCCAGGGTGTCGAGGAGATGCGTGGCGAGTGGGCGGGCTGGGCGCTCATCCTGTTCGGGGCGGGGTACGGGGCGTGGGGGCTGTGGCGGGCGCTGCGCGGAAAGCACCCGGCGCACGCGCACCTGCACCCGGACGGGACCGTCCACCGGCACGGGCACGACCATCCGGCGCAGGCGGAGCATCCCCCGGTGCACGAGCACCCGCACGCCGAGGGCGAGCCGCAGTCCTGGAAGAGCCTGACGCCGTGGGTGCTGTTCATCGTCTTCGTGCTGGGGCCCTGCGAGCCGCTCATCCCGCTGTTCTTCGCCTCGGCGCTCTCCGGCTCCTGGCACGAGGTGCTGCTGGTCACGCTCGGCTACTCCGCCGCCACGCTGGCCGCCATGCACGCGCTGGTGGCGGCCTTCTGGCTGGGCCTGCGAAAGATCTCGCTCGGCCCGCTGGAGCGCTTCAGCCACGTCCTGGCCGGAGGGGTGGTGCTGCTGTCGGGCGTGGGTATAGTGTTCTTCGATCTGTAGTGTCCCATCGTCCTTCGCTTCCTTGACTCGAGCGTAGCGAGCCGTTACCCTCGGCGCTGGCCGCGGCCGGCGGGCCGGGCCGGGAGCGCGCATGTTCCAGCCGGCGCAATTCGGCAAGTACTACCTCTACGAGCGCATCGCCGTCGGCGGCATGGCCGAGATCTACAAGGCCAGGATGTACGGGGTGGACGGCTTCGAAAAGAACATGGTGGTGAAACAGATCCTGCCGCAGTACGCGCGCAACAAGGACTTCATCACCATGTTCGTGGACGAGGCCAAGATCACCGTCTCCTTGCAGCACGGCAACATCGTGCCGGTGTACGAGCTGGGCCAGATCGACGGGGTCTACTACCTGTCCATGGACCTCATCGACGGCAAGAACCTGGGCGAGCTCCTCGACGCCGGCC
>CAZLNM010000010.1:21154-41186 GCA_964561025.1 uncultured Myxococcales bacterium
AAGAACCAGCGCCTGTCGGTGCCCCACGCCCTGTACATCGCCTGCGAGATCCTGGCCGGGCTGGACTACGCCCACCGCAAGACCGACGAGCGCGGCAACCCCCTGGGCATCGTCCACCGCGACGTCTCGCCCCAGAACGTGCTGGTGTCTTACGAGGGCGAGGTGAAGATCGTCGACTTCGGCATCGCCCGCGCCGCCACCAAGGTCCACTCCACCCAGGCCGGGGTGATCAAGGGCAAGTTCGGTTACATGTCCCCCGAGCAGGCCATGGGCAAGGACGTGGACGCCCGCTCGGACGTGTTCGCCGCCGGCATCCTGCTGTACGAGATGCTGACGCTGGAGCGGCTGTTCTACAGCGAGACCGACGTGGTCACGCTGGACCGCGTGAAACGCGCCGACGTGCCCACGCCCTCGCGCACCAACCCGAACCTCCCGCCCCAGCTCGACGCCATCGTGTTCAAGGCCCTGGCGCGCCGTCCCGAGGACCGCTACCAGTCGGCGGGGGAGATGCGGCTGGCCATCTCGCGCTTTTTATATGGGCTCCCGGTGGAGGCCTCGGCCAACACGCTCTCCGCCTACCTCAAGCGGCTCTTCCAGGCCGAGCTGGAAGAACGGCGCAAGCAACCGCCCATCCAGGTGCCGGCCCCGGCCCCGGCGGCTCCTCCGCGGGCCCAGCTCATCGCCTCGGCGCCGGCGATCCCGGCCCCGGCCGCGGCGCCGGCTCCGGCCGCGCCCCGTCCCGCCCCGAGGCCGGCCGCGCCCGCCGGGCCGGAGGCGCTCTTTGGTGACGGGCCGCTGGGGGTGCCGGCAGGGCAGGCCCACGTCCCTGCGGCGGACTCCGGGCTCGCGCTCCCGGCGCTGGAAGAAGAGGCGGTGGACGACGACTTCAGCTTCAAACGGGCCGCCCGGCGCGCTCGCTGGATCGGCATCGCGGTGGCGGTGGTGGCCTTGGCGCTGGGAGTGATCTTCCTGGGCGGCCCCATTGTCCGGCTTCTCTCGGGAGACGGCGCCGGTACCAGCCGCCTGGCCAAGCAGAGCCTGGGCACGCTGGTGGTGCGCAGCCGGCCCACCGGCGCCTCGGTGTACTTCGGAAACCAGAAGGTGGGCACCACCGACGTCCGCATCGGCGACATCGATCCCAAGAAGGACTACGAGCTGGTGCTCACCCTGGAAGGGTACCCGCCCTATTCGCGAAAGATCGTCCCCTCGGACTTCAAACCCGAGGCGGAGATGACCATCCAGGTGTTCAAGGACTGGACCGCCGACGCCCTGAAGTGACCCGGAGGTGGCGAGGACATGGCATCCAAGCTGGAGAAGGCCCAACTGGAATACGAGTCGATGCTGCGAGACCTGGGCGAGAAGGCCCGCATGGTGAACATGCTCGACAAGGCCAGCCCGGCGGCGCGCCAGGGGCTCGACCGCGCCCGCGAGAACCTCTCGGACCGCAAGACCGAGCTCGACTTCATCCACAGCGAGATCGAGCGCCAGCAGGCGGAGCTGGCGGAGCGCAAGGCCAAGCTCGAGGCCGACATCGCCGCCACCCGCGAGGCCCTCTCCAAGACCACAAAGAGCCTGGACGCCAAGAAGGGCAAGATCGATCCGCTCAAGAAGAAACTCACCGGCGCCGAGTACGACATCAAGTTCGTGCAGAAGTCGCTGGAGGAGGAGCAGCGCAAGCTCAAGGTGGCGGAGGAGAAGGAAGACCCCAAGAAGATCAAGGAGCACCAGGAGATCATCGCCCGCATCAAGATCGACTACATGCGCAGGCAGAAGGAGATCAACGACCTCAAACGGCAGATCTCGGAATTCTCCAACCCGACCAAGTCCCTGGGGGGCTCCATCGAGGAGCTGGAGCAGAAGCTCGACGCCTTGGAGGAGGAACTGGAGGGTTTCGAGGAGTGCGAGGAGCAGCAGATCCTGGAGGACCTGCGAAAGCAGCACGCCGACAAGGAGAAAGAAGTTCGCATCGGCGAGGCGGCGGTGCTGGACGCCATGGCCGACCTGGGCGAGGACCTCTACGAACGGCGCATCTCTCACCCGGTGCTCAACAAGTACTACGCGGACCTGGACGTGCTGGCCCGCACCATCGACGAGATGCAGAAGAAATGACTGTGCGGCATCGGCGTCGAGGATGTCGGCTGGCGTGGCTGCTCTTGTGCCTGGCCTGCGCCTGTCGCAAGGGCGCGCCTTCGGAAGAGGGGTTCGTGGTGGTGCTGGCGCGGGTCGGGGACGCCGGCGCGGCCGAGGAACTCAGGGCCGAGCTGGCCGGGCTGGATCCGGAGCTGGCCGACGCCTCGGTCCGGATCGTGAACGATGCGCCGGGCGCCGCGACGTACCTTTTGCTCAGCCGGCCCTTTCCCACCCGCGAGGAGGCCGAGGGCTTGCGGCGGAGGCTGGAGCAGACGCATCGCACCGGCCTGGACGTCATCGAGATGCCGCCGGTGGCCGGCCCGACCGCGACGGAGGTGGCGCCCGGCAGTCGCCCGCTCTTGCTCTCGCTCCTGCCGGCCCCCGGAGGCGAACTCGAGCTGGAGGCGGTGCGGTGGGCCGCGGCTGAGGCCGGACCGCCGGCGCCAGGTACTCCGGCGGTGCTCGATCGGTTCGAGGCGCGCTTGCAGAAGATCTCCTGCCGGCAACAGGCCCGGGCCGCCTGGCGCGCCCCCGATGGCGGGCGGCTGCTTGCCTGGGTGTGCGAGGGAGCGGCGGAGGAGCTGTTACCGGCCATCCATCGGGCGCTGCTCACGGTTCCCGAGGTGATCCGGCCCCCGCCGGCGCGGCGGGCGGGAAGCAAGAAGGGCAAGAGGGCCCCGCCAGCCCGCTTGCCGGCCGTGGCCGATATCCTGGAGGAGGCCATGCCGCTCCCGGCCGCCAGCCCCGCCCGGTTGCCTTGGGGGGAGGCCGGCGCCCATTCCTTTTCGGTCAAGCTGCCCAAGGAGCGCGGTGCGCCGGCCGCTGAATGGGCGGCCCGCCTGGCTCCGCTTCCTTCGGGCAAGGGCGTCTTCCTGGCGCTGGCGACATCGCCGGAGCTTCTGGATCGCGCCATGATGCGACGCGGGCTGGGCACCCCCCGAGGCTTGCTCGACGCAAGGGAGCTCCGAGGGCTCGACGCGCTGCTCCCCGCGTGGCAATCCCAGGGCGAAAAGCTCACGGGGTTGGGCTTCGAGCGTCTGGCCGACTTCGCCCGGGCCCAGGGAGCTGCGGCGGACGGGACGCAGGGGAGGATCCCGGTCCTGCTGGCTTCGTTCTGCCAGGAGGGAGAATGCTGGACCCTGCGGGCGGTGGAGCTTGCCGATCCTGCTTCGGCGATCCAGCTCTACGACCGCCTGCTGGTGGGACCGCGGGCGGACTTCGTGCGCCGGGTGCTCTCCGACAAGAAGTTCAAGGTGAATTACGACGTGGGTCTTTCCATGCGGGAGATCGGGCGGGGGAGCGGCTGGCAACTTCGCGGCGCCGGGGGAGGGAAGTGGCGCGAGCTGTACTTCACCCGCGAGCGGCGCGCGTTCCTGCTCCAGGCGGGGGAGCCGGTCAAGGGCCAGCCGGAGCTGGACTTGGTCGAGAAGGCGCTGCGGCTCCCCGAGCAGGGTCCGGGCGCCGGGGGGCCGTGAGCCCGGCCTCAGGGGGCGGGTTCGATCCGGTGGCGAGTCTCGATGACCGGGTTCCCCTGGAGCGTGGCGCGCACCGAGCAGTACTTCTCGTAAGACAGCGAGATGGCCCGGGCCACTGCCGCCTCGTCGATGTCATGCCCCCGCACCACGAACTCGAGCTCGATGCGGATAAAGCGCTTGGGATGGTCCGGCGCCCGTTCGCCGCGCAGGCGAATCTCGAACCCGGTGACGGCCTGTTTCTTCTTCTTGAGGATGGAGATGACGTCCATGGCGGTGCAGCCACCGAGCGCGAGCAACAGCATCTCCATGGGATGGACCGCGCTGTCCGCCCCGCCGCCTTCCTTCCCCCCGTCCAGCAACACCGCGTGCCCCGAGGGGGCCTCTCCCACGAACTGGAGCCCGTCCGTCCACTTGAGCCTCGCTTCCATGCAAGCCTCCTTCTTTCCCTTCTCCCGGTGATATCGCAAAAAATGCTTGCCAACGCAAAATCCGTCCATATAATGGTGCGCCCTGTTGGTTGAAATAGAAGGAGTCTTCCATGTCGAGTGCAATCCTTGGCCGAAAGATCGGAATGCTGCGCCTCTTCGATCCCAGCGGAAACGCCGTCTCCTGCACCGTGGTGCAGGCCGGCCCCTGCGTGGTGCTGCAGAAGATGAACGCCACCAAGCACGGCTACAGCGCCATCCAGATCGGCTTCGAGGAGGCCCGGCCGAATCGCATCAACAAGTCCCACGCCGGCCAGTTCGCCCGTCTCAACCTGAAGCCCATGAAGGTCCTGCGCGAGATCCGCATGCCGGCCGACAAGGTCGAGGCCCTGAAGGTGGGCGACACGCTCACGGTGGGCATCTTCCAGGACGGCGAGCTGGTGGACGTCATCGGGACCAGCAAGGGCCGGGGATTCGCCGGCGTGGTCAAGCGCTACCACTTCGCCGGGCATCCGCAGACCCGCGGCACCCACTTCTACCGCCGTCACCCGGGCTCGATCGGACACCGCGAGTGCCCCGGCAAGGTGTGGAAGGGCAAGAAGCTCCCCGGCCACATGGGCGACGAGAGGATCACCACCCAGAACCTCCGGCTGTTCAAGGTGGACGCCGAGAAGAACCTGCTCCTCATCCGCGGAAGTGTGCCAGGATACAACGGTGCCCTGGTGATGATCCGCAAGGCCAAGAAGGCCGCCAAGGCCTGATCCGGCCCCCGATTTCCATACTGGTTGTTCCCTTCTGACGCACCGGTTCAACCGGGTGCAAAAAGTACTTGCGTCCCGATCTTGCTTGTTATACAGGGGACGCAGGCATGGACGGCCGTTATCAACCTCACCTGCATGGAGAGAGTGAAACCATGGGTGTCAGGAAAATCCTGCTCATCGTCGCAAGTTGTCTGGCTCTGTCGGCCGCGGCGCAGGCTGTCGCCGCCGAGCCCATCGTGCGCAACCAGCTCTTCGGGCTGGGCGGGCGCTTCGAGGCCAGCCTCACGCCGGCCTTCTCGGTCTTCGACAAGTACACCCGCCACATGACGATCTCGGCCGGGTTGGGGTACTTCCTCAACGACTACATCGGCTTCGAGTTCGAGGGCGGGTACGCGGTGCTGCACGGAGATCGCAGCCTGCTCAAGGAGATCGTCTCCACCGCTGTGGACACCTTGCAGGGCATCAAGAAGCTCCCGCTCTCCGACCTGAAGTACATGACCTGGTTCGTCCAGGGCGGGCTGGTGCTGTGCCCGCTGTACGGCAAGCTGGAGCTGTCCTCGGAGCTGGCGGTGAGCTTCCACCTGTACTTCGTGGGAGGGGCCGGGGTGGCCGACTGGCGCTACCACCAGCTGGGGGACGCGCTGCCGGACGGCACAGACTTCGAACGCATCGAGGTGGACTACGGGGTGAAGCCGACCTTCTACTTCGGCGGCGGATTGCGCTTCCACTTCGCGCGCGCCTGGAGCCTGCGCCTCGAGATCCGCGACGAGTTCTTCTACGACAAGTACGAGGCCGAGCACAAGGTGGCCACCACCGTCGAGCCCAAGACGATTACGGACTTCAACCACGTCACCCTGGTCCGGCTCAGCATGGGCTGGTCGTTCTAGCCAGGAGCACCGCCATGAAAACCACCCGCATCCCCGTCGCCGTCCTGTGCGCGCTGCTGCTGCCTGCCGCAGCGTACGCCCAGAGCGTGAACGAGCGTGTCCACGTGCTTCAGAAGCGCGACTATTCGGTGAAGGGCAAGTTCGAGATCGGTCTCTTCGGGGGCCTCACCGTCGGCGACGTGTTCACCCAGCAGTTCGCCCACACCCTGACCTTCGACTACCACATCAACGAGGCACTGGCCATCGAGGCGCTGTGGATGAGCAGCAAGCTCCCCTTCGCCAACGGCACCCGCGTGGCCGGCGCGGGGCAGGCGGAGTACAAGGACGACAAGAACTTCCGCTGGGGCGAGACCTACACCGGGGCCTACGACCAGGTGAAGTCCGACGCCCAGCTCTCCCCCAGCAACGCCGATCTGGTCATGCTCTCCAACTACATCGGCGTGGCGGTCCAGTTCTCCCCCATCTACGGCAAGTGGTCGCTGTTCAACTGGGGGTTGGGGCACGCCGACATCTACCTCACCGCCGGTGGCGGCGTGGCCACCACCGACTACCGCAAGGCCAACGGCAACTGGGTGGACACCGGCACCTACTTCGTGGGCTCGTTCGGCGGCGGCTTCCGCATCTTCCTGGCGCGCTGGCTCGCCCTGCGCCTGGACCTGCGCGACTACACCTTCGCCGCGCGGGTGGAGGTCCCGGCCCAGGGAGGCAGCGGCGGCACGGTGGAGACCAAGATCCGCAACAGCCTGTACCTGATGTTCGGCGTGTGCCTGCTCTTCGGCGGCGAGGCCCCGGTCGAGATCTGGAGCCCGTACTGAGGCCCGGAGGGAAAGACGACCATGAAAACCGCGATCCTTTCCGCGTCGCTTTTGCTGCTTTCCTCGGCCGCGCTGGCCCAGGCGCCGGCGGCCAACATCACCCAGGCGGTGGAGAGTTACAACGCCGGTAACTTCCAGCGCGCCGCGCTCCAGTTCTACGAGGTCAAGCAGACCGACGGCAACGCCGCCAACCGCGCCCAGGCCGAATACTACCTGGGGCAGTCGCTGTTCCGGCTCGGCATGTACCAGTCGGCGCTGGCCTACTTCAACGCCGCCTTCGTGGCCGGCCCGGCCCACCCCTATTATCTGAAGGGCGCCGAGGGCCTGATCAAGGTGGCCGAGGCGCTGCGCGACGACACCCTCATCCCCTCGCAGATCAACAAGTACTACAACGCGCAGGAGTTCGCGGCCATGGATCCCATGGCCCTCTCCCGCATCAACTTCTACGTGGGTCTCTTGCTGTATCGCCAGGAGAAGTACGGCGAGTCCATGGCCTTCCTGGGCGCGGTGGACGAGAGCTCCCCGGTGTTCGCCAAGGCGCTCTTTCTGCAAGGCGTCATCCACATCCGCCTGGGCGTGCGCGCCGCGGCCGCCCGCGACGAGGCCGGCTCCCAGCGCGAGTACGAGCAGGCCATCGCCCTGTTCGAGCGCATCATCGACCTCAGCGGCCGGGAGAAGCAGAAGGCCCTGGCGGCCATCGCCCGCTACGACAACATCGTGCGCGTGTGGCAGCTGTGCACCCTGAACCTGGCGCGCGCCTACTACGGCAAGGGCGACTACCAGAAGGCGGTGCAGTTCTACGAGCGCATCCCGCGCTTCTCCCAGGACTGGGCGGACGCCCTGTTCGAGGTGGGTTGGGCGCACTTCATGCGCAAGGACTTCGGCAAGGCCCTGGGCGCGCTGCACACCCTGCACTCGCCCCACTTCGGCGAGATGTTCGTGCCCGAGTCCTGGATCCTCAAGGCCACCATCTACTTCCACGTGTGCCTGTACGAGGAGGCCGAGGAGAACCTCAAGTTCTTCGAGGACACCTATGCCAAGATGATCCCGGTGCTGCGCGAGCTCACCGAGAAGGGCCTGCCCAACGAGGCCTTCTCGAACCTCTTGCTCAAGGACAAACTCGAGGAGTCCGATCCCATGGCCAAGGTGCCGGCCATGGTGCGGCGCTACATCCTGGAGAACCCCCGCGTGGAGAACTTCCGCCACTTCCTGCGCTCGCTGGACGGCGAGGGCCGCGCCATCGCCGAGACCTCCGAGTGGAAGGGCTCGCGCCTGGCCGAGGAGCTGGCGGGCATCGTGACGGTGCAGCGCAACCTGCTGGAGAAGACCGCCGGCGGCTTCGTCAAGGCGAACCTTCTCTCGGCGGCCCAGACCATCCAGGGTTTCTCCAACCACGCCAAGCTCATCGCCCTGGAGATCACCCCGGCCAAGCGCGAGCTGGTCAAGGCCGGCGTCTCCATCAAGGCCGAGGAGCGCGGCCGGCTGGCCCCGCGCCCGCGGGTGGTGGACGAGACCTACAACTACTGGCCCTTCCGCGGCGAATACTGGGAGGACGAGCTGGGGTACTACGAGTACACGGTGCGCCAGGCGTGCCTGAAGACCGAGAAGTGAGCATGGTTCGCTCGAGATAGCATGCTGGGTGTGCGCGAACATCTGTCGGCGCGACCGGCCACGGCGCCAGTGCAAATAGCGCGGGCGGTCGCGCGTTTCGGAGGGCTTTCATGAACCGACTCGGCAAGCTGGCCCTTTTGGTGGCGGCCCTGATCGCCTGCCCCCTCGTGTCCGAAGCGGCGCAATCAGGCTGGGGTTCGGGCGTGCTCATCGCCAAGAAACCCGCCAAGAAGCCCGCCAAGAAGCCGGACAAGAAGCCGGACAAGAAGCCGGACAAGAAGGAGCCGGCGGACAAGAAACCGCAGGACAAGAAGCCCGAGACCCGGCCCGAGGACGAGCTGCCCACCGGCCCGGCCAAGATCCAGCTCCCCACCATGGAGGAGAAGAAGGGCGACTCGGCCAAGCTCGACATCCAGCTCCTCGACTCGGAGATCGAGCAGCTCAAGAACATCGTCAAGGACTACCCGGAGGGGCCGGCCAAGGCCGACCTGTACTTCCGCCTGGCGGAGCGCTACTACGAGCGCTCGCGCTACGTGTACTACACCGAGATGCAGAAGTACGACGAGGACGTCCAGAAGTGGATGGAGGCCCGCGAGAAGAACCCCGAGGCCCCCGAGCCCAAGATCGACAACCGCGGCAGCAAGGTCTACACCGACGCCGCCATGCGCATCTACCGCATCATCTTCGAGCGCTACAAGGACTACCCGCGGCGGGACGAAGTGCTGTTCACCATGGGCTACAACCTGTACGAGTCCGGCGAGAAGGCCGAGGGCGTCAAGATGTACTGGGAATTGATCAAGTCCTTCCCGGAGAGCCGCTTCGTGCCCGACGCCTACCTGGCCATGGGCGAGCACTACTTCAACAGCAACGACGTCATCAACGCCAAGAAGGCCTACGAGAAGGCCCTGGCCTTCAAGGACTCCAAGGTGTACGTGTTCGCGCTCTACAAGCTCGGCTGGTGCGACTACAACCTGGGCGAGTACGAGAAGGCCATCGAGAAGTACAAGCAGGTGGCCGGCCTGGCGCAGCGCGAGGCCGCCGCGGGCGAGGCCGGCGACAAGAACAAGATCCAGCTCCGGCGCGAGTCGATGCAGGACATGGTGCTGGCCTACTCCCAGATCGACGCCCTGGAGGACGCCAAGGAATACTACGTCTCCCAGCTGGGGGAGAGCGGCGCGCTCGAGTACCTGCGCCGGCTGGCCCGCACCTATGAGACCCAGGGCAAGGCCGAGATGGTGGTCAAGTCCATGCGGCTGCTGCTCTCCGACTACCCCAACGATCCCGAGTGCCCCTCGTTCCACAACTCCATCGTGCTGGCCTACCGCAAGCTCAACCAGCGCGAGGACGTGAAGCGCGAGGTGAACCGCCTGATCGATCAGTACCGGCCGGGCTCGCAGTGGGCCGAGGTCAACAAGAACAACAAGGCGGCCATCGCCCGCGCCAACAACCTGGTGGAGGAGAGCCTGCGCGACCTGGTCACCAGCTACCACCGCGAGGCGCAGGAGACCAAGAGCTGGGACACCTACAACCTGGCGCGGGGCATCTACGCCAAGTACCTCAAGACCTTCCCCGACTCCGAGTCGGCCTACAAGCTGCGCTGGTACTACGCCGACATCCTGTACAAGATGGGCGACTTCTTCCACGCCGCCGACGAGTACGCCAAGGTGGTGCAGAAGGATCCCAAGGGCCAGTTCTCCGCCGAGGCGGCCTACGACGCGGTGCTGTGCTGGGAGCGCTGCATCGAGCTGCGCGACAAGGAGAAGGTCGACTGCACCCAGTGGAAGCCCAAGACCGGCACGGCCAAGATCCACGAAGAGACCAAGGAGATGAAGCGCGAGAAGATCGGCTTCGTCGAGACCAACATCTCCAAGGCGGCCACCAAGGACGACCTGGTCGCCAAGGAGATCCCCTTGCTGGAGAAGAAATTCCTGGAGGCCACCGACATCTTCTCCCAGGTGGCCCCCAAGCACGACATGTACATCCCCATCCGCTTCAAGAGCGCCTTCATCTTCTACAAGTACCACCAGTACGACGAGATGACCAAGCGCTTCGGCGAGATCATTGAGCGCTACCCCACCAACGAGTACGCCATCAAGGCGGCGCGGCTCTCCATCAACACCCTGTACCTCAAGGCCACCGCCAGCGAGAGCGAGGACGAGCGCACCAAGTTCTGGGGTGAGATCAACCACTGGTCCAAGGCCTTCAAGGACAACAAGGTGCTGGTGAGCTCGCCGGTGGCGGTCAAGGAGAAGTTCGCGGACGAGCTGCAGAGCCTGATCGAGGAGTCGGGCTACAACGTGGTGCTGGCCCTGCGGCAGAAGGACGCCCTGGCGGCGGCCAGCGGCTTCGACCAGTTCGTCAAGGATTACCCCAAGAGCAAGTACGCGCACCGGGCCCTGTACGCGGCCATGGTCATCTACGACGAGGCGAAACAGCTCGACCTGGCCATCGACGCCGGCAAGAAGCTGCTCAAGAACTACCCCGACAGCGACCGCATCAACCCCACCATCGGCTTCTTGGCCACCTTCCATACCCGGGTGGCGGATTTCGACCAGGCGGCCCACTACTACGAGCAGTACTTCGACAAGTGGCTGCAACAGTCGGGCGAGGGTGGCAAGGGCAAGAAGGGCAAGCCCCAGCCCAAGCCCAAGGCCAAGCCGGCCGGCAAGGGCGACAAGGAAGAAGTCGAGGCCATCCTGATCACCGACAAGGAGGCCCAGGACGCCTTGTACAACGCGGCGCTGCTGCGGGAGAGCATCGGCGATCACAACGGGGCCATCGCCAACTTCGTAAAGTACGTCAAGCACTTCGAGGACGCCAAGGACGCCCCGGACGTGTACTTCAAAGTGGGCAAGATCTACGAGCTGCTCGGCAAGGTGCGCGAGGCCGACCACATCTGGGAAGGCTACAACGAGAAATTCGGCCAGAAGAGCACGCCCGGCCGCAACCTGAACGTGCTCTACCGGCACGCCATGGCCCTGCGCAAGCTCGGCAAGGAGAAAGACAGCGACAAATTGCTCGACAAGATCCTGGACGGTTACAACCAGCTGCCCGAGGAGGCCCGCGACGCCGAGGCGCGCATGGCCGCTTCCCACGCCCGCTTCCTCCAGATCGAGCCCGAGTTCAACACCTACATCAACACCAAGCTGGTGCTGCCGCCGGCCACGTTGAAGAAGAACCTGTTCTTCAAGATCGACACCCGTCCCAAGCTCGAGAAGAAGTACGAGGAGATCGTGGCCCTGCGGGATCCCGACTGGTCGATCGCCTCGCTGGTGCGCATGGCGCAGCTCAGCCAGAACCTCTCGGACTCCATGCTGGAGGCCCCGGTGCCGGCGGGCCTGACGCCCGAGCAGGCGGACATCTACCAGGAGGAGTTGCAGAAGCAGGCCCTGCCGCTGGAGGAAAAGGCCATCACCCTGTACCGCAAGGCCATCGACGTTTCCAACGAGAAGGGCCTGTACAACGAGTGGACCATGAAGGCCCAGGACCTGCTGCGCGAGAAGTACGAGCCCAACGCCTACCCCGAGGTCTTCCGGCCCGAGACGGCCTCCACCGAGTACTTCTACCTGCAGGGCCCGAAGCTCGACAAGCTGGAAGTCCCCGACGAGCCCGAGCCCGCCGCGCTGCCGCCGCCGGCCCCCGCGGCCCCGGCCGCGGCGGAACAACCCGCATCGTAGAGGGAGGCACAATATGAAAACCGTGTTCACTCGTCGGCTTTGGGTTGCGGTGATCGGGGTCATGGGTTTCCTGGTGGCCGGTTGCCCCGAAAAGAAGGAAGTGATCAAGAAAGAGCCGGTGGTGCAGAAGCCGGTGCGCCCGAAGAGCGCCGAGCAGTTCTACAACGAGGGCGTGGAGGCGCTCGCCGCCGGGAACCATGCCGCGGCCGAGACGGCGCTGCGCGAGGCCCTGGCCAAGGCCAAGGATCCCACAAAGCTCGCCGATGCCCACTACAACCTGGGCGTGCTCTTGCTGCGCAAGGGCGATCTGGAGGGGGCGCGGCAGGAGTTCGAGGAAACCACCAAGCTCGTGCCCGCGCACCGCGACGCCTTGGTCAACCTCGGCGCGGTGCTCAAGCAACAGAAGAAGTACCCCGAGGCCATCGAGGTGTACAAGAAGGCGCTCGAGGCGGTGCCCCGCGATCCGCTGATCATGAACAACCTCATCGTGGTGTACCGGCTCAACAAGCAATACAAGGAGGCCGAGAAGACCGGCCACCGGCTGCTGGCCCGCGCCCCCACCAACGTGGAGGCCTACAAGAACATGACCCTGGTGTACTACGACCAGGGGAAATGGGAGATGGCCGAGCTGTGCGCCATCAACGCCGGCAAGATGCTGGAGGAACAGAAGAAGATCGATCCTTCGGTCAAGGACGACGCCGGCATTCACAACAACCTGGGCATGATCTACCTCAAGCTCAACCGGCCGCGGGACGCGCTCACGCACTTCGAGAAGGCGCTGGCCATCGATCCCGAATCGGTGGAGGCGCTGATCAACGTCGGCGCCATGGCTCACCAGTACCGCGACTATCCCCGGGCCATCGCTGCCTATGAGAAGGTGCTCCAGCGCGTGCCGCAGGAGGACAAGGCCATCACCGGGCTGGCATACGCCTTCTACGGCATGGGCAACGCCCAGAAGGCGGTGGAGTGGCTCGGCAAGGTCGTCGAACGGCACCCCGACGACGCTCGCTCGGTCTTCGCGCTCGGCCTGGTTTACGACAATATCCTCAAGGATTACGCCAAGGCGGTGAGCTACTACGAGAAGTACAAGGCCATCAAGGGGATGAACCTGGCGAACAACGACGCCGTGATCCAGCGGCTCGAGACCGCCAAGGCCCGCATGCAGATGGTGGCCCAGCAGAAGGAGGAGGAGGAGAAGGCGCGCAAGGAGGAGGAGCAGAAGCGCAAGGCCCTGGAGGAGTCCAAGGCCCAGGGGTCAGGCCAGAGCGAGGAGAAGATCAAGGAGCTGCTCAAGGGCGCGCCGGAGGAGGGCACGGCGGGAACGCCGGTCGAGAACAAGCCGGAGGGTTCGGGAGAAGCCAAGCCGGAGGGCGCGGGAGAGGCCAAGCCGGAGGGCGCGGGAGAGGCCAAGCCGGAGGGCGCGGGCAAGACGGAGCCAGCGGCCAAGGACGGCGCCAAGGAACCGGAGAAGGCGCCCGGCGAGGCGCCAGCGGCGAAAGACGACGCCAAGAAGGAGCCCGACAAGGCCGAGGCGGACAAGGCGCCGCCCAAGGGCGAGTCGCCGCCGGCGAACCCCTAGGAACTTTCACGGTAGCGGATTGTCACACGAAAGGTTTTCCGGTACCGTACTCGGTGGTCAGACCGTAGTCCCAGGAGGTAGCGAACCATGAAGAAGAACCGGTTTTGGGCGTTGTTGGTACTCGCGCTGCTGCTCCTCTGTCCCTTACTGGCGCAGGCCCAGGATACCGCCGCCGAACCCGGGGCCGCTTCGGGATCGGGAGAGGAGTCCGTCATCTACAAGAAGACCACCATCATCGACTTCTCGGACGTGACCATCACCGGCGAGCTCACCAAGCCCGAGGGTTCGTACCTCATGAACAAGAAGAAGGCGACCTTCAACCTGCTCATCAACGTGCGCGACAACTTCCTGCCCGAGATGCTGAAGACGGTGGACAACCTGTAACCGGCGACGGCCGGCACGGGAGACTTGCCATGGAAAAGAAAGAAGCGACTCTCTCCATCATCCTGGACGTCAGCCTCGATGGCGAGGGCGGCGGGCGGCACGAGTTCACGCAGAAGAGCGTGATCATCGGCAGCGGGCCGTCGGCCAACCTGCGCATCACGCATCCGTCCGTGTCCAGCATCCACGCTATCCTCAAGGCGGGCGAGGACGAGGCCAGCGCGCTGCTCTCCGACCTCGGCAGCGAGGAGGGCACCCAGGTGAACGAGGCCGAGATCCGGCGCGAGGCCACCGTGAAGCGCGGCGACCAGATCCGGGTCGGCCAGGTGGAGATCTTCGTGATCGGGGTCGGCTCCGACGCGGTCGAGACCAAGACCGAGCGCCCACCGCAGCGCCCCGCGGTGCGCGAGGTGGCGGAGGAGAAGCCCAAGGCCGCCGAGGCGAAACCTGCCGCGACTCCGCCCCGGCCGCCCCCGCGCCGCGAGGAGAAGAAGCCAGCGCCGTCCGAGCCCAAACCCGGGACGCAGGTGGTGAGGCGGCGCGAGATCCCCCGCGAAGGCGAGATGGGTGGCAAGAGCGGCGAGGCCTTCTTCCGGCGCGAGCTCTCCCCGATGGAGCGCCCGCGGGATGGCCTGAAGCTCCTCGAGGTGAAGGCCATGTGGGGGCGGGTGGTGCTGGATGCCCGCCAGTTCGCCGCCGGTGAGATGGTCACCGTGGGTGATGCCCCCAACGCCAGCTTCCGGCTGTCGGCCGATCGCACTCCGGGCGAGGTGTTCACCCTGGTCTCCCCTGGCGGCCCCCACGGCTACGTGGTCCAGGTCGCCTCGGGCATGGAGATCGATGTCATGCGCGACGGCAAGCCGCAACCGGTCGACGGGTTGCCGTCCCAGGGGGCGGTGCGCACCTACGCGTTGGGTCTTTCCGACCGCGTTCGGGTGAGCATGGGGCAGCTGGCCTTCATCATCCAGTACGTCTCGCCGGTGCAGCCGCTGCGCAGCCCGCTGGCGTACTCCTTCGATGACCGGGTGGTGCGCTGGTTCGCGTTGGTGCTCATCGTGGCGGTGGGCATGTGGCTGGCCATCGAGGCCACGCCCAAGGCCGAGGCCGAGGTCTCCGACTACCTCAAGAACCCGGCCCGCTTCGCCCAGCTCATCATGCCCACCCAGCGCGAGGACAAGAAGAAGTCCTTCGAGGAGATCAAGAAGAAGCAGGAAGAGAAGAAGCTGGTGGACGACAGCGACAAGTGGAAGAAGGTCACCGCCAAGGAGAAGGCCAACACCAAGGACATCCCCCGCGAGGTCAAGAGGGAGATCGATCGCAAGGTGGCCACCAACGCCGGCATCCTGGGCCTGCTGGCCAAGAAGGGCGGCGGCAGCGGTGACAACGCCTCCTCGGTGTTCGGCGGCTCGGCGCTGACCAACATCGACCAGGCGCTGGCGAGCATGAACAGCACCGGCATGGGCGACTCCAGCGGCTTCGGCGGCATGGGCACCCGCGGCGGCGGCCCGGGCGGCGGCGGCGGCGGCCTCGGTCTGGGCGGGTTGGGCACGGCGGGCTACGGCCGCGGCGCCGGCGCTGGCTACGGCAGCGTGGCCCTGGGTCACCGCGGGCGTAGCGACATCCAGGTGGTCCACCAGAACACCAAGGTCATCGGCGGCCTGTCGCAGGAGGTGGTGGGCCAGTACATCAAGCGCTACTGGGCCCAGATCAAGTTCTGCTACGAGCGCGAGCTCACCAAGAACCCCAACCTGTACGGCAAGGTGACCATCACCTTCACCATCGGAGGCAACGGCCGGATCAGCGAGGCCCAGGTGATGCAGACCACCATGAACAACGCCAACGTGGAGGAGTGCATCCTGCGCGTGATCCGGCGCATCATCTTCCCGCAGCCCAAGGGCGGCGGCCAGGTCATCGTGACCTACCCGTTCCTGTTCCAGCTGGCGGGCGGCTGATCGGTTCGGGAGCGTCTTGGCGTGGCGGTCGAGATGTCAAGCGGGTGCATGAGCGGCATCGTTTTTCCATGAGAGACCTGCCTCGAATGCGTTTTCTTTTTGCACGATCGACCGCGAGGCACGACCATCGTGCGCGACCAGGCGCACCCTACGTTGCGGCCCAAGGCCGCGCCAGAGGAGGCATTGACATGCGGCGATGGACACTGGGGGCGGTGTTTGCGTTGGCGATGGTGGCGTGGGTCGGGATGGCCGGGGCGCAGGAGGCCTCACCGCCAGCCGGAACGCCGCCGGCCGCGAGCGCGGTGACCCAGCCGGCCAAGACGGCGGCGGACGAGTCGGAGCAGATCGTCTTCGAGCGGCTGATGGGGTTCTACCTCGAGGGTCGGGTAGGCACCTTCTTCACCATCGCCGGTGCCCGCGGCTGGTCCAACGCCCAGCCCTTCTTCGGTTTCGAGATCGGGTATGACATCACCGATGCCTTCTCCATGCAGCTCTCCTACGCCTCGGGCTACCAGGCGGCGAACCCGCTCAAGTACGTGGGCGGGTGCGATCCGAGCATGGGCGACTGCTCCAAGTACTGCGATCCCTCCTCGGATGCGAGCTGCAACGACTACCACATGGACTTCTCGCTCACCTTCGTCAACCTGTCGGCCGATTACGACGTGTGGTCCAGCGAGCGCTGGGCGCTGGAGGCTCGGCTGGGCGGTGGCATCGTGATCATCCAGCCATCGGCCAAGCCCGATCAACCGCCGGTGGACGGCGATGTCTTCGCCGGCGTACGCTTCGAGTACTACACCCTGCTCAAGCACTTCACCGTGGGCGCGGAGTTCGACTTCTACTATGTCTTCGCCTCGGGAATCCCCGCCTTCTCCGGTTCGGCGTCGGTGGTGTACAACTTCTGAGCTGCGCTCGGACAAATCGAGACAGGGTCAGGGGACGGGCGCAGGGGGAGTCTCTTGTGAGTTTTACCTCCGAGGTAATAGAACTCGGAGGGGTCTCGCACCTAGTGGTATGATCAGTCTCGGGTGCCGAAATTCTTTGTAGTGGGACCCAGCGTTGGTTCATCAACGCCAACGAGGTCGGGAGTGCGATGGGGATGGGCTCACGAGTCGTGCGCTGACCGGCAGCCAACGGCTACGTCCCGCTGGAATCCTTTTGTCTTTTTCCGGGCAGGAAGGCTTCGATCAGGCCCAGGAGCGGCTTGATACGCTCTTGCAGCCGGGCCTGGCACTCGAAGGCCTTGCTCATGAGCCGGCCGGTGCGCGGATCGGACATGATGCGGCCGACCCACGGGTGGGACAGGAGCTTCATGGCATGCTGCATGGCGGCCTTCTTGAGCGAATCCAACATGGTTCCTCCTGATGGCGGTACGGTCCGTTACAGGTTGAGCAGCTTGCGGGCCGCCTGCTGAATCGCGGTCCGCACGTGAGGGCTCTTCGCCAGGGTACGCACGTCGCCCGGGGGGAGCCGGGAAAGCAACTGCACCGCGAGCGGTAGCGGTGTCTTGGGATTGTGCACCAGGTTGCGGCACACGGTGGCGGAGCGTGTCCACTCCAGGTTCATCCCGATCATGCGCAGGGCATCGGGGTTGACCCCGGGCATCTTGGCGATCTGCTCGATCTCGTCGAGCGTGATGGCCGGGTTCTTGATCACGAAGGGGTGGACCGTCTTGTTGCTGTCGCGGATGAGCAAGAGCCGCATCTCGCGCCGGCCATGCAGGGCGGCGCGGCGCTTCTCGTCAACGCTCATGGCCTCGATCTGCTGAATGAGAGGAAGACCGGCGTTGTCCGCGGGCTCGGCCTCGCCGCCGGGTTTCTCGCCGGGGGGCGGCGCGGCCTCCGGCGCGGCGTCCGGCGGGACGGGCACACCGGCCGCCGCTCGCGGATCGGCCGCGTCGGGTTCACCGTCGAACGGTGCCGCCCGGATCTCGGCCTCGAGCGTTGTGACGGTGGTCTTCAACTCCGGTGCCGGAATCTGGATCGCCACCCCCTGCCCGGGAATCACCTGCACCACCTCGGCGGCGAGCTGGATGGTTTTTCCCGAGGGGAGGAGCAGGTGCAGGCGCACCTGCGAGAACTGGGCGAGCGGTGCCTGCAAGCGCAGCAGCATCCCACCCAGCGAGAGCTGGGTCCGCACATCCCGTTCGAGCGAGGACCAGCGGGCATAGCGCAGGGTGATGTCGCTCGTTCCCATGGAAGGCATCATGGCGGTTCCGGCCTCGCTTGGCAAGGGTCAAGTGAGGGCCTCCTTCGCGCGTTTTGTGACCATCGCCCCGCTGTGGTACCATGCCCCGCCGAGGGGTAGAGGAGCGGCGAGGGATGAGCGAGCACAGGCACCGCATCCTGGCGGTGGATGACGAACCGGACGTGCTGGACGTGTTGCGCCGGGCCCTGGAGGAGCAGCACCAGGTCTTCACTGCCCAGAGCGGGGCGCAGGCGCTCGACATCCTCAGACGAGAGGACATCGACCTGCTCATCACCGACCAGCGCATGCCGGGAATGAGCGGCGTCCAGCTCATGGAGGAGGCACGCCGGTTGCGGCCGCAGATGGTGCGCATCATCCTCACCGGCTACACCGAGCCCCGTGACATGGTCGACGCCATCAACCGCGGCGAGGTGTACCGCTACCTGACCAAGCCCTTCGACCTCACCGAGCTTCTGTTCACGGTCAAGAACGGCCTGGAGGCCTACGACCTGCGCCGGGATCGGGAGCGGATGCTGCGCGATCTCGAGCTCCGGCTCAACGCCATGACGGCGTTCTTGGACCTCAGCCGGGAGTCGGCGCTGGCACGCTCCACCGACGAGGTGAACGCCGCGCTGGCCCGTTACCTGCCCTTCATCGTGGACTTCGACGCCTGTGTCTTCTTCTTCGAGCAGGAGCGGCCCCACCGGGCGCAGCTCACCATCCACCTGCGCCGGCCGGTAGGCGAGCAGATCCTCCAGAACATGCGCCGGGAGGCGTTGGACGGCTTCCGTGAGCTGGCCGGCCGGGGGGTGGCCGAGGCGCGGGTCCAGATGTCCGTCACCGGGGACCTTTCCCGGCCGGAGCGAGAGGAGCCCTTCGCCTCGGAGCTCACGGTCCCCATCAAGGTCCAGGGGGAACCGACCGGGCTCATCCGCTTGTACGCCCGGGAAGCGGGGGCGTTTCGCCATGATACCCGCGAGCTGGTGGACATCCTGGCCAACCAGACCGCGGAGACCATCCGCAACCTGCGCGAGAAGCTTTCGGCGGAGCGGCAGCGGCTCGAACTCATGATCGAGAGCCTCCCCGACGGGGTGCTCATGGTGGACGTGCACGACGAGGTGGTGGTGATCAACCCGGCGGCGCGGCGCCTGCTCAACTTGACATCCGACGTCTCGGTGGACGCCCGCTACCTGAAAGAAGCGTTGGGGTTCTATCCCTTCGACTTGGTGCGTGGCTTCTCGGGCCGGGACGGCACCATGGTGCGGGAGGAGGTGCGCCTGGGCGATCGCATCCTGCACTCCCTGGTCTCGCCGGTCCACTGGGCCGACAAGCTGCTGGGAGTGGCGGTAGTGCTGCGGGACATCACCGAAGAAAAGACCCTCGAGCACCGCAAGCAGGACTTCCTGTCCATCGTGAGCCACGAGCTGCGCACGCCGCTGACCAGCATCGGCGGCGCGCTGGACCTCTTGCTCCACCGCTTCCCCGGGGAGATCAACGAGAAGCAGGAGCGCTACCTGCAACTGGCCAAGGGCAGCTGCGACAAGCTCAACCTCATCATCGACGAGCTGCTCGATCTCTCGCGTTTCGAGAAGGGTAAGATGCGCCTGCAGATGGCGCGGCTCGACCTGCCGGCGCTGGTGCGCGAGGCGGTGGAGAACTATCAGGCCGCGGCGCAAGAGAAGCAGGTGCGGCTGCGGGTCGAAGGCGACACCGGCCCGCTGTGGGTGCATGGCGACAGGAACCGGCTCCATCAGGTGCTCAACAACCTGTTGTCCAACGCCCTGAAGTTCACCCCCGCCGGCGGCGAGGTGCGGGCCGAGGTCTTCTGCGCGGCCGCCTCGCCGGGGCTGGTCGGCGCCAGCGTGTTCAACAACGGCGAGGAGATCGAGGAGGCGGATCACGAGCGCATCTTCGATCAGTACGAGCAGACCCGCCGCACCCGCACGGGCAAGGTGACCGGCTCGGGCCTCGGCCTCAGCATCTCGAAGAACATCATCGAGGCCCACGAGGGGCGCATCTGGGTCGAGAGCGGGCAGGGGGCGGGCACGCGCTTCATCTTCACCTTGCCGCTGCTGCAGGACCCCGAGGCGGGACAGGTGGTCCAGGAGGTGACGGTCGCCGCCGGGAACCGCCCGCGCTTCAAGAACCCGCCGCT
>CAZLNM010000010.1:41196-72891 GCA_964561025.1 uncultured Myxococcales bacterium
CTGGTGCTGGTCGCGGACGATGACCTCAACACCGTCCTGGTCGTCAAGGGGCTGCTGCTGTCCATGGGCTACTGCGTCAGCGTGGCCACCACCGGACGGGACGCCTTGCGCCTGGCGCGGGAGCGGCGTCCGGATCTGGTGCTGTTGGACGTGCGTATGCCGGGGCTCGACGGCCTGCAGATCGCGGACATCCTGCGGCACGATCCCGACACCCGGCGGGTGGCGGTGCTGGCCATGTCGGCGCCGCAGGCCCGGGAGGAGGCATTACGGGCGGGCGCCGCGGAGTTTTTGGCCAAGCCGTTCTCGGCAGAGACGCTACGGCAGGCGGCGGAACGGGCCCTGCGCCAGCAGCACCTGGAGCGCTCGCTGTTCTCGGTCCTCATCGTGGACGACGACCCGGTGATCCGCTCGGTGTGCCGCGAGGTGTTGGAGGGCCAGGGATTCTCGGTCCTCGAGGCGGCGGACGGCACCCAGGCGCTGGACATGGCCATGCGCGAGAAGCCCGACGTGGTCCTGCTCGACGTGATGCTGCCGGACATCGACGGCTTCCAGGTGATCGAGCGCCTGCGCGAGGAGCGCGCCACCGCGCAGCTCCCCATCATCATCATCAGCGCCCGGGGCCGGACCGGCGACAAGGTGCGCGCCTTGCGCCTGGGCGGCGACGACTACCTGGTCAAGCCCTTCGACGCCATGGAGCTCGGCGCGCGGGTGGAGTCGGTGCTCAAGCGCAAGGAGCGCGAGATCGAGGCCAGCCCGACCACCCGGCTGCCGGGGAGCCCGGTGCTGGAGCGGGAGTGCGAGCGGCGCCTGCAAGCGGGGCAGTCGTTCGTGCTGTGCTACCTGGACCTCGACAATCTGAAGGCCTTCAACGATTACTACGGCTATGCCAAGGCCGACGGCGTCATCCAACAGACCGGAGATATCATCCGCAAGGCGGTGGAGCGCCACGGCGACGGGAGCGATCTGGTGAGCCACATCGCGGGCGACGACTTCGTGGTGGTCACGCAGGAGCCGCAGTTGCGGGCCATCGCCGAAGAGGTGATCGCCACCTTCGACCGCCTCATCCCCATGTACTACGCCGAAAGCGATCGCGAGCGAGGTTACATCGAAACCGAGGACCGCTTTGGCGAGCGGCGCAAGTTCCCCTTGATGAGCATATCGCTGGCGGCGGTGAAAGTGAGGCGTGGCGCCTTCCGCTCGCACGCCGAGGTCTCGACCCGCGCCGCCGAGCTCAAGAGACGGGCCAAGAGCATCCCGGGTAGCGTACTGGTGGTGGGAGACGAGCAGGGGGAAACCGTCATCCGATGAGACTCTACCAGCAGCTGCTGCTCTTCGTGGCCGTGGCCACCGTCATCCCTCTCGGGGTGGGGTTCTGGATCCTGCGCCACAACGAGAGCGCGCTCGAGCGGCGCTTGCTCGCCGAGCACCAGGAGTCCGCCGCGCGGCTGGCCGAGGCGCTGGGCCGGGAGCTGCGCGAGGTGTTCGATCGGGTGCAGCGCTCCAGCGAGTACGTATCCCTGGAGGGCATGTCGAGCGACGAGCTGGGTGGGTTGCTGGGGATCGTCTACAAACAGAGCGAGGACATCGCGCAGGTATGCCTGCTCGACGAGGAAGGAAGGGAGCTGGCCCCCGGCGTGTTTCTGGAGAGCCCGGAGCGCTTCCCCGAATACCGTGGGCGGACGGCGGTGCGCGCCGAGGAGCACCGCGAGTTCTTGGAGCGCTTGCCGTGGCGCCGCGCGCGTGAGGCCCCGGCGGGCAGCCTGGTGCTGGGCGCGGCGCGTCTGCTCTCCAACGCCGAGGTGGGGTTGTCCTTTGTGCTTCCTCTGGATGTGGGCGAACCGCCCAAACGCTGGTTGCTGGGCGTGGATCTCTCCCTGCGGCGACTCCACCGCCTGGCGGCCGATCTGGGGGATACACGCGGTTTCGTGACAGCCCTGTTCGACGACGAGGGTCGTCTCCTGGCGGGCAGCGATCCTTCCCTGACGCCCCTGGCTCGCCCGGCCGGCTGGCCCGTATTGCACAGCCTCGCCACCACGGAGCGCGGAGCCTTCTTCGAGTCCGGCTCGATGTGGGCCTTCAGCCGCCTGCCCATCTTGGACTGGGGGGTGGCGCTGCGCGAGACCGCAGACCGGGCGCTGGCCGAGGTGCGGGCCACCCGGGGAGTCACGCTGGCCTGGACCGCGGCCACCATCCTGGGGCTGGTGGTGCTCGGTGGGTTGTTCACTCGGCGAATCAACAACAACCTGAAGCGCCTGTTGTGGGGCGCGCGAGAGATCTCCCGGGGAAACCTCGCAGCGCGAGTGACGGTGGGGAGCTCCGACGAGCTGGCCGTGTTGGCGCAGTCTTTCAACCGCATGGGAGAGGACCTGCAGGCTTCCCGGGCAGAGATCGAAGGCTGGAACCGGGAGCTTACGCAGCGGGTGGAGGAGCGCACCCGAGAACTCGAACTGGCCCACCAGCGGTTGTTGGAGACGAGCAAGTTGGCGGCCATCGGCCAGCTCGGGGCGGGCGTGGCCCACGAGATCAACAACCCGCTGGTGGGGATCCTGGGCAACGTACAGCTTCTGCTGCTGAAGCCGAACCTGCCCGAGCCGCTGGTGGAACCCCTACGCAAGATCGAGGCCGCGGCCCGGCGCTGCCGGGAGGTCATCGTCAACCTGCAGCACTTCTCCGAGGCAGAACCCGATCCCGAGCACGTCCCGTGCGACCTCAAAAAGGTGCTCTACGACGCCCACAGCTTGATCGAGCAACGCCTGCTGGCCTCGGGGATCGCCACCGAGTGGAATTTGAGCGAGAACGTGCCCCCGATCCTGGGTGACCACCGCCAGCTGATGCAGGTGTTCTTCAACCTGTTCTCCAACGCCAGGACCGCCATGGAGAAAGGCGGCAGCCTGTTCATCTCGCTCGATCGTCGGGCGGACGGCGAGATCGAGGTGCAGGTCCGCGACACCGGCAAGGGCATCGAGCCCGAGCACCTGAGCCGCATCTTCGAGCCGTTCTTCACCACCAAGGACGAGTGGACGAACACGGGCCTGGGGCTGTCGGTGGCCTATCGCATCGTCACCGATCACGGCGGGCGGCTGGAGGTGGAGAGCCAGCCGGGGCGCGGCAGCCTGTTTCGGGTGGTGCTGCCGGCGGCGGGGGTCGCGCCATGAGGGGCCGCATCCTGTTCTTGCTCATCCTGCTCCTCCTGGTGGCGGCCGTGCCGGTGCTCTACTACCTGCTGTTCGAGTACAACCTCTCGGTGAGCAGCGCCACCGCGGGAAAACCGCTGCCGCCTTCCCGGCTGCGTCTTGCGGTAGAGTCGCACGATACCGTTCCCGCGCTGGCGCTCTCGCTCATCCAGGTGTCTGGCCCGGTCGAGGTGCAACGCGGCGAGGGCGCCTGGCAACCGGCCGAAGAGGGGATGGTGCTAGAGGCCGAGGACCGGGTGCGCACCGGCCCCGAGGGGAACGCGTTGCTCTCCATCCCGGGCGCCTTCTCGGTGGCGCTCGAGGCCGATTCGAACTTCACCGTCAAGACGCTCGCCGAACACATCTCGCGGTTTCGGCTGGAGGACGGCATGGTCTCGGCCAGCGTGCTAGACAACCCGCGCGCCCTGTTCGAGGTGAGCGCCTCCTCGGCCACCGCCCGGAGCCGGGGTGGGGACTTCCGCCTGGCCGTGAACCCGCGCGGCTTGGTGGCCCTGGGCGCCTCGCGCGGTTCGGTGGATCTTACGGCCGAGGGCAAGGTCGTCCGGGTGGACGCCGGGTACCAGGCGCGGGTCGAGAAGGGCAAGCCGCCCGAGGACCCCATCCGCATTCCGCGCAAGCTCTTGCTGCGCGTGCGCTGGCCAAAAGAACGGGATCTGGCCATGGCCCGTTTGACCGTCGCGGGCGAGACCGATCCGGCCGCGCGGGTCCGTGTCGACGGCCAGCGGGTGGAGGTGGACGAGCGGGGGCGTTTTGCCCACGTCATCTCCCTCAAGGAGGGGCGTAACCGGATCCGGGTGGAGTCCTGGGACGTGGGCGGGAACCGGCAGATCTCCGAGTCCCCCGCGTTCCGGGTGGACACCCGGCCCGAGGCCTTCCAGATCCACACCGATCCCGGGATGTGGCGCAAGAAGGAAAAGGACCCAGCCGAGAAGCCCAAGACCCCGTGAGCGCGACCTCCACGCGCCTCCACGCGCCGCGTTGACAGCACTATCTGGGCGGCATAGACTGCGCGCATGGCGGACGGAGCCGAAAGACGCCAATACTCCCGCGCCCCGGTGGCGGTCATCGTGCGGGTGGAGACCGCCGGCCAGGGGCGTCACTATTACTCGAAGAACATCAGCCCGGGTGGGGTTTTTCTCCTGGCCGAGCAGCCCCTGGAGGCCGAAACCCGGGTGGACGTTGAGCTGTTCTTGCCCCTGGTGAAGTCCCCGGTCCGCGCCACGGGCGAGGTGGCCTGGGTCCAGCGCCAGGAGCCGTCGGGCTTCGCGGTCCGCTTCACCGACATCAGCGACGCGGCGCGCGAACTCATTCGCTGGGTGGTCGATCGGTACCTGGGGCGACGAGAGTGAGCCACCGGGCGTCGGGTCGAGTTGCCGTGGGCGATCTCACGGCCGGTCGCGCGTGAAACGGATGGCGCGCATGAGGCGGGTTCGTCCAGCTTCTTCCCTTTGGCTCATTCTGCTGTGCAGCGTCCCGTGTCCGGTCCGCGCCGGCGCCTGGACCTGGCAGCACCCCCTCCCTCACGGCCATGACCTGTACGGGGTGGCCATGCGAGCCGGGACGCGGGTCATGGTGGGCCAACAGGGAGCCGCGGCCTGGAGCGCGGACGCGGGCGAGAGCTGGGCCGTGGCCGACGTCCCCACGTCGTTCGATCTGCGCGCGGTGCAGTTCGTCGCCGACGACCGGCTGCTTGCGGTGGGCCGCTCCGGCACCGTGCTGTCCTCCGCCGACGGTGGCCGGACCTGGCACCCCGAATCGGTGCCGGTCGCAACCGCGCTGACGGCGCTGTTCTTCGTCCATCCCCGCGCGGGGTGGGTGGTGGGCGACGAGGGGGTGATCCTGCACACCACGGACGGCGGCAAGAGCTTCCGCCAGCAAGCGGTGCCGTACGTGCGCAACTTCAAGGCCGTCTTTTTTCGCGATGCCATGGTCGGTGCGGTGGTGGGTGAGGGCGGAACGGTGCTGCTCACCAGCGATGGCGGCCGGACCTGGGCGGTGAAGAGCGGGGGCACCTACTACACCTTGCGCGGCGTGCGGGTGCTGGACCAGACGCGCATGGTGGCGGTGGGAGACAACGGCACCGTGATCCTCACCGAGGACGGCAACAACTTCACGCGGCTCGATACCGTGGGCACCATCCGCAACCTCAACGCGCTGGCTCTTCCGGACGGCCTGCAGGGATGGGCGGTGGGCGATCAGGGGACCATCCTGCGCACCACCGACGGCGGGCACACCTGGGTCATCCAGACGAGCGGCGCCTCCGAGGATCTCATGGCCATCCAGGCCGCCGATGCGAATCAAGCCTGGGTGTGCGGCCGCTCGGGTGTCGTCCTTTCAACCGCGGACGGCGGCGCGACCTGGCAGCGTCGCTCCGGCGAGGCCTGGGCCTGGCTGCGCTCGATCTCCTTTGCCGATGCCGAATCGGGTTTCGCCGTGGGAGATTCCGGTCAAGTCCTCTCCAGCCGGGACGGCGGGCGGACCTGGGAGGCGCAAGCGGCGCCCACCTCGGCCCGGCTCTCGTCGGTGGCCGCGCTGGGAAACGGCGTCGCCGTGGCGGTGGGAGCTTCCGAGGCGGGCGGGGGCCGCATCCTGCGCACCGGGGACGGTGGCCAGACCTGGCAAGCGGTGGTGCAAGACGCTCCCTATAGCTTGTCTGGGGTGCGCTTTTCCGATGAGCAAAATGGTTTGGCCGTCGGGTACTCCGGCTATGTGCTGGCGACTTCGGACGGAGGTTTGAGTTGGCGCCCGGTCGAGTCGGGGACCTCGCAGGCGTTGCGCGACGTGGCCTTCGTGGAGGCGCAGCGCTTTGTCATCGTCGGGAACGGAGGGACGCTGCTCCTGACCCGCGACGGGGGGCGTACTTTTCAACGGCTCTCGTCCGGTACGAGCGAGGATCTGCTGTCGGTGAGCTTCACTCCCGCGGGCCGCGGCTGGGCTGCGGGCGCGCGAGGGGTGCTGCTGGGCTCCACGAACGGCGGGGAGAGTTGGCAGGCGGTCGCCTCCGGGGTAGATCGCGATCTCCAGGTGGTGCGCATCTTCGGAGAGGAGGAAGCCTACGCCGCCGGTGCCCAGGGGACCTTGATCGGCACCCGCAACGGGGGCGGTACCTGGCGCAGGCTCGTCTCCCCGGCCGGCCTGGACTGGAGCGGAATGGCGTGGCTGGGGCCCGGCACGGGCGTGTTGGTCGGGGCCCGGGGCGCCATCCTGCGCACCGAGAGCGGCGGCTGCGCGGCCGCCGATCCCTGCAACGGTGGTGACGACGACTGCGACGACAGTGTGGACGAGGATCCCGTCGTTCACACCTGCGGCTCGCTCTCCTGCGCCGCGGCGGCCCGGTGCGAGGGCGGACGAGAGATCTGCCCCCTGCCCAGCATCTTCGCCGAGATTTGCGACGGGCAGGACAACGACTGCAACGGGCTGATCGACGACGGAAGCAACCTGTGCGGCGGCGGGGGGCCTTGCCTGTGCGGGCGCTGCGCCGCCCCCTGCGTGGCCGGGGCCTGCACCGAGAGCGGCCGGGTGTGCCGGCTGGGGTTCTGCGTGGACCCCTGTTGCGGAGTGGCGTGTCCCGCTGGCCAGGTTTGCGTTGACGGCGCCTGCGCCGATCCCTGCCAGGTGAATCCGCCGCAGTGCCCGCCGGAGCAGGAGTGCCGCCTGGGCGAATGTCGCGTCCCGGACTGCGACTCACCGGAGCACGCTTGCCCCGCAGGCCAGGTGTGTGTGCTGGGCCAGTGCCAGGCGGATTCCTGCCTGGGGGTGTCGTGTCCGGCGGGCGAGTATTGCCGGCGTGGCGAGTGCCAGCCGCCCGCCTGCGGGGGTTGCCGCCGTGACGAGGTCTGTCTCGACGGCGAATGCCTGCGGGACGGGTGTGCCGCCCGGGCGTGCCTTCCGGGCCAGGTTTGCGTGGACAGCGAGTGCGTGGCCGATCCGTGTCAGGGCGTGGCATGCGACCGGGGTCGGGTCTGCCGCCTCGGGGAGTGTGTGTGGGACGAGTGCCGTGTTCTGAACTGCCCGGCCGGGAGCCGTTGCCAGGCGGGTTATTGCGAGGTGCCCGAGGAGCAGCGCGACGGGGGTCCCGACGGGGACGGAGCGGACGGAGCCTCCGACGGTTCGTTCGATGGCGCGGACCCCGATGGCGGTGACGACGGTGGCGGCGGTGGCGACAGCGGGCAGGATGGGGGAGGGGACACCGGCGCCGGATCCGGATCGTGCGGCTGCGCTGGCGGGGGATGGGCCGGGAGCCTGCTGGGCCTGTCGGCCCTGCTCGCGGCGCTGGCGATCCTACGGCGCCGCACGGGGCTCGGGCGAATTTAGCGGCCGCCCTCCGCGCCCAGGCGCTTGAGCAGCTCCATGAAACCGTCGGGGGAGAAGAACAGGTAGTCGCAGTCGCCGAACGACACCACGTTGCCGTCGCGCAGGTACACCGGCTCGCCGGACTCGACCGCCTGGCCGTTCAGCAGCGTGCCGTTGGTGGAGCCGGCGTCGCCGAGCTGGTACGCCTTGCGCTGCTCGTCGAACAGGATGAAGGCGTGACGCTTGGAAACGGTGGAGTGGTCGATGTTGTACTCCCGCTCGCTGCCGCGGCCCACCAGCAGCTTGACGGTCGGCGAGCGGTCCTCCGGGGGCGCCAGCACGTGGTAGGACCGCATCTCCTGTCCCCCGCCGGCGATGCGCGAGCCCGCGCCGCGGTCGGCCATGCGGGTGTGGTAGCTGGAGAAACCGCGCGCGCCGTGCTTCTCGGGGTAGAGTAGGACGGGGTGGCGCAGACGGCCGCGCAACGCCGATTCGCCTTGCTGCTGTAACGCCTCGAGGTATTCTTGGACCGTATCCATTCCCGCGCTCCTTGGCGATACCGCCGGACCGAGCCTAGCGCACGCCAGCCCGCGGGGCAACAGGTTTTGCGCCGCACGGGTCCGTTCAAGGGGAGGTGTAGCTGATCTTCTTGATCTGGAAGTCCGCCGGGCCCTTCGGCCGTCGCACCGTGACCCGGTCACCGACGCGCTTTCCCAGCAGCGCCCGGGCCACGGGCGACTCGCAGGAGATAGCCTGCCTGCGCAGGTCGGACTCGTCCGGTCCCACGATGCGGTAGGTGACCTCCGCGCCGGCCTCGTCCTGGATGGTGACCCAGGCGCCGAAGAACACCCGATCCCCGTCGCTTCGTGGTGGCACCACCGTGAGCCGATCGAGCAGGCGGGACAGGTAGCGGATGCGCGCGTCGATCTCCCGCAGGCGTTTCTTGCCGTAGATGTACTCGGCGTTCTCGGAGCGGTCGCCCTCGGCCGCCGCCGCCGAGACCATGGCGGTCACCCGGGGGCGCTCGGTGTGCCAGAGGCGGTCGAGTTCCTGCTCCAGGCGCAGGAAGCCCTCCGGGGTGATGTGGCGCGGGCCGGACCCGGCGGGCAAGGCCTCGGCGTCGCCCGGCTCGTCGGTGAGGTCGTCTTCTCGGATGAAGGCCTTCGACATGCGCGCCTCGCTTGCCTGGCTGCCCTCTTCCTAGCCCATGGTGGTAAAGCCTGTCAATCGGCGCTCAGGCGCTCAGGCGCCGCGTCCGGCGCGGTCCGAGGAGGCGAAGGGCGTTGCGCGCTGGCACTCCTCCGCCAGGCGCCCCAGCCGGGTGGCGAGCTTCTGCTGCAAGGCGTCCTCCAGATAGCGGAAGCCCCAGTTGCCGCGGGAGGTGGCGGGGTTGTTCATGCGCGATTCGCTGCCGAGCCCCAGCACATCTTGCAGCGTCACGATGGCCAGCCGCGCGCGGCTCTGGAAGGCGAGCCGCATGAAGGCCCAGGGGACGTCGTTCTCTCCGCGCAGCCGGATGCGCTGGGCGCGCAACGTCGCCTGCGCCTGCGCCCGCTCGGCCTCGGGCAGGGTGCGCCACCAGCCCAAGATGGTGTCGTTGTCGTGGGTGCCGGGGTACACCACGCAATGGCCGTCCTCGGGGAAGTTCTCCGGCAGGAAGGGGCTCTTGGGGTCGTTCGAGAAGGCGAACTGCAACACCTTCATGCCGGGAAGATGGAAACGATCGCGCAGGGCGTACACTTCATCGGTGATGATACCGAGGTCCTCCGCGATGAAGGGCAGGTCTCCCAGCAGCTCCCGCAGGCGGGAGAAGAAGCGCTCCCCCGGCGCCTTGACCCAGCGCCCGTTCTTGGCCGTCGTCTCCGCGGCCGGGATCTCCCAGTAGGACTCGAAGGCGCGGAAGTGATCGATGCGGATGAGATCGCAGGTGCGCAGCACGGTGCGTACCCGGTCGATCCAGAAGTCGAAGCCGCGCTCTTCCATCCGCTCCCAACGGTACAGCGGGTTGCCCCAGCGCTGGCCCTCGGGGCTGAAGTAGTCCGGCGGCACGCCACCCACCACGGTGGGATGGCCCGCCTCGTCGAGGAAGAACAGATCCTGGTTCGCCCACACCTCCGCCGACTGGTACGATACGAAGATGGGCACGTCCCCGATGATGCGGATCCCGCGCTCCGCCGCGTAGCGGCGCAGCGACTCCCACTGGAGGGAGAACAGCCACTGGGTGAAGGCCTGGAAGCGGATCTCGGCAGCCAGCTCGCGCCGGGCCTCGGCCAATGCCGCCGGGTCGCGCCGCCGCAAGGGTTCGGGCCAGCGGTTCCAGCTTTGGCGCTGGTGCCGGAAGAACAACCCCATGAACAGCGCGTAGTCTTCGAGCCAGCGCGCCTCGCGCCGGGCGTACTCGTCCAGCTCGGCCTGCTCGCTGGGACGGGCCCGCGCCTCGAAGCCGGCGAAGGCGCGGCGCAACAGGTTCCACTTCCACTCCATCACCCGGGCAAAGTCCACCCGGTCCGCCGGGAACGGCGGCGGGTCTTCCCGCGCCAGCCAGCCGCGCGCGAACAGATCCTCGGGGTCGATGAGGTAGGGGTTGCCGGCCCAGGCGGACACTCCCAGGTAGGGGCAGTCGCCGAAGCCGGTGGCGCCGAGCGGCAGCACCTGCCAGTAGCCGGCCCGCGCCCGGGCCAGCCAGTCCAGGAAGCGCCGCGCCTCCTTGCCCAGCACGCCCATGCCCCAGGGGCCGGCCAGGCTGGTCGGGTGCAGCAACACGCCGAAGGTTCTCGCAAGCTCCATGTCCGCCACCTCCAGACGGCGCCCAACCTACCCGAGGCGCGCCGCGGGTTCAACCGCTTTGTGAGCGGACGCGGGCTCGTTGAAAGAGGTCCCGAACTCTGCTAATAACAGGCCAGGGTTCAGCAGGGAGGCGAGCGGTGCGAACGGGAACGATGCTTCTCTTTCTGGCGGCGGCGATCGTGGCGGGTTGTCCGGGGGGAGGCGCGTCTCGCTCCGGTGGCGCCAAGCAACGCGGCGATTGCGTCCTACAATCCCACAGCGAGGGCGTCGAGCCGCTGTGGATTCAGCAGTGTCCGGGGCGCACCGAGCACTTGCTGGTGTTCTGCGGCGAGTCGCACGGGCAGGTGGCCCAGGGCCCGGCCTGCGCCGAGGCCTACGCCGACGCCCTGGGTAAGCTGCGGCGCCACATCGGCCAGAAGGTCGAGGCGGCCATCGAGCCCGACGCCGGCGGAGGGTACCGCTTCCGCATCCGCGGCGCCGACAGCGAGGGCGTGACCCTGCGCGGGGTGTGGGAGGATCAGCGCTGGTTCGAGGAGTACCGTTGCCCCGAGGGCCCGCGCCACTCCTGCTACGCCATGATCACCTACCCGATGCTGCAGTACGAACTCCTGGTCAAGGCCGCCCAGGACGCCACCCAGGGGCGGGTGCTCAAGGCGCTGGAGCTTCAACAAGCTGGACGCGAACAGGCGCGGCAGGGGAAGTTCAATCCCGCCCAGGCAACCTTCGAGCGCGCCCTCAAATTGCTCGAGGGGCTCAAGGAACCGGTGAGCCTGCCCGGCGGCGAGAACAGCGCCCTCCTGGCCGAGCAGCTGGCGGCGGATCTGGCCGAGGCGCGCGCTCGCGGCGCCGACACCTCCCGCACCGTGTTGCTGGCGGTGCGCGTGATACTGGACGGACAGCCGGGAGGAGGCGCCCCCGCCGCCCAGGCGGTGGAGAGCCGCATCAAGGGCTGGCTGACGGAGCGCGGCGTGAGCACCCTGCCCGGGGCGGTGTCGCTCGAGGAACTCGCCCAGCTGGTGGATCCAGCCCGGCCGGATCTCGCCGCCCGCATCGGCGCCGAACGCGGGGCGGGCTGGGTCATGGCGGTCGACTTGCGGTCGGACTTCAAGGAGAAGGCGGACATCGGGTTCGTGGCCTACGCCTCGGGTGCGCTGCGCCTCTTGCGTTGCGCCGACGGCCGCGAGGTGGCGGCGGCCGATCTCCCGCCCCGGAAGTTCGTGCACCCGCTGCAGCGGGCCGACTCGGTGACCAAGGCGCTCGAGAAGTTGCGGGAGGAAGCCCTGCAGAAGGCCGTCGGCGAGGCGCTGGCCCGGCTTTCGCAAGGTCGGTGAGAGACATGATTCGAGTACTTTGCACCGGCGTCCTGGCGTGCCTCGCGTGGGGCAGTAGCTTTCCGGGTTCGGCAGCCGAGCCGGTGGCGAAGAGCCGATTCAAGGCGGGGGACCGGGCCCCCGACTTCTCCCTGCGCGACCGGGAAGGGAACCTGCTGCGCCTGAGCGACCGGGCCTATCCCGGAAAGGAGCTGCCGCGGCGCCCGAAGCAGGTGCTGCTGCTCGACTTCTTCGCCACCGATTGCAAGGCCTGCCGCGAGGAGCTGCCGCAGATCGTCGAGCTGTCCAAGAAGCGCAAGGACATCCAGGTGCTGCTGGTGGCCATCCCGGAGGCGGAGGACGGCCTGCGCAAGCTGGAGGATTTCCTCAAGGAACACCCGGTGCCGTTCCCGGTGCTGGTGGACACCTACCAGTCCGTGGCCCGGAAATACGTGGCGACGCAAGATAGCATCACCCTGCCGGCCTTGTTCCTCATCGGCAAGTCCGGCCGGATCCGCGCGGTGTGGATGGGGCTGGAGAAGGACCTGATGTCCCAGGTGGAGAAGATCCTGCCCGCCCCGGCGCAACCCGCGGCGCCCTGACGCGCGCGTGTACCTTCTGCTGCGATCGCTGAGCTGGTTCTTCTGCCTGCTTCCACGGCGCGCGGCCCTGCATTTGGGCGCGGCGCTGGGCTGGATCTGGCACACCCTGATCCCGGTGCGCCGCGCCGTGGCGCGGGACAACGTGCGGCGCTCGTTTCCGCACTGGAGCCAGCGGCAGTGCCGGCGGGTGGTGCGGGACTGCTACCTCGAGCTGGGCCGGGGCGCGGCGGAGTTGCTGCGTCTGCCGACCCTCGCTCGAGCGGAGATCGAGACCTGGATCGAGCATTGCGGCTTCGAGCACCTCGAAGCGGCCCGGCGCGCCGGGCGAGGCGCCATCGTCGCCTGCGCCCACTTCGGGGCATTCGACCTGTTGGCCTGCGCCGAGGCGCTACGGGGGTTGCCGCTGGCGGTGGTCACGCGGCGGCTGCGCGCCGCGGGCGTGGAACGCTTCTGGTGCTGGTTGCGGGACGGCTGCGGCCTCGAGCGGCTCCCCCCCGACGCGACCATCCTGAGCCTGGATCGGCGCCTGCGCCGGGGCGCGGTGTTGGGCCTGGTGATCGATCAACACATGCCCCCGGGCCGGGGCATCCCGGTGGAGTTCTTCGGCCGGCCGGCCTCCACCACGCCGCTGCCGGCCGCCCTGGCGCTGGCCACCGGCGCGGCGTTGCTGCCGGTGCGGATCGAACGCCTGCCGAAGGGCCGGCTCCGGGCCACCGTCGATCCGCCCCTGCCGGTGGATCCGACGGCCGATCGCCGCGCCGAGATCGCGCGCATCACCCGAGCGCTCAACGCCTGGCTGGAGGAGCGCATCCGCGAACGGCCGGATCACTGGCTGTGGCTGCACCGCCGCTGGAAGTTGCCGGATTCCCTTTGACGCGGGCACGGGCGCCTGGTAGCATGCGGCCCATGAAGGAATCCGAGAACGCGGAGCCCACCCAGCGCGCGGTGGAGCGCTTGCCGTTCCAGGCCATGGTGACCTACCGGCTGGACGGCCAGGAGTACGGCAACCTGGCGGCCGACGTGTCGGAGAACGGCATCTTCATCCGAACCTTCCTGCCGCCGCCGGTGGGGACCCGCCTCGAGCTCACCGTCCGTCTGCCCAACGAGATGGGCGGGTTCCAGGTGGAGATCGAGGGTGTGGTGGCCCGTGTGGTGGAGGACCCCGACCCGCGCCAGAACGGCATGGGGGTGCAGTTCACCGCCATCCACGCCACCGACGCCAGCGCGGTGCGCGCCATGGTGGCGCGCATCTTCCGCTTCGACGTGCTCAGGCGCAGCCAGCCCACCACCATGGATGAGGAGCCGACCGCGCCGGGTGTGCCGCGTCGCTAGAGGCGTTTGCTTACTTGTCTTCCTTCGGGGGAGCGGGATTCAGCGGCGCAACCGGGGCGGGTGAAGAGACGGGTGCGTCGGTTGCGACGGGGTCAGGGGTAGAATCCGATGCCGGCTCCGTCACTGGGCCAGGCTCCGGCGCCGGTGTATTGGTCGTGGCGATGGCCGGCATGGGCTGTGGCGTGAGGTGCGAGGGGAGCGGGGGTACCGGTTGGGCCACGCGGAGCTGCTGCAGCGAGAAGGCCGCCAGGTTGGGGGAGGTCAGCATGCTGGGTCGGTCGAAGCGGCGTTGCCAGGGGTACTCCACCCGCATGTGGAACTGGGCCGAGAGGAACTGGATCAGGCTCTGGCCGATCTGCTTGAGGTCGCGCGGGCTCAGGCCGGAGTCGTCCAGGTAGCCGTGGATGAGTTTCTCGAACAGGATCTGGCGCACCAGCCCCACCACGGCCTCCCGGTCCGGCTGGGTGAGCGTGCGCGAGGCGGCCTCCACCGCGTCCACGATCATGACGATGCCGGTCTCGCGGCTGGTGGGGTTGCGGCCGCGGTACTCGAAGGCGGTCGGATCGGCGACGCGGCCCTCCTGGCGCAGCGCCTTGTCCAGGAAGAACTCGACCGTGGAACGGCCGTGGTGCTCTGTCAAAAAGTCGATGAGCCGGCGTGGCAGGTTGGCCCCCTGGGCGATCGCCACGCCGTTCTCCACATGGCTGCGCACCATGGTGGCGCTGGCCTCGGGGGCGAGTTGATCGTGGGGGTTTTCGTCCTTCTGGTTCTCGACGAAGGCCTCGGGGCGCTGCATCTTGCCGATGTCGTGGTAGTAGGCGCCCACCCGCGCCAGCAGCGCGTCCGCCTGGATGTCGTGGGCCACCTTCTCGGCCATGTTGGCCACCGCCAGCGAGTGCTGGAAGGTGCCCGGCGCCTTCTGGGCCAATTCCCGCATCAATGGATGGTCGAGGTCGTTGAGCCGGATCAGACGGGAGCGGGGCGTGGCCCCGAACAGGATCATGGTGCTCTGCCGCAGCAGCAGCGCGGCCACTCCCATACCCAGGCTGCCCAGGGCCAGACCGGTGAAGTCGCTTTCGAGCGTCAGGGAAAACGACAACGTCTGCGGGGTGAAGCGGCCCAGAAACAACATGCAAAGCGCGCCGGTGGCCGTGGCCGCCACCGAGGCGAACAGGGTGCGCGCCCCGCTCGCCTCGCGGGTCAGCAGGCTGGCGGCGCTCCAGCCCGCGAGCAGCAACACCAGGAAGGTGGCCGGCGGGAAGTGACTGAGGTAGGCCGCGATGGCCACCGTCAAAAGGTGCAGCGCAAACGCCGGTGTCCGCCCCAGCAGCGGTGTCAAGAGCAGCACCGGCAGCAGGGTCGGCGCGGCCAGGGAGGAGAGCGGAGTGAAGTCCAGCAGTAGGCGCGTGCCCAGGGTCGTGACGAACAGCGCAAGAAATATGCTGCCCACCGCGCGGAAACGCAGAAACAGGTGACTCCGCGTACCCAGCAGCACCAGACGGAAGAAGGCCAGCGCCAGGAAGAGAAACAGCGCCACGCCGGCGGCCACGAATGGATCGAAGCGGCGGTGTTCGGGAAAGACCGTCTGCAACCGTCGCAGCTCGGACGACGAAAGCGGTTCTCCCCGCCGGGACAGGAAATGCGGCGCCGCCACCCCCTCGCTACCGGCGTCGGGTGCGCGGTGGAAGATCGGCGCGGGCTGGTTTTCGATCCAGCCGGCGGTGGGGTAGAGGAGCGTGTCCAGTTGCCCGGCCAGGGACAGCAGGCAGGCCAGCACGGCGTTGGCGAGCCAGGCGGCCCAGGTGCGTTCGTAAAACGGCCTCGGTGGGCGAGCGTTCATGGAAGGCGGGCCCGGAGGGCCGGAAGGTGTCGGGGCTCGGGCAGCGCGGCCGCGCTCAGAAGCGGACGCGGTATGCCAGCATGAAGGTCTGCCCGTCCGGGTTGTAGGCGACCTGGAACCGGTCGAGGTTCTCGTTGATGCGGACGGCTTCCATGGTGGCGTCGAAGATCGAGAACAGGTGCAACCCGCCCGCCAGGGCGAAGAAGAACACCGCTTCGTATCCCATGTTGATGCGGCGCGAGGAGTCGAAAACACCCAGGTACGCGAGCGCGGCGGTGTACAGACCGGCCTCGGAGGCCAGCAGCATGCCGCCCACGAAGTAGCTCCCGTTGTACATCTGCCCCAGCCCCGGGATCAGGGAGAGAGCGCCGGCCAGGATGGGGTTCTTGCGCTCGTACGGGAGCGTGGAGACCTTGGTGGCATCCTCGGGGGCGGACGCCGCGGGGGCGGCGGGCGTTTCCTCGGCGCGGGCGAAGGAGAACGGGCTCAGGGTCAATGCCAGCAGAAGGAACAGGGCCGTCGACTTCATGATTGCTCCTCCCTCGAGCAGTGAGAAGGCCTTCCTCGTGATGCCGTTGCTCGAGATGGCGGAACCATACATGGACCCCGGCGCGCTGTCAAAGGAAAACACCGGCTTGCGCCAAGCCTTACGCTTTTGTTACCGTACATCCGCCATGAGAACGGGCGCCAGACGAAAAAGAACACGCCGGCCGGAAGGGCGTATTGAAAACGGCCGGATGGAAAAGGTCTTCTTTCCGGCGCCGGATGGCACGCGCTTGTGCGGGGTGTGTCACCATCCGGCGCGCTGGCGGGGCACCGGGGTGTTGTTGTGCCACGGCATGATGTCCTCCAAGGACGGGGAAAAGCATGTAGCCCTGGCCGAGCGGCTGGTCCGGCGAGGCCACCTGGTGTTGCGCTTCGACTTCGCCGGCAGGGGCGAGAGCGGGGGCGACTTTTTGGGGCTCTCCATCAGCCGCCAGGCCGGCGAGGCCGCGGCCGCCCTGGCCTTCCTGCGAGCGCGGGGGGCGCGGGCGGTCGGGGTGGAGGGAAGCAGCCTGGGCGGCGCGGCGGCCATCCGGCTGGCGGCCGAGGGCGGCGTGGACGTGCTCGTCACCTGGGCGGCGGTGGGGCGCGCCGAGCGCCTGGCCGAGGGCATGGCGGGACCGGAAGGCATGGAGCGCTGGGCCCGGGAGGGTGTCCGGATGGTCGAGGGCCAGCCGGTAGGCTACTCGCTCATCGAAGACGCCCGACGGCAGGATCTGCTGGCCGCGGCGGCCCGGGTCAGATGCCCCTGGTTGATCGTGCACGGGGCGAAGGACGCGGTGGTGCCGGTCTCAGACGCCGTGGATCTCCACCGAGCAAGCCTGGGCCGGGCCGAGCTCGTGATCCTGCCCGGGGCCGATCACCAGTTCACCGCGGCGTCCGACCGGCGCCGGGCCTTGCACCTCGCGGCCGACTTTCTGGACGGGCACCTGGCGCAACCGAAGCGGCCGAAGCGTCCGCTGCGGCGTGGGAGAAAGAAGCCATGAAGACCGGCTCACGCGGCGTGATCGTGGCCGCGCTCATCGCCAACCTGGTGATCGCGGCCATCAAGTTCGTAGTGGCCTTTTGCACCCTCTCGGCGGCCATGCTGGCCGAGGCCGTGCACTCTATGGCCGACACCGGCAACCAGTTCCTGCTGTTGCTGGGCCTGCGTCTGAGCCGGAAACCGGCCGACGCGGCCCACCCCTTCGGCTATGGCAAGGAGCAGTACTTCTGGGCCTTCGTGGTGGCGCTGATGCTCTTCTTCGTGGGAGCGGTTGTGTCCATCTACGAGGGCGTGGACAAGGTCCTGGAGCCTCATCCTCTCGAGAGGGTGTGGCTGGTCTACCTCATCCTGGGAGTCTCCATCGCCATCGAGACGGTGTCCTTCTCTCTGGCCCTGCGGGAGTTCAACCGGCGCCGGGCGCCGGGCGTAGGAATCCTGGCCAGCATCCGGCAGACCAAGGACGCCAGCCTGGCGGTGGTGCTGCTCGAGGACACCGCGGCTCTGGTGGGGCTCTCGCTGGCGCTGTTGGGTGTGGCCACGGCACAGCTCACCGGTCTGGTCTTCTTCGACGGGTTGGCCTCCATCGCCATCGGCTTGCTACTGGCGGCGGTGGCCTTTTTGCTGGCCTTCGAGACGCGCGAGTTGCTCATCGGTGAATCGGCCAGCCCGGGTACGCTGACGGCCATCCGCTCGGCCATCGAGGGGTACCCGGGAGTCGTGGCGGTGGGCCGGGTGCTCACCATGCACCTCGGTGCCAACAGCATCCTGGTGGGCGTCAACTGCGACTTCGACAACGGCCTGAGCGCCGGTGAGGTCGAGGCCATCATCGAGCGGCTCGAGGTCCGTATCCGGGAGGTGGTGCCCGAGGCGGGGCGCATCTTCATCGAGGCCAACCCCGGGCACCCCCGTCCGGCCTGAAAAATCCGTTGAGTCCGCGCCGCGGATGGCATATATGGCGCCTTGAGTGAACGGTCGGCCTTGGCGCATGGCGCGCGCCGGTTCTTTGTTGCGAGCAGGGCACATGGTCAGAACCTACGCCATCGAGAACGGAAGGCTCGTGGAGGCTCCGGCAGGCGGTCCCATCCAGGTGGTGGTGGCGCCCACGGAGGCAGAGAGCCGCGAGCTCACCGAGACCTTGCACATCGATCCCCACAACCTGCAGTCCGCCCTGGACCCGGACGAGCAGGGGAGAGTCGAGTTCGAGGAGGACCACCTGGTGGTCATCCTGCGCCGGCCTTGCAACTACACCTCGGCGGACAACTTCCTGTTCCGCACCATGTCCACCGGGGTGTTCTTGTTCCGCGAGCGCCTGGTCATCGTGCTGGCCAAGGACATCGCCGTTTTCGAGGGCAAACACACCTTCCGGCTGAATTCGCTCTCGGACGTCGTGCTCAAGCTGCTGCGGGTGACCATCAACCACTTCATGGGCCACCTCAAGGTCATCAACATGCTCTCCGAGGAGCTGGAGAGCAAGGTCAGCCATTCCATCGAGAACAAGCACCTGCTCAACATGTTCACGCTGGAAAAAAGCCTGGTGTACTTCCTCAACGCGCTCAATGACAACGGCACGGTGGTGGCGAAACTCAAGAACAGCGCGGCCAAGATCGGGTACACGGGTGAGCAAGTGGAGATGCTCGACGACATCGCCATCGACAACGCCCAGTGCCTGACCCTGGCCCAGACCTACTCCAACATCCTCTCGTCGCTGATGGACGCGCGCGCCTCGCTGGTGGGCAACAACCTCAACGTGATGATGAAGAACCTCAACGCCATCGTCATCGCCATCGCGGTCCCCAGCTTCTTCGCCGGCGTCGGCGGCATGAGCGAGTTCTCCATGATGACCGGGCCGGAGCGTTGGTTCATCGCCTATCCGATCTTCGTGCTCTCCATGATCGGGCTCGGGACGCTCACCTACTGGATCGTGAAACGCTTCGAGAAGCACTGAGGCCACGGGTGGGCGCGCCGGCGGGAGAACGCGGCCGCGGGTCGCACCGGGATGGAGCCGTGCCACAGGGGCTCGCCAGGCCGCGCCGCGCTTTCCACCGGGGTCAGCTCGTTCGGCTGGGCCGGGTCCTGGACCTGGCGCGCGAGGTCACCGGGGACTTCTACCGGCTCACCGCCGAGGCGGCGGGCCGCCTGCCGTACGAGGTGCGCACCTTGCGCCAGCTGGAGCGCTCGGAGATCCGGCCCGCCGGCGTGCTGGCCGACGTGGTGCGCTACGAGTACCGGGACGCGCACTACCAGCGCAAGCGAGACCTGTACCGGATCAACCTGCAAGACCACAACATCCTGGCCGCGCTGGCGGAGGGACCGGGGATCGGTTTCTCGCCCTTCCTCCTCTACATCCTCACCCACGAGCTGGTCCACGTGATCCGCTTCTGCCGGCACGAGGCGCCGTTCTACCTCGATCCGCGGCCGCGTCAGGAGGAGGAGCGGCGGGTGCACGAGCTGACCCGGCGCATCCTCGAGCGGGTCCCCATTCGAGGGCTCGGGCGGGTGCTGGAGGGGTACCGCGGTATGCTGGAGGAGTTTCGCGCGGAGTGAGGCGAGCTACGGGTTCGGGTTGGCGGGGGGAGTGGCCGGCTCCTCCTCGTCCCGCGCGGTCATCTTCTCCACCCAGGCCTTGGCCAGCTTGGCGGTGGGGCCCTTCTCCTTGGCGTGCTTGGTGATGAACTGGAAGAACGGGTTGCCGGTCTCGCCGTGCAGCGCGCCCACCAGGATGTTGGCGATGGGGTCTTCCTCGTACTTGATGGCGAGCTGGTTGGCCGCCTTGAGGATGTACTCCGGCTTGGCCGAGGCCATGTTCACCAGTGGCTGGACGTACACGCTGCGCGGCTTCTCGTCGGCCTGGTAGCAGCCCTTGTAGAGGCGCAGGGTCGGGGCGAGCTTGGCGGAGATGGCGGCGCAGTCGTGGAGGCCGGTGACCAGGACCTGGTAGGCATCGACGTCGGCGTCGTAGAGCTGGGTCTGCACGTCGCGCTCGATGGGGAAGGCCTCGGCGAAGGGCTCGCAGGGGCCGTCCGATTTCCAGGCGGCGTAGAGCAGCGCGGCCTTGACCCAGGGATCCTTCTCCTGGGCGCCGAAACGATCGGCGATGGTGCGGTCCTTGGCGGTGGCCACGCGCAGGGCGGCCTGCACCCGCTCCTTGACGGTCGCCTGGGCGTCCTGCAGCACCGCCACCGAGGACAGCAACGACGGCGGGTAGGCGGGGGTGGAACCCTTGATGTTGAACTTCTTCTCGAAGTTGCCGAAGGCCACGTCCACGTCGTCGAACTTCCAGCCGTCGGGGCTGGGGGCGAAGGGAACGTTGCCCTTGACCTTGTCCACGGTGACCAGGAGCAGCCGCAGCCGCCCCGGCTCCCGCGCCCCACGGATCTCCAATTTGTCGAACTTACCCGCGGCGGCGTCGGCGATGAACTTGCCGGCCTTGGCCTTGAACTCCTCGGTCTGGATCGCGGACAGCGAGGCGGTGCTGAAGTGGTGCAGGAGCTGGAGCGCGTCGTCGGGTTTCAGCCCCTTGGCCTCGGCGATCAGCGCCTTGTAGCGCTCGGTCAGGGTCTGCAGGTCGCGATCGCTGGCCTTCTGCATCTTCTCGTACTCGTCACGGCACCCGGACAGGAACAGAAGCTGCGTTGCGATGCCGGCGACGAGCAAAACCATACGGCGTGACAGCATGCTCTCCCTCCTTTTCAATTCTGCCTTCCCGATTCACACGTCGAAGTACAGCTCGATCTCGTATGGATGGGTGCGGCGTTTCATGGGTTCCACGCCCTTCTCCCGCAGCAGTTTCGTCCAGGTGGGGACGAAGTCATCGGGAAACACCTGGCCCGGGAGCAAGAACTCGCAGTCGGCCTCGAGCGCCTGCAGCGCCTCCTCGAGGCTCCCCGGGGCGGAGCGGATCTTCTCGCGCTCCGTCTCGGGCAACTTGAACACGTTGAAGTCGTACGGCCCGAAGCCCAGCGCCGCGGGATCGAGCTTGTGCCGGATCCCGTCCAGGCCGGCCAGGAGCTGGGCGGCCAGGGCCAGGTAGGGGTTGCAGGTGCCGTCCGGGCAGCGGAACTCGATGCGCTTCTCCTCGGGGCGGCGCGCCTGCTTGGGGATGCGCACCGCGGCGGAGCGGTTGGCCAGCCCGTAGAACAGCCGGGTGGGGGCCTCGAAGCCGGTGGTGAGGCGCCGGTAGCTGTTGCTGGAGGGGTTGGTGATGGCCAGCAACGCCGGGGCGTGCTTCAGCAGGCCGGCGATGTAGCTGCGCGCGAGATCCGAAAGCATCGCGTGGCCCTTCTCGTCGAAGAAGGCCGGCTTCGTGCCGGAGAACAGCATCTGGTGAAAGTGCATGCCGCTGCCGGCTTCGTTGATGAGCGGCTTGGGCATGAAGGTGGCGATGCGGTTGTGCTTCCGGGCCACCATGCGGATGAGGTACTTGATGGTCATCACCGCGTCGCCGGCGGCGAGCAGCGGCAGAAAGCCGATCTCGATCTCGCACTGGCCCGCCCCGCCCACCTCGTGGTGGTGGTACTTCACCGGGATGCCGGCCTCCTCGATGGCCAGGCACATGCTGGAGCGCAGATCGTGCAGGTCGTCCAGCGGCGGCATGAGGTGGTAGCCGCCCTGGTAGGGCACGCGCAGGCCCAGGTGCCGCGGCTGCTCGTCGCCGGTGCGCCAGTGGCCGGTGTCGCTGTCGATCTCGTAGGCGGCCCGGTTGTTGGTGTTGCTAGAGGTGATGTGATCGAAGACGTAGAACTCGAACTCCGGGCTCCACAGGCTGCGATCCGCCGGGCCGAACGAGCGCAGCAGCGCCTCGGCCCGCGCCGCGATGGTGCGCGGATCGCGGGCGTAGGGCGCCAGGGTGTCCGCCTCGCGCAGAGAGCCGATCAGGGCCAGGGTGGGGGTGGCGTAGAACGGCTCGACGGCGGCGGTGGCCGGGTCGGGGACCACCACCATGTCGCCGCCCTCCACGCGCTTGAAGCCCGCCACGCTGGAGCTGTCGAAGGCCACCCCCTCCTCGAGCAGCCGCTCGTCGAGCTTGGCGACCGGCAGCGTCACGTGGTGCCAGGCACCCGCCAGGTCGGCGTAGCGCACGTCGATCATGCGAATCTTGTGGTCCTGGGCCAGCTTTTGCAGTGATTGGAGGGTAGGATCGGCCACGATTCACTCCTTCATCTCGCGCATGAATTCTTCCTTGCTGATGAGCCCCTTCTTGGCCATGACCCGCATCAGGGCCCAGAAATACTTCTCCAGCTTGTGCAAGGTCTCGAGCTCCGAGAGCTGCACTTCGTTCAGGTAGTCCTGCATGGCCTCGTCGGAGGAGATGCGGCCGGAGCGGCCGCGCGCGACCTGGCGCGCCCGCCGCGCCTTGATGGCCTCCACCTGCTCCTGGGCGCTCTCCGGTTCTTTTTCGGGGGAGATGGGGCGCAGGTTGCGCTGGCTGTCTTCCGGCCGGGTGCCGGTGTCCACCGTCTCGACCGCGCCGCCGGGCCGCACCAGCTGCATGCGGCCCGACTCGGTGTGCTCGGCCTTGACCAGGGAGAGCGGCTTGATGACGGTGTTCTGGCCGCGGTAGTGCTTGCGCACCGCGCTGTTGATGGCCGAGATGGTGGCCAGCACCGGACGCACCTTGCAGCCGCTGGTGAACTCGATCTCGTCGATGATGGCCAGGTTGAGCGGGTCGGCCATGGCGATGGTGAGGGTGCGCGAGTTGCGAACGTTCTCGTAGGCGATGGGGATGAGGTCGTTGTTCTCGCACACGTTGACCGACACCATGCGCAGCGCCACCGGATCGAACGTCACCCGGGCCAGGTCCACCACCTGCAGCTTCATCACCTCGCCCAGCACCTTGGCCAGCATGCCCTCGGTGATGAAGCCCTTGGCCACCAGGGCCACGCCCAGCCGGTGGCCCCACTGGCGCTGGTAGGCCAGGGCGGAGTTGAGCTGGTCCTGGTCGATCACGCCGCGTTCGATCAGGATCTCGCCCAGTTTTTTCTTTTGCATAACACCCTCGCTAACCGCCCGTCCAACCGCGTGAAAATGTAGCAGAGCCAAAGTACCGGGTCAAGGAAACGACCGGCCCTGACGGGCCGTTTCGGGCTCGCCGGGACTTTTCGCCCCCGCGTTTTCTCAGTGGGCCCGGAACGGGTTCTTCACCATGATGGTCTCGGCGCGGGCGGAGCCGACGGAGACGATGTCCACCGGCACGCTCACGAACGACTCGATGCGCCGGATGAATTTACGCGTGGCCGCGGGGAGCGCCTCGATCTCGCGCACGTCGCGGATGTTCTCCGTCCATCCCTCGCAGGGCTCGTACACCGGCTCGAGCCGGCCGACCGCGCGCGGGTCGTCCGGCAGGGCGTCGAGGCTCACCCCGTCGAGCTTGTACCCCACCGCCACCTGGATCGGGTCGATGCCGGTGAGCACGTCCAGCTTGGTGAGGCACAGACCGGTGCAGCCATCCATGGCCACCGCTTGCTTGAGGGCCACCAGATCGAGCCAGCCGCAGCGCCGGGGCCGGCCGGTGGTGGCCCCGAACTCCCCGCCGGCTTGCCGCAGCCGTTCGCCGAGTTCCCCCGAAACCTCGGTGGGGAACGGGCCGCCGCCCACCCGCGTGCAATAGGCCTTGGCCACGCCCACGATGCCGCCCAGGCGCTGCGGCCCGATGCCCATGGTGGAGCTGGCCGCGCCGGCCACGCAGCTCGAGGCGGTCACGAACGGGTAGGTGCCGTGGTCCACGTCCAGCAAGGCCCCCTGGGCGCCCTCGAACAACACGTTGCGCCCGCGGTCCATCTCCTGGCGCACCACCTCGCCGGTGTCGCCCATGTAGTGAGCCAGTTTCTGCCCCTGCTCGACCAGGCGGCGCTCGAGCTCCGGGGCCTGGAGCGGCGGCTGGCCGTAGTGGGCGAGCACCGCGTTGACCTCGGGCAGCCGCGCGGCCAGGCGTTCGGCCAGGTACTGCGGGTCCAAGAGGTCCACCATGCGCAGGCCCGTCCGGGCGGCCTTGTCCTCCAGGCACGGCCCGATGCCTCGCAGGGTGGTGCCGATGCGCTTGTCTCCCCGGCCGGCCTCGCGGGCGGCGTCGATGGCCTTGTGGTAGGGCGTGACCACGTGGGCCCGCCGGCTCAAAAGCAGCATGGAGTCGTCCGCCAGAGCACCCAGGGCCTTCAGCGCCGCGATCTCGTCGAGCAGCGCCTCGGGATCCACCACCACCCCGGGGCCGATCAGGCAGCGCTTGCCGGCGTGCAGCACCCCGGAGGGGACCAGGTGCAGGACCACCTTGCGCCCGTCCACCACCAGGGTATGGCCGGCGTTGCCGCCGCCCTGGAAGCGCACCACCACGTCGGCGTTCTCCGCCAGGATGTCGACGATCTTCCCCTTGCCCTCGTCGCCCCACTGCACGCCGACGACCACGACATTCGCCATGGGATGCTCCATCCGCGGCCCATCCAACCGTACTGCGCTCCCGGCCGCGGTCGGGCGGGTCCATACCACGCGGCAGGGGTAGAATCAACCAGGATTTTTGACCCCATTTCTCCTTTTGGGCAGGGGCCGGCCTCTTTTTCTCTTGAATCGGGTTTGGCGGTTTGCTAGGGGTAGGAGCGGGTCGGACCGTGACGGCAAAGCGCTTACAACCCACCGAAACCATCTGCTCGCAGAAGCTTCATATGATCGTGGGAAACTACGGTTCGGGGAAGACCGAGGTGGCGGTGAACCTCGCGCTGGCCCTGGCCCGCGCCGGCCGGCGGGTGAGCATCGCCGACCTGGATGTGGTCAACCCCTATTTCCGGTGCCGCGAGGCCCGCGTTCTCATGGAAGAAGCCGGGGTGCGGGTGGTGGTGCCCTCCGGCGCCCAGAGCTTCTCCGAGCTGCCCATCGTGCTGCCCGAGATCCGCGCCCTGTTGCGGCCCGCGCCGGACGAGGTCAGCCTGTTCGACGTGGGCGGCGACCCGGTGGGGGCCAAGCTGCTGTCCTCCCTGGTGGAGCCGCTCGGGGACACCCCCTACCAGCTATGGCAGGTCATCAACTCGCGCCGGCCCTTCACCGACACGGTGGAGGGCTGCCTGCGCATGCGCGATGGCATCGAGGAGGCCTCGCGCCTCAAGGTCACCGGTTTCATCGCCAACAGCCACCTGGTCACCGAAACCACGCTGGAGGTGATCCAGGAAGGCATCCGGATGGGACAGGAAGTCTCCCGCCGCTCGGGCCTGCCGCTGGTGTTCTACACCGCCATGCAGGAGTTCGCCGATTCCCCGCAGCTCGCGGGAGAGGACGTGCCCTTGTTCGTGATGAGGCGCATCATGCTGCCACCCTGGATCCGGCGCGCGGACCCACAACCCCAACCGGCCGGCCGGGCCGTGCCACTCGGCCGCCGTACGGGAGCCTGACATGCCCAAGATTGTCATCAACCGCGAACGTTGCAAGGGATGCGAGCGCTGCAACGACGCCTGTCCCCAGAAGATCTTGGCCATGAGCAAGGAGATGAACGCCAAGGGCTACACCTTCGCCAAGGTCAAGGACGAGAGCCGCTGCATCGGGTGCCGCTTGTGCGCCATCACCTGTCCGGACGTGGCCATCGAGGTGTTCATCGACGGCACGCAGTACGAGTTCTTCGCCTACTGAGCCAAGGGGCCGAGCCATGAGCAAGATCCTGATGAAGGGCAACGAGGCCGTCGGCGAGGCCGCCATCCGCGCCGGCTGCCTGCACTTCTTCGGCTACCCCATCACGCCGCAGAGCGAGGTGCCCGAGTACCTGGCGCGGCGGCTGCCGGAGGTGGGCGGGGTGTTCGTGCAGGCCGAGTCCGAGGTGGCCGCCAGCAACATGATCTACGGCGCCGCCGGGGTGGGCATCCGGGTGCTGACCACCTCCTCCTCGCCCGGCATCTCGCTCATGGCCGAGGCGCTGTCCTACATCGCGGCCTGCGAACTGCCGGTGGTGGTCGTGAACATGATGCGCGCCGGCCCGGGGCTGGGCGGCATCCTGCCGGCCCAGGGGGACTACCTCCAGGCCACCAAGGGCACCGCCCACGGCGACTTCCACTTGATCGTGCTGGCCCCCTCCTCGGTGCAGGAGGCGGTGAACCTGGTCATGCGGGCCTTCGAGCTGGCCGAGAAGTACCGCAACCCGGTGATGGTGATCGGCGACGGCATGATCGGCCAGATGATGGAGCCGGTGGAGTTCCCCGAGCCGGCGGTGGGCAAACCCCTCGATCCCGGCGACTGGGCGCTGACCGGCTGCAAGGACCGGCCGCGCCGCATCGTAAACTCCCTGTACCTCGACCCCGAGGCCTGCAACCGCCACAACTTCAAGCTCACCGCCAAGTGGCAGCGCATCACCGAGGCCGAGCAGCGCTCCGAGTCGGTGTACCTCGACGAGCCCTGCGACATCCTGCTCACCTCCTTCGGCATGACCTACCGCATCTGCAAGACGGCCGCCGACGAGCTGCGCGCCGAGGGGATCAAGGTCGGCCTGTTTCGGCCCATCACGCTGGCGCCGTTCCCTTACCAGGCCTGCCGCGCCGCCGCGGACCGGGCTGGCCGCATCCTGGACGTGGAGATGAACATGGGCCAGATGCTGGAGGACGTGAAGTTGGCGGTCCAGGGGACGAAGAGCATCGACTTTCTCGGCACCGCCGGTGGGGTGGTGCCATCTCCCGAGGACGTGGTCAAGAAGATCCGCGAGGTGCTGGGGAGCGCGCCACCGAAGAACGCCCCCGCGAAGCCCGCGCCGCAAAAAAAGCGTAAAGACAAGGACCGCGCATGAAGAAGATCTTTTCCGCGACGCCGCTCCTGGTCGACCGGCCGACGCACTACTGCCCGGGTTGCACCCACGGGGTGATCCACCGCCTGGTGGCCGAGACCATCGACGAGCTCGGCATCCGCGAGCGCACCGTGGGCATCGCTCCGGTGGGCTGCTCGGTGCTGGCCTACGAGTACTTCAACGTGGACATGTTCGAGGCCTCGCACGGGCGGGCCCCGGCGGTGGCCACCGGCGCCAAGCGCGCCCGTCCCGAGCTGATCGTCTTCTCGTACCAGGGTGACGGCGATCTGGCCAGTATCGGCATGGGCGAGATCATCCACGCCGCCAACCGCGGCGAGAAGATCACGGTGATCTTCGTCAACAACGCCATCTACGGCATGACCGGCGGCCAGATGGCGCCGACCACCATGCCCGGCCAGTACAGCACCACCACCCCCGGCGGGCGCAACGTCAAGGAGGTGGGTTACCCGGTGCGCATGGCCGAGCTCATCGCCTCGTTGCGCACCCCGGCCTTCGTGGCCCGGGCGGCGGTGCACACCCCCAAGGAGATCCTGCGCGCCAAGGAGTACATCCGGCGGGCGTTCGCCTACCAGGTGGCGGGGACCTGCTTTTCCCTGGTGGAGCTCCTGTCCATCTGCCCCACCAACTGGGGGCTCTCGGCGCGCGAGTCCGAGAAGTGGCTGGAGCGCGAGATGATGCCGTACTACCCGCTGGGCATCAAGAAGGAGCCGGAAACGGCCGAGGCGGAGGTGAAGCGTGGCTAGCACCGAAGTGCTGATGGCGGGCTTCGGCGGCCAGGGCATGCTGCTCTCGGGCAAGCTCCTGGCCCACGCCGCCATGGAGAAGGGCCTGGAGGTCTCGTGGCTGCCGAGCTACGGGCCGGAGATGCGCGGCGGCACGGCCAACGTCACGGTGTGCATCTCCGACAAACCGGTGGCCTCGCCCTACATCGTGTATCCGCGGGCGCTCCTGGTGATGAACCAACCCAGCCTGGAGAAGTTCGCCCCGCGGGTGAAGCCGGGCGGGCTCATCGTGGTGAACTCCTCGCTGGTGCCGGTGAAGTCCGACCGCCAGGACTGCCAGGTGGTGTACGTGGCCGCCAACCAGGTGGCGCAGCAGGCCGGCACCGGCCGGGCCGCCAACCTGGTGATGCTGGGAGTGTACGTGGGCTGGTCCGAGGTGGTGAGCCTGGAGTCCACCGTGCGCGCCATCGAGGAGGAGTTCGCCGAGAAGGCCAAGTTCATCCCGGCCAACGTGGCCGCCTTCAAGGCCGGGTACGAGGAAGGGCGCAAGGCCCGAGGAGCGAAATCATGACCCCCGCCGCCGCACCGGCCGTGGACACGGCCAAGGTCAAGGAGATCCTCTCGCGGCACCCCGCCGGTGACGCCGGCGCGCTGGTGAACGTGCTGCACGACCTGCAGGCCGAGTTCCGCTACCTGCCCGAGGAGGCGCTGAAGCTGGCCGCGGAGCACCTCCAGGTCTCCCAGGCCCAGGTGTTCGGGGTGGCCACCTTCTACGAGGGCTTCCACCTCAAGCCGCGCGGCAAGCACGTGTGCACGGTGTGCATGGGCACCGCCTGCCACGTGCGCGGCGCGCCGCGGCTGCTCGAACAGCTCGAGCGGGACTTCAAGGTGCGCGCCGGTGGCACCACGCCCGACCTCTCGGTGACTTTGGAGACCGTGAACTGCGTGGGGGCCTGCGCGCTGGGGCCGCTGCTCATCGTGGACGGCGAATACCACGGCAACATGACCACCGGCCGGTTGCCCAAGCTGGTGGACTCCGTGCTCAAGGAAGGGAAATCCTGATGCCGCGCTTTTCGAGCGAAAAGGACCTGGAATCCTACCGCCAGAAGGTCGCCGCCGGCCGCGCCCCGGATCGGCGCGCGGTGGCGGTGTGCGCTGGAACCGGCTGCAAGGCCTTCGGCTCGGCGAAACTCTTGCCGGTGTTCGAGGCCGAGCTCGCCAAGGCCTCCCTCCAGGGGAAGATCGAGCTTCGCGCCACCGGCTGCCACGGCTTCTGCGAGCGCGGCCCGCTGGTGCTCATCTTCCCAGCGGGAAGGCTGTATACCAAGGTGAAGCCCGAGGACGTGCCCGAGATCGTGCGCGAGGATCTCGCCGGCGGCCGGGTGGTGGAGCGGCTTCTGTACCGCGACCCGGTGAGCGGCAAGGTGTACGAGAAGGAGGAGGACATCCCCTTCTACAAGCACCAGCAGCGCCTGGTGCTCAAGAACAACGGCCTGCTCGATCCCGCCAGCCTGGATGACTACCTGGCCCTGGGCGGCTACCGGGCGCTGGCCAAGGCCTTCGCCATGGGCCCCGAGAAGGTGCTCGAGGAGGTCAAGAAGTCGGGCCTGCGCGGGCGCGGCGGGGCGGGGTTCTGGACCGGGCGCAAGTGGGAGATCTGCCGGGCCGCCCCCGGCCCGGACAAGGTGATCATCTGCAACGCCGACGAGGGCGACCCCGGGGCCTTCATGGATCGCTCGGTGATCGAGGGCAACCCGCACTCGGTGCTGGAGGGCATGCTGATCGGGGCCTTTGCGATTGGCGCCAACACCGGCTGCGTGTACATCCGCCAGGAGTACCCGCTGGCGGTGGAGCGCCTGGGCCGGGCGGTGGCCGCGGCGCGCGAGGCGGGGCTCTTGGGCGAGAACATCCTGGGCAGCGGCTTCGCCTTCGATCTGCGCATCTACCGCGGCGGCGGGGCCTTCGTGTGCGGCGAGGAGAGCGCCATGATCGCCTCCATCGAGGGGCGGCGCGGCGTGCCGCGGCGGCGCCCGCCCTACCCGGCGCAGTCGGGGCTGTGGGGCCGGCCCACCAACATCAACAACGTGGAGACCTGGGCCAACGTGCCCTGGATCGTCGATCGGGGCGCGGACTGGTACCGCGCCATCGGCACCGAGAAGTCCACCGGCACCAAGATCTTCTCGCTGGTGGGCAAGGTGAACAACACCGGCCTGGTGGAAGTCCCCATGGGCATCTCCTTGCGCCAGATCGTCTTCGACATCGGCGGGGGCATCCCGGGAGGGAAGAAGTTCAAGGCGGTGCAGACCGGCGGCCCCTCCGGCGGTTGCCTGCCCGCGTCCAAGCTGGACATCCCGGTGGACTTCGACACCCTGGTGCGCGAGGGCGCCATGATGGGCTCGGGGGGCATGATCGTGATGGACGAGTCCACCTGCATGGTGGACGTGGCGCGCTACTTCCTCAACTTCCTCAAGTTCGAGTCCTGCGGAAACTGCACCAGTTGCCGCGACGGGCTGTACCAGCTCCACCGACTGTTCACCGACATCGCCGAGGGACGCGGCTCGGAGCACACGCTCGAGCTCGTCGAGGAGCTGGCGCGCACGGTGAAGGCCACCTCGCTGTGCGCGCTCGGCTCCACCGCGGTCAACCCGGTGGAGTCGACGCTCAAGTACTTCCGCGAGGAGATCCTGGCCCACGTGCGCGATCGCCGCTGCCCGGCCAAGGTGTGCAAGGCGCTGATCACCTACACCATCAACGACAAGTGCAACGGCTGCACCCTGTGCGCCAAGCGCTGCCCGCAGCAGGCCATCACCGGCGTGGTCAAGAAGCTGCACGTCATCGACCAGCAGAAGTGCATCAAGTGCGGCATCTGCCTGGACGTGTGCAAGCAGGACGCGGTGTGGGTGGAGTGAGGCGGCCATGGCCATTCGCATTTTCATCGACGAGCAGGAAGTGAAGGCCGAGCCGGGCGAGAGCGTGCTCATGGTAGCGCGGCGCGAGGGCTTCGACATCCCGGCCCTGTGCTACCACGAGGCGGTGGAGAGCATCGGCGCCTGCCGCCTGTGCCTGGTGGAGGTTCGCGCCGGCGCGCGGCCGGGGATCTCCACCTCCTGCAACATGAAGGCCGAGGACGGCCTGCGCATCAGCACCGACTCGCCCGAGATCCGCCGCGACCGGGCCACCAACCTGGAGCTCCTCTTGCTGCGCGCCCCGGGGAGCCCGGTGCTGCGCGAGCTGGCCGCGCGCTGGGGGGTGCGGCCGCGCTTGCAGCCGCCGCCCGACGCGGGGATCGCCAACTGCATCCTGTGCGAGCTGTGCGTGCGGGTGTGCGCGGCCCTCGGGCACAACGCCCTGGCCGCCGTGGGCCGGGGCGAGAAGAAGCGGGTCGGCCCGGCCTTCGGCAAGCCCGCGGAGGGCTGCGTGGGGTGCGGCGCCTGCCTGTCGGTGTGCCCCACCCGTTGCATCGTCATGAAGGACACCCCGGCCACGCGCACCATCTGGGGCCAGAGCTTCGAGTTCCACCACTGCCAGGTGTGCGGGCAGCCGGTGATCACCGAAAAACACCGCGCCTTCGCCATCGCCAAGCGCGGTCTGCCGGAGGATTATTACGATGTGTGCGAGCCCTGCAAGCAGTCCCAGGCCAGCCAGCGATTCGCCGGCGTGGTCTGGTGAGAAGGCGCCACCGCTCGTGGTGGGAGCGGTCGAGCGCACCCTGGTGGTGATGCCGCGGCGCTGCATCGGCTGCCGCACCTGCGAGCTGGCCTGTTCGTTCGCCCACGGCGGCCCGGGGCGCATGGCGCGCGCGCGCATCCGGGTCCACCCGGCGGGCGAGAAGCGCTTCGTGCAGATCACCTGCCTGCAGTGCGAGAACGCCGCCTGCGCCAAGGTGTGCCCGGTCCAGGCCATCGCTCGCGACGAGCGCACCCGGGCGCTGGTGGTCTCGCCGGAACGCTGCGTGGGCTGCGGCCTGTGCGAGGCCGCCTGTCCCTTCGGCCACATGCATTTCGACCGGGAGACGCGACGGGCCGAGAAGTGCGATCTGTGCGGGGGCAACCCGGCCTGCGCCGCCTTCTGCCCCGCCAAGGCGCTGGAGTACCGCTGATGGAAGAGGTCAAGGTCAAGATCCCGCCCGGCCGCATCTGCATCCACGACGGGCGCTGCCCCAACGGCTGCTCGCTCATGAACCGGCGCAAGCTGTTCTCGGGCAAGGCGGCCATCACCGCGGCGGTGCGCTTGCGCGGCAAGATGGGGCTGATCCACTTCAACCCGCTGTACGGCGTCTTCGAGTACCAGTGCGACCTGCCCTTGAAGAAGGGCGACGTGG
>CAZLNM010000011.1:0-8404 GCA_964561025.1 uncultured Myxococcales bacterium
CCGACGAGGCGCAGTGGGCCGCGGCCACGCCCGTCACCGTAAACCTCAACCCACAGGCCCCGGGCCAGACCGAGACCTTCACCGCCCAGTGGTTGCCGCCGCTCAACACCTATCATCTTTCGCTGCGGGCGGTGGACGAGCTGGGGAACCTGGGACCAATCCCGGCGGATGTAACGGTGGGGAATATGTGGAACCAGGTGGTTTACGCCGGAACTGGTGGCAGCTTTGGCTTTAACTCTTGGAATATCGGCGACGTAAACAATGATGGATTCCATGATCTCGGTGTTTCTGCCTATGGCATCAATGGAAATTCCGGTGTTTTCTACGTATTCTACGGGGAGACGGATCTATCCAACTGGGCCAATTCAGCCACACCTCAGCAGTTGAGTCGTGGTACTACTACTGGTGAATACCTCGGATGGGATGCTTGCGCCGGAGACATCAATGGGGATGGGATTTCCGACCTCATCGTAAGCGGCCACGGATTCCAGTCCCGCCGCGGGCGTGTATCCATCTACTTTGGCAGGGATCACCAGCCGCTCCCGGCACAACCGGATGTCGAGATCCGCGCGCCACTCGGACTCGTCACACGATTCGGCCAGAGCGTTGAAGTTCTGGGAGATATTGACAACGACGGTATCGCGGATCTCTTCGTGGGAGCCCCAGTGTACGATGTCAACGGGCGCGGGTTCATCTTCTACGGCCGAAGCACCGCGGAATGGATTGCGCTGGCAAACGCAGACGATGGTGATGGGTTTAAGTACGCACCCACGGCGGCTGCCAATAAGGTGTTCCTGGGCGAAGCAGCCAATGATTGGTTTGGTTACCGGACAGGGAACACAACGCTGGGAGATGTCAATGGTGATGGATATGCTGATTTCGCTATTGGCGCATCGACTGTGAATAAAATGTATATCTATGATGGCGCCAATATTGCTTCATGGCCAGCAGGCGACATCCCGGCTCTTGATGCTGCCGAGACCGTGCTCAACTATGAGACCTCATACTCAGATCCTAGTGGCTTCCGGGGTGGATTTGGTGTTGAAGGAAACGGCAGGTTCGATATCGATGGAGACGGACACAATGATCTCGTGGTTAGCACGTCGCAGTTCAATAGATACTACCTGTTCAACTGGAACCAGGGTGCCATTGGCGCGCCTTACACGACAAGAGTCTCATGGCCTGAAGCCGTTCTCTTTGGATGGGATCTGGATGTGGGAGATGTCAACCTTGATGGACGACCCGATGTGATAGTCGGGACCAACTCGACGACCGCGCATCGTGCGATCATATTCCTGAATCGCGGAGCAAGCCCCTGGTTTGATGTAAACGCGGATATTACTCTTCAGGGAGCTAACTATTTTGGTGTTTCCGTTGCTTTGGGGTATTTTGATTCCGATAGCTTGCCAGATATCGCAATTGGTGCTTCTGGTGCAAACAGATTGTATGTTCTATATTAGCCTGGAGGTTGCAATGAGCGAGAAGCGGAAGCCAAAAAATGTTAAGCACTATAAGAAACCAATCGTCAGATCAACAGTAGTGACCTTCAGAAGCACATGTGGCAATTCAGGAACTGAAGCAACTGAGCCTAGTGGATTTGGTCCATACAGACGCCCACCCAGGCGCTAGACGATAATTTTTCTATTGCCACTTGGCCGACCTGTTTCGAATACGATGTTGCGATCTAGATTTTGAATTTTCGGTTCCGCGAAAATTCTCTTTGCATTTTGTAAAACTTTGTTGCCACTTCTTTCAAGAATCAAATAAAAAACCTGATTTTTCCGTGGTCATCACACAAGAAAAAGGATCGTCCTTATTAAACCCCCCATATTTTTTCAAATCGCGTGGTGTTCAAGTCTCATGCCCGAGCCCGTCGTTGCGGCATCTCTCGAGTGCGGTCAGTTCTTCTGTGGCTGCCGCGCTTTCCGCCAGGAAGGGTTTTGCGGTCCACGGCTGTCTTCTTGAGAGTCAGGGTAAATCAATCCTGTTCGTGGGGCCCTCCGGCGCCGGAAAGTCCACCATCGCTAAGAATTCAATAGGCGCTACGGTCGTATCTGATGAAATGTGCGCGGTAAGAAGACAAGACGGATGTTGGTATGCTTATGGTCTTCCATTTCTAAATAGGAACCATATTGTATCGCCTCCCATAAAAACGCAGTTGATAAATACATATGCAATTCACAAAGGAGCAACAAAAAAAATTATATCAACGTTGTCTAAAAGAGATATACAATACCTGATCAGCGAATTCATTGTGCCATGTGGGTTTGAGGGCCCCGGATCCTCTGTCTATGAGACGATGTTTTCTTTCATCGGGGAGATACAGCCATCACGACTAATTTTTAATAAATATTTCAATGCCTCGTCCTTATTTCAGGAGATTTTATGATAGTACCAGCAAGAGGGCTTTCGCTCAATTACTTTGCCATTGAGATGATGCCTAGTTTAAGGTGTAATGCTAACTGTTCCCATTGCTTATTCTCTCCCGAACAAAGAAGCGCGGGAAGATTCGACAAGAATTTATTTATGAAAGTATTTCGTTCTTTTTTAAGCGTTCATCGTGTCGGATTTACAGGAGGAGAGCCATTTTATGATTTAGACATATTGTTTTCTTTGGCCAAGAGGGCAAACAGAAAGCATAAAATATTCACAATTGTGACAAATGGGTTATGGACAAAGAGCTGTGATGCAGAGAAATTACTTCGAGAGCTGAAATCGCTTGGACTTTCGGGTCTTGCAGTGAGCTATGACTATTATCATCACCCAAGGATTGAAAAGCGCGAGCTCTTTGCTCTTCTTGATACAGCTGCGCAACTTGGAATACGAATCAATGTGAAATGCTGTGGAAGAAGAATGAGAGAGTTCGTCCTGGAAATCAAGCGCAGATACAAAAGGAAGAATATTCCTATTCTTGTTGAGTGGTTTTCATTGGACAGGTCGGCCTCTTGGCGGTCGCGAAAAACGGATTCGACAAAGAGAGGGTCATCAAATAGTTGCAATCAATTGGGGAGACCCTTGTTGTTTTATGATGGGACTATATATGCTTGTTGTAGTGTAGAGACGTTGCGAATGGACAACGATTGGCTCATACGCGGAAATGCGAAGAAAAGACCTCTTGCCGATATCCTTCGCGAATCAGAACGAGACTTTCGTCTAATTGCTATTGCAGCCCTTGGCCCTGCAGGACTCGCCAGACTTGCTGGTGCCAGATACGACATCAACAGGACTGGTTGTGAAAATTGTGTAAGAATCCTCAACGATTACGAAAGCAGAAAGAAGATAGAAAACAAGTTGAAAACAGATAGAGAACTCAGAAAAAAAATAGTTGGAAGGTTTATGTTATTGCGTATGAAGCTCGATAGAGTATACAAAGATCAAAACAAACAATGGAGAGCCTACGAGAGAAGGCTGCGTGCATGTTCTGCATCTGGATAGAATAAAACAGGAAAAGTTTTTGAAAAGATTTGTGGCATTTGGCCAAAGCATGTCCCCCATCCTCCGCTCCAGCGACCGGCTGGTTTCTGAACCATTCGTTGGATTGCCCGCGGTCGGCTGGATCGTCACCATCGTTTGCGCCGGTCGCCACCTCACCCACCGGGTGGTGAAGGTCGAGGGCGAGAAGTTCTGGACGCGGGGGGACGCAAGTCTCGAGATGGAGGGGCCGTTCTCTTTGCACGAGGCGCTGGGCCGCGTAGTGGGGTTCTGGCGCGACGGGAAATACCACCGGCTCGATCGCAGGATAGACGATCTCGTGGGGCTGGCCTCGAACCACGCGCAAAACCGCCTGCGAAAGTTCCTGCGCCGCCTGCCGCGCGTAAAGCGCGCCATAACCGACAAGGATCTCGGCGCGCCGCCGCTCTCCACGCTCGCGACCCGGCTGCTCCGGCTCGCCGCGGGAAGGATAGAGGTCGCGAGCCAGGCGCTCTCGGCCGCGAAAGAACCCGCGGGCGAGGCGTCCGGCGAATCCTGGGTCTTCGTCGCCCGCTCCCGGCTCGGGCGGATGGGCGAGGTGATCCTTGCGCGCATCGTCGCCACCGAACCGGTCACGGGGTACGTCTCGGGGCTTTCGGTGACCGCGCTCTTTCGCCGGCTCGGTGTCGGCCGAGCGCTGCTCGGCGCGCTCGAAGGCAAGGCTCGCGCCGAGGGCATCGGCCGCCTCGGCGCCCTGGTCCGAAAGGAAAACGCACCTTCCCGGGCGTTGTTCGAATCGCAAGGGTACCGGCTCGTCCCGCCCGAGGAGATCGCGCGGCGCAAAGATCTTTTGCCGCTGCCCGCCGAGATGGAGCTGTTTGAAAAGCTCACCTCACCCCCATAAAGACCCCCGAATTTTCCCGTCCCCTCCTCTCCGCAGCGGAGAGGGGGGCTAGGGGGGTGAGGTAAATCGACGGGCTGATTTTCCTGCCGATTGATTTTCCCGGCCAGAATGGCGAGGATGCGGACATGAAGAATTTTCGGCGGCGAACGGTCGGCAGGTTGTGTCTTGCGGCGGTCTGCACGCTCCTTTTTAGCTGCGGGGGCGGGTCGGGAGAATGGAAGATCCTCCTCGACCCGGACGAGGCGCTGCTGCGCGCCGACCTCCCGCCGCCCGCGGAGCGCGCCGCGCAACCCCTCACCGCCGCCGATCGTGTGCGCCGCCGGCTCCCCGCCCGCTTCGATCTCGGCGCCTTCCTCTCGCAAGAGCGGGCAGAGAACCCCGGCGCGCCCGCGCTGCCCCCGCCGCAGTTCCCCTCGACCATCGTCGAGCTTACGCTGGATCCGGCAGCACGCACACTCGAGGGATTCGCCACCATCGCCGTGACGGCCTCCGGCGCCGAGCTTTCGTCGCTGTCGTTCAACCTCTCGGCGTCCGCCATCGACGCCGTCGAGGCGCAGGACCCCGCCGCGACCTTCAGCTACACCGGCGAGGTCCTCACCGTGACGCCGGCGACACCCATCCCGGCGGGCGGCGCCTGGAGCGTGAGCGTGCGCTGGCGCGACCGCGACGTCGAGCGCGAGGTGGACTTCACCCCCGAGGGCGGCGGGGTCGTGCTCGCGAACTACCTGGGCAACCCATCCACCTTCTTCACCTACGGTTATTACTTCTGGCCGCGGCCGCGCGGCGTGGCGGTGTTCCAGAACGTCGAGTTCCGCGTGCGCCACCCGCAGGATCTCGAACTCGTCATGAGCGGCGACTTCGTGTCGCGCGAGACGAACGCCGGCACGGCCACCACCACCTGGCGCATTCAGAAGCCCGTGCGCTGGAACGCGGTGCTGGCGCTCGCCTCCTACCAGTCGGCCCAGACCCAGTGCGGCGGCTCCACCTTGCGCATCGCCGCCATGCCCGGGGTGAGCATCGATGGCTTCCCCATCGCGCCAGGCACCTACTCGCCCATCCACAAGAAGCTTTGCGACGAGTACGTCCTTCGCTTCGGCGAGCCGGTGTTCTCGAGCATCGTGGTCGCGGGCGTGGACGAGCGTTTCAGCTCGGGCTACTCGACGCCGGGGCTCATCCTGGTCCCCAACTACACCTTCGATGACGACGGCACGGGGTCTTTTTCTGAGCGGGACTTCTTTTTGGGCCACGAGCTTTCGCACCAGTGGTGGGGAAACGACGTCTTCTACGGGGCCCAACGCGACATCTGGCTCATCGAGGGCATGGCCGACTACGTGACCATGCAGGCGCTCGGCGCGCTCTACGATGCAGAGGCCATCCGCAACCTTTGGCGCTGGGAGGTGCGGCCGCTCCTCGACTGGTGGAAAGCCGGCGGCGCGGATCATCCGCTAGTCCCGCCCGCTCCGATCGACATGGAACCGCGCATCTATTACGTCAAGGGCGCCTGGGTGCTCAAGATGCTGGAGGGCGTCATCGGCGAACAAGCCATGCGCTCGCTGCTTCACACAGTCCGCGAGGGCCACCCCTTCGCCGCCGTCACCACCGAGGAGTTCATGACCGCCGCGCAGGCGGCGGCGGGGAGCGACCTCGGCTGGTTCTTCGACCAGTGGGCGTTCGGGACCGGCTGGCTCGACCTCGCCGAGGCGCACGTGGTCGAGAACGGTCGCGCCACGGTCACGGTGACGCAGAAGAAGAGCTTCGCCAGCGAGCCGGTGCGCTATTTTCGGACGCCGCTCCTCATCCGGGCCGAGAAGGAAGGCTCGTCCGCCGAGAAGACCTTCACCCTGGACCAGGCGAGCCAGGACCTCGTCCTCGATCTTCCGTGAAGTGACGAGAACCTGGCGCGAACAAGATTGCGTTTGGCCGCGCTTGCTCTTTCGGCATCGCGGCCAAACGCGCAAGCGATATGGAAACTATGGACGCGGGCGGCCGATCGGTGGTATCCCGCGCCTGAAACCCTAGCTTGCGAGGTGCCCATGAAACCCGGGTTTCTGGCCGCGCTGCTCTGGCTCGCGCCGCTCGCCGCGCAGGCGGACTCCTCCAACTTCGACCTGGGCGGCCGCATCTACACCAAGTGGCTGTACCGCAACAACACCTCCCAGGGCGTGCTCAACTACGGCAACCCCTTCTGGTCGGAGAACCTCTCCGGCGACAACGGGGTGGGCTCGGAGTTCGAGCTGACCATCAAGGGCCGTGTCTCGGAGACGGTGAGCGCCGGGGTGCGGGTGCAGAGCCGCTTCGGCTCCACCTGGCACGACTTCTGGGAGAACGGCAACCTGCGCTGGACCACGCCCAACACCTCGGGCGAGAGCCTGGGCATGGACCACGCCGAGTACATGAAGCTGCGCGGCTACTGGGTGAAGTTGGAAAGACCCCTGCCCGGGGTCGGCTACTTCCAGGTGGGCTCCTCCGATCTCGGCATGTTCAACGCCTGGACGGTCGGCAAGATCCGCTACATCGACCGTGACAACGCCAAGGGCATCTTCGCCCACGGCGAGCCGGTGGAGGATCTCTTGCGCTACGACCTCGGCATCATCGCGCTGCCCAAGCTGTGGGTGGGCCCCAACTGGTCCACCGGCATCGGCGAGAACACCTACGCCGGGGCCCGGGTGGTGGATCCCTTCTGGAGCCAGGACTGGGCCTACGCGCTGAAGGTCCAGAGCGACCCGGCCGACTGGCTGAAGCTCGAGCTGTGCGCCATGCTCAGCCTCGACTTCGAGGCCGATCTCGCCGACCCCGACGCCAAGGGGACCGAGAACCCCGCCGACGCCGCCTACTGCCGCGAGCACCCCGAGGACGCCGCCCGCTGCCCGGACCACAACGTGGACCTCGCCAGCCGCTACAAGAACGCGGTGGTGACGCTGGCCGCCACCCTCGATCCGACCGACGACCTCTCCATCCAGGGCCTGTTCGGCTGGAGCGGGAGCTTCATCAACGAGAAGTACGCGGTGAACGGGGTGGCGCTCAACCAGGGCATGTTCCCCATGGTGTACGGCAACGTGGCCGACGTGGCCGGGACGCTGCGGGTGAACTACCTCGACGCCTTCGGGGTGTCGGAGTTCAACCTCAAGGCCGAGGGCTTCTACATCGGCGAGCACTGGACCTCGACCTTCGGCGCGCGGCGCGAGGACGACGTGCTGCTCACCGACGGCTTCATCGAGGGCGGGCAGCTCCCCAGCCTGAACCTGGCCAACGAGTTCCTCGACTTCGACGAGGCCTTCGTGGAGAGCTGTATCGGCTGGATGGGCGGCACGCTGGTCGGCGAGCTTTCCCTGGGCGCGCTCAACCTGAAGCTCGAGGCGACGTTCATCGGCTACAACACCAACGGCCAGCACCGGCGGGTGTTCTCCTGCGACAACTGCCAGGGCGAGCCGGTGTACCCCACCTTCCTGTACTCCGAGGGGTACACCGACGTGGACCTGTACGACTACGCGAACCCCAAGAACGTGGACCGCGGCCGCGACCCGCGCTCGGTGTTCAAGGAGGACCAGGACCGCTTCTCGGCCATCTTCGCGCTGTGGGCCACGCTCAACCTGGACGTGGGCCGGGGGCTGGAGATCGGCGCCAAGGTGAAACAGATCATCGACCGCGACAAGCGGCGCGAGACCACCGACAGCGACGACTACAGCGGCAACATCACCATCGCGCGGCTCACCTTCACCTATCCCTTCAGCGACTCCATCAAGGTGACGCTGGGCGGGCAGTTCGACTGGTGGGACGAACAGAACCGCGACGGAAGCCCGGCCCAGGGCTACGCCTGGTACCAGACCACCAAGGTCAAGCCCTTCTTGCTCATCAACTTCACCTACGGCGGGGCCACGCTGCGCTACCTCATCGAGTACCTCTACAAGGACCAGTGGCGGGGCGAGCGCGATCCCGAGCAGTACTGGTCGGTGATCCGCAGCAAGGCCACCTTGGAAGTGGCCTGGTAGGAGGCGCGCCATGAGATCGAAGAAAAATCTCTTACGCGGTTGCTGGGAGTTCGCGCCGCACTGGCTGTACTTTGGCGGCCGCGTAGCCGACCGGGGGCCC
>CAZLNM010000011.1:8414-14643 GCA_964561025.1 uncultured Myxococcales bacterium
GTGGTCGGCGTTAAACAGGCCGCAATTTGAATACTCGTTGCGGCGCAATTGTTCACCTGGTGCGCCGCGCAACGGCGGACCCGGGGCGCGGCTGCTTGTGCTGGTTCTCGTCCTCCTGCTTTCCGCCTGTGGCCTGGAGAGCCTGCTGGGCCTGGCCACATCGAGCGATCACCCGGCCCCGGACGGCGGCACCGGCCCCGACACCCGCCCGGCCATCGTGACCGGCCGCGTGCCGGCGTCGTTCGTCCCCGGACTGTCCTCCCTCGACCTCAACTTCCGCTCGCAGGGGACGGTCACGCCGGGCGAGATCACCATCGACGCGGGGCAGAACGCCTTCTCGGCCAAGCTCCCGCCCGGCCAGGCCTTCCGCGGCTTGCTCACGGAAGTGCGCCGCAAGACCATGAACCTCTTTTCGCTACTCCCGGAGGCGATCCCGGGCGAGACCCGGCCCCAGGGCTCCGATCTCATCGGCGAGCGCTCCACCGCCGCCAGCCTGCTCATCCTGGCCAAGGCGTCGGCACGGGGCTTGCCGGTGTCCTCGCTCTCCGGCCGCACGCTGGAGGCGGCGCTCCTGGACCTGGACGCGCGCGCGGGGAGTGGCCCGGTCAAGGCCTTCTACGACATGGTCGCGGCGGTGGCGAACTGCGCGAGCTGCAACCGCGGCTCGGCGGCGCGCTTCGCGGAGCCGCTGGTGAGCCCGGCGGGGGTGGCGGTGAAGAGCGGGCTCGATCCGGACTTCATCCTGGCCAACCCGGTGGACTACGCTCCGAGCGCCGGCGCGGAGGACACCACCGAGGCCTTCGATGCCGCCATGCAGCAGGCGCTGGCCGAGTTCGAGTTCAGCCTGTGCACCTGCGACGACCCGGCCTTCGTGGCCGCCTGCTGCGCCAACCCGGACCTCGCCACCGCCTGCGGGCCCGCGCCCGGCCGGCCCGTCATCCGGGTGGTCATCGCCGCCAACATGAACGCGGGCCAGAAGGACGGCAACTGCGACGTCATCGACCGCTTCCGCTGGGCCGAGAACAAGCCCGGCGCGCAGATGTTCCTCGCCGCCGGGGTCCACCCCGAGAGCCCCATCCAGGACGCCGCCATCCACCAGGCGCTCGGCGCCTGGACGCCCAACCAGGTGCCCATGTTCGACGACGGCACGAACGGCGACGGCAAGGCAGGGGACGGCATCTGGACCGCCACCTTCGTGCTGCCGGTGGGGATGCGCATCGGCTACAAGTTCTCCTGGGGCCTCAGGGGCGACAACTGGGGCGGCACCGAGGAGTGGCCCGGCAACCAGCGCCTGCTGGAGATCGCCGATGCGAACGGCGACGGGCTGGTGGTGCGGCTCGACAACTTCGGCGACGAGACCACCAACAAGGACAAGGACAACATGCTGCTCCGCGCCAACGGCGGCTCGGGCACCGTGACCTGGAGCACCGACGCCAACCAGGACGGCATCCCCGACGTGCGCGAGCGCCAGAGCGACAGCGACGGCGACTGCCGGCTGGATGCCTGGCTCAACCCCTCCAGCGTCTCGCCGCTCGCGGTGGACTGCCCGTAACTCGGCCAGCGGCGAAACCGCATGACCAGCCGTTTTGGCGCAACGCTGCTGGGCGCGCTCGCCATCCTCATCTGGAGCACCTCGGTCGGCCTCACCCGCGAGCTCGCGGAGCGGCTCGGCGTGCTCACCTCCTCGGCGCTCACCTACGGGCTGGCCGGGCTCATCGGCTGCGCCATCCTGGCGGCGCGGGGCCGGCTGCGCGGGCTCCTCCGGCTCCCCCGGGCGTATCTCTTCGGCTGCGGCGGGTTGTTCGTTGCGTACCTCGTGTCGTTCTGCCTGGCCATCGGCCTGGCCGGGAGCGGCGCGCGGGTGGTGGAGGTCGGGCTGGTGAACTACCTGTGGCCCTCGCTCACGCTGGTGCTGTCGGTCCCGCTGCTCGGCCTTAGGGCCCGGCTGTGGCTGGTGCCGGGGATCCTGCTCGCCAGCCTGGGGATCTTCCTTTCGGCGAACGCCGACCGCCCGCTCGGCCTCGACACCATCGGTGAGGCCTTTAGGGCCTTCGCCGGGCACGCGAGCGGCGATCCCGTCCCCTACCTGCTGGCCCTGGTCGCGGCCGTCACCTGGAGCCTGTACTCGAACCTGAGCCGGCGCCTCGCCAAGGACGCGGCCGGGAGCGCGGTGCCCGTGTTCCTGCTCGCCTCCGGCCTTTCCCTGCTTATTCTTCGCGCCTTCTTCTCCGAATCCACGGCGTGGAGCCCGCTCTCCTTCGCCATGCTGTCGTACATGACGCTCCTTCCCGCCCTGGGCGCGTACGCTTGTTGGGAGTACGCCATGCGGCACGGGCGGGTGGCCATCGTCGCGGCGATCTCCTACGCCACCCCGCTTCTTTCGACGCTTCTGCTGTGTGCCCTCCAGGGCGTCCCGATGACCATGACGCTGTGGGTCGGTTGCCTGCTCATCATCGGCGGCGCGGTCATCTGCAAGCTCGGGGTCGTCGAAACCGATCCGGCCGGCAAAAAGGCCGCCCAGACAACGTGATCGGCCTCACAATTTTTCGAAAACAAGGGCGCCTTTCGTGTTTGAAGGGTCACGGATTCCATAATGGAAGAGTCGTGCGGGCCGCATAAACGGCTCGGGGAGGCTCATGGGCGGGTTCGCTGACAATTATCCGCCATTTTTTGTTCCGACCCGCGTGGCCCGGGTTTTGCTAAATCCCAAGGGTGTGGCATACATCGGATCGCCTTGGCGATCCCCAATTCATGAGGTGTGATATGAAAAAATCGTCGTTGCTCCTCATCGCCGGCCTTCTCCTGGTGTCCCCCGCCGCCTTCGCCGGCGGCAGCCACTTCCTCTTCGAGCCCTTCACCGGCGTGACCTTCAACCACGGCTTCTCCATGGAGAACGCGGTGGGCTTCGAATCCGGCGCGCTCTTTGCGGTCGGCGGAAAGCTCAGGGGGTTCCCGCCCCGCTTCTACCTCTACGTGCGCGCCTCGGAGTCCATCTTCGGGGACGATGAAGTGTTCATCGACAACCGCGATGCATACGGCACCGTGAGCCGCGCCTACACCCGCATCACCGGCGGCCTGCGGGTGGTGTTCCCCATCGTGGGCCGGTTGCGCCTCAACCTCGAGGCCGGCGGCGGGACCATGCTCTCACGCAACAGCTACGGCGAGGCCGGCATGAGCGAGGTGAGCTACGACGAGGACCTCACCGTCTTCGAGACCGGCATCGGCCTCAACTACCGCTTCTTCGAGTGGCTCTCGCTGGGTGTGATGTACAACTACTCGTACGTCACCAACGCCCGCAACTGCGATCTCATCGCGGGATTTCTGGGCGAGCGCCAGGATGGCCGCGAGCTCGCCTGGAGCCACCTCAACGTCACGCTGGGGCTGCATTTCTAGGGGGACGCCATGAAACGGCTCCTTTCCCTGGTGCTGTGCTTCTCCCTGGCGCCGGCCGCGGCGCGGGCCGGCTTCAACACGCCCGGCATCATCGACTTCGACTGGCTGGCCGAGGAAGGCGCCTGCCCGGCGCTGGCCGAGCTTCCCGCGGACGCCCCCTGGGTCCCCGCCGCCGCCCAGGCCGTGTTCGGCTCGGCGGCCTCGACCTTCGGCGACGAGGGCGTGCTGATCTGGGCGGCCATCCCGCTCGACGCGCCCGACGGCCCGCGCGCCGGAATCCTGCAGATCGATCTCGACCTCGCCCACGCGGGCCTCGGGACCTCGCTGCCGGTGTCCTCCATCCGCGCCGAGTATGTCGAGAAGCGCGGCGACGAGGTGCTGTTCTTCGGCACCCCGGCCGAGGGCGGGGTGTGGCTCTCAGATCTGATCCGCTCGTTCGAGGAGGCCGGCGCGGTGCTGGGCCACTTCGAGTTCCTCTTCGACGATCCCGACGGGCGCTACCCCGGCTGCCGGGTCTTGCGCGCCGGCACCTTCGTCACCAACCCCTCACCCGAGAAGGTGCGCCAGCACACCTACATCCCCCCCGACCAGCCGGTCGGCGACGTGTACGTCGAGTCGGGATGCAACGGCGACGTGGTCATCGTGGACGATGGCGAGAGCTGCGACTGCGGCGGCGACGACACCTCGGGCAGCGGGTGCGAGGGAGACAGCGGGAGCGAAAGTTCGAGCTGCGAGGGCGACTCGGGAAGCTCGGGCTGCGAGGGAGACAGCAGCGGCTCGGGTTGCGAAGGAGACAGCGGCGGGTCGAGCTGCGCGGGAGACACCGGCGGCGCCGACTGCGGGGGCGGCGGCGGGGGGGGCTGCTCCGGCGGCGGCGGAGGGTGCGAGGGCGCGGCCCGGGCCGCGGTCGCCCCGCCCCGGCCCCGCGGCGGGCCCATCCGGCTGCTGTCGCGGTTCTTCCCCGAGATCGTGGTCTTTGGCTTCATCGCCTGGATGCGGCGCCGGAACCGCCGCTAGCACTCAAGAAATCCGTCACGGAAGACTCTCCGCTTCATTCCCCGGCCTGACCTCCGCTCGGCTTGCGCCGCCAAGGGTCTGCGATCGCTTCGCGACTCGCTGCGCTCGCCCTTGACGGCAGCCGAGCTTCGGCTGGAACCGCAGGTGTGAGGATCTTTCTTCTTGAACTGAGCGCCTGGCCAGGCAGGTGCGGGTTTTCAGGCGGGTTGGCCCTTGTCCTCGAGCAGGCTCACGCCCTCGGGCGGGATGGACTTGCCGCGCCACAGGATGGCCGCCTCGCCGCGCCGCTCGATGGCCAGGCAGCGCTCGGCTTCGCCCCGGTAGACGGCGAGCGCGCCACCGGCCACGGGGACGGGCCCGAGCGTGCGCCGGTACTCGCCGTCCGCCTGCCGCAGGCTCTCGGGCTCGCCGGCCGGCGCCTCGGCCTGGCCGGGGAAGTACCAGGCCAGGCTGAGATCCGCGCGTAGCAGCAGCCGGCTCGCGCCATCCTCGCGCACGAGCCGTGCCCACAGGGCCTCTCCCTCCGGCGTGGTCAGGGTGCAGGTCTCCTCCACCGAGAAGGTCCGGCCCAGCACCACCACCACGTCGCTCTTTCGCATGCAGGCCGCGGAGGAGGGCCGGCGCGCGCCGAGGGCGCTGGAGTCGCGCCGGATGCGCAGGCGCACCAGGAAGGCGAGCAAGAGCAGCACGACCAGCACGCCGCCGAGGAGGGCGAGCAACGGGAGCAGATTGGAGAAGGACTTTTCGACGGCTTGCATCATGGCCGCAGCATACCGCCGCGCCCACGCCGCCTTCAAGCGGAACCTGTAAAAACTTGCGCCGCTTTTCCCGGCCGGACTACAATTCGCCGACGCTCCGGGCCGTGACCCCGAGCGAGTGAGGCCCCATGGCCGAAAGCGCCACCCTGCAAATCCTGCGGCGGCACCTGGTGCACGGCGGCCTGCAGCCGGGCGAGGAGATCGGGCTTCGGCCCGACGATCTCCTGCTGCCCGCGCGAACCGCCGTGCTCTCGTTCCTCCACCTGGAGCGGCTGTCCCGCCCGCGACACCCGGCGCGGCGCGCGCTGTGCTGCCTGGACCCGGTGCTCGATCCGGCGGACGCGGTCGGGGAAGAGATCCAGCGCTACCTCGAGCAGGCCTGCGCCACCTTCCGGGTCCCGCTGTCCCGTCCCGGAAACGGCCTGGCCCACCAGGTGTTCCTGGAGCGGCGGGCGTCCCCGGGCCGGCTGCTGCTCTACGCCGGCGGGCACGGCGCCGCGGCCGGCGGGCTGGGAACGCTGGCGCTGCCGGTGGGCGCGCTGGAGATGGCGGTGGCCCTGGCCGGGGGACCGCACTACACGGTGTGCCCGGTGGTGGTGCGCGTGGTCCTCAAGGGCGCGCTTTCGAACGGTTGCTCCGCCTTCGACCTGGCGCTGCACCTGAGCGCCCGCTGGGGGCTGCTGGCCTCCTCGGAGACGGTGCTGGAGTTCTGCGGGCCGGGGGTGCGCAGCCTGCCGGTGGCGGCGCGCGCCGCGCTGTGCGCCCTGTGCGCCGAGCTGGGGCCGGTGACGGCGCTGTTCCCGGCGGACCCGGTGAGCGCCGCCTACCTCCGCGCCCAGGGACGGGCGCGCGAATTCGCTCCGCTTTCCACCGGCGCGGGGGACGACTACGCCTCGCAGCTCGAGATCGATCTCTCCAAGGTGGAGCCCATGGCGTGGCTCCCGCGCGCCGCCGAGCGGATGCTGCCGATCCGCGCCCTGGCCGGCGGTGGCGTGAGCGAGGTGCACCTGGGCGGGTGCGTGGGCGGAGACGTGGAAGATCTGGTGCATGCCGCCATGGTG
>CAZLNM010000011.1:14653-66205 GCA_964561025.1 uncultured Myxococcales bacterium
CGGTCGCACGGCGCCGCCCCCGGCGTGGATCTACGCGTGGTGCCGGCCTCGCGCCAGGTGTGGCAATCCCTGGCGCGCCAGGGCAGCCTGCAGGCGCTTCTCGACGCCGGCGCGCGCCTGACCGAGGCCGGCTGCTGCGCCGAGGGGCTGAGCGAGGAAGAACTCCCGGCCGGACCGCGCGTGCTGCGCGTTCCGGGGCGGGCCGCGGCGGGCCCGGAGGGAGAGGAAATCCGGGTCAGCGCCCAGAGCGCGGCCGCTTGCGCCTTGCGCGGCCGCCTCACCGATCCGCGCGAGCTCAAGCCGAGCCCATTCCGGACACGGGTTGCCTGCCGTCTGGTGGTCGACGACCGTTTCCTCGCCGTCTCGCCCCGGCGCGCGCCGGGGGAGCTGCCGCGCGGCCGGGGCGTGGTGGAGCCGCCGTTGTTCGGTTCCCTGCCGCCCTCGCTGTCCGGCGAGGCGGTGCTCAAGCTCCCCAACGGCGTGGCCACCTCGCAGATCCTGCCCGCGGGGGGCGGCGCCTACCTGTACGGCGACGTGCAGGGCTTCGCGCGGCGGGCGTTCGAGCGCATCGACCCGACCCTGATCCGCCGCATCGAGGAGAACAAGGGGCGGGCCATCGTCAACGTGCTGGTGGCCGGGCAAGGCTACGGCGCCGGGCCGGCCCAGGAGCTGGCGGCCATGTGCCAGATGATCCTCGGCATCCGGGTCGTGCTGGCCAAGGGCTTCGAGCGGCGCCACCAGCTCCAGCTCATCCACCAGGGCGTGCTGCCGCTGTGGCTGCTGGACGAGCACTCCTACGACGTGGTGCACCGCGACGATTTTCTGGAGTTCCCCTGGCTGGCCAACGAGCTGCGCAAGTCCGAGATGGTGACCGTGCGCAACCCCGAGCGGGGCTACGAGTTCAAGGCGCGCCACGGCCTCACCCGGCGCCAGATCGACATCGTGCTGGCCGGCGGGCTGTGCAACTTCACCGCCCGCTAGCACCGGGAGCCGCGCATGCCGCACCAGTACATCTACACGCTGCAGCACCTGCGCAAGGTCACCCCCACCGGCAAGGACGTGATCAAGGATCTCAGCCTGGCCTTCTACCCGGACGCCAAGATCGGCGTGCTGGGCGCAAACGGGGCGGGCAAGAGCACCCTGCTGCGCATCCTGGCGGAAGAGGACACCCCGACCTCGGGCGAGACCTGGCACCCGCCGGAGATCCGCATCGGCTACCTGCCCCAGGAGCCGCGCCTGGACGAGGCGCTCTCGGTGCGCCAGAACGTCGAGGCCGGCGTGGCCGAGGTGCGCGCCTTGCTCTTGCGCTTCGATGAGCTGAACAACCAGCTCGCCGAGGGGGTGCCCGACGAGCGCATGGAGAAGTTCATGGCCGAGTACAACCGGGTGCAGGACGCCATCGAGGCGGCCGGCGCCTGGGACCTCGATCGCGCCCTGGACGTGGCCATGGACGCGCTGCGCTGCCCGCCCGGCGACGCCCTCCCCGCCACGCTCTCCGGCGGCGAGCGGCGCCGGGTGGCGCTGTGCCGGCTGCTGCTCTCCAAGCCCGACCTCTTGCTGCTCGACGAGCCCACCAACCACCTCGACGCCGAATCGGTGGCCTGGCTGGAGCACTACCTGCAGCAGTTCCCCGGCACCGTGATCGCCGTGACCCACGACCGCTACTTCCTCGACAACGTGGCCGGCTGGATCCTGGAGCTGGACCGGGGCGAGGGCATCCCCTGGAAGGGCAACTACTCCTCCTGGCTGGAGCAGAAGCGCCGGCGCCTGGAGATGGAGGAGAAGCAGGCCTCGGCCCGCGCCCGCACCCTGGCCCGCGAGCTGGAGTGGGTCAACATGAGCCCGCGCGCCCGCCAGGCCAAGGGCAAGGCCCGCCTGAACGCCTACCAGACGCTCCGCGCCGAGGCGGAGGCCGCCGCCGCCCGCGAGAGCGAGATCGAGATCCGCATCCCGCCCGGGCCGCGCCTGGGCGAAGACGTGGTGGTGGCCGAGCACCTCACCAAGGGCTACGGCGATCGCCTGCTGATCGAGGATCTCAGCTTTCGCCTCCCGCCCGGCGGCATCGTCGGGGTCATCGGCGGCAACGGCGCCGGCAAGACCACCCTGTTGCGCCTGATCGTGGGACAGGAGAAGCCGGACCGGGGCGTGCTGCGGCTGGGGGAGACGGTGCAGGTGGCCTACGTCGACCAGAGCCGCGCGGCGCTCAACCCCGAGAACACGGTGTGGCAGGAGATCTCCGGGGGCGAGGAGTTCTTCGAGATGGACGGGCGCCGGGTGAACTCGCGCGCCTACGTCAGCGCCTTCAACTTCCGCGGCCCGGACCAGCAGAAGAAGGTGGGCGGGCTCTCGGGCGGCGAGCGCAACCGGGTCCACCTGGCCAAGCTCATCCGCGGCGGCGGGAACCTGTTGCTGCTCGACGAGCCCACCAACGACCTGGACGTGGACACCCTGCGCGCGCTGGAGGAGGCGCTGCTGGCCTTCCCCGGCTGCGCGGTGGTGGTGTCCCACGACCGGTGGTTCCTCGATCGCATCGCCACGCACATCCTGGCCTTCGAGGGGGACAGCCGGGTGGTGTGGTTCCAGGGCAACTACCAGGACTACGAAGTGGACCGCAAGCGGCGCCTCGGGGCCGAGGCCGAGCAGCCCCACCGGGTGAGGTTCAAGAAGCTCACCCGGAGCTGAGGCCGCATGCCACCGCTGCGCATCCACAGCCCCTTCGCCCCCGCGGGCGATCAGCCCGAGGCCATCGAACGGCTGGTGGAGGGCCTGCGGCGGGGCGACCGCTGGCAGGTGCTGCTGGGGGTCACCGGCTCCGGCAAGACCTTCACCATGGCCTCGGTGCTGGAGCGGTTGCAGCGCCCGGCGCTGGTGATCGCCCACAACAAGACGCTGGCCGGCCAACTGTACGCGGAGTTTTCGCGCTTCTTCCCCGACAACGCGGTGGGCTTCTTCGTCTCCTACTACGACTACTACCAGCCGGAAGCCTACGTCCCCCAGACCGACACCTACATCGAGAAGGACGCCTCCATCAACGACGACATCGATCGCCTGCGGCACGCGGCCACCCACGCCCTGCTCACCCGGCGCGACGTGATCATCGTGGCCTCGGTGTCGTGCCTGTTCGGCCTGGGCCCGGTCGAGAGCTACGGCGAGTTGACGGTACGCCTGCGCGCGGGGGCGGCCATGCCGCGCGACGAGCTGCTGCGCCGCCTGGTGGAGATCCACTACGGGCGCAACGACACCGACTTTTTCCGCGGCACCTTCCGCGTGCGCGGAGAGTCGGTGGACATCTTCCCGGCCTACGAGGAGTCGCGCGGGCTGCGGGTGCGCTTCTTCGGCGACGAGATCGAGAGCATCCACTGGATCGACGCCTTGCGCGGAAAGAGCCTGGAGGCGCTCGAGGAGATCGAGGTCTATCCCGGGAGCCACTACGTCACCGGGCCGGGCCAACTGCGCCAGGCCATCCAGGGTATCCGCCAGGAGCTGGGCGAGCGCCTGCGGGAGCTGCGCGCCGCCGGCCGGTTGCTGGAGGCGCAGCGGCTGGAGCAGCGCACCCAGTACGACCTCGAGAGCCTGGAGCAGCTGGGCTACTGCGCCGGCATCGAGAACTACAGCCGCCACCTCTCGGGTCGCGCCCCGGGAGAGCCGCCGCCCACCCTGATCGACTACCTGGCGGCGGACGCGGTGGTGTTCGTGGACGAGAGCCACCAGACGCTGCCCCAGATCCAGGGCATGTTCAAGGGCGACCGCTCGCGCAAGGAGAACCTGGTGGAGTTCGGCTTTCGCCTGCCCTCGGCGCTCGACAACCGGCCGCTGACCTTCGAGGAATTCGCCGCCCGCATCGGCCAGGCGGTGTGCGTCTCGGCCACGCCCGCCCGCCAGGAGATCGAGCTCGCCCGCGGGGTGGTGGTCGAGCAGCTGGTCCGGCCCACCGGCCTGATGGATCCGCGGGTCGAGGTGCGCCCGGCCCGGGACCAGGTGGACGATCTGCTGCACGAGGTTCGCGCGGCCGCCGCCGCCGGGCAGCGCGTGCTGGTGACCACGCTCACGAAGAGGATGGCCGAGGATCTGACCGAATACCTCAAGGAGCACGCCGTCCGGGTGCGCTACCTGCACTCCGACATCGACACGCTGGAGCGGCTCCAGGTGGTGCGGGCGCTGCGCGCCGGAGAGTTCGACGTGCTGGTGGGGATCAACCTGCTGCGCGAGGGGCTCGACATCCCCGAGGTGGCCCTGGTAGCGGTGCTGGACGCGGATCGCGAGGGGTTCTTGCGCTCGGAGACCTCGCTCATCCAGACCATGGGCCGCGCGGCCCGCCACGTGCTCGGCCGGGTGATCCTGTACGCCGACCAGCGCACCGAGAGCATGGAGCGCGCGCTGCGAGAGACCGAGCGCCGGCGCCGGCTGCAGGAAGAGTTCAACCGGGCCCACGGCATCGTGCCCCGCTCGATCGAGCGGGAGCTGGGGCCGGAGATGGTCGCGCCGGGCGATGCCGCCGCTGACCCCGCGGCCACGCACGCGCCCCCCTCCCGGCTCGAGGATCTGGTCGAGCGCATCCACAAGCTCGAGCGCGAGATGCGGGCCGCGGCCGAGGCCCTGGAGTTCGAGCGGGCGGCCGAGATCCGCGACGAGCTGCGGGCGCTGCGCCAGTGGCACCTGCGGCTGGGGTAGCCCATGCCTCGCCCACCGCTCAGCGATGAACAGCGCGAGGCGCTGCTTTCGAGCCTGCCGGAGCGGCCGGGGGTGTACCAGTTCGTGGATACCCGCGAGGCGGTGGTGTACGTGGGCAAGGCCCGCAACCTGCGACACCGGGTGCGCAGCTACTTCGGCGCGCCCTCGGATCCGCGGCCCTTCGTGGAGTGGTTGCCGGCGCTGCTTTCGGACATCCGGGTGATCGTGTGCCGCAACGAGCGCGAGGCGCTGCTCCTCGAGCGCGAGCTGATCGCCCGCCTGCGGCCGCGCTACAACGTGGACCTCCAGGACGACAAGAACTTCTTCGTGTTGTGCCTGAGCCGCCACCCGTTTCCGCGCCTGAGCCTGGAGCGCCTCCATCCGCGCGGAGGCAACCCGGCGCGGACGCGCGATCTCCAGTGCTTCGGCCCGTACCCCTCGGCCGAGGCCGCACGGGAGCTGCTGCGTTTCTTGCAGCGCGCCTTCGGGCTGCGGGTGTGCCCGGACCGCCAGTTCGCCTCCCGCACGCGGCCGTGCCTGCGAGCCGGCATCGGACGCTGTCTGGCGCCATGCAGCGGGGCCCTGGCGCCGCCGGTGTACGCGGAGAGAGTCCGCGAGGCGCAGGAGTTCTTGCGCGGGCGCGGCGACGGGCTGCTCCGCTCGCTGCAGGAGCGGATGTGGCGCGAGTCGGAGCGGGAGAACTTCGAGGAGGCGGCCCGGCTGCGCGATCGGCTGCGGCTGCTCGAACGGAGCCTGGCGCGGCAGCAGGTGGTGGACCCGGCCGGCGGCGACGCGGACGTGCTCGGGATTCACCGGGAGGGCGGCGGCGGGGCCTTGCTGTGGCTGCGGGTGCGCGCCGGGCGCGCCACGGACGTGACGCGCCACTTCTTCGAGGACGCGCCACTACCCACCTGGGAGCTTTTGCGCCGCCACCTGCTCGAGCGGGCCGGGGCCGGGCTGGACGTGGCCCGGCGCTGGCTGATCCCCGGCGAGGCATTGGAGGGCGCGGAGACGGGCGAGGACGTGGGCGCGTTCTCTTCCTTGCTCTCGGAGCAGGCCGGCCAGCCGATCGAGCTCCACACGCCCCGGCGCGGCCCCGGCGCCAGCATGCTCGAGCTGGCGCGGGAGAACGCCGAACAGGCCTTTCGCCAACGCCTGGCGCTGACTTCGGCGCGGCGCGATCGGCTACGCAGGCTCCAGGCGCGCCTGGGCCTGAGCTCTCCGCCCCGCCGGATCGAGTGCTTCGACCTGGCGGTGTTCCAGGGCGCGGCCGCGGTGGGCGCCATGGCGGTGCTGCGGGACGGCCAGCCGGCGCCCGCCGAGTACCGCCGCTTCCGCATCCGAGCGTCGAGATGCGACTCGGACGTGGACATGATGCAAGAGGTGCTGCGGCGTCGGCTCCGGCGCGCGCTCTCGGGCGAGCTCCCGCCGCCCGACCTGCTGCTCCTCGATGGCGGCGTCCAGCAGCTCAACGCCGCCCGGCGGGTGGTGGCCGAGCTCGGCCTCGAAAACCTCGCGCTGGCCGCGCTGGCCAAGGGTGGCGCCGGGGCCGGCCGCCATAAGGTCACGCGCGAGCGGGTTTATTTGCCAGGAAGGAAAAACCCCATCCGGCTCCGGCCCGAGTCGGACGAGCTGTTCCTGCTCAGCCGGATCCGCGACGAGGCCCACCGTTTCGCCGGCGCCTACCACCGCGCGCTGCGCCGCGCCGCCACCCTGAAGAGCGGCCTCGAAGAGATCCCCGGCGTGGGGCCGGCACTGCGCCGGCGGTTGCTACTTCGCTTCGGCTCGTTGCGCCGCCTGCGTCAGGCCCCGGCGGAGGAGCTGGCGCGGGTCCCCGGCGTGTCGGCGCGCCTGGCGGAGCGGATCGCGCGCTTTCTTTCCGCCGCGCAGTCCGATCTTCCTTGACCTCCCGCCGTCTCCCTTGATAGAAAAGCGGTCCTATCGAGGGAGGTTGCCGTGCGCATCTATCCCAAGCAGATTCCGAACATGGCCCGCGACATCCTCAAGGCCCTGATGGACAACGGCGACGTGGATGTCCAGCCCGCCAAGGTGGAAGAGGCTCGCAAGGACATCGGCGCGGTGCTCAGCGAGTTTTTGCGCATGGAGCGCCAGCTCGACGATCTGGCCAAGGACGTGCTGGCCAGCCGGGGCTGGAGCTCCAGCCACTACGGCGAGGCGCGCCGGGTGGCGGCCGAGGCCCGCAAGGTGCCGCAGGGTGACGAGGCCGTCGAGTACGTGGTCAACCAGGTGCTGGAGGCCATGATGAACTCGGCCAACTTCGAGGAGGTGTTCGCCGAGGACCACGTCATGCGCAAGCGCATCGTGGAAATCATCCGCGAGCACATGAAGCTGGACGAGGAGATCGAGACCGAGGTGCGCCGCCGCCTCAAGAACCTGGAGGAGGGCGGCCGCGACTGGGACATCGCCTACCGCAAGACCGTCGAGGAGATCCGCCGGCTCAAGGGCCTGACCTGATCCCGCTCGCCGCTTCTGATCCACCGCCGCCAGACGATCTTTCTTGCCTTCGCCGTTGTTGGTTGTGGGCGAAGATCCGCAATGCGGATGGCCCTTCGGCGAACGAGCCCTTCCTGCTCCAGAAATGTCTTGCGTGTGGACTTGTGCGGCTGGCCGCGATGCCGCTAGAGCAAGCGCGGCCAGACGCACGCAGACCTGGGCGCCTGGTCGCGCGGCCAGCAAAGCCAGCGCGGCCCGGCGAATGCGCGAACCTCTCACTTTTTGCGCGATGCCGCAGGTGCGCTCCGCCTGGAAGGAGTCACAGGCGGATCTGAAGATCCTTCACCTCGCCCGGTGCAAGGCGCACGTTGCCGCTCCACTCCGGCCGCTTTGGCAGGCGGACCCGGAGCAGGTGTTCCTGACCGCTGCTCGTCTGGAGCTGTAGCGGGGTCTTTCCCGGCTGGAGCCGGCCGTCCAGCCACACCTGGGCCCCCGGCGGAGTCGATACGATCTTCAGCGTGGCGGGGGGGCCGGCGGGCTCTTCCGACGGCACGGCATGCTGGCGCCACAGCCAGGCGCCGACCAGCGCGGCCAGGGCGAGCGCGCCCACCAGGGCCCAGCCCAGGACCCGCCACAGGAACGCTCGCCGCGTCTTGCGCTCCGTCCGGGCAGGGTGCTCGGGCCCCTCGAGCATCTCCGCCAGGTTCAGCAGGGTGGGCGGGCCGACGGATGCGGCCCGGGCGGGTGCGGGCGGCGCAGAGACCGGTGGAGAGACCGCGAGTTCGCCGGCCGCGGGAGCGGGATCCGAGGAAAGCGGCACGGGTGTGGGCGTCGTCGATTTGTCGTCGGGCGGGAACGAGTCTCCCTCGCGCTCGAAATCGAAGCGCAGATCGTCGAAGAGCCAGGCCTCGAGGTCCGCCTCTCGTTCTTGTGCCCCCAGGATGCGCTGCTGGCTGGCCAACCGCTCCGGCAGCAGGTTGCGTACGAACTGAGAGAGCTGTGACTGGCTGGCGTGCAGGTGGTGCTGGGCCACGATCTGCTCCAGCGCGCCCCGCATCTCCTTGGCGCTCGCAAAGCGCTCCTCTGGGGAGCGGGCCAGCGCCCGGGCCAGGCACTGGTCCAGCGCCGCGGGGACGTCGCCGCGCAGCGATCGCAGGGGCGGCACCGGGTCCTGCAGGATGGCCTGCATCGTCTCCAGCCTGTGGGAGCGGCGGAACAGGCGCCGCCCGGCCAGAACCTCCCATAGCACGATGCCGAAGGAGAAGATGTCCGACCGGGGCGTGACCCCCTCCCCGCGGAGCTGCTCCGGCGCCATGTAGCCGATCTTGCCCTTCAGAATCCCCTGCGCGGTGGCCTCGCCCTCCAGAAACTCCCGGCTCTTGGCCACGCCGAAATCGATGAGTTTCACCGCACCGTCGAAGGAGATCATGATATTCTGCGGCGATATGTCGCGGTGGATCACCGGCGGATCGTGCGTGTGGATGTACTCCAGGGCCTCACAGACGCGGCAGGAGATGTACAGGACCAGGCTGAGCGGGAAGGGGGTGCTTCGCTCCCGGCAGGTGCGCGCGACCAGGCGCAGGGTCTCACCGCGGATGAACTCCATGGCCATGAAGATGCGGCCGCCGCTCTCTCCCACGTCGAACACCTGTCCGATACCGGAATGCTCCAGGGAGGCGGTGAGCCGGGCCTCCTGGAGGAACATCTTGACGAAGTCCTGATCGTCGGCCAGATCGGGCCGCACCAGCTTGAGGATGGCCAGCTTGGAAAAACCGCCGAGGCCCCGCTGGCGGGCCAGGTACACCTCGGCCATGCCACCCGTGGTGATGTGCCGCAGGATCTCGCACTTGCCGATCCACTTCATGGCGTGGCTTTCCGTGACAAGATCGGATCGCGCGCGAACGCGCCGGCTGCCCGGGCCGCGCCCTGGCGCGCCGCGGACAACACGAGCACATTATACAACAATATCGCTGGTTCCTCACGCGACGTGCGGCCGTATCCGAATCGCGTGCTTCTTTTCGCTGTGCTTCGCTGAGCGCGTTCGCGTCACGGGTCGGCACATCGCGACGGGCCGCGCTCGCTCTTGTGGCATCGCGGCCCGTCGCAAAGAAAACTTGGGCAACGACGCTGACGACGGCCCGCGGCGGATCTGGATCGGCCGCTCAGAAGTTCCTCGAAGCGACAAGCCCCAGAGAACCGTCGGAGTCATATGACAGGGCCCCCACGCATCCGTCCGCTCTGCCTCGCGCTTGTCCGAGCACTTCACCGGTACGCCGGCTCACTCGAGGAAGTTGACCTCGAGCACCGTGGTCTCGCCGGGGCGAATGGTGATGCGCTTTTCTATGGTGCGCTCCAGGGTGGAGTTTTCCAAAACGACGGTGTAGCTACCCTCGTACAGCTCCTTCTTGTCGAAGGGCGTGGTGCCCAGGCTGCGGCCGCCCACCTTCACCTGGGCCCAGGGGTTGGCCTTGACCAGCAAGAAGCCCTTGGCGAACTCGTGGTTCACCTTCACCGTCTCGCCGGCGCGGGCGTTCACCCGGATGTCCTTGCTGATGTCGAGCTGGCTGTTCACCAGGTGCAGCTCGTGCGGGCCGGCCGGGATGTCCAGCTCGGAGATGGGCGTCTGACCGAGCTTCTTGCCGTCCATATAGACGATGGCCCAGGGGTTGGACTGGACCGTAAGGCGCGCCTTGCCTTCTCCCGGCGGGGGTGGGGGCGGCGGGGGGGGTGGAACGTCGCGCGTCGGGACCATGGCGGCGATCACGGTGCGGCGCTTGCCGCCGGTCACATCCTCGCTCCAGTCCTTGTACCCGGCGAGCTTCGCGGTGAGCCGGTAGCGGCGGCCCGGCTCGAGCCGCACCGTGTCACCCTCCACCGGGGCGTCGTCCAGGAAGAACTTGGCCCCGTTCGGGCGCGAGCGCAACACGACCGGCACGGCCTTGTCGGGGAGCTTGACGTCCACGAGGGCCAGGTTGCCCGTGAGCGTGATGCGCTCGTTGGGTTGGAGGCGGAACGTCTGCACCCAGTCCTTGCGCCCCGGGAACGTCGCCCGCAGGGTGTGCTCCACGCCCGAACTCACCTGCCCGATGGTGGTGGGGGTCTGCGCCTCGAGCGGCTTTCCGTCCAGCTCCAGGCGCGCGCCGGGCGGGGCGGTCACCACCTCCACCCAGCCGAAGCCGGCCACCGCCGCCTCCAGCCGAGCGTTGAAGGGCCGCTGCTCGCCGGGTTCGTCGAGGCGGAACTGGGTGGAGAACGTCTTGAGCGGCGGCTTGGAGATCTCCAGGGTGTAGGGCGTGCCGACCTCCAGGTCGTCAAGCACCAGCGGGGTCACCCCGCGCCGATCCCCGTTGAGGCGCACCTCGGCCCCCGCCGGATCGGACGTGACGCGGATGCCGGCCCGGCGCGAGAGCGCCAGCGTCCCCCCGTCGACCCCGGCGTCGAGCGAATCCTCCGGGGCCGGGCCGGAGAAGAACTTGAGATACACGAAGAACCCGCCGCCGCCGAGGACGAGCAGCAGCAGGAGCGCCAGCGCGCCCTTGAGCCACCCCGGGGCCCTGGCCGGCGGGGGCGGAGGCGGGAGCGGGGTGGCCGCGGCGGGGACGGTCAGCGCGGACACCGACGGACGCGGAGTGGTCCCGGAAGGGGTCTTGACCACCGGGCGCGGGCCCACGCGGGACACGCCGGTGGTGGCCTTGGGCATGAGCGGCCGGGAGGGATCGGTGACCGCCGAGGGCCCGGAGGGCGTGATCACTCCCGAGCCCTCGCCCGCCACGTCGTCGAACAAGAACGACTCCAGCGAGTCGCCGGCGGCCTGCGCCTCCTCGATCTTGCGCAGCCCCTCGAGCCGGTTGGGGAACAGCTCCTTGAGGAAGTTGGCCAGGTGCACCGCGCTGGAGGAGAGCCCGGAGTTCCGCATGAACTCCTCGAGCGCCAGGTGCATCTGAATGGCGTCCTGGAAGCGGTTCTTGGGATCCTTCTCCAGCGCCTTGAGGATGATGGCCTCGAGCTCGGCCGGGATGGTCTGGTTGACCTCGCGCGGCGGGACGATGCGGCCCTCGGTGATCTCCTTGAGGATCAGGAGCTCCGAGGACATCTTGTACAGGCGGGTCCCGGTGGCCAGCTCCCACAACACGATGCCGGTGGCGAAGATGTCCGAGCGCGCGTCCACCGGCCGCCCCAGGCACTGCTCCGGCGACATGTAGGCGTACTTGCCCTTCAGCACGCCCGAGCGGGTCTCCTGGACCTGCGTGGCCGCCTTGGCGATACCGAAGTCCACCAGCTTGGTCACGCCGTCGAAGGACACCAGGATGTTCTGGGGCGAGATGTCGCGGTGGACGATGTTGAGCGGCTTGCCGCTGGTGTCCTGCTTGGTGTGGGCGTAGTACAGGCCCTCGCAGGCCTGGGACATGATCTTCACGATGTGCGACAGCGGCAGGGGCTTGCCGGCCTTGCGCGCGGTCTTGGCGACGGTGCGCAGGTTCTCGCCCTGGATGTACTCCATGGCGATGAAGTAGGTCCCGCCGGCGCGGCCGAGATCGAAGATCTGGACGATGTTGGGATGGTTCAGCCGGGCGGCGATCCGGGCCTCGTCCAAAAACATCTGGACGAACTCCTGGTTGTTCGCCAGGTGGGGGAGGATCATCTTGATCACCACCAGCTTCTCGAAGCCCTCCATGCCTCGCTGCTTGGCCAGATGAATCTCGGCCATGCCGCCGGTGGCGATTTTTTTCAGCAGCTGGAATTTCCCGAACTGCTGTCCCATGCGAACGCCGTTCCGATCCAGGCAGGTACACCTCGCCCGAGGCTCGATGTTATTCGCCGCAGCTTGGCCGAGTCAACAAAATTGGCGGGAATTATCTTGACTTTGCCGCACCTGGCGTCGAAAATCTGTTGGTACCGTCTGCGGTTAGCCAGGAAGGGTGTACATGCTATCCGTCGCCAGCACTCGCAGCGCAGCCGTTTCCGTGCTGCTCATCGGCGCCATCTTGCTCGCGGATGCTTCCCTGCTCGCCCAGGACTCGTCGAACCAGTTCCTGCAAGAGGCGAAGATCCTCTACGACAACGGCCAGTATTCCGAGGCCATGCAGAAGCTGCAGCAGGCCATCAAGATCAAGGGCACCCCGCGCAAGGACATCGTGGAGATCTACAAGTACATGGGGTTCATCTACATCGTGCAGGGGCACAAGGAGAACGCCCGCAAGGCCTTCGAGCTGCTGCTCAAGGTGGACCCCGGCTACGAGATGAACCCGCTGCTCACCTCGCCGAAGTTCCTCAACTTCTTCAACAAGATCCGCGACGACCTGCGCCAGAAGGACCGGGTGATCATGCGCCACACCGCGCTCACCGAGGTGTCCGCGGCCGAGCGCATCGAGGTGCGGGCCTACGTGGTGGATCTGCAGAAGAACCTGAGCAAGATGGTGCTCTACTACCGCCGCCGCGACGACCCCCAGTACTCCTCGGTGGAGATGTCGCCCAGCAAGGAGGCGGCGGTGGGCATGGGACAGGGGGCGCAGACCTACGTGGGGTTCATCCCCTTCCTGTGGAACGTCTATGGCGAGAGCGAGCTGTTCATCGACTACTACCTGGCGGCGCTGGACAGCCAGGGCCGCTGGGTGGCCAACTCCGGCAACCCCAAGCAGCCGGTCACCTTCCGCGTGAACCTGCTGGCCGGCAAGGTGCCCGAGGAGGCCTTGAAGCCGCCGCTCACCCGCACCTGGTGGTTCTGGACGCTCATCGGCGTCGGGGTGGCGGCGGTGGTCGGCGGCGGCGTGGCCATCGGGCTCGCCATGCAGAAGGAGCCCGCGCCCCCCAACACGGGTGCGGCGGTGCTCATTCTGCGCATGTGAGGGCGAGGCATGTCCTTCCAAGATTCACGTTCCGAGCATCGCGTGGGTGGAGCCTGTGCGGCCCGCCGCTCCGGCCGCTTTCTGGGCGTCGCGCTGGTGCTGCTTTCGCTGGGGCTTGCCGCCTGCGGCGGCGCCGAGTGGGACGGGCTCACCCTGTCGATCCACTTCGCCCCGGAGGATCTCCCGGCGGACACCGCCATCATCCGCATCTACGTCCTGCCCTCGGTGGCCACCAGCCCGACCCAGCAGGAGATCGAGATAAAATGCGAGGATCTGGTGGGGCCCACCGCCACCAAGACCATCATGGACTACCGGATCTACCAGCTGCGCATGGAGAACGTGCTCATCGACGCGGTCTCCGGCGGGACCCTGGTGCTGCAAAAACTCCCCGAGGGCAAGCTGGTGTTTTACGTGGAGGCCATGGACTCCGTGCAGCGCGTGCTGGCCTACGGCTGCGGCACCGGCAACATCGAGAAGGGCAAGAAGACCTACATCCCCATCCGCATGGTGGCGAAGTAAGCCGCGGCCCGTCCGGCGCCGCCCCTCGACCGGGCCTGGTTGTGTCTTTCCGAAGATCCCGCTTCTTGCGCGTGAATTTTTTTGTGCCACCGACCGCGGGGCCCACGGGGCCAGCACGGGCGGGCGGGTGTTTTGGTTGCGGACAGCGACCGCGCCAGGGCAGCGAATCCCGCAAAGACCCCGGGTCCTATCCGAAAATTGAGTGGGCCCATGGTCCCCGCAGGCCTTTGACGACACAGGGCGGGCGGAGGCAGCCACAAGGATGCCGTGTGAAAAGGTGCCGGCGCTGGTGGGGTCGCGCTCGTGCGGCGGGATTCACTTGGCGCGCTTCTCGGCTTCCTTGAGCTTCTCGCGGACCTTCCCGATGAGCGGGTGCTTGGGGTAATTCTGCACGAACTCGGAGAAGAAGGGCACCGCCTCCTTCCACATCTCGAGGTTCGTAAAGCACAGGCCGAGCTTGTAGGTGGCGTCGGGGTACTTGTCGCTCTTTTGGAACTTCTCCCGCACCGTCTGGAAGGCCAGGCCGGCCTCCTTGAACTTCTTCTCCGCGTAGTAGCTCTCGCCGATCCAGTACTGGGCGTTGTCGGAGTACTCGCCCGTGGGCCAGCGCGACAAGAACTCGCCGAACAAGAGGCGCGAGGCCTCGGTCTGGCCGCTCTCCAGGAGCGACTGGGCCAGCTTGTAGAAGTCCGCCATCTTCTCGGGGCGCCTGATGCCCGCCAGCGGATCGCGCGGTTTCGCCGCCTCGCGGGCGGCCTCCAGTTTCAGGCGCGCCTCCTCCTCCTTGCGGAGCTGCTCGGCGGTCTTGGCCGCCGACAGGTCGTCCTTGATGCCCGAGAGCTTGCGCTCGATCACCTCCAGCCGGTGCCCATCCACCTCGATCTGGCCGCGCAGCTCCATGATCTGGGTCTTGACCTTCTCGATGTCCACCCCGATGTCGGCGGCCGAGCGCCCGGTGGCGCGCTTGAAGTCTTCGATGAGTTGCGAAAGCTCGGCGATGCGCCGGTCGGCCTCCTGGATGCGCTGCTCCAGGGCGGCCTTCTCCTCGGCGTGGGCGCGCTTCACCACCTCGAACTCGGCCTGCAACGCCTGGATGTCCGCCAGCATCTGCCGGCCCTCTTCCTTCTTGACCCAACAACCGGCCAGCAGCGGGAGCACGAGACACAACGGGCACAAGGTCCGGTGAATCATCGGGGCAACCTCCCCGGCCAGGCGCGGCCTCCTGGCCATCCTGGCGCGCTCGCACGTTGCGCCACCAGGTCGCGCGCGCTGGCGGCATCGCGGCCAGACGCTTGAATGGCGGGATTCACGCTCCTGTCCTCTTCGGCCACACGCGACATCTCCCTCGCTCCACCGCTCTGCCTCGCTCTCTACCATGCAGCGGGCCGCCGGGAACACGAGGCTCTGCCAACTGGATCGGACGGGGAGGGAACGGCGCGGATCTATTGCTCCACGAACTCGTCGCGGCGGTTCTGCGACCAGCAGTCCTCGCTCGACTCGCGGCAGGTGGGGCGGTTCTTGCCGTAGGTGATGGTCTTGAGGCGGTTCGCCGGGATGCCCAGGTTCTGCAGGTACTTCTGGGCCGAGCGGGCGCGCTTGTCGCCCAGGGTGAGGTTGTACTCCTCGGTGCCGCGCTCGTCGCAGTGGCCCTCGATGGTGACGCTCATCTCCGCGCGCTGGCGCAGGCACTCGGCGTTCTGGTCCAGGGTGGAGCGGGCGTCGGAGCGGATGTCGTGCCGGTCGAAGTCGAAGTAGATGGCCGAGAGCTGGCACTTCGGCTTGTCGATGCACTCGCAGCTTGAGCACATCTTGCCCTCGGGGCAATCGGCGTCGGACTGGCACTTGCACTTGACCACGCACTTGTGGTCCTTGCACTCCATGCCCTCGGGGCAGTCGGCGTCCTGCTCGCACTCCCACTTGCACTTGTGGTCCTTGCAGATCATGCCGGCCTTGTCGCGCTTTACGCAGTCCGGGTCGATCTCGCACTCGTACACGCAGCGCTCGTTCTCGCAGTAGGGCTTGTCCTCGGGGCAGTCCTTGTTCTCGATGCACTCCACGCAGCGGTTATCCTTGCAGCGGGGCCGCTCCTTGGGGCAGTCCGCGTCCTTCCCGCACTCCTGGCACTGCCCGTTCACGCACACGAAGAGGGTCTTGTTCTTCTCCTCGGCCTTGCAGTCATCGTCGTCGCGGCATTGAGGGAAGGGGGGACGGCAGCCGCCGGCCAGCAAGACCAGGGCGAAGGACGCCGCGCTCACGACCACGAAAGAAAGCATCCGGATCCGCTGCTGTCTCATGAGAACCCTCCTGGCGGGTGAACCTCTCTCCGTTTGAAAAATCATAAAACCGAAGGGGGATTAGACCAAGCCTGATGGATTTGTCAACAGAAAACGACATGGCCTCCGACGCCGCAACCGGAGCAATTTGGGGTTGCCAACCCGGCGCCGCCGAAGTATGGTGCGGGCCTCGCGGGGGCCGAGGAGCAGGCATGCGGCTCGGTATCGACACCACCCTCTCCAAGCGGATCGCCCAGCTCGCCATCCCGGTGATCATCGGCATGCTCACCGAGACGCTGGTGAACCACGTGGACACCATCCTGGTGAGCCGGCTGCCGGGCAACGTGGGCATCGACGGGGTGGCCGCCATCTGGCTCAGCCTGCCGGTGTTCTGGGCCATCGGCGGGTTCTTCGCCTCGCTGCAGGTGGGCACCCAGGCGCTGGTGGCGCGGCGCTTCGGCGAGAACCGCCCGGAAGAGGCCGGCAAGGTGCTGACGAACTCCCTGGCGGTGGCGCTCTTCGCCGGCGCGGCGGCCTCCGCCGCGGGGTGGTTCGTCATCCCCAAGCTGTTTCCGCTGCTCAACCCCAACCCCGAGGTGGTGCGCCTGGGCTCCGAGTACTGCCAGATCCGCATGCTCAACATCTTCTCCATGGTCCTCACCTTCAGCTTCAAGGGGTTCTTCGACGCCATCGGCAAGACCTACGTGCACATGGCCGCCTCCATCGCCATGAACATCGTCAACCTGTGCCTGGCGGTGCTGCTGGTGTACGGGCTGTGGGGCTTCCCGCGCCTGGAGGTGGCCGGCTCGGCGGTGGCCACCCTGTGCGCCACCTACGTGGGGCTGTTCGTGATGCTCGGCTGGGCGGTCAAGGGGAACTACCGCAAGGTCTTCGCCTACTTTCGGCTGCGCAACCTGAACCGCCACGTGATGTGGGAGGTGGTGCGCCTGTCCTTCCCCTCCGGGCTGGCCTCCATCTTCCTCATGAGCGGGTTCGTGTTCTTCCTGTGGGTGATGGGCCACCTCGGCTCCGCGCCGGCGCTGCTCGATCCCCTGAGCTTCCTGCCCCTCTCGGGGCCGATGCTGCGCAACCTGGACCTGGTGCGCCCGGACCTCGCCACCTCGGCCTCGGGGGTGATGCTGTCCATCCTCACGCTGGTGTTTCTCACCTCGTTCGCCTTCGGCACGGCCACGGCCACGCTGGTGGGCCAGAGCCTGGGCGCGAAGAAGCCCGAGCTGGCCGAGCGTTTCGGCTGGGAGTCGGCCAAGCTCGGCATCTACGTGATGGGCACGGTGGGCCTGCTGCTCATCGCCTTCCCGCGGACGTTCCTCTCTATCTTCACCAACAAGCCCGACGTCATCGAGTTCGCCGTGCCCTCGCTGCGGCTGATGGGCTCGGTCACCGGGCTGGTGTCGGCCGGGCTGGTGCTGGTGCAGGCGCTGTACGGCGCGGGCAACCCCAAGTTCGTGATGAAGGCCCAGATGATCCTGCACTTCGGTTGCCTCATCCCGCTGTCGTACGTGCTGGGCGTGGGCCTGGGGCTGGGCATGTTCGGCACCTGGGCCGCCGCCGCGGTGTACGCCATCCTGCTGTCGTCGGTCATGGCCTGGAAGTTCCACCAGGGTCGCTGGAAGCAGATCCAGATCTGAGCGTGGCCTGGCCCGCGTGAATGCCGGCGCTGGCGGCGCTCGGCCTGCGCGCGCTGGCACGCCGCCAGGCTTGATTTCCCGATGCGACGGTAGCAGAGTCGCGACAAGGCAATGTCCACGGCCTGAGCCAGGAAGAGAAAGGAAAATGCCATGAAGAAGCTCTCGATGGGGATGGCGTTCGCGCTGCTTCTATCCATCGCAGCCTGCGGCGGGAGCGATGACCCGTGTAAGCCTGACTCCTGCTCCGCTCACGGGACCTGCCGCGCCGAGGACGGAAAGCCGGTGTGCACCTGCGAGGCGGCCTACCGCGGCGAGACGTGCTCCCTGTGCGCCATCGGCTACCAGGACAACGACGACGACGGCACCTGTCTTTTCTCCTGCCCCTACTCCGGGCTCCGCTGCGGCAGCCACGGCCAGTGCGACGACACCTCCGGGACGGCGCACTGCGTGTGCGAGCCCGGCTACGCCGGGGACACCTGCCAGAATTGCGCCGAGGGCTACCAGGACAAGGACGCGGACGGGCGCTGCGCCCCGGACTGCCAGAGCGCCGCCCTCGACTGTCACCACGGCGCGTGCAGCGACGATACCGGCAAGGCGCACTGCGTGTGCGAGTCGGGCTACGCCCTGCCAGACTGCGCGGCGTGCGAGCGCAACTACCAGGACAACGACCACAACGGCACCTGCCTCCCGGATTGCGCGGGCGCCGGCATCGACTGTGGCCTGAACGGGGTGTGCGACGATCTCTCAGGCACGGCGCGCTGCCAGTGCGACGCCACCTTCGGCGGCGAGTTCTGCGAGCACTGCGCCGCGGGATTCCAGGACAACGACGACAACGGCACCTGCCTGCCCGATTGCGTCACCGCCGGCCTCGACTGCCACCACGGTATCTGCGATGACGGGACCGGCACGGCCGGGTGCGTGTGCGACACCGGCTACACCGGGGCCGACTGCACCCGCTGTCAGAACGGCTACCAGGACAACGATCACGACGGGACGTGCACCCCCAACTGCGCCACCTCCGGTTTGAGCTGCGGGGTTCACGGCCGCTGCTCGGATCTCACCGGCACTCCGTTGTGCCAGTGCTACGCCGGGTACAGCGGCGATCTGTGCGACGAGTGCGCCGAGGGATTCCAGGACTACGACGGCGACGGGGTGTGCAAGGCCACCTGCCAAACGCTCGGCTGGACCTGCAGCAATCACGGCACGTGCGTGGACCTGAGCGGCACCGCCGTGTGCAACTGCGACAGCGGCTACTACGACGACGGGCGCGGGCACTGCCTGCCGCCCAACGGCTTCACCTGCGCCACCGCCACCCCGCTCGATCTGAGCCTGGGCTCGGTGCAGGGCACCACCACCGGCGCGGGCAACGAGTACAGCGGCTCGTGCGTGAGCGGCACCGGCCCGGAGGTGGTGTGGCGCTTCACCATCAACGAGCCGCTGCGCGTGAAATTCCACATGACCGGCTTCGACACGGTGATGTACCTGCGCTCAAGCTGCACGGACGCGCAGAGCGAGATCGACTGCGACGACGACGGTGGCGGCAACGGAACCTCCCTGATCGTCGCCGACCTCGCGCCCGGCACCTACTACGTCTTCTGCGACGGGTACGGCAGCGCCTCCGGGGCGTACACGCTGAAGGTGGACGTCACCTGCAACACCCCGGGGACCATCTTCGATCCCACGAGCGGCACCTGCATCGACGATCCCTGCGACCCCAACCCGTGCCAGCAACCCCACCGCACCGTGTGCCGGCCGGTGCTCCCGGCGAGCTACACCTGCTCGTGCAGCCCGGGCTACGTCCCCGATCCGGGCGACCCCGAGTCCTGCATCGTCAACCCCAACCCCACCGCCGAGAACTGCTTCGACCCCATCCCGCTGGTGGGGCAGAGCGGCGTCATCCAGGGCACGTTGACCGGCGCCGCCAACGACGCCGAGGGCTCCTGCGGCGGGGCGGGCGCCGACCGGGTGTACGCCTTCCAGGCCGAGGTGCGCACGCGGGTGAGCCTGCGCCTCTCCTCGGGCAGCCCGGCGCTGCACCTGCGCTCGGTGTGCGACGTCCCCGGCAGCGAGGTCGGCTGCAACGCGCCGTACTGGGGCAGCCTGGCCGAGCTCCTCCAGGTCGTGCCCGCCGGTGTGTACTTCGTGTGGGCCGACAGCGACTACTCCGGCGGCGACTTCACGCTCAACTACGATCTTCGGCCCGACCCCTGCGCGGATGAAGAGGCGGTGTGCCCCGGCGTGCCCACCTGCCAGGCCAACGCCGACTGGACCGGCTACACCTGCGTGTGCCCGGCGGGCTACCTGCCATACAACGGCGAGTGCGTGGACGACCCCTGCGAGCCCAACCTGTGCACCGAGCCGCACAAGACCCGCTGCGTGCCGCAGCTCCCCGGCGCCTACGAATGCCGCTGCAACGTGGGCTACATCCCCGATCCGGGCAACCCCGACGCCTGCATCATGGACCCCAACGCCAACGAGTGGGCCTTCTTCGTGTTCCTCAACGCCGACAACAACCTGGAGGACTACGGCTACGAGGATCTGGCCGAGATGGAGGTGGCCGGCTCCACGCCCTACGTGCACATCGCGGCCCTGTTCGACACCGCCTCCCGCGACAACGGCGACGCCCGCTACATCTACGTGCGCCCGGGCGCCTTCGACACCTTGCAGAACCTGGGTGAGGTCAACATGAGCGACTGGCAGGTGCTGGCCCAGTTCGGGGTGTGGGCGGTGCAGAACTACCCCGCCCGGCACTACGCCTTCATCATGTGGGACCACGGCGCGGGCTGGAAGGCCGACCCGCGCAAACCCGTGTTCAAGAGCTTCTCCATGGACGACAACCCCGGAGGCGGCGGAGGGGCGGACGAGATCTCCATCTCCAACGGCGACTACGCCCGGGCGCTCGCGGCCATCAGCGCTGCCATCGGCGACAAGATCGACATCGTGGGCTTCGACGCCTGCCTGATGGGAATGTGGGAGGTGGCCGAGGCCTCCGCGCCCTACGCCCGCTACCTGGTGGCCTCGGAGGAGACCGAGCCCGGGCCGGGCTGGGCCTACGACGGCTTCCTGCCCACGCTGATCCAGGACCCGCTGAACACGAGCGCGCTGGCCCTCGGCCGCCTCATCGCCGACGCCTACTACGCCGAGAGCCCCAGCGACTCCACCCTGTCCGTGATCAACCTCGACGCCATGGCGGAGCTGGCCACCGCCATGACGGGCTTCGCCGACGCCCTGCGCGCCAACACCAACCTGTACCCGAACATCAACACCGTGCGCGGCCAGACCCAGGCCTTCTACTACTCCGACAACCGCGACCTGTGGGACTTCGCCAACCGGATCAAGACCATGTCGGGCGTGACGCCGGACATCGTTTCCGCGGCCGATGCGCTGCTCGCCCAGCTCGGGGTGGCCATCGCCTACAACCGGAACCAGGCCGACTACCCCGGCGCGCACGGCATGGCCATCTACTTCCCGGCGCGCAGCAGCGGCATGGACTCGGCCTACACCGCCTCCGGCGCGGTGTGGAGCCAGCACGCCACCTGGGACGAGTTCTTGCAGAGCTTCGCGCAGTGACGAGTCATTCGCGTCCGGTCGCGCGGCCGCGAGAGCCGGCACGGCCAGACGCGTTCACACCCACTCTCGCGCCGTGAGCGCGATTGCGCGCCCGCCGAATCTGGCCTAAGGTGTCCGCATGGAACAGAAAAGCCGCTCCGCGGCCGTGGCCGCCATCCTGTCGCTGTTCATGCCCGGGCTGGGACACCTCTACGCCGGGCGCTGGCGGCTGGCCCTGCTCTTCTACCCCATCGCCTTCCTGGGGCCGGCCCTCTTCATCGGCGGGTTCGCCGGGCTCGAGTGGAGCCTGCGCGGCGCCTTCCGGGTGGCCTCCTGGACCTGGCTCGTCTTCGCGGTCGGCGCCTGCGCCCACGCGGCCTGGACCGCCCGGCGCGCGGGGAAGGAATACCGCCTCCGGCCCTACAACCTCTGGTACTTCTACCTCCTGCTGTGGTTCGCCGGCGTGGCCCTGCCGGCCTTCGGCATCACCCGCTGGGTCCAGGGAAACCTGCTCACCCGGCTCGATCTGGTGACGGACGGCATGGCCCCCACCCTGCTCGCCGGGGACATGGTGCTCGTCGATCGGCGCGCGCGCACCCTCTCGCGCCTCGGGCGCGCCGACGTGATCGCGCTGCGGGATCCGGTCGATCCCGAGACCATCCGGGTGCTGCGCCTGGTCGGGCTGCCGGGAGACGAGATCGAGCTCGGCCCCGAAGGCTTGCGCCTGAACGGCCAGGCGGTGCGGCGGGAGGAACTGGAGAGCGCCCCGCCGGAAGGAGCCACCGGAGGCAGGAATGCGCCCACGTTGAAATTCGCCGAGTGGCTGGACGGACAGAAGATCATCGTGCTGGAGGCGGCCGATCCGGCGACGCGGCGCAGCGCGAGCTTCCGGCTGGGGCCGGAGGAGATCCTGGCGCTCGGCGACAACCGGGCCGTCGCCCAGGAACTGTCGCCGCCGGCCCCGGTCCCTCGCGCGAACGTGCTGGGGCGGGCCATCCTGGTGATGGCCTCGCGCGATCCCAAGACCGGCGCCTGGCGCAGCGAGCGGCGGAACCTGCCGCTGGCATTCTTCTAGGGCGAGCCCGGGCCGCGAGCAGGGTCGCGACCGGCCGCGCGGGCTCCTTCGGCCCGGCGCTCGGTCGCGCTCGATGATCTTCCAAAAACACGTGCATCCGATTATCAATGATCCTAGCCTCGAGCCACGCAGCCTTGTCCGTCTGATGAGGTAGGGTGTGTCCGGCGCGGGAGGCGACGAATGAAGACAGGCCCGATCGTTTTCATGCTTTTCCTGCTGGGCCTTCTCGCCGGGCCGCGGCCCTCGGCCCGGGCCGAGGCCTGTCCCGGCTGCCCGTCGCTCGACACGCTGCCGCAGAACCCCATGGCCCTGGTCGAGCTGCTCGGCGCGCAGGCCTTCGCGGATCTTTCGCGCCTGCTCGACGAGGCGCTGGCGGACAAACCCAAGGCGCCGCACCTCTCGAGCGTGCTCTCGGCGCTGGAGCTCTGCCGCCACCCCGCGGAGAAGGAGTTCTGGATCCGGCGGCTCAAGGACCCGGGCACGCTGGACCCGGCCAAGGCCCGCGCCATCCGGCTCTCGGGCATCGAGATCCTCTCGCGCTACCGGAAGGACGATTCGGCGGTGCGCGCCATCGCGGACTCGCTCTTCGACGAGGAGCGCGCGGTGTCCGAGGCGGCCGCGACCGCCCTCCACTGGCTGCGCCACCCGGCAGCGCTTCCGGCGCTGATGCGCTTCGACGGCGAGCGGCACCGCTCGGGGAACCTCCAGGTGCTCGGCGCCATCGCCGATACGCCGGGCGAGGCGGCGGCGGCCTACGCGCTCGGCAAGCTGGGGCAGAAACGCCCCTTCGAGGGCGGGCCGAGCAGAAAGGTCTACGAGATCTCCCAGGAGTACATGCCCTGGTGGGGCCTCATCGCGCGCAAGCTCGCGCTCCGCAAAGACCAGCGCCTGCTGCCCATCCTGCTGGAGGCGGTGAAGAAGGCGGTGGACCGCGGCAGCACCGTGGTGGACGACGGCTTCTACGCGCTGGGGTTGCTCGGAGACCGCGCCGCCACGCCGGTCCTCGCGGAGGCGGTCCGAAAGCTCGATTTCCACAACCAGTACTGGGCGGCGCTCGCCCTGGCGCGCCTCGGCGATCCGGCCGCGCTGCCGGCGCTGCGCGAGGCCCTGCCGCGGGTGAAGGATCTCCCCGCCAGCCGCCCGTGGGTGAACCGCTCGGCCATCGCCTACGCCCTGGCCCGGCTCGGCGACGCATCCGGCGAGCGCGCGCTGCTCGAACAGGAGAAGGACCCGGACGAACAGGCCAGCATGTACGCGCTGCTCGGCTTGCTGCGCCTGCGCGGCCTCCCCTACGCCCAGAAGATCCTGGAGCGCCTGCGGCCCTACCGCGACATCGACAAGAACCTCCCCTACCCCATGGACGAGATCGCCGAGGCCATCGCCGAGCTGGCGACGCCCGAGGCGGCCCGCGTCCTCTTGGAGTTCACCGGGTTCGTGCGGGCCGGCGGCATCGGCCACCACGCCGAGATCGCCTTGCGGGAGATGCCCCCCGAGGTGGTGGCCCGGGCGGTGGCGGAGCGGTTGCGCTCCGGCGGGTGGAAGAAGCGCAACCTGGCGGCCGCGCGCCTGATGTCGCTGCCGCTCGACCCAAACCCGACCTTCGCCGCCCTGCTCCAGGACGGCGACCTGCCGGCCCGGGTGTTGGCGGTGCGCCTGCTGGGGCGGTACGCCTTGCCGCGCTTCCGGCCACAGCTCGAACGCGCCCTCCAGGATCCCGCCTGGCAGGTGGCCGACGAGGCGCGCATCTACCTCGCTGGCCCGACCCTGGCCGCCCTGGCCGGCGCCAGATTGGCCCCGCTCCCCGAGGAGAGCGCCGGCTGGAGCGCGGCCGGCCCGGCGAAGGACGCCCGCCGCCTGCTGGAACTTCCCGACGGTCGCGTTGCCGTGGCCGCCGCCGACGGGGTGTGGCTCTACGACGGGATGCAGTGGCGCACCCTGACCGCCCGGGACGGTTTATGCGCCGGCGAGGTGCAAGACATCGCCCTCGCCGACGGCGCGCTGGCGGCGGCCTCCGGCGCGGGCCTGGCCGTCGAGCGCGCGGGGAAGTTCGAGTGCCAGGCGGCGCCGGCCCCGCCGACGCGCCTGGCGAGCGGTGGGAAGAAGCTCTTCCTCGGCACCGAGCGCGGCCTGTACGAGTTCGCCTCCGGGAAATTCTTGCGCCTCTCGGGCCCCGAGCGGCTGGTGCGAGCGGTGGCCGTGGACGGCCGCGGCGTGGCGTGGGCGGTGTTCGCGCCACCCGGCCAGAGCGGATCGTTTTCGCTGTTCGCATTCGAGGGGGGCAGGGCCGAGGAGAGCCCGCGGGTCTTCCGCTCGTACCGCGGGAAACCCCAGGACGCCTGGACCCGCGCCGGGCGGGCGACCTTTCGCGAGACATTCGCCATCGAACCTCTCTCGCTCCTCGGCGACGCCGGGGGCGGCGTGTGGGTCTCCACCCGGACCGGGCTGCTGCGCGTCGAACGAGGAAAATCGCGGCCCTTTCCGGCGGAGGATGAGCGGCGCTCGCCCATCCCGCCCGGCGCCATCGCGGGGGAGGCGCGCCGGCTCGTCGTCGGCTACCCGGGCTTCATCGAGATCATCGAGGGCAAGAACGCCCGCCGGGCCTTCTTCGACGACAACACCCGGCGCCTGCTGTCGGAGCGCGGGCTCGGCGCCGGCCCGGTGCCGGCGGGGGCGCTGCTCTCGCGATCTGGCGAGGTGTGGCTTTCGCTCCCCTACGCGGTCGTGACCGGGCAGGGCCACGGCGCCGTGTTGCGGCTGGTGAAGAAGGACCCGGCCCGCGCGGCGCTGCCGCCGGAGACGATCATCGCCCGCGTGAGCGGCGGGGCCTTCTTCCAGGACAACCCGGACATCGCGCTTTCGGGCCAGAACCTCGAGCGCCGGTTCGCCGCCGGCGAGGTGTTGAAGATCCCGGCCAACGTCGTCTCGGTCTCGGCCGTGGCCAAGGACCCGTGGGACTTCGGCCCGGTGCAGCTCCGCTTCAAGCTCGACGAGCGCCCCTGGACCGAGTGGTCGGACGCGAACCTGCTCATCACCCCGGACATCCTCGACGAGGGCGTGCACCGAGTGCTGGCCCAGGCGCGCGACGCCGACGGCAACGTCGATCCCACCCCGGCCGAGCTTCGCTTCACCGTGGTCACCCGCGACGTCACCGTGATCCGGGTGCGCGACGGGCAGTTCGAGCGCGTCTTCCCCTCGCAGTTCCTGCGTTACCAGAAGGGGGAGGTGGGGAGGGTGGAGATCGAGAACACCCTGCCGCGGCCGGTGGAGGTCGAGGTCAAGCTGTCGATCGAGGACCTGTTCGAATCCCCGGCCTCGGCGCGCGCCACCCTGGGCCCGCACGAGAAGCGCTGGCTCTCCCTGCCCGGGCCGTTCACCGCGCGGCTGCTGGAGAACCGCGCCCAGCGCACCGCCCAGGCGGTGGTGGAGATCGCCTACGAGCACGAGGCGGCGCGCCGCAGCAGCCGCCACAGCTTTCCGGTGGAGATCATGGAGAGCAGCGCCCTCGCCTGGGACCGGCCCGAGCGGGCGGCCTCCTTCGTGAGCAGCCACGATCCGGCGGTGCAGGCGCTGGGGAGCGCCTTGTACGCCAACCTCGCCGCCGCCCTGCCCGAGCCCACGCGCCCGTCCTCGCCGCTGCGCAACCTCCTGCTGGGCGCGGCGGCCTTCGACGCCCTGCAGGCGGCGGGCCTCTCCTACAAGCCCGATCCCACCCGGCCGTTCTCGGGCACCGCCCCCGGGAAGGCGGCCGTGGACAGCGTGCAGTTCCCGGCCATCACCTGGCAGCGAAAGACCGGCGACTGCGACGACCTCAGCGTGCTCTACGCATCCCTGCTCGAGAACCTCAACGTGCCGAGCGCGCTGGCCCTCCAGCCGGGCCACGTCTTCGTGCTCCTCGACACCGGCGTGACCGCGGCCAACCGGGAGGTGTTCGCGGGCGAGGAGACGCGGCTTTACCTGCGCGACGGCCGGGTGTGGCTCCCGGTCGAGGTTACCCGCCTGGGAGCGAAGGACGCCGACTTCTCCGGCGCCTGGGCCGCCGGCGCGCTGCGGCTGGCCCAGGTCGCGCCCGCCCAGACGACCACGGTGGACGTGCGCGCGGCCTGGCTGGACAACCCGCCGGCCACCTGGACGGCCGCGGCGACCGTCGCCCCACCGGACCTGGCGAAGGCCCGCTCGGAGGCGCTGGCGCTTTCGCTCCGCTTTGCCGAGCGTGCCATGCAGAAAGCCCCGGCCGGCGCCGACGCCGCGTCCCTGCTCGCCCGGGGGAAGGCGCTGCTGCGCGCGGGGATGTTCGAGCCGGCCGCGCAGGCCTTCGAGAAGGCCCTCTCGCTGCGCGAGAGCTACGAGGCCACCTTCGGGCTGGCCGCGGCCCGGGCCGGCCGGGGAGAGCTGTTGCCCGCCATCCTGGGATTCGAGAAGGCGCTCGACCTGTCCGCGGACGCGCTGCAGAAGTTCCAGTGCCACATGGCCATGGCCCAGTGCTACCGGCAGAACGGGAACACAGCCAAGGCCCGCCGGCACCTGGAGCAGGCCACCACCCTGAACCCGGCGGCCCGCACCGACCAGCGCTACCGGGCGCTCATCTCGTTCCTCTCCGAGGAGGGCGGCGAGAAGGCCGCGGCCGAGGACGAGCCGCCGCCGTTCTTCCAGCACATCCTGGAGGGCCTGTAGCCTTCGCCCGACCTCTCCCGTAGGATTTTGTCTGCAAGACGATCTCGTGATAGGCAGACGCCATCTGGCGCGGCCGACCGCGGGGCCGAAGGAGCCAGCGCGGTCGGAGGCGCGAACTTTTTTGCATGGCAACCCAAGACAGTTGAAAGGAATCGAATGAAACTCACATGCTGGTCCCTCTCGCTACTCGTGTGCGGGCTCGCGGCGGCCGCCTTTGCCGACGAGCCGCCCGCGCCGGAACCCACCTTCGCTCCAGCGCCGCCACCGGCTCTGGCCGAGACCGGACAGGACGAGCCGCCGTGGCTTCAGCTCCGGGCCTTCCTCCAGGCCGGCTACCTGTACAACCTGGCCGATCCCGCCAGCGGCGAGAACGACCTGCGCGTGTTCGATCATCTGCACAACACCTTCACCATCGATCTGGTCGAGATCGAGACGCGGCATGAGGCGCCGCTCGGCGGAGCCGGCTTCAAGGTGAAACTCACCGCCGGTGAAGCCGCCCGTTTCATCCACTCGCGCGGGCTGGGCAGCGACGAGCCGTTCGACCTCACCGAGGCCTACCTCGACTACCGCTTCGACGTGCTCGACGGGCTACGCCTGCGGGCGGGGAAGTTCTCCACCTACTTCGGCGCCGAGCTGTTCGAGGCCTGGGAGAACCCCAACACCTCGCGCACCTACCTGTTCAACTACGCCCTGCCGGTGAGCCACACCGGGATCATGGCCGAGCTTACGCTGGTGGATTTCTCGCTCCGGCTCTTCGGGCTCAACGGCTGGGACTGCACCGCCGACAACAACGAGGCAAAGTCCGTGGGCGCCTCGCTCACCTACGCCCGCGCAGACCGGTTCATGGCCATGCTGAACCTGCTGGCCGGGCCGGAGCAGGACGGCAACACCGGCGACTGGCGTGTGCTGGTGGACCTGGTGCTCACCGGCCGGCCGCTCGGCTGGCTCGCCCTCACCGCGGCCGGCGCCTACGGCCGGGACCGGATCGGCGATGCAGCGGTGGCCTGGCACGGGGTCCAGGCGGTCGTGGGCGCGGACCCGCTGGCCTACCTGGGCGTGGCCATCCGCGGCGAGTTCATGAACGACCCGGACGGCGTCCGCACCGGGACCGCCCAGGAGCTCAAGGGCCTCACCGCGACGGTCGAGGCCCGCCCGGCCGACTCGCTGAAGATCCGCCTGGAGTACCGCCACGACTGGTCCACGAAAAATTCCTTCGCCGGCAGCTCTTCCCAGGACACGCTGGGCCTCTCCATCCTGTGGGCGGCCCGCCGGGGTTGACGGCGCCCGGCGAAGATCATATATATGAATCGTTCTGCGGGGGCGGGCGGTTTTCCGTAAGATCGACTTTCCGGCGAGGCGCGGCATGGCGTACGACAGACCCAGTTGGCGCGAGATCGACAAGATGCGGGACGGGGGCCGCGTGCGCAAGAAGCGCGACAACCAGATCCGCGATTTGTCGGAGCACTCCACCCGCTACGAGAAGTACAAGTCCGATCTCAACCGCCTGTTCGACCAGGGCATGGCCAGCGAGCTGGTCAAGAAGTTCGGCAAGGATAAACCGCCCGCGGAGGATGACGCCCGCAAGCGCCGGCGCGACGCCATGCGCCAGCCCACCGCGGACGCCAAGGCTTCCCTGAGCCGGCTCAAGCTCATCCGGGCGGTGCTCGAGGCCGGCGACCCGGCGGCCCTGGTGGCCGCGGTGGACGAGCTTTCGCAGCGCTTCGGCCTGCCCGACGAGTGGGAGGTGCTGATCCGGGTGCTCGAGCACCCCGGCGAGACCCTCCAGGAGCAGGCCATCGATCGCATGATCGCGCTGCTCCCCGTATCGGCCAAGGTGCCGCGCCGGGCCACGCTCAAGGAGCGCCTGCGCGCGGTGGCCCAGGTCGCCCGCGAGGCGAAGCTTCGCGACAAGGCCCACGCGCTCGAAGAACGCCTCTGATTCACCCAGCGCTTCCGTTCACACGCGATATCTCCTCCTGGCCCAGCAGGATCTGATGATGTAGCTTGAGCGTCTGGCTGCGGGGCCCTCAGAGCCAGCGCAGCCAGGCGCAAGAGCGAATTGCACCCTGTCGCCGCTTCCTACCGCCCGCGCGACCCGGCGTCGATTCTTGAGCTGTAAAGGTGGGACGGGGTCAGTCTTCTTCGGGGTCTTCTTCAGGATCCTCTGCCGGGTCCTCGGGATCCGGCATGACACCCTCGACGGCCGGGGGTAGATCGGCGGCCAGGCTCATCTTCTCCATGGTGTCCTCGGTGCGGGCCACGCCCACCTTGGCCATCATCTCGCGCACCCGTGGGTAGTCCTTGAGCACTTCCAGCACCCGCGCCTTGGGGATGCGCATCACCTGGAGAACCCCGCGGGCGCGCACCGTGGCCGAGCGCGGCTGGTCGGTGATGACCCCGATCTCGCCAAAGAAAGCCCCGTCGGTGAGCTCCGCCACCGCGCGGGCGGTGCCCATGTCGTCGGCCTCAACCGAGGCCACGCCGTCCACGATGATGTACAGCGCGTCGCCCGGATCGCCCTCGCGCACCACCGTCTCGCCGTCTTGAAAGGTGAGCGCCGCGGCCTCGGCCAGCAGGCGCCGGCGGCCGGCCTCGTCCAGCAGGCGCAGAAAGCGGGCGTTGGCGAAGAAGTTCAGCACCTGTTCCATGTCGGCCATGCGAGCCTCCGCGGCCGGAGTTTGGCACGGCGCCCTGTCCAGGTCAACGCAGCCCTCGTCAGTCCGAGCCGAGCGGGAGCCGGCACTGGGGCCGGCTTTCGAGCCAGGCGTGCCCGGTCGCGATCATGCGCTCGGCGGCGTCTTGTTCGAGCGCGCGCAGGCCCGGATGGCCGGGATGGCGGGCCAGGCCGCGGCCCGCAGCGAGCAAGGAAAGCTCCGGCTCGCCGGAGAGAAGATGCGCCCGGCCCAGCGAGAGGAACAGGGCCGGTCCCCCGTCCACCCGCGCCTCGATCTGGGAGAGCCAGCGGGCCGCCTCCTCCCCCTCGCCGCGAAGCAGGAGCAGCTGGCTCAAGATCCAGCGCACCGAAAACCCGTCCAGGTAGGTCCAGTAGCGCCGCCGGTCGATCGAGAGCGCCGCGCGGCAGGCGCGCTCCGCCCCGGCGTGCTTTCCTTCGATGGCCAGGGCGAAGGCCAAATTGTTCCAGCACTCGGCGCAGTTCGGCTCGTCCTCGACCGCCTCGGCAAACAGGCGCGCCTCGTTTCCCCAGGCGGCGGCGCGCACATTGGAAAACACCCCCAGCAAGCCGAGGAATGCCAGGGCGGCAGCGACCAGGATCCGGCGCAACGCGCTCGCATGAACCCGCCCAAGAAGTTTGTGAAAGAGCACCACGGCAGCGAGTTCGGCGAAGGCGGCCGGCACGTACAGGTACCGCTCGCCGCGCGGCTGGAGCAGAGGCCAGAGCTGGCTTACCGGCAGGATGGCCAGCAGGAAGGCAAGAGCCGAAAACAATAACCGCCCGTCGCGACGCGTTCGAAATCCCAGCCACAACCAGGCTGAAATAAGCGCAAGTCCCGAAAGCCCGAGCAGCGTCGGCCCGGCCACGATCTCCACGGTGTCGGCGAGCCGCAGCCCGACGGGAAAGAAGCTCTGGAGCACGTTTTCGCCGAAGACATGGAGCCGGGTCCAGAACCCTGCCGCCGCCGGCGCCGGCCCCGCGCCGACGCCTCCGACGACGAGCAAGCGGTAGGCCACCGCCAGGCCGGCCCCGAGCATGGTCCAGATGCCTGCGCGTAACGCCTTGCGTAATCCGCCGCTCCCCTCCTTGGGCACCGACCAGAAGTACAGGGCGGGAAGGAGCGCGGCCACCACCCCGGACTCCTTGGAGAACACCGCCAGCATGGCGAGAACGACCGACAGGGCGCGCAGCGCGACGGGGTGGCGCGAGCGCGGACCGCGCACACAACACCAGAAGGCCAGCAGGCCGAACAGGCCCCACAGCGAGTCCGAACGGGCGCTCACCCAGCACACCGTCTCGACGTGCTGCGGCGCCAGCGCGTGCCACAGGGCGATGGCCGCGGCCCACAACCGGTGTTCCCGCCCGATGACCTCCAGCGCCACCCAGTACAGGGCCAGGCAGAACAGGAAGTGGAGGAGCACGTTGGAGAGGTGGAAACTCCAGGGTTGGCCGTTGCCGGTCTGCCAGTCGAGGCCGTAGCTTACGGCCTTGATGGGCCGAAAGTACCCGGTGCCGCCCGGGCGGGAAGACACGGCCTCCTCGCGGGCGATGGTTACCGCCTGGCCTTTGATGTGGGTCCAGAAGCGGCCGGCCTGGCCGAGCGTCTTCGGCACCAGCCCGCCACCCTCGATCTCGGCGTGGTCGGTCCAGACGTAGGGGAAGCGGAGCGCCTGCCCGTACACGGCGCCGACGGCCGCACCGCACAGGAGAATCACGACGAGGTGAAAGCGCCCGGCGGGGCTCACGCGCTCCTCCCGCGAACGATTGTCCTTCATCTTGGCGCATGACACAAACGGATTCGCCACCGCTTCGAGGTGTTTTTGACGCCCGAAAGGGCCGATGTTACGTATAATAGAGCAGGAGGAAGCGGCGCATGTCGCGGCGGCACAGAACCCGGCTGGATCCTCTGGTGGTGGCCTTCCTGGCCGCCCTCCTGATCCACGCCCAGCTGCTGTTCTCCGACCTGGTGCCGTCGCTGTACTCCCTGTGGACGCGCATCGCGCCCACGCACAACCCGACGCCGCCCCGGCAGGTGGAGCGCGTGGCCCTCCCCGCCTCGCAGTGGGACGCCAACCGGGCGCTGCTGCCGCCGTCGGCGCGGCTGCTGCAGCGGGACTCGAGCGCGCAGGCCGCCGCGGCCACGCCCCGGGCGGAGACGCCCCGGCCGGCGGAGCCGCCCAAGGTGGAGGCCGAGAAGCCCAAGCCCGACAACTCCCGGCTCGACGGCCAGGTGGTGGACGTGGCGCCCACCGCGGACAACCGGCCGCCCAAGAACGCCCGTTTCCTGTCCGAGCACAACACCCGCGTGGAGAAGGAGACGGTCTCGCGCCACCGGCGCGCCGACTACGGAGTGGCCCAGCCCCACCCCACCATGGCGCGCGTCACCACCGGGCCGGTGGAGCGCGCCGAGAAGACCGGCGATGCGCCCTTCGCCATCTTCTTGCAGAAGGCCGGCACCGGCCAGGCGGGGGAGAAGAAGGGCCGGGGCTTCGCCCTGGAGATCCCCGACATCGAGCGCCGGGCCGGCCTCGATCTCAAGCTCAAGCTGGGCGGCGAGGGGCCGGCGACCGAGCAGGCGGCCTCCGACCGGGTGCGCGGCAACTCCGACCGGTTGCGCCTGAACCCGGGCGGCGGCGAAGCGGGCGAGGAGCCGCCCGGCGAGGGCGGGCAGGACGACCGCACGCTCTCCATGCTCAAGCGCGCCGACCCGGGCAAGCTGGCCATGGTGTCCGGGGCGCCGGCCAACGACCACATCACCGGGCTCCCCGAGGGCGAGGAGACCCTGCTCAACACCCGCGAGTTCAAGTACGCCACCTTCTTCAACCGGGTGAAACGCGGGGTGAGCAACCACTGGAACCCGGCCCGGGTGTACATGGAGCGCGACCCGTACGGCAACATCTACGGGGTGCGCGACCGCTACACCGTGCTCAACGTAGAATTGGATTCGGGCGGGGCGGTGGCCGACATGAACGTGGCGCACTCGTGCGGGCTGGACTTCCTCGACGAGGAGGCCATGGCGGCGTTCCGCAAGGCCTCGCCCTTCCCCAACCCGCCCGCCGGGCTGCTCGACGAGCGGGGGCGCATCGCCTTCCAGTTCGGCTTCTACTTCGAGATCGGCGACCGGCCGGCGGTGCGCGTGTTCCGCTCCGGCGGCTACCCCCCGCCCCCGGTGCGATGAATCATGACAACGGGCTCAAGCAGCGACCCCGTTTGGGCGACCTCTGGGAAAACCCCCGGGCCTGTCCCCGGGAAATGACATTGCAAATCAACACGTTAGGACGAGCCTTGCGGCTTTTCGCAACGCTGCGTCTACGCGCCGAACTCGATTTTCAGCAAGACCCCCGAAAGTGAACATTCCCGCAAGACACCAAAGATGACGCCAGGCTTTACTTACGCGCCTTGGCCTCGTCCCCGGCCGGGCCGGTCCAGCGCAGCACCGGCTCGCGGGCGGCCTGCACCTCGTCGAGGCGGCCCACCACGGTGTGGTGCGGCGCGTGGTGCAGGCTCTCCGGGTCTTTCCTGGCTTCTTCCAGGATGGCCAGCACGGCCGCGGCGTACTCGTCGAGGGTCTCGGGCGACTCGGTCTCGGTGGGCTCGACCATGAAGGCGCCGTGCACCACCAGCGGGAAGTACACCGTGGGCGGGTGGAAGCCGTAGTCCAGCAGGCGCTTGGCCACGTCCAGCGTGCTCACCCCCGCCTCCTCGAAGGCCGCATCCGAGAAGATCACCTCGTGCAGCGAGCGCTCCGGGCGGGCCACCGGCAGGTGCTTCTCTAAGCGGGCGCGCAGGTAGTTGGCGTTGAGCACCGCCATCTCGCACACCCGGCGCAGGTTCTCGGGCCCGAGCTCGCGGATGTAGGCCCAGGCGCGGATCAGCACCCCGAAGTTGCCGTAGAAGGCCTTCAGGCGGCCGATGCTGTGCGGCCGCTCGTGGACCAGCCGGAAGCCCTCCGGGCGCTTCTCCACCCGCGGCACGGGGAGGAACGGCGCAAGCTTCTCGCACACGCCCACCGGCCCCGCGCCCGGCCCGCCGCCGCCGTGCGGGGTGGAGAAGGTCTTGTGCAGGTTGAACTGCATCACGTCCACGCCCATGTCGCCGGGGCGGGCGCGTCCCACGAGCGAGTTCAGGTTGGCCCCGTCGCAGTACACCAGGCCGCCCTTCTCGTGGACGAGGCGCGCGATCTCGCCGATGTGCCGCTCGAAGAGGCCGAGCGTGTTGGGGTTGGTGAGCATCACCGCCGCCACGCTGTCGTCCATGACCTGGGCCACCGCCGCCGGCTCCAGGATGCCGGCAGCGCCGGACTCGATCTCCACCACGTCGTAGCCGGCCAGCCGCGAGGAGGCCGGGTTGGTGCCGTGGGCGGTGTCGGGGATCAGGACTTTCTTGCGCACGTTGCCCTGGGCGCGGTGGTAGGCGCGGATCATCTTGACGCCGGTGAGCTCGCCGTGGGCTCCGGCCGCCGGCTGGAGCGTGACCGCGGGAAAGCCGGAGATCTCGCAAAGCAGCCGCTCCAGCTCCCACCACAGCTCGAGCGCGCCCTGGCACAGCTCCTCGGGCGTGTAGGGGTGCAGATCGGCGAACCCCGCCGCGCGGGCGAGCTTTTCGTTGAGGCGCGGGTTGTACTTCATGGTGCAGGAGCCGAGCGGGTACATGCCGACGTCCACCGAGTGGTTCCAGTTCGAGAGCCGGGTAAAGTGCCGCACCACGGTGGGCTCGTCCACCTCTGGGAGCGCAAGCTCGCTCTTGCGCAGGAGGTCTTCCGGAATGTCGGCCAGGGACTCGGCCGGGCCGAAGGGCCGGGGCAGCGAGCAGCCGCGCCGGCCGGGACGGGAGCGCTCGAAGATGACCGGTTCGCGATGGGCGATGCCGCGGAGTTCCTCGGGGCGGTTCATGGCGGCCTCACTTTCCCGCGAGCGCCTTCGCGTAGGCGTCGACTTGCTCGGCGGTGTTGGCCTCGGTCACCGACACCAGCACATGGTCGGAAAGCTCCGGGTAGAAACGCGAAAGAGGCAGCCCGCCCAGGATGCCGGCCTGGCGCAGGCGGCTCAGCGCCTTCTCGGCGCCGCCGTCGATCTTTATGCAGAACTCGTTGAAGAAGGGGGCGGCGAAGGCCCGGCGCACCCCGGCGACCGCGCTGAAGCGCTGCATGGCCGCGCGGGCGTTCTGGGCGTTTGTGCGCGAAAGCTCGGCGAACCCCGCCTTGCCCAGCAGCGCGAGGTGGATGCACGAGGCCAGCGCGCACAGGCCCTCGTTCGAGCAGATGTTGGATGTCGCGCGCGCCCGGCGGATGTGCTGTTCGCGGGTGGCCAGGGTGAGCACGTAGCCGGTGCGGCCCTGCGCGTCGCGGGTGCGGCCCACCAGGCGGCCGGGCATCTGCCACAGGTGCTTCTCGAAGCTGCCGAAGAGCCCCAGCCCGGGGCCGCCGAAGCCCGGCCCGCCGGCGAGGCCCATCCCCTCGCCGGTGACGATGTCGGCGCCCTGGGCGCCGGGGGCCTCGACGAGCCCGAGCGCCACCGGCTCGAGGCAGCACACCACGAGCAGCGCCCCGGCGCGGTGGGCCAGCTCGGCGATCTTCGGCACCGGCTCGAGGCAGCCCAGGAAGTTCGGCTGCTGGATCACCACCGCCGCGGTGGAGGCGTCGAGGCGCTTCTCCAGCGCGGCCAGATCGGTCCGCCCGTCCGCACCGAATGGGACCTCGTCGAGCGGGCAGTCGCAGTCGCCCAGGTAGGTCTGGCAGGTGGCCCGCACCTCGGGGTGCAGCGCGCGCGCAAGCAACGTGCGCGAGCGCTTCTTCTGCACGCGCCGGGCCATCAGCACGGCCTCGGCGGTGGCGGAGGCCCCGTCGTACATGGAGGCGTTCACCACCTCCACGCCCAGCACGGCGGCCCACTGACTCTGGAACTCGAAGATGGCCTGGAGCGTCCCCTGGCTCACCTCGGGCTGATAGGGTGTGTAGGCGGTGAAGAACTCCCCGCGCAAGAGGAGCTGGTCCACCGCCGCCGGCAGGTGGTGCAGCGGCGCCCCGGCGCCCAGAAAGACCGCCATGCGGCTGGCGGCGCCCTGGTTTTTCCCGGCCAGCGAGGCGAAGTGCCGCTCCAGGGAGGCCTCGTCGAGCGCGGGCGGCAGTTTCAAAGGAGAGCGGAGGCGGAACTCGGCGGGGATGGTCTCGAACAGATCGTCCACCCGCTCAACCCCCACCGCTTGCAGCATGCGTCGGACATCCTCATCCGTGTGGGGGATGTAGCGCATGGGAACCTCCTGTTACTTGGACTCCTCCTTCACGTGCTTCTGGTAGGCGGCGGCGTCCATCAACGAGTCGAGCTCGGCGGGGTTGCTCATCTCGATGCGCACCATCCAGCCCTCCTCGTAGGGCTCCTCGTTGATGTTCTCCGGGGTGTCGAGCAGCGGCTCGTTGATCTCCACCACCTTGCCGGAGACGGGGGCGAAGACCTCGCTGGAGGCCTTGACGCTCTCCACGGCGCCGAGCGGCTCGTCCTTGTGGACCTCGTCGCCCTCGCCGGGCAGCTCCACGTTGACGATGTCCCCCAGCTCCTCCTGGGCGTAGTCGGTGATGCCCATGGTGGCCACCTGGCCGTCCACCTTCACCCACTCGTGCTCCTTCGTGTACTTGAGATCCGCCGGAATGTTCATGCGCTGCCCTCCGGGTTATTTCCAAAGGCCCCGGCTATCGTAGTCGAAGATACTTGGTCGTCAAGAGAAAACGGCGCGCCCGTCACGGCCCCACGGACGGAGGCGGGGCGGCGAACAGGCTCTGGAGGAACTGACCGTAGTGGGCGCGGGCGGTGGCGTTCTGGAACACCGCGAAGTGTCCGTCCTGGGGGTACTGCACCAGCACCGCGGTGAGCGCCGCGCCCGCGGGCGAGGTGGCGTTGCCGCGCACCGGTGGCGGCAGGGCCGGCCGGCCGGCGAGCTCCATGGCCGGGACGGCGCGGGCCACGGGCTGCATGAGCGAGCATCCCGCCGCGACGGCCAGGGCCTCGGTCTGGTCCGGCGGGCAGTACTCGTCGAGCAACCCCTCCGAGAAGTACACGCTGAGCGGCTGTCTCCCCGGCGGGCCGGAGAGGAAGCGCGGGGCGTAGTTGAGCGGGTCGGCGCGCTCGGCGAAGGCCTGGAAGAGGTTCAGCGCGGGATGATCCAGGTCGAGCTCGGCGTCGACGAGGCCGAAGCCGAGCACGACCAGCTCGCGGATGTTCACCGGCGCGGTCTTCTCCAGGATGGCCTGGCCCAGCCCGCCGCCGGCCCCGGAGAGCACCGCCCCGGCCACGTCCCCGGCCACCCCGAGCCAGATGGGGCCGGTGAGCCCGCCCTGGCTGTGGCCGAAGAAGGCCGCCTTCTCCCCGTCGAGGCACAGCGCCACGCCGGTGGGGCTGACCGCGGCCGGAACGCAAAGGTCTCGCACCAGCCGGCGCAGCACCAGGAGATCGACCGCGCCCTGGCGGAAGTTATCGCGCATGGCCAGGATGTTGTAGAAGTTGAAGGTGATCAGCGACTCGTCCCGGCCCCAGGGGTTGCGCGCGCCGTGCAGCGGCTGATCCAGGCCGATGGAGGCGATGCCAGCGCGGGCCAGGAGCGGCGCCGGATCGTTGGCCCCATCGAAGTGCGAAAAGCGGTCGCCGCCGGTGCCGTGGGCCTGGAGCACCACCGGAAAGCCCGCGGCGGGAGCGCTCGAGCGCGGGATGGCCAGGGCGAAGGGCGCCCGCTCGATCCGCTGGACCACGGGCCGCCCCTGGTCATCGAACACGAAGCCCCCGCCGCCGGTGAAGTCGGGCGGCTCGCCGGCCTGGAACTGCGGCAGATCGACGTTGCCCTCGAAGAGCCAGGCGTCCGCCTGCGTCGAGCGGAGCTGAATGTCGTACGCGCGCGGCGCCTCCATCCCGGCCACGAAGTCGCGCAGGCGATCCATCTCCGAGAGCACGTCCTGGGTGTCGAACACGGACAGCGCGGCCACCTCCCCGCGCGCGAGCCCGAGCCGTTCGAGCTGCGAGAACACCGGCTGGTGCTGCTCCCAGTACGCGCGCAGCGTCGCGTCCTCGGGGGTCGCGGCGTACTTGGTGCGCTCGAAGGCCTCCCAGGCGCCCAGGCGCTCGCCGGCCAGGTCCCGCACATGCCGCGTCACCACCAGGGCGTAGCGCGCGGCGGGACGGAGCGGAAATCCCAGCACGGGCCGGACCACCAACGTCCGCGCCGGCGTGAACTGCCGTTCGGTGGAGAGGTAGCGCACGGAGATCGGCGTCCGCTCGAGCGCGGCGTCGCCGTCCCGGGTCGGGATACGGACCAGGAAGACGGTGGCGTCGTCTCGCAGCGACGAGGCCGGATCGGCCGGGAGGCTCGCCGGATCCAGCTCGCCGTCGAAGGTGACGTAGATGGCCTGGTTGGTGCCGAAACCCACCGTCTCGCGGCCGATGAGCTCGATGGCGTCGCGCAGCATCGAGCTCGGCGCGGGGTTGGGAAAGCCTGAAAGGTCGAGCCGGCCGTCGGGGAGCCGCCGGGCGTTGGCCGGCCAGGGCCGGGCGAAGAAGTCGGCGCTGGTCACGTCGAAGCGCGCCGCGGTGCCGAAGATGGCGCACCCGCTCGCGGGGCAGGCGCCCTGGTAGCCGGAATCGCTCGCCCCACAGCCCGCGGCGAGCAGCCCCGGACCCACCATCAGGGCGGCGACGAGAGCCAATGGAAGCCGGTCCATGAACCGCGACGGCCGGTGTGCGCGAACGCGCTGGCTCCGGGGGCCCCGCGTTCGCGCACCGGGGCAGAACCGGACCACGCTTGCCTGCGTCGATGGATCTTCAGATCCGGTCGCTCGGCAAGGCGACAGGCACCCCTCCGAGAGAAGGCTCTTTGGGATCATGACGCTCAGACTCCTTTCCGCTTCTTCTTGCCCGCGCCCGAGCGATCCGGCATGGCCAGTAGCATCCGCTCCAGATCGGGCTCGTCCAGGCCCAGGTGCCAGTTCACCAGGTGATCCAGCAGGTGGTCCCACCACAAGATGCGCTCCGGATCCGTCTCGGCCGCGCGGCGCCGGGCCACCGTCCCGATGAGCGCCGCCGTGGCGCGGTCGTCGCGCGAGGGGCTGCCCCAGCCGGAGGTCACCCGCCGGACCGCGGAGAGCGGGGGTTGCCGTCCCGCCTCCAACTCGAAGCGGGTCAAGCACTCGCCCAGGAACGCCGAAAGACGCTCGGCGGGAAAAAGCGATACGGGATGCGGCAGCGGCAGCGAGAGCACCTCGTAGAGGTTGATGTTGTTGTTGGAGCTCGAGAGCCGGAAGCGCCACTCCAGCGGCGCCGAGTTGAGCAGCCCGAGCAGGTATCCCCGCAGCGCCGTGTCGTCCAGGCCGGCGCTGGAGAGCGGCGTTGCGGCGCGCGGCCAGAAGGTGTTGAGCGAGTTGCCCAGGTAGATGCCCGCCGGGACCTCGGCGGCCACGAATCGGCGCGCCGCCTCCCGGTTGACGATCCCCGTCTGCACGATGCGCGGCCCCGCCAGGCGCAGCCGCCAGGATCCCCCGCCCTTCTTCTTGGCGAAGGCCTCCGCGTCCAGCCAGCGCTCTTCCCGGTCCTTCGTGGAGAGGTCGGCCGCAAACGGCGCGAGGTGCGCCCCCCGCAAGAGGAGCGCGGAAGTGGGCTCGCTCTTCATCATGGGCCGGAAGAAGGTCTGATCCACCTCTCCCACGCGGCCCTCGAAGAAGTCGCCGAGCCGGACCGGGCTCTGCCGTGAAAGCCGCAAGGCGAGGTCCATGTCAGCGGCCTGGCACAGCGGCAGCGCGAAGGTCTTGGGATCGAAGGTCGCGATCTCCTCGTTGGAGAACACCGCCCGCCGCGGCGCCGGACCCTCCTCGGACACCTCGATGCGGGAGCGCCGGGCGCGCTTTTCGAGCCACAGCAAGACCACCGCCTGGGAGACGCCATCGAACACCCGGGCCGTCTCCGGGTAGGCCTCGACGCCCTCCAGCCAGCCGGAGCGGACCAGCGGCTCGCGCAGGCGCGCGGCGGTGCGATCCATGAGGAACGACAGTGGCAAGACGAATCCCAGCCGGCCGCCCGGGGCCAGCAATTCGAGCGCGCGGTCCAGAAAAAGCCGGCTCAGGTTGAGGTTGCCGCACAACGAACGCCGGTACGAGAGCGCGCGCACTCGCTCGACGAGCGCGCGCACCGCCGGGTCGCGCAGATCCTTGAGGACCTCGAAGGGCGGGTTGGAGAGGACGACGTCGAACCCGCCGCCCTCGCGCTCCAGCGCCTCGGGGAAGGCCCGCCTCCAGGCGAGCGCGCCGGGCGGCGCCGCGCTCGCATTTTCCTCCGGCGTCAGCGGGCCGGTGAGCGAATCGCCCGCGACAAATTGCCTGGCGAGGCCGGGAATAGGCGGGCCGAGCGGATCGGCCTCGAGCTGGACGAGGCTCGCGGCGAGCGCGACCGCGGTGGCATCGAGGTCCACGCCGCACAAGCCTGCCGCCGCTTCGCGGGCCCGCTCGCGGCGTTCACCCTCCGGGGCATCGGCGAGGAGGGCCCGCTGGGCCGCGAGCAGCAACCGCCCGGCGCCGCAGGCGGGATCGAGGATATGGAGCGGCCGGGAGGAGGTCTTCCGCTCGCGCAGCGGCTCGACGACCCGGCGCGCCAGGCGCTCGGCGAGCCAGGCGGGCGTGTAGAACGTCCCCTGCTTTCGGCGGCCGGCGCGGCCGGAGGCGAGCGAAAGCCGCTTTCCGCGCGCGCTCAGCGAAAGCTCGATCTCCAAAAGCCGCTCGAAGATGTCGGCCGGATCGAGCGCGCCATCGGGCAACGCGAGGTCTTCGTCCGGCCCGGCATCGGGCGCGCCGGCGGGGTCGAGGGACGGCGAGAACAGCGGATATTCGAGCGAGCGAGCCTTGTCCCAGGCCGCGCGAACAGAGGCGTCGGGACCGAGCGCCGGCGCCAGGCGCGCCGCGAAGGCCGCGCGCACGAGGCTCAGGCGGGCCGCACACGCCAGCGCATCGAGGGGGAGGTTCTTTGTCCGCCCCCGGATCTTCTCCGCCGTGCGCAGCAGCCGCTCGGCCTCGAGAGCCTTGGAGGAGGATCGCTTCGGCACGCCGGCCTCCGAAGTGCGGGTTGGGGCAGTATAGCACCGGAGCGCAAGCGGGTTGCCAAAAATCGCGCGGCCGGTCGCGCTGGCGACGGAGGCCTTCCTGGCCGTGGCGGCGGGTTTCCTGCTACTATCCGGCCCATGATGAAAATCCCCCTCGCACCGCTCGCCGTGCTCGTGTTGTGCTTGCCAGGTTGCAACGGGACCACCGCGGACGACGACCACCCCGGCGGCGATGCCGACTGTACGCCGGACTGCACCGGCCGCGTCTGCGGCTTCGACCCGCGCTGCGGCACGAGCTGCGGCGCCTGCGCTCCCGGCGACACCTGCGACGATCAGGGGGCCTGCCGGCCCGGCTGCGTTCCCGACTGTACCGGCCGGATCTGCGGCGGTGACGGCTGCGGCGGCTCCTGCGGGAGCTGCGACGCGGGCGCGGGACAGGTGTGCGTCGAGGCCACCGGCCAGTGCGCCGTGTGCGCGCCGGACTGCCGCGATCTGGAGTGCGGCCCGGATCCGGTCTGTGGCGCTCTGTGCGGGGCTTGCGAGGGCGGCTTCCGTTGCTCGACCGCTGGCCAGTGCGAGGAGATATGCCGGCCCGACTGCCAGGGGCGCGCGTGCGGCCTCGATCCCGTGTGCGGCACCCTGGAGTGCGGCGCCTGCCCCCCGGGCGAGGCGTGCGACGCGCAGGGACGCTGCGGGCCCGCCTGCGTGCCCGACTGCCAGGAACGGATGTGCGGGCCGGATCCGGTGTGCGGCACCCGCGACTGCGGTGCCTGCCCCGGCGAGGAGCGCTGCGACGCGGGCGGACAGTGCCGGCCGGCCTGCGGAGACTACTGCGCGCCGTTTTCCGTGGTGCTGCTTCCCGACACCCAGTACTACACCAAGAAGCAGCCGGCCGGCCCCGACAACACGCTGTTCAAGCAGCTCCAGTGGATCCTGGACCACCGCGAGTCCCACGACATCCGTTTCGTCATTCACCTGGGCGACATCACCCACAACAACACCATCGAGCAGTGGCGCGTGGCCGATCAGGCCTTCGATCTCCTGGACGCGGCCGACATGCCCTACAACCTGGTGCCCGGCAACCACGACTACCTCAAGGCCGACGCGCGTTACTCCCGCGGCAACACCCACCTCGACGACCCCGAGTTTTTCCCGCCGGCGCGCTTTTCGGGCCGGCCGTGGTACGGCGGCTCGTACGGCGGGAGCAGCCAGAACAGCTACGCCCTGTTCGAGGCCGGGCCGTACCGGTTTTTGGTGATCAACCTCGAGTACGGCCCGCGCAAGGGGCCCCTGTGCTGGGCCGAGGAGCTCATCGCCGCGCACCCCGATCGGCGGGTGATCGTGGTCAGCCACTGCGTCCAGACCCACGGCGGCGAGTACGAACAGGGATGTCCCAGCATCGACTACCTGATCCCGGGCGGCTCTGGAGAGACGATCTGGGACGAGCTGGCCAGCCGGCACAGCAACGTGTTCTTGGTGCTGTGCGGTCACGTCAACGACACGGAGTACAAGCTCCGGTATGGCAACGCCGGCAACCCGGTCCACGCCATTCTGACCGACTACCAGTTCGAGGCCGCCTGCACGGCCGGCTCCGCCGCGGCCTGCACCGACCACTGCCAGGCCGGCTTCTACACCGGCAACGGCTGGATGCGGGAGCTCACCTTCGCCCCGCGCGAGAACCGGGTCTACGCCCGCACCTTCACGGTCGAGGAGGGAAACCCCACCGTGTTTCCGGGCGGCGTGCCCGCCTTCTTCTGCAATCCCTTCAACATCCAGGGCAAGCGCTGGTATCCCATGAACCCGGCCGACGGGGCCCACCAGTTCGAATTCCCGTACGACTTCTCCCCCGTCGCGCCGGACGTCCGGACGGAAGGCTCCCGGGCGTTCACCGACCAGACCGTCAACACGGTGGCCACCGGAGACCAGTTCCGGCCGGTCCTGGCCGGCCGGAGGACCGGGGGGTTCGTGGCGGTGTGGGAGGACGACTCCTCGGACGGTGACGGCGCCGGCAACTTCGACGTGATGGTGCGCGGTTTCCAGGCCGGCGGCTGCCAGGCATTCTCCCAGCGGCAGGTGAACCCGAACAGCGCGGGCCAGCAGGGTGCGCCTGCGGTGGGCATGGCGGCGGATGGCTCGTTCGTGGTGGCCTGGGAGGACGACACCGACGGCAACGGGACCTACCAGATCCACGCCCGGGGGTTCGCCGCCGACGGCTCCGAGCGCATCGCGCGTTTCACCGTGAACCAGGTCGACACCGGCCAGCAGCGAAACCCGGCCGTGGGGGTCTCGCCGGACGGCCGCTTCGTCGTCGCCTGGGAGGACGACCGGGACAAGAACGGGGCCATGCAGGTCTGGGTGCGGGGTTTCAACGCGGACGGCAGCGAGCGTTTCTCCGAGCGGAGCGTGCACGCCGACGCCAACGGGAAGCGGCAGAGGCCGGCCGTGGCGGCGACCGCGGACGGCGGTTTCGTGGTGGCCTGGGAGGACGACGGGGACGGCAACGGCGTGTTCCAGATCCACGCCCGGGGATTCGCCGCTGACGGCTCCGAGCGCATCGCGCGCTTCACCGTGAACCGGGTCGACACCGGCCAGCAGCGCAACCCGGTCATCGCGACGGACGCCGGGGGCGGATTCGTGGTGGTCTGGGAGGACGATCGGGACGGGGACGGGAACATCCAGCTCTGGGCCCGCGGGTTCGAGCCCGACGGCCGCCAGCGCTTCGCTGACCGGCGGGTGCACGAGACCGCGGGCGGCGATCACCGGTCGGCCGCGCTGGGGGTGGCGGGCAGCGGCGCCTTCGCAATCGCCTGGCAAGACGATGGCGACGGAAACGGCGTGTACCAGATCCGTGCGGCTGTCTTCTCCGCCAGCGGCGGCACCGGCGCCGGCCTCCTGCCCGAGCAGACCATCAACCGTGTCGCCGATGGCCAGCAGCTCGGTCCGGGCCTTGCACTCTCCGACCTCGGCGACCTGGCGGTGGCATGGCAGGACGACATGGACGACAACGATGCCTACCAGATCCTGGCCCGCGGCCTGCAAGCCTGGACCCCTTAGAAAAGCTGGAAAGCCGGGGACAGGCCCAGGTTAACATTCTGTATTTATTGAATAAAACAACAAAAGCGCGCCTCCCGGTAGATTCTCATTGTTATTCAAGCATTTACAAGCACCGGCGCGTGGCTTGAAAATTTTCTCTTTGTAGATCAAAAGGATGAATGGGGGCTGTCCCCTTTTCCTTCCCCTTTTCCTTCCTTTTCCTTCCCCTTTCTCGGCTTACTTTCGGCGTGATCTACGATAGACCGCAACCAGCGAAAGTAATGTCAAGAACCCCGCCGTCCCACCGCCCGCGCTGGCGCAGCCGCAGCCCGAGCCCCCGACGATCTTGCCGCCGTCGCCGCCGTCAGGAGTACCGCCGGGATCGCCGGCGTCGGTTCCGGGATCCACTCCCGCGTCTTGCCCCGCGTCCGCACTTGCGTCCACACCTGCATCCTCTCCCGCGTCCTGTCCCGCGTCCTGTCCGGCATCGACTCCGGCATCCACCCCGGCGTCGCCTCCGTCGCCATCGACCGGCCCGCCGTCGTCGGGCACCTCGCCCGCCTGGAGCGGATGAGGATACGGAAATGGCGTGTAGTAGGGCGCCCAGGTGTTCTCGGATTCACAGCGATACAGGCGGCCCTCACCGGTGTGCCAGAACCCCGCGTACGGGGCGCAGCTCGCCGGGAGCGACGCTCCTTGCGGAACGTCGTTGTAGTAGTCTCGGTTCTCTTGTAGCTGCGAGACGTCCTCGCCGAAGTCCACGTCGCAGCTCGGGCGCCCGCAACCGCTGCCGCCCTCTCCGCCCGACCAGGTGTTGCCCCACTCGTACCACGGGTACGGCCGCATGTGGGTGGCGAACCCCGGCTGCATGAAGCAGGGGTAGCCGTCGCCGCCGACACCGTCGAGGTAGGCGCTGCACGTCTCTCCGGCCGGGCAGTCGCCGTCTTGCTGGCACAGCTCGAGCCCGGAGCGCGAGCACACCTTCCACTTGCAGGTGACACCGGCGCCAAGCCGCGAGACACAGTCCTGGTCGGTGGCGCAGTTCATGGGGTGATCGTGGCTCAGGACGTTCCAGTCGCGGTCGATGTTGGAGCACATGCGGTAGGCGGTGCCGTCGCAAGGCAGCCAGTGTTCGTTGCCGCCGGCGTCGGTGGGGGTGCGGTAGATGGCCAGATCGATGGCCGGCGAGCCGATCCAGATGTCCTCGCCCACGCGGAAGGTGTTGTCGTAGACGATACCGGTGCCGCCGCGCAGGTGGGCGAAGCGGCCCCAGGTCTTGGAGGTCCAGGCGGATGCGCCGTCGTCGAAGACAAACTCGTTCTGGTAAGCCACCATGCTGAAGATGGAGGAGCCGTAGCCGGTATCGAAGCCGTGGCTGCCCAGCATCTGGTTTTGCAAGCGGTTGTGACGCACCACCATGCGGCCACCGTTCTCACCGTCGAAGGGCCGCCCCTCCCAGGAGCCGGAGAAGGCGATGTCGCAGTCCTCGACGTACACCGCCTCGGCGCTTCCCAGCTCGACCGGCCGCTTCCACTCGGGCCAGTTGTCCCAATCGACGGTGATGAACTCCGAGGGCGTCGTGCCGCGCACGGTGATGTGATCGACGAGCCCGTAGGTGTGGGCGTGGGTGCGGATGAGCCGCACGAACTCGCCGCTGGTCGTAAAACTCAGGTGGTGGACGCGGAAGCGATCGCCTCGCCCCCCGATGGCGATGATGGCGTCGCAGGCGCCGGAGCAGGGGCCGTCCTCGATGGAAAGGTGCGAGATGCTCCAGGCGACGCCCGCCACACCGTTCACCTCGAAGGCCGACGACGAGGCGACCCGGATGCGGGTGGTGGCCTCGCCCTGGCCCTCCACCCGGATGGGGCGCCGGGCGTCGATCTCGACCGGAGCGGTCCACACGCACGCGCCCGAGGCGGGATCGGGGATGCGCACCGTGCCGCCCGAGGCGGCCAGCGCGGCGTCCACCGCGGCCTGGACCTCGGCGCGCTCGCAGGTCTCGGCCTGGTAACAGTCGGCGCCACAGGGCTGAACCGCCACGGATGGAGCCGCCGCACAACACACCACCACCGCTACCAGCACGATCCTGCGCATGACAAACCTCCCTGTGGGCACGTCCAGTGCACCACAGGCGCGAGAAAAACAAAAGGCCGGAGGATGAGTCCTCATCCCCGGACAACGCGAACGGGTCCTGCCGCCTCTTTCCCGAGGCGTTCTCCCGAAAGATCGTTCGCCGGGGGCCCCATCGGCGTCACCCCTTCGCGTACAAAATCCATCGAGGAATCAGTGGAGCCGAGTCTTATCTGGGGATGAGGAGCGAGCCGGAACGGCGAAGCGGGCGGCTTACGAGGACGGCTCGGGCGGCGTAAGCCGCTACTCGGTCGCGTCGGGCAGGCTCATGCCGCAGAGTTGCTCGGGATCAGTGAAGGGGCCCGGCTGCGCGGCGAGCCGGCTTTCGCGCACCGGCAGGTCGGCGTCCATGAGTTCGAACGCCACGTCCGCGGGGAGGTATTCGACCACCTCGACCGGGATCTCGACGCCGGCCTGCAACGGGCAGCCCGGCGGCAACCGGCCGTCGAAACCGACCTTCAGTAAAAACATTCCCACGGCATGTTTGCCGGAGGAATCATCGCTGTCCCAGCGATCCAGCCGCAGACCGCCGGCGATGAGGATTCCACCGTCCGCGTCGAAGGCGAGATCGGCTGCGCCGAAGCCCACCACAAGATCGTCCCTCATCTCAAGTCCATAGAACCGTTGCCACGCCAGGTTGCCGTAGTCGTCGAACTTGTACAGCATCACCTTGGTGCTCCAATCGGACGAGTTGTGGCCCCAGCCCGACGCCAACACGTAGATCCCGCCGTCGGGGCCCACCACCACCTTGCGCGGCGTCACGGAATACTGGTCTGCCCGGACGCCCACCAGGCGCTGCCAGAGTAACCTGCCGTCCGCGCTCAGGCGATTGACCAGCATGCCCCAGACCGGCACCTGGTCCGGCTCGGGGACATCCTCATCATAGTAACCGCTCAAGTCGCTCCAGTCAGAGGCCACCACCAGGCTCCCGTCGGGCGCCGCGTCGACATACACCATTCCCTGCGCTCCGTCGGAGATGGCCTTCTGCCACAAAAGCATCCCCTCCCCATCGAGCTTCAGCACCGCCACCGGATCGGACACGTCGTACAGCGCACCCACGAGCGCCACCCCGCCGTCTGGCGTCTCGACCGCGCCGGTTCCATAGAAGAAGGGATAGTCCGGCACCTGCGAGCGCACCAGCCGCTGCGAGAGGATCTCACCGGCTCCGTCCACCCGGGCCACCAGGGCGGCGGACACGGTGCGATCGGGGTTTTGGACCGGCGAGTTTCCGGCGATGAGGAAGTCGCCGCTGCGGGTCTTGCGCACGGCGTAGGCCGAGTCGTTCTTGTCCTGCGCACCCAACATCTTCTGCCACACGATGTCTCCCACGGCGTCGATTTTCAGCAGCAGGATGTCGTCCTGAGTGGGGACGTCCTCGTCCGGCAGGGACTCGGTGAGCGCGAGCAGCGCGCCGCCCTCCGCCTCCGCCGCATCGCTGATGGCGTTGAAGAAGAAGGCCGGCGCGTACTGGCGCTGCCAGACGATCGTTCCGTCGAACGCCAGTTTCATGGCCAGCAAGGACGAGTTGCCGACGCGGTAGTCCGTCTGCATGAACGTCTGGCTTCCCAGCACCAGGTAACCGTCCGGCGTCGAGAACACGTGCGTCGCCATGCCGTCCAGGTCATACGGCGCGTCCATTCCGTTCTCGCCCAAAATGGCCACCTTGAAGAACGTGTCTTGCGCGTTGCATTCTTCGAAGACGGGACAGACGTCGGGTATCTTTCCGGGCTCGATGGTCAGGCGCTTCATGTCCACGTCCGTTCCCGTACAGGACGCCGCGAGCGCCCAGAGCATCGCCAAGACCGTTCTCCCCGGCAGGATCCGACCCTTTTTCATGATTCGCCGCTCCTTTCCTCTTTTGCCCCGGACGCGAGGCGGTTTGCAGGATAAGAGCCGCGAGGGCATGAAACCGGCTCGGGTTTTCCCCGGGGTGGCGCCACCGCAAATCGAGCGCTCGCCCGGAAACATGTGTCTAGAGCGCGCAGGGTGCGCCGGGAGAATCTATCTCGACAGGAGCGCGCGCGCGTCGTCGGCATAGGGGCCGTTCGTGAATTCATCCAGGTAGCGGCGGGCGGCGTCCCGGGCCTTGTCGGGCTGGCCGGCGTCGAGCGCGGCCTGGATGGAGCGGCCCAGGGCTTCTTCCACCAGAGGACCCCGAGGGGCCTCCTCGAGGTATCGTTCGAACCATGTCAGCGCCGCCGCGGGTTCTTGCGCCAGCTCGAGGGCAACGGTGGCGAGCAAGAACGCCGCCAGCCGGGAACGCGGCGACTGCGGAAAGCGACCGCGGAAGGCCTCGAGCGCTCGGACCGCGCGCGAGGAGTCCCGGGCCAGCCGGCAGGTCTCGGCCAGGCGCCACAGGTCGTCCGCGCCGAGCGAGACAAGGAGATCTTCAAAGGAATCTCCGACGGCCGCGAGCGCCGAGCGGTACTCGCCCACGTGGTGGAGCAGGCGCCAGGCGGTGAGCGGGGACTCCTCGTGCAAGATGGCGTCCCGGCCCGCCGGGGCGTCCGCCAGTTTTGCCGCAGCAGCGTCGTTCGGAGAGCTCTCCCCCGTCTCCGGCGGCAGCGAGGCAGGCGCTGGTCGTGTGACCGCCATTCTCGACGCCGTGTCCTTCGCCGGGTCCGGCGTGACCTCGGCCACCGGTGTCCGGTCTTTGTCCGCTCGAACCCACCGCTCCCCGGTGGCGACGGTGGTCTCTTCCGCCACACCGGGCCCCGCGACCCGGACCGCTCCGCGCGCGACCGAGATCTCGATCTCGGCGCGCTCTGGCCGCCAGGACACGGAGAACTCGGTGCCGACAACGAACACGCTGTACGGTCCGGCGCGGATCGACCAGCTCCGCTCCTCCGCCCGGTGGATGTTCGCGGCGATGGCTCCACTGGCAAGCCGCAACTCGACCCGCCGCGGGCTCGACTCGAGAATCTGGGCCGCGGAACCCGCCAGGATCTCCACGCGGCTGCCATCCTCGAAATCCACCGGCAGGTTTTCGGCCGCGGCCTGAAGCAGGACCCGAGAGCCGTACGGCTGCTCACCCTTTACCCGGAAACCAAACCGTTCTTCCGGAGGTGTGAGCAACATGAGCAGGCCAAACACCGCTCCGGCCGTGGCCAGCACGGCAAGTGTGAAACGCGCCGCGTTCCGGCGGCGACGGCCCGCGGCGGCAAGGATGGCGCTCTGCTGGAAGAACAATCGCTCGGCGTCCGGGCCCGGCCCCAGGTTGCTCCCGATCTTTCGGCCAAGCTCTTCCAGCCGATCGTCATTCGGGCTCATGCGCCACCTCCTTCCAACATGACCCCGAGCAGCGAATCCCGGGCCGCGAGCTCGGAAAACTTCTGCCGGGCGCGAGCCAGCCTGCGCTTTGCAGTCGCCAGCGAGCAACCGCATAGCTGAGCCACCTCCTCCAGGGTGTATCCCTCGATGAAGCGCAGCGAAAAAATGATGCGTTGCTCGGTGCTCAACCGATCGAGGAAAACATAGCAGCGCTCCAAAAACATCCTTCGCTCGGCATCGGCGCCGGGGACGGCCGGGGAGGGGGGCGGCGCGGCGGGAGGAAAGAAGAATCGTAGGAGCTTTCGCCGCCGCAGCTCGCGTCGGATCGTGTTGACGGTGACGCACGCCACCCAGGCCGGCAGCGCCCTCGCCTCCCGCACGCCGCCCGCGGCCTCGAAGAGATTCAAAAAGGCCTGCTGGACCACGTCGTCGTGATCGCGATCGGCGCCGAGCAGCCGCCACACCAGGCGGTTCACCAGCGGGCCGAACTCGCGGAAGAACTCCCGCATGGCGGTCCCGTCACGGCAGGAGATGCCCTCGATCAGCTCGCGATAACGCGAGGAGGCCGCGAGTGGTGAAAATTCCGCGCTCTCGATGTCTTGTGGCACGGGCCGATCAGACCACATGGCGCTTTCGGAGATCAAACCGGGCTCCTTTATCGAACCGGGAGCCTTTCCACCGTTACGCAGTTGAAATAGCCCCGGGCACAAGATCAAGAGCCACGAAAGCCCGAAACCGGCTCAAACAATGACGAATCCTGTCTCGCTCACCAGCGTAACTGCTCGATTATCAAAAACAATCTTTGGGGACAGGCCCTGAATATTGCGGCCGGGGATCACAGCTGGGAATATTGCGGCCGGGGATCACAGCTGGTATCCATCCGGCCAACCAGGAGGTGCAACGTGGCGCTCGAACGGTTCAGGCTCGACGGGAAAGTCGCAATAGTGTCTGGCGGCGGGCGCGGCATCGGCAGGAGCATCGCGCTGGCGCTGGCCGAGGCGGGGGCCGCAGTGGCCGTGGGCGCCCGCACGGTCTCCGAGATCGAACGTACCGCCGCGGATTGCCGGGCGTCCGGGGGAAAGGCCATCGCCGTCGAGTGCGACGTGCTCGACCCGGCGCAGCTCGATCGGCTCGTCGCTGAGACGGTGGCGCACCTGGGGCGACTCGATGTGCTGGTGAACGTCGCCGGTGGGGCGCTGCCTACGCTGGCGCTGCACACCGACCCGGAAGACTTCGAGTGGGCCTTCCGATTCAACGTGTGCTCTGCCTTCCGCCTGATACAGAAGGCGGCGCCCCACATGCTCGAGACCGGCTCCGGCAGCGTGGTCAACATCTCCTCGGCGCTGTCGCACCTTGTGGACAGCGGCTTCGTTGCCTACGGCACGGCCAAGGCCGCGCTCTCCCACATGACCCGGCTGCTGGCCTTCGAGTTCGCCCCGCGCATCCGCGTCAACGCCGTCGCCTGCGGGGCCGTCGAGACCGAGGCGCTCCGGCCCTTCCTCTCCCAGGACGGGCTGCGGGCCAAGATGGAGGAGCTGACCCCCATGCGCCGTCTCGGCACCCCCGAGGACATCGCGCTCTCGGTGTTGTATCTCGCCTCGCCCGCCTCGAGCTGGGTGACGGGGAAGATCCTCGAGGTGGACGGCGGCACCGTGGCCTCCAACTGGCCCATCCACCTCCAGGCCTTCTGAGCGGGGATCTGTCATGCAAGGCAACCTCTGCGCGGATCGCGCCCGTGTCTTTGGCGCGTACCTGGTCGGGCTCGGCGTGGCCTTCCTGGCTGGCTATGTTGTGCGTGATCGGCACCCGCTCCTCGTCGCCGCCATCGCCGACCTCGTTGGCACGGCGGCGGTGTTCGCCTTCTCGGTGGTCTGGAACAACTCCAGCGTTTACGATCCGTACTGGTCGGTCGCGCCCATCCCCATCGCCTTGTACTGGGCCTTTCATGGAAGCGGCGGGCTCATGCCTGGATTGCGGGAGGCGGTCCTGCTTTTGCTGCTCGTTATCTGGGGCGCGCGGCTAACCGTGAACTGGGTGCGTCGCTGGAAGGGCATGTCCGACGAGGACTTCCGCTACCGCGCGATCCGCGAACGCGCCGGGCGACTCTACTGGCCGGCGAGCTTTCTTTCCATCCACCTCATGCCGACCATCTGGGTGTTCCTGGGTATGCTGCCGGTGTTTTTCGCGCTCTCACGCTTCGGCCGGCCGTTCGGGTGGCTCACTATCGTCGCCGGTGTGGTGACGCTCTCAGCTATCGCCATCGAGTGGCTTTCGGATCGGCAGCTAGCATCCTTCTTGCGCTCGCGCGCTGATCCTCAAGCTGTGCTCGAGACAGGACTGTGGGCCTGGAGTCGGCACCCCAATTACTTCGGGGAAGTCCTGTTCTGGTGGGGGATGTACCTCTTCGGCCTCGATGCCGCGCCGGAAAAGTGGTGGACCGTCGTGGGTCCGCTCTCCATTACCATGCTTTTCACTTTTGTCTCAGTGCCTTGGATGGACCGGCGCATGCTGGCTGGCCACCCCGGTTACCAGCGCCGGCTCGAACACGTCTCCGGCCTCGTCCCTTGGCCTCTACAAAAGCGATAAAATCATTGGAATCACTGGAATCATCGGGGGAATCATCGGGGACAGGCCCCTTGATTGTGCTGTCCGGATTTTTGTCGCGAGTGTCGAA
>CAZLNM010000012.1:0-64683 GCA_964561025.1 uncultured Myxococcales bacterium
CAGCCCCGGAGAGCGCCACGCCGACACGTGCCCGGCGGCGGCCGAGGGCGAAGCCGCGGCGGCCGCTCCGGCGGATGGCAAGGCGGCCCCGGGCGCTGCCCCGGCGGCACCGGGCAAGGATGCGGCTCCGGCCGCGGACGCCAAGGGCGCCGCCCCCAAGAAGGAAGGCGGCGGCAAGAAGGGCTAGCCCGGTGCGGCTGCCGCACCGGACCTGGCGACCGGCATGTTCTTTGTCATCGCGGGACTGGGCAACCCCGGGCGAGGGTATCAATGCCACCGCCACAACGCGGGGTTCATGGTGGTGGATCGCCTGGCCGAGAGCGGCGGGCTTTCCTTCTCGGAGTCTCCCTTCGCGGGCTGGGTGGCGGAGGGCCGGCTGGCCGGGCGGCGGGTGCTTTTGCTGAAGCCCGCCACCTTCATGAACAAGAGCGGAGAGTGCGTGGCGGCGGCGATGCGCTACTACCGCCTGACGCCGGAGGATCTTCTGGTGATCCACGACGACCTCGACCTCGAGTTGGGGCGCATCCAGGTGCGCCGGGCGGGTGGCAGCGGAGGCCACCGCGGGGTCCAGTCGGTCATGGATTCGTTGGGCGAGGGCGGTTTTTACCGGTTGCGCCTGGGTGTCGGCCGGCCGCCCGCGGAGCGAGACGCGGCCGACTGGGTGCTGGAGAGTTTTTCCGCGGGCGAGGCGGCGATCGCCCGGTCCATGATCGAGCGCGGCGCCCAGGCGGTCGAGAGCCTGCTCTCCGAGGGCCTGACCGCCGCGATGAACCGCTTCAACCCCTGGCCCGCCGAGGGCCAGGACCCGGCGTCCGCAGCGGACGTCGAATAACCGGCCGGCTCGCTACCGCAGGCGACCCGGCCCCAACTCCTTGCCCCTGGACGATGATCCTTGGGCTTTATCCGGAAGGAGGCCCCCATGAACCTGCGGGAATACGAAACTCTGTACATCCTCAAACCCGACCTGCCCGACGAGCAGGTGGCCAAGCTCAACGAGCGGCTCACCGGCGTGCTCGGGCGCGAGGGCGCGCGCATCCTGCGCCTGGACGTGTGGGGCCGCAAGAAGCTGGCCTACGAGGTGCGCAAGAACCCGAAGGGGTTGTACGTGCACCTGTCCTACCTCAGCCAGCCGCAGGTGGTGGCCGAGTTCGAGCGCAACCTGCGCGTGATCGAGTCGGTGATCAAGTACCAGACCATTCGCATCGCCGACAACGTGGACGTGGAGGAACGCCTGCGCCGGCAGGAGGCCGAGGATCGCCTGCGCGCGGCCGAGGAAGCCCGCCGCGCGGCCGAAGGCCCGAAGGTCACCGAGAGCGTGTCCGAGACATCCGAGGACAATCCCCGCGAGGCCCGCTCGCAGAGGATCTCGGATGTGGAGCCGGGCGACGAGCGGATGGACGAGCCGGAATACGAAGGGCGCAAGGAGGACTAGGCCATGAGAGACGAAGCCGACAAGGAAAAAGGCCGCAAGCCCCGCCGTTCGTTCTCGCGCAAGAAGGTGTGCCGTTTCTGCGCGGATCGCAACCTCCAGGTCGACTACCGCGACCCGAACACCCTGCGCCTGTTCGTGACCGAACGAGGCAAGATCATCCCGCGGCGCATCTCTGGCAACTGCGCGCAACACCAGCGCAAGGTGGCCGCCGCCATCAAGCGGGCGCGCCAGATCGCCCTGCTGCCCTACACCCAGAACGTCATCTGAGGCGGGACGGAGGCAAATCATGAAAGTCATTCTTCGCGAAGACGTGCCCTCGCTGGGCAACGTGGGCGAGCTGGTCAACGTCAAGGACGGTTACGCCCGCAACTTCTTGCTGCCGCGGGGCCTGGCCCTGCCGGCCAACGAGAAGAACGCGCGCCAGATCGAACATCAAAAGCGCCTGGTGGAGCAGCGCCGCCTCAAGCTGCAGAAGGACGCCCAGGCGGTGGCCGACAAGCTGCAATCGGTCTCCTGCACCATCCCCATGCTGGTGGGCGAGCAGGACAAGCTGTTCGGTTCGGTGACCGCCAAGGACATCGAGGAGGCCCTGCAGAACGAGGGCGTGCGCATCTCGCGCAAGCAGATCCTGCTCGCGGAGCCCATCAAGGCGCTCGGCGTGTACACCGTGGACGTGAAACTGCACGCCGACGTGGTGGGCAAGCTCAAGGTGTGGGTGGTGGCCAAGTAGCGGAGCGCGGATGGCGGACGAGAGCACCTCGGGACGGTTGCCGCCCCAGAACCTGGACGCCGAGCGCTCCATCCTGGGCGGGGTCCTGCTCAACAACGCCGCCATGGACCAGATCCTGGATCTGGTCGAGGAAGAGGACTTCTACCGTGACGCCCACCGCCGCATCTTCGCGGCCATGCGCGAGATGTCGTCGCGGGGGGAGGCCATCGACTACCTCACCCTGGAGAACCAGCTCAAGGGCCAGGGTCACCTGGACGAGGTGGGCGGCGCCGCCTACCTGGCGGCGCTCACCGACGCGGTGCCGGCGACCGCCAACATCGTGCACTACGCCCGCATCGTTCGCGACAAGGCCGTGGCCCGGCGCCTGATCCAGGCGTCCAGCGAGATCCTGCAGAGCGGTTTCGACGGGGGCGAGGACCTGGACGAGGTGATCGGGCGCGCCGAGAACCTCATCTTTGGGGTGGCCCAGAAGCGCTTCCAGAGCGGCGTCAGCCACATCAAGGATCTGGTGCGCGAGAGTTTCGACGCCATCGAGCGGCTCTACGAGCGGCAGGAGCAGTACACCGGGGTGCCGTCCGGCTTCAAGGACCTGGACGACATGACCTCGGGGTTCCAGAAGGGCGATCTGATCATCCTGGCCGCCCGGCCGTCGATGGGCAAGACCTCGCTGGCGCTGAACATCGCCCAGTACGCCGCCCAGAAGCTCAAACTCCCGTCGTTGGTGTTCTCCCTGGAGATGAGCAAGGAGTCGCTCTCCATGCGCCTGCTGTGCGCCGAGGCCCGGGTGGACTTCCATCGCATGCGGCAGGGGCTGCTGGGGGACGCCGAGTGGGGCCACCTGGCGCGCGCCGCCGGCGCGCTCAGCGAGGCCAGCCTGTACATCGACGACACGCCCTCGATCCGGGTGATGGAGATGCGGGCCAAGGCGCGGCGCCTGCAGGCCGAGCTGCGCAAGCAGAACCAGGAGCTGGCCCTCATCGTCATGGACTACCTGCAGCTGGGCAGCCCCCCGCGCGGCTTGGACAGCCGGGAGAGAGAGATCTCCGAGATCTCCCGCTCGCTCAAGGCGCTGGCCAAGGAGCTCAACGTGCCGGTGCTGGCGCTTTCCCAGCTCTCGCGCAAGCCCGAGGGCCGCGAGGAGAAGCGGCCTCAGCTCGCGGACCTGCGCGAGTCCGGCGCCATCGAGCAGGACGCCGACGTGATCCTGTTCATCTACCGCGACGAGGTGTATAACCCGGAAACGGAGGACAAGGGCGTGGCGGAGGTGATTATCGGTAAACAGCGCAACGGGCCGACGGGCAAGGTGAAGCTGCGCTTCTTCAACGAGTATACGCGATTCGAGAGCCTGGCCCGCGGCACGCAGGACTGAGGACCCTTTCTGGGGGAAAGCCCATGAACGCGGCCGAGCGGATCCTGGTGGTGGACGACGATCGCTTCAACTGCACCCTGATGCGCGAGCTGTGCGAGACGGCGGGGTTCTCGGTGGTGGAGGCGCACGATGGCATCGAGGCCCTCGAGCGCATCCGCGCCGAGCAGCCGCAGCTCGTGCTGCTGGACATCATGATGGGAGGCAAGGACGGCTTCCAGGTGCTGCAGGAGCTGCGGCGGACGCCGGCCACCGCGCGGCTCCCGGTCATCGTGGTCACTGCGCTGAGCGATCTGGACAGCAAGGTCCGGGGGCTCTCGCTGGGCGCGGACGACTACGTGACCAAGCCCTTCCACTCCATCGAGCTACAGACCCGTATCCGCATCGTGCTGGACGCCCATCGCTATCGGGCCCAGCTACAGGGGAGCGGCCAGAGCGAGGGGGCGCGCCTGCCGGCCGAGGTGCGCGGGTGCCAGGAGCTGGCAGAGGATCTGGAGATCGAATTCCGCCGCTCCGAGCGTTACCATCATCCGCTCTCCCTGGGGCTGATCTTGCTGGACGACAACGGGCCGCTGCCCGCGGAGCCGGCCCAGGCCGCCAAGCTCGGTGACGAGCTGCTTTCGGTGTTCCGCCGCACCTTGCGGGTGGTGGACCGGATCTACCGCCTGCAGCACGATCAGTTCGTGCTGCTGCTCCCGGAGACCCCGCTGGCGGGTGCCCGGGTGGCGCTGCGCCGCGTGCGTGAGGGCTGGGGCGCGAATCGCGCGCAGCCGCCGCCGACGTTCTCCGCGGCCATCACCCACAGCCCGCACCCGTCCATCAACGCCTCGCAACAGCTCCTGGAACAGGCCTCTCGCCTGCTGCAAGACGCCCACTGGAAGGGCGGAGATCGGCTGCTCGAGCTGCCCCCTGCCTGAGAGGACCGGATTCTGCGAAGGTGTTTCAGCGCAACGCGGGGAAGAGCCACTGGGCCAGCGTGCCCAGGGCCGACATGACGGCCGCGCCCAGCAGCGCGGCGCCGGCGCCCTGGACGGTCAGGCGGTCGGTCAGCGCGTCGGTGACCTTGAGCAGGATGGCGTTGACGATCCAGCGGGTGATGAAGGCGAGCAGCAAGCCCAGGCCCAGGGTGGCCACCGCGATCACGGTGAAGATCAGCCAACCGATGAGGGTGTTGAGGACGCCGTAGATGGCCGCGGCCACCACCGCGCCCCAGAATCCCCGGACCTTGATGCCGGGAACGATCAGCGTGGTCAGGTAGATGACGACCGAGAGCACCAGCCAGTTCAGCAGCAGGGTCATGGTTCGCACCGCCTTCCTCGCGACAGGAGCGCATTTCTCAGGTACGCCCGCACCGCCCGCCGCGCCAGCACCACGGAGGAGCGGAGCGACAGCCCGCGGGCCAGCCCGGCGGCGATCCCCGAGGTGAACCGGCAGCCGGTGCCCCGGGCCCGGACCGGGATCCGGGGGGCAGCATACGTCACTTCGCCTTGCGCGTCGACCAGGAAGTCGCGAGGCTGGCCGGCGTCGTCGCCGGTGGTGATGATCACCGCCCGCGCGCCCATGTGGACGAGGGCGCGCGCCGCGCGGCGTACCGATTCGGCGTCCGGCAAGCGCTGCCCGAGGATGACCTCGGCCTCGCGTCGATTGGGCTTGAGCAAGGTGGCGCGAGGAATCAGCCGCTCGCGAAGCACCCGCAGGCCCGCGCCATCCAGCAGGGGCGGTCCGGCGCTGGCACGCAACACCGGATCGAGCACCAGCGGAACCCGGCCCAGCTCGTCTAGCAGGCGCGCCACCTCGCGCGCCATGGCGGCGCTCCCCAGCATGCCGATCTTGATCACCCGCGGGCGGCCCTCGCGCAGCAAGGCCTCCGCCTGGCGGCGTAGCCAGGCGGGGGACAGCGCGCGCCGCGCCAGGAACTCGCGACTGTTCTGCGCGGTGAGCGAGGTGACCAGCGCGGCGGCCGACACCCCGAGCGCGTCGAACGCCATCACGTCCGCCAGGACACCGGCGCCGCCGGAGGGATCGAATCCGCCGATGGCCCAGGCGCGGATCTTCATCTTCCGATCACCAGGAACATCTGTCCCTCTCCCCGCTGCACCAACAACAACACCTGCCGGCCCCGGCCCTTGGCCAGGGCCCGGCCCACGTCGTCAGGGCGAGTGACGCGCTGGCGGTTGACCTCCAGGATCACGTCCCCCGGACGCAGCAGGCCGCCGGTCGGGCCGTCGGGCTCCACCTGGACCACCACCACGCCGCGCAACGCCGGGTCCACTCCCAGCCGGCGCGCGCGTTCCGGGGTGAGCTCGGAGACCTTGACCCCGATGTCGGTGTCCTGCTCCTCGGCTTCGGTGCGATCCCGGGGCGCGGCCGGCGCCCGTCCCGTGACCTGGGCCTCGCCGGCATCGCGGTCGCCCAGCACCACGTTGACCGTCTGGCGTTTCCCATCCCGCAGCAACTCGAGTTGAACCTTGCCTCCCGGGGGCAGGCTGCCGATGCGGGCCGTGAGCTGGCGGCCGTCGGAGATCGGGGTCCCATTCACGCTCAGCACCACGTCGCCGCTCTTCAGGCCGGCCTTCTCGGCCGGGCTGCCCACGTACACCTGGGACACCAGGGCGCCGCCGCCGCGGGTGGCGCCGAACTGCTCGGCTAGCTCCTCGTTGAGGTCCTGGATTCCGATGCCCAGCCAGCCGCGGACCACCTTCCCCGACGAGCGCAGCTGCGGCAGCAGGCTCTTGACCAGGTTCACCGGGACCGCGAACCCGATGCTGGAGCCTCCCTGGATGATGGCGGTGTTGATCCCCACCACGTTCCCGGCGGTGTCGAACAGAGGCCCGCCGGAGTTGCCGGGGTTGATCGAGGCGTCGGTCTGCAAGAAGTCGTCGTACGGTCCATGACCGATCTGACGGTCCTTGCCGCTGATGATGCCGGCGGTGACGGTGTGACCCAGTCCGAAGGGGTTGCCGATGGCGATCACCCAGTCACCCACCTCCAGCCGATCCGAGTCGCCGAGGTAAGCGAAGGGCAGGGGCGACTTGGGGTTCACTTTCAACAAGGCGATGTCGGTGCGCGGATCGCCACCGATGAGTTTCGCCTCCAGGGTTTGCTCGTCCGCCAGACGGACCTTGATCTCGCTGGCGTTCGCCACCACGTGGTGGTTGGTGACCACATAACCGTCGGGACTGATGATGACGCCGGAGCCGAGCGAAGGGGCCCGAAAACCACCCCGCGGCATGTCCAGCGAGGGGTCGTCCCCGAAGAAGAAATCGAAGAAGGGGTCCATGCGGGGCAGGCCGCGCCGCAAGCCGCCCGGGGAGCGGATCACCTGTGTGGTGTGGATGTTCACCACCGCCGGCTTGAGCTGCTTGACCAACCCGGATAGCGATGGAATCGGTGCGGTGCCTGGAGCCAACAGCGGCGAACCTGGCGCTCGTTCCTGCCAGAACGTCCCTTCGGGCCGTGGCTCCGCCAGCACTCGCTGTCCGAAGAAAGCCGTTAGCAGCGCGATGGGGACGGACGCCAAGAGCAGCAAGCGAAATCGTCTCAGGGCCTGACCGCTACCGTTGGCTCGCATGGATTCCTCCTTCCGTCAGCGCGGGCGCACCGGGTTTCGGCGAAATCATAATGCCGAGCGGGCCCGCGTCAATGCCCACAACGCGGTGGCGAAGAGCCGTATTCCCCGAATGCATACCCTAGGTCGCGTGGCGGCGATGGGGGCGGGCTGGCGCGAGGTTCAGCGTTTTGAGGCGCAGGCGGAGGGTATTGCGGTGGATGCCCAGGATCTTCGAGGCCTCGGTCTGGGACCCGTTCGCCCGGCCCATGACCTCCTCGAGCAGCGCCCGCTCCACCTCCTCCAGGACCCGTCGGTACAGGTCGGGCGCGCGGTGCCGCCCCAGCCGATCCAGTAGTTGGGCCATCTTGATCCGCACCAGTGCCCCCAAGGGCAACCGCTCCACCTCGCTCGAATTCATCGAGTCTTACCTCGCTCGTCGAAGACCGCCCGCCCTTTCCAGCGCACCGCCCGCCCCAGCAGGTGCAGCCACGCCGAGCGCATGAGGATGAACACCGCGACCAGATTGCCCAGCGGCGCCAAGACGGCGAAGGCCGGGTACCAGCGGTTGATCGCGCGCAGCCAGGTTTGCAAAAAGAGCACCAGCGGGTAGATGCCGATCACCGTCCAGGCCATGACGGCGGGCCTGGGTTCGCTCGGGAGCGCCAGCGCCGCGGCCAGCGCCGCCAGCGGAGGCCACAAGCTCAGCGCGAGTGAGGCGAGGGCGGCCAGCAAGACGCGGGTCGGGCGAGAACGCAGGATCAGGTGGAAGTTCTTGGTCCAGCCCGCCACCAGCTCCCGCAGCGAGCGGTACATGCGGGTGGAGAAGAGGTCGCGCCCGATGGCCAGGCGCATCCGGAATCCGGCGGCCGTGATGGCGCGGGCCAGCTCCACGTCCTCCAGCACCTTGCCGCGAACCGCGGCGTGGCCACCGGCGGCCAGGTACGCTTCTCGCCGTACCAGCATGAACTGGCCGTTGGCGAACACCTCCGCCCGGGCGGGATCGTTCACACGGCGTGGGCGGTTGAACAGGGCGATGAGCGCCGCCACGCTGGGTTGGACCACCCGCTCCCAGAAGCTGCGCGCCTCCAGATGCGGCACCAGGGTGAGCAGATCGACGGACTCCGCGGTGGCGTAGTCGAGGGCGGCGCCGACGCCGTGCGGGTGGTGGCGGGTATCCGCGTCGGTGAAGAGCAGCCATTCCCCCTTCGGTTGACCCTGCGTCACGCCGATGTGCAGGGCGTGGCATTTGCCGGTCCAGCCCGGTGGCGGTTCGGGGGCGGACAGCAGCCTCACCCGGTTGTCGCGCCCGGCGATGTCGCCGACGATCCGCGCGGTGGCGTCCTGGGAACGATCATCGATCACCAGGATCTCCGCGAGCGGAGGATCCTGCGAAAGCAGCGATTCGAGACAGGGTCCGATGTTCTCGGCTTCGTCGCGGGCGGGGATCAGGACGCTGGGCGGCGCGAACTCCCGGCGCGCCTTTTGCGGTGCGAGGCGAGGAGTGGCGCGGTGTTCGGCGAGGTTGATCGCGAAGAGGGCGATCCATATCGCGCCGACGGAAAGGGAGATGATCCACAGGGCGAGCATCCGGCGGGCTCGACTGTCATACGAGCGCGCGCGCGCTGTCAAGCCGAGCCGCGTCAGGCGCGGGCGGGTTGTGTTTACGCTTGAAATATCAACGATTTATCTTGACTCTCGCGCCGCGTCTTTCTAGCATCGGCCAGGCGGAGGGGACCGGGACCGGAGGGGCTGAGGAGGAGCCGTGGGATTCGAGGTGGTGGGTGTCGGTCATTGCGCCGCGGACTACCTGGGAGTGGTGGAAAGCTACCCGCAGGTGGACACCAAGATCGAGCTTTCCCAGTTCAGCATGCAGGGCGGCGGGCCGGTGGCCACCGCGCTGGTGACGCTCTCCGCGCTGGGAGTGGAGACCAGCTTCATCGGCAAGATCTCCGACGACGAGTTCGGCCGCTTCATCCACCAGGGCCTGCGGGAGGCCGGGGTGGACACGCGGGGGTTGGTGATCGAGCCCGGCTACATCTCGCCGTTCAGCTTCATCGCGGTGGAGTCCGGTAGCGGCAAGCGCACGGTGTTCTGGACCCGCGGCGACCTTCCGCCGCTGCGACCGGATGAAGTGCGTCTGGACGTGTTGGAGTCGGCCCGGGTGCTCCACGTCGACGGCCTGGCCATCGAGGCCCAGCTCCACGCCGCTCGCCACGCGCGGAGCCGCGGCATCCCGGTGGTGTTCGACGCCGGCAGCCCGCGCGAGGGGATGGACGATCTGCTGAAACTCTGCGACGTGCTGGTGGCCTCGGAGCGTTTTGCGGCGGAGTACGGCGGCGGGGCGTTGGGCGAGAGCCTGAAGGCCCTGCGCGCGCGCGGTCCCAAGACCGTGGTGATCACCATCGGCGCCGACGGCTCGGTGGGGATGGAGGGCGAGGAGACCTACGTGGTTCCGGCGCACGCCGTGGAAACGGTCGATACCACCGGCGCGGGAGACGTCTACCATGGGGCCTTCATCTTCGGTATGCTGCGCGGCATGAAGTTCCGCGAGCGCATGCACTTCGCCAACGTGGCGGCGGCGCTCAAGTGCCGGTCTTTGGGGGGACGGGCCGGCATCCCGACCCTCGAAGAGATCGATCGCGAGCTGGGCGAATGACCTTTTCTCCCTTGCGCTGATCGCGCAACATGAGGCGGCGCCAGGGCGGGGAGCGATGGACCCCTCTCGGAGCTAGACTCCATGCGGTCCCGAGCGTTTTCTCTCTTGACACTCGATGAACGGCTGCATACACTGCCGCCGTTTCCCACCGCGGAAACGGCCGCCGGTGCGGTGCGGCGGTGTAACACAAACGGGAGGATCCATGACCAAGGCGCAGTTGATCGAGGCGGTGTTGAATTCCAAGAACATGCCCAGGATCACCAAGAAGGCCACGGGAGAGATCGTGGACGCGGTGTTCAATAACCTGGCCAAGGCCATCCGCAAGGACCGCCGCTTCGTGGTCCCGGGCTTCGGCACTTTCTCGATCCGCAAGCGCAAGGCCCGCACTGGCCGCAACCCTCGCACCATGAGCGAGATCAAGATCCCGGCCAGCAAGACGGTGCACTTCAAGCCAGCCCCGGATTTCAAGCAGAGCCTGTAGCCAGGCTTCGCCGTCCGGTCCGGCGGCTTCGCCGGAGTCTTGATGGGGACGGAACGTAACCAGCGCGCGATCAGAGGTCGTCGGGCGGAGTCGGCCCAGACGGTGAGGGGAAGGCGCCTGCCTGCGAAGGCGCTAGGATCTCTGCTTTTTTCCCTTCTCGTGACGGGCGCGTGTTCCGGCGGCGGAGCGAACCTGGCCCTCACCAGGGACCTGCAACAACCGGTCCGCTCGCTGGCGGTCTTGCTGTGGCCCACGCTGGAGCTTCGGCCCGATCGCCTGGATGACATGCTGCTCGGCCTCGGCGAGGCATTTCGCAAGCAACACGGATTCTTTCCGCTGACGGGGCTTTCCCTGAGCCGGGCAGTGTGGCGTGAACTGGACGGCGCCACCTCCGATTGCCGGCGCCAGTTTGATCTTTCCCTGGCCGAGGGGCGAAGCGCGTTGCAAGCCCTTCAGCTCACCCGGGCGAAGCAGGGCCTGGCAAAGGCCGAGCAACACCTGCCCTGGTGCGCGGATGCCCTGCCCGCCGGATCCGCCATCGAGCTATTTGTCCGCCGCGGAATGCTCTCGCTGCTGCAGGCCCAGCCGGAGGCCGCCGAAGCCGAGTTCCGTAAAGCCGTCTCCCTCGACCCGGAGATCTCGGGGCAACGTCTCGCGCTCAATGCCGACGCCTTGACCGTCTTCGAGCGGGCGCGGCGCCAGCTCCTTTCCGGCAAGCCGACCTCGACGGTGGTGTTCTCGTGGCCCGAGGGCGCCGCGGTGGAGGTCGATGGCCGGGCGGTGGGGCCGGCCCCGTGCACCCTGGCGCTGTTTCCCGGCGTTCACACCGTACGGGTGAGCCTGCCGGGGCACGCCGCCTGGACGCGGATCCTGCCGGACGATCTGCCCCCGGCGGAGCTTCGCGCCTGGCTGTTCCCGTTGCCCGCCTTCGGCCCGCCTCGCGCCCTGCTGGAGTACTCGCTAGCAAGCGACGCCCTTCCGGCGAAAGCCCAGCAGCAGCTCGCCGCCCTGGCCCGCGAGTGGAGCGTGGAGGGAGTGTTGCTCGTAGGACTTTGGCGCGGGGAGGGCGGGCTGGAACTCCAGGCGCGCCTGAGCGTCCCCGGGCAGAACTACCTCGGGGAGCTGCGCGTGTTCCGGGTCAAGGATCCCCCCACTGCAAAGGATCTGGAGATCGTGGTCCGGGCCTTGCCCGAGTTCAAGACGAGCGCCGCGTCCAAGCCGCCTCGAAGCTGAGGCGGCATGAGACCTAGGGAGCGAGCCCCGTCAGGCGTCGCTCGACCTCCTGAATGACCCAGTCGGGCGTGGACGCTCCGGAGATCAGGCCGACGCTATCGACTCCGGAGAGCATGGAGGGGGAGAGTTCCGCCGCTTGCTCGATCTGGAGTGTGCGCGGCTGGAGGCGGCGGCAGATCTGGGTCAGGCGGCTGGTGTTGGCGCTCTCGCGCCCGCCGATCACCAGCACCAGGCCCACTTCGCCGGCCAGGCGCGACGCCTCCTCCTGGCGCCGGGCCGCGTCCTGGCAGATGGTGTCGCGGATGTCGGCGTCCGGGAAGCGGCGGCGCACCTCTTCCGCCAGCGCGGCGAAGGCTTGCCGCTCCTGGGTGGTCTGAGCCACCAGGCCCAGCGGGTGGGACGGACGCAACACCGCGAGGTCTTCCGGGCCCCGGATCACCTCGAGGCCAGCGGCGGCGAAACTCAGGATGGCCTGGACCTCGGGGTGGCGGCGATCCCCGTGGAGCAGCACCTCGCGGCCCTGCTGCTGCAATGAGAGCACGATCTCCTTGCAGCGCGTGACGTGGGGGCAGGTGGCGTCCACCAGCGTGACGTTCAGCGCCCGGGCCCGGGCGATGTCCTCGGCTCTGGCGCCGTGCGAGCGGATGATCACCGTTTCATTGGCGCAGGACTCGATTGAGTCCGCGACCCGGATGCCCAGGCTCTCCAGGCGTGCGACCTCCTGGCGGTTGTGGATCAGCGGCCCCAGGGAGCAGATGGGGCCCCGCTCCGCCCGGCGTACCGCGAGTTCGATGGCGCGGCGCACGCCGTAACAGAAGCCGATGCCGCGGGCCCGCACGATGCGCATGCGCGCCTCCTCGATCCCGGCTAGCGCCCCGCCTCGAAGGCGTTGCGGATGAGTTCGATGGGGCCGCCCTCTCCCAGCACCGCCACCACGTCGAACCGGATCATGGTGTCGCGCACCTTGTGCTTCTGGCAGTAGAGCATGGCCACCCGCACCACCTGCCGCTGCTTGCGGCGGTTGACCGTGGCGGCGGGGTGCACCGCGCTGGCATCGCGCCGCGAGCGCACCTCGACGAACACCAGCGTGTCGCCCTCCATGGCCACGATGTCCACCTCGCCCAGGCGGGTGCGCAGGTTCCGCTCCAGGATACGATACCCTCGCTCGGTCAGGAAGGCGGCGGCCCGTTCCTCCGCCTCCTGGCCGAAGAGGTGCCGGGGATCGGAATCGCTCATATCTGGGGCCCCTTTCCCAGCGGGGTGCGATCGAAGGGACAGAAACGCGCCCCGGCGGGAAGGGTCCGGCCGCAGCCAGGGCACGTCACTCCGGCCGGTGGTGGAGCTGTGGCGGCAGGGGCGGGAGCGCGATCGAAGGGACAGAAGCGAGCCCCCGCAGGGAGCGCGCGCCCACACTCGGTGCAGAACGCCCGACCCGTGCCCGCATCCGGCGCTCTCGCGGCCGCGCGGGGGAGGGCCTGGACGGTGGGCAGCGATTCGAGGGGGACCTCTCGCGGCGGCGACGGGACGGTCGCGGGGAGGGCCGGATGGCTCTTCTTGCGCCGGCGGAGGCCGACGACCAAGGCGGCGCACAACGAGAGAGCGATGGCGCCTGCAACCGCGAACCAGGCCCAGCGAAGTTCGCCGCTCGCTTCTCGGCCGGGGGTAGGGGAGGCCGCGGCCGCGGGCATTGCGATGGGGCGCGTGACGGGTGGAGGCGAAGGCGGCACCTGTTCCGGCGGCGGAGCCTCGGCGGGTCTCTCCGTTTCATCGGGCGCTGGCGCGGCCACGCTCGGTGCCGCTTCCGGCGGGACGGGTCGTGGCGTGCTGGGCTCCAGGCGACGCAGGATGACGAGCTGTAAGATGACCCGTTGGCCCTGGGAGTGGACCTCGATCCGGCGCGTGCCGCCCGGGGCGCGCTCGGTCACGCGCAGGCATCCGTCCGGGGTCCAGGCCACGCCGGGCACCGGCTCGGCGGGGGTCGGTTCCGGGCGCACCGGGAGCGGGCACCCGGCGGCGTCCCGCCCTTCCAGCCGGGGGCAGAACACCTCTCCCACCAGGACCTGCGCCCGGTCGGGATTCACGCGCAGCGTGCGGATCGGGCCCGGGGCCCGGCAGGGATCTTGAGAGTCCGGCGGCGCGCCCGCGTCGGCAGGGGTGGCCTCGATCGCCTCCGCTTTCGCGAGGGCGACCGGGCCGGCGTCGGCGGACGCGGGAGGCGGCTCGGCGGCGGCCTCGCCGGCCGGGGCGGCGAGGCGCCGGTAACGGCGTTGCACCCGCCGCGTATGCACGCACAGGGCGCCCTGGTTGGCGCGCGAGAAACGGGTCGTCTCGCGGTACTCGATCACCTCCGGCGAGATCACGCGGAACGAGTACAGCCCGCTCTCGTAGTCGAGGGCGTCGTCCGCGGTGGAGCAGTTCTTGAGGTACAGGCCCTCCTTGAGGGTCATCTCGCGGGGACGGATCCCGGGGTGGGAGGATTGGCAGTCGCTGGTGGAGAAGCTCTCTTGCGGCGACGAGAAACGCAGCTCCACCCCCCGATCCTCGACGGTGAAGGTGCGTCCGCGGTCGCGCCGGCCCGGGCTCTGCGGGGCCTCTCCGCAGCGGGTGTCCCACTGCTCCACCGAGCGGATGTCCTCCTCGAACTCCTCACGCCACTGCCCGGTGAGGTTCTCCCGGGCCAGGGCCGGGCCGTCACAAAGAAGCAGCACGGCAAAGAACAGCCAGCGCATTTCGCGCCACGTCATGGGGCCTCAGGAGAAAAGCGCCTTGACGAAGGGCTCGGGCTCGAAGGGCCGCAGATCCTCCACCTGCTCGCCGATGCCGATGTAGCGGACCGGGATGCCGAAGGTGTCGCAGATGCCGATGATCACGCCGCCCTTGGCCGTGCCGTCGAGCTTGGTGAGCGCGATGCCGGTCACGTTCAGCGAGGAGTGGAACTCCTTGGCCTGGTTGATGGCGTTCTGGCCGGTGGTGGCGTCCAGCACCAGCAGCACCTCGTGCGGTGCCCCCTCCATGGCCTTGCCGCATACCCGGTGGACCTTGCGCAGCTCCTCGACCAGGTTCACCCGGGTGTGCAGGCGCCCGGCGGTGTCGGCGATGACCACGTCCGCCTGTTGCGAGCGCGCCGCCGAGATGGCGTCGAACACCACCGAGGCCGGGTCGGCGCCCTCCTGGCCGCGGATCACCTGGGAGCCGGCGCGCTGACCCCAGATGGTGAGCTGTTCGGCGGCGGCCGCCCGGAAGGTGTCGCCGGCCGCCAGGATCACCTTGCGCCCGGCGCGGGTGTGCTGCAAGGCCAGCTTGCCGATGGTGGTGGTCTTTCCGGTGCCGTTCACCCCCACGACCAGGATCACGTGCGGGCGGTGGACCCCGATCTCGGGCACGTTCGATGGCACGGCCAGGATCTGGCGGATGCGCTCCTGCAAGGCGGCGAACAGCCGGGCGCTGTCGGCCAGCTCCTTTCGGGACAGCGCGTCTTGCACGAAGTCGATGAGCTTCTGGCTGGTGCGCACCCCGATGTCCGCGGTGAACAGGATCTCCTCCACCTGCTCCATGTCGGCCGCGCTCAGCTCTTTGCGGCCGAACAGGCGGCCCAGGCGCGAGAAGACCCCCTCGCGGGTCTTCTGTAGCCCATCCTCGAGCGAGCGCGGCTTGTCGGCCGGCACCGCCACGGGACGGGGCGGCGCCGGGGACGGCGCGGGAGGCGCCGGGGCGGGCACGGGCGCAACGTCGCTGCTCGCCTCCGGTGCGCTCGCCGGCGGAGGCACCGGGGCGGGCGCGGCGGCGGGCTCGAGCCCCGCCGGCGGGGCAGGGGGGGGCGGCGCCTCGGCCAGGGCGTCCAGCAAGACGTTGCGAGCCGGCGCGCTGCGGGCGTCGAGGCGCTCGCGGGACTTCTGCAAGAGCTCGTCCTGCAACGCGGGGAGCTCTTCGGCCGGAGCGGACGCCTCCTCGTCCTCCTCCTCGTCCTCGGTGCGGCGGCGGGCCTCCGCCCACAGCCGCAGGTTCTCCGCGGCCTCGCGCTCGTCCTCGGTGAGATCCCCCAGCCGGCCGCGTACGTTGCCGAGGCGGCGCCGCACCACCGCCACCAAGAGCCACACGAAGAACGCCACCACGGCGCAGAACACCAGGATGGCCCACACGTCCCCGGACGAGGTGGCCGCCGGCTCCTCCGGAACGCTGGCGGCGGCGGCTGGCAGAAGGTGTCTCATGCGGTCTTGCTACCCCGAAATCCGGCGCGCATCAAGGGGGAAGTGCCCCGCCCGCGGGGTTCAGGCGGCCTGCTCGGCCTTCGGCGCGTCGATGTCCTTGAGCTGGACCGCGATCATGGTGGAGACGCCGGGCTCCTCCATGGTCACGCCGTACAGGCGGTCCACCGTCTCCATGGTGCGCTTGTTGTGGGTGATGATGATGAACTGGCTGGTCTTGGACATCTCGCGGATCATGGCGTTCACCCGGTCGATGTTCACCTCGTCCAGCGGCGCATCCACTTCGTCCAGCAGACAGAAGGGCGTGGGCTTCACCAGGAAGATGGAGAACAGCAACGCCACCGCGGTCAGGGCCTTCTCGCCGCCCGACAGAAGCTCGATGTTCTGCAGCTTCTTGCCGGGGGGCTGTGCCACGATGTCCACCCCGGCCTCGAGCACGTCCTGCACCTCCTCGAGCGCCAGGTGGGCCCGCCCGCCGTTGAACAGGCGCGGGAAGATCTCCTGGAACTTGAGGTTGATGGCGTCGAAGGCCTCGCGGAAGCGCTTGCGGCTGGCGCGGTTGATCTTCTGGATGACCGCCTCCAGCTTCTCCAGGGAGTCCTGCAGATCCCGGCTCTGCGTGGACAAGAACTCGTGGCGCTGCTTGAGCCGCTCGTACTCCTCCACCGCGCCGGGGTTGACGTCGCCCATGCGCTCCATGGCCGAGCGCAGCTTGGCGGCGCGGGCCAGATCCTCTTCGTCCGGCGGGGGCATCAGGTGGTAGCGGCTGACGCACTCGCCAAGCTCGGTGCGGTGCGCGCGGCGGACGTCCTCCACCAGGTGCGAGAGCGCCAGCTCGCTCTCCTGGAGGCGCAGCCCGATCTCGCCCAGGCGGGAGCGGCCTTCGTCCAGCTCGCGGCGCTCGTTCTTCTGCAGCGATTCGTCCGCCCCGATGGAGGCCAACAGCTCCTCGTAGCGCTGGCGCCGTAGCGCCAGCTCCTTCTGATCGCACTCCTTGCGGTTGAGGAGTGCCGCGATCTCCTGGCGGCTCTCCTCGATCTGGGAGCGGCTGCGGTTCACCTGCTGGTTGTCCTGGTTGACCTCCTGCCGCAGGCGCGAGAGCCTCTCCTGGATCTCGGCGCGGGTGGCCTGCATCGCCTCCTGGCGCCGGCGGGAGGACTGTAGCCGCTCCTGCCCGGCCGCCGCCCGCACCTTGAGATCCAGGCACTCCTGGCTGAGGCGGGCCAGCTCGGCGCGCTCTCGCTCCAGGCGCTCGCGCAGCTCGCGCAGCCCCTCGTCCAGGCGCGCCTGCTCCCGGGTCAGCTCTTCCTGCTGCCGCAGAAGCTCGCCGCGCTCTTCCCGGCAGCGGTCGCGCTGCGCCTCCTGTTCGAGCTTCTCCCGGCGCAGGGCGGCCAACCGCTCCTCCTGGCGCGCCATCTCTGAATCCAGGTGGTGCAGGTCCTTTTCCCGGTCCACGATGCGGATCTCTTCCTCGTGGGAGTTCTGGCGCAACGAGTCGAGCGCCGAGTGCGCCGAGGAGAGCTGCGCCTTCATCTGGCCCATGGCCGCCTGCACCAGGGCGTACTGGGCCTCGAGGTCCTGGAGCGAATCGGAGAGCTCCCGGATCTGGCGCTTGTGGGCGAGCAGGTGGGCGCCCGGCCCTTCCAGGGAGCCGCCGGTGAGCACCCCCTCCGGCTCGAGCACCTCGCCGTCCAGCGTGACCAGGGTGGCCTTGTGCCCGTTGCTGCGCCACACGGCCAGCGCGCTGGAGAGGTCCTCCACCACCACCACGTCGCCGAGCAGGTAGCGCACCACGCCCTCGTACTGGGGCTCGAAGGCCATCAGCGTGCGCATGGGGCCGATCACCCCGGGGCCGTGGACGGTCTCGGCGCTCACCTCGTACACCGGGTCGCGCAGCGAGAGCGGGATGAAGGACGAGCGTCCCTGGGACTCGGCCTTCAGGTAGTCGATGGCCGCCAGGCCCGCCTCCTGGGAGCGCACCACCACGCCCTGTAGCCGATCCCCGAGCACCGCCTGCACCGCCGTCTCGTAGCGCGGCGGCGCTTGCAGCACGTCGGCCACCAGGCCCACCACCCGATCCTGCTCGGATTGCTCGCGCGCCTTCATCATGACCTGGCGCACGCCGTTCTGGCAGCCCTCGAAGTCGCGCATGATCTGCTGGAGGGAACCCAGCCGCGAGCGCTTGTCGGAGATCTCCTCTCGCAGCGCCATGGCGCGGGCCTCGGTCTGGGCGAGCTGCGAGCGCAGGTCGGCGAGCTGGTTCTCCTCGGCGGCGCGGCGCTCGGTGAGGTTCAGGTGGAGCTGCTTGCGCTCGGACAGATCCCGCCGGGCGTTGGCCCGCTGGCTCGCCAGCTCGGCGAGGTATTTCTCCAGGGCGGCGGCCTCCCCCTCCAGTTGGCCGAGGCGGGTTTCGCGGTCGATGAGGCGTTGCTCGAGCGCCGTCTGACGGCTGCGCAGCTCCCCGGTCTGGGTGCCGAGCTGGAGCTGCCGGGACCGATCACCCTCCAGCGTCGTCTCGATCTCGCGCACCCGGGCCTCTTGCTGGCCCTGTTGTTCGGCCCGTTCCCGCAGGCGCAGCTCGGCTCCGGCCGCCTGGGCCTCCACCTCGGCGAGCTCCCGCTCGGCCTGCTCGGCCTCGCGCTCGATCTGCCCGACGCGCGCGTGGAGCGTCTCGATCTCGTTGGCCGACTCCTGGCTGCGGCTCCCGGCGGCCTGGATCTCGCGGTTCAGAAACTCCACGTTCTGCTCGTGCAACCGGATCTGGTTGTCGGTCGAGAGCAGCCGCTCCTGCATCTCCGAGAGCCCGCGCTCTTCCTCCATCAAGATAAGGCGGCGTTCCTCGATGGAGGCCTCGCGGGAGGCGATGCGCGACTGCAACGCCGCTCCCTGATCGGAGAGCGCCTGCTGCTTCTGGGAGAGGTGGCGGCGGATGACCGAGAGCTCGAGGAAGCGGTGGGTGGCGGAGCGCAGCTCGACCTCGCGGACCTGCTCCTTGAGCTTGAGGTACCGGGCCGCCTTGCGCGCCTGGCGTTGGAGGGCATCCAGGTTGCGGCCGATCTCGGTCACGACGTCGTTCACGCGGAGCAGGTTCTGCCGGGTGAGCTCCATCTTGCGCTCGGCCACCTTGCGGCGGGCCCGGTACTTGCTCACCCCGGCGGCTTCCTCGATGACCACGCGGCGATCCTGCGGTTTCAGCGACACCAGCAGGCCGATCTGACCCTGGCCGATGATGGAGTAGGCCCGGGTGCCCACGCCGGTGCCCATGAACAGCTCCTGCACGTCCAGCAGCCGGCAGGCGGTCTTGTTGATGGAATACTCGCTCTCCCCGGAGCGGAACAGCCGCCGGCTCACCGTGATCTCCGAGTACTGGGCGTACTCCGGCGGCACGTTGTGGCCGTCGTTCTCGAACGTGAGCGCCACCTCGGCCATCCCCATGGGAGGCTTGGACTCGCTGCCGGCGAAGATGACGTCCTCCATGCTCTTGCCGCGCAGCATGCGCACGCTCTGCTCGCCCATGACCCAGCGGATGGCGTCCACCAGGTTGCTCTTGCCGCACCCGTTGGGGCCGACGATCCCCGTCATGCCATCGTCGAAGCGCAGGCGAGTGCGCTCCATGAACGACTTGAACCCGAAAAGCTCCATCCGCCGCAGTTTCAAGGTGTACCTCTCAATCGACTCGAGCCATCGGCACTCGAACACGCGTGCCACGTATGGCAAGGTATTTCAATGTACCGTCACGAATGGTCACACCCAGACGTGACAGTCGGTTTGGATACCCCTATCACATGCCAGTCTTGCTGTAAAGCAGAAAATCCAATCCGCGGTATGATCAGGCGAGAGGGACCACAATATCTGGTGGAGAAAGCCGGCAGAGCTCGATGAACTTCGGGTCCTTTCGAACCGCATCGAAGCGAGAGTCCTCATCCAGCCAGTTTTGAACCGTCTGAATGTCCGAGTGCAGCGCGGGTTTCAGGTGCTCGAAGCATTCTTCGGTGCGGCGCCCGAGCGCGGCCGCCGCCGCCAGGTTGTAGTGGGCGTAGAGGTTCTCGGGATCCCTCTTCAGCACCCGCGAAAGGTGCTGGGCGCCTTCCTCGAGAAATCCGGCTTGGACGAAGGCCACGCCCAGATCGATGAGGATGTCGAGATCGTCGGGTTGCATCTGGGAGGCGGCGCGGAGGAACCCGATGGCCTCGTGGACCCGCCCGGTATCCGAGAGCAGGTTGCCGAGCTCGTGGTTGGCGGTCGGATTGCGCGGGTCCTTTTCGATGGCGCTTCGCAGGGCCTTTTCGGCGGGCTCGAACTCGCCGCGGTCCATGAGCGTGATGGCCAGCTGGATCAAAGCGTCCACGTGCTCGGGCTCGTGACGCAGCACGTGCTCCAGCTCCTGCACCGCGAGGTTGCTGCCGTGGACGCTCAAAAAGAACCCCAAATGATAGCGGGCCGACTCGTTGTCGGGGGCCACCCGCACCGCGTCCACCAGGTCGGACAGGGCCTCCAGGAGCTTTCCCTGCTCGATGTACACGCTGGCGCGGTTGATGCGAGGGAACGGCGCCAGCGGATCCAGGGCCAGCGCGCGCGAGAACTCCTGCATGGCCTCGTCCAGGAAGCCCCGGTCGGCGAGCTCGATGCCGTGGAGGTTGTGGCTGTCGGGGTTGCCGGGCTCTTTGGTTCTTCGCCGTTTCACGGCGCGCAGTCTAGATCCGCGCGGATGGTGCGTCAAGCGCGCCGCGCCGCTCAGCGCCGGCGTTCGATGCGGGCCAGGGCCTCCCGCGCGCGCATGGCGGTCTCATCGTCGGGCTTATAGTCGAACACCGAGAGCAGGTGCTGGTAGGCCGTGGTGGGCTGGCCGCGGGCGAGCGCCAGCAGGCCGAGGTGCAGAAACACCCGCGCCAGATCCGCGCGATCGCCGTGGGCCGAGAGGCACCGCCGCAGGAGCCGGGCGGCCGCCAGCGGGTGCCCCGCCTCGTGGAGCCAGTCGGCGAGCACCACGCACTCGTCCGGGGACAGCCGGCCGAGCTCGCCCGGGGGCACCTCCTCCAGGGTGTTTATGGCGTCCGCGGGGCGCTGCTCGCGGATGGCGCTGCTCAGGCGCTCCAGCGGGTGCGCCGCCCGGGGAGCGAACTCGCGCTTCGCCGGGCCGCGGTCCTGCCAGGGCCAGGACCAGCCGAGCGCCTCGCCGGCCAGCGCCAATCCCAGGCCCGCCACGAACCCACCCAGGTGGGCGCCGAAGGCCACATTGGAGTCTGAGCCGATGAGAAACGGCAGCAGGTTGTCGGCCACGATGTAGAACCCCAGCACCCAGCGCACCGGCAGCAGCACGGTGTCGAAGAAGAACGGGAACAGCGCCACGAACACCTTCACCCGGTTGCGCGGGAACATCACGAAATACATCCCGATCACGCCGGAGATGGCCCCGGAGGCGCCGACCAGGGGGATCTGGCCGTTCTTGGCGAACAGCGAGAAGGCCAGCGTCGAGAGCATCCCGGTGCCGAGGTAGGCCAGAAGGTAGCCGATCCGGCCCAGCCGGTGCTCGATGTTGTCGCCGAAGATCCACAAGAACAGCATGTTGCCGGCGAGGTGCAGCAGTCCGGCGTGCAGGAACATGCAGGTGATGAGGTCGAGGAACTCCGGCTGGGCGGGCCGGTAGCCGTGCGCGAAGACGAACAGGTCGTAGGCCGAGAGCTCTCGCAAGGAAAGAAACGAGATCGGCTGATCCGGCATGAGCTTGTGCAGGTACTCGACGAGCAGCGGGTCGCGCGGGTCCACCCCGGTCTGGGAGAGCGGCAGGGCCACGACGAGGTACACCAGGATGTTCACCCCCATGAGGGACCAGTTGACCCAGGGGCGGAAGAACTGCGGGTTGGGCGTGTCGCCGAGCGGGATGAACATGCGGGCAGCCTACTCGCGGAGGCTTCTTTGTGCAACCCGGTCGGCGGCTGACCGTGCCTCGTTATTTTTCCGACAATGTTCTCTTGGGCGCGGCTGCTTTGCGCCGCGCCGCTGAAAGCTCCACGATGGCTCGAAGCCGTTGCATCCCGGCCCAAAAAACAATAACGTTGCCACATGAATCAAAGAAATCCCCAAGCGTGCATTCGCCGGTGGCTGTATCGCCTGTCCCTGGTCGCGGTGATTTCGGCCGGCGGGTGGGCGATCGCTCCGCCTGCCTTCGCCGGAGAGACCGCCAGCGCCGCTGCGCGGCCGGAGAAATACGCCAAACCCCTCCAGGGAGAGGGCCTGTCCAACTTCTTCAAGGTCTCGGACGTGCTCTACCGCGGGGCGCAGCCGGACAAGGAAGGCATGAAGACGCTCGAGAAGCTGGGCATCCGCACCGTGGTCAACCTGCGCTCGATGCACTCCGACCGCAAGAAGCTCAAAGGTACCAATCTTCGCTACGTGCACATCCCCATCAACACCTTCGACATCAAGGAAGAGCAGGTGGTGGCCTTCCTCAAGGTCATGGCCGACCCCGCCAACCACCCGGTGTTCCTCCACTGCCAGCACGGGGCCGACCGCACCGGCATGATGTCGGCCTTCTACCGCATCATGTTCCAGGGCTGGTCGCGCGAGGAGGCCATGCAAGAGATGCTCGAGGGCGGCTACGGCTTCCACACCATATGGAAGAACATCGTCTCGTTCCTTCGCAAAGCCGACCTCGAGCGCATCCGCGAGCGGGCCGGCCTGCCGCCGGCGAAGCCATAGATAGCACGGCAATCCGCAGCAGCAGGTCGTGAGATCGCGTCTGGCTGCGCTGGCTCTTTTGGCCCCGCAGCCAGACGCAAGGTTGCTCTTGCGTCCGGCCGCGAAAGAAGAACATCAAGATCTGCATCGAGGAGGCCTCGCCTGGCGCGCCGCGCTCGGAGGTGTTCTCTTACTTTCGGATCGGGTAGCGGGTGAAGGCCAGGGCCGCGGCCAGCAGGCACAGCCCGGCCAGCGGGGTGGCCAGGCGGATGCCCAGGTTGTCCTGGGTGGTGCCGCCGAAGAGCTGGAAGAGCAGCCCGGCGATGCCCGGCCCCAGCGCGGCGCCGGTCTTCTGGATGAGCCCCTCCATGCCGTTGTAGATGCCCTCGCGCCGAAGCCCGGTGAGCTTCTCGTCGGCGTCGATGACGTCGGCCAGGATGGGCCGGATGATCACCAGCGCGATGGCGAGGGGGAACGTCGCCAGCGCGAAGAGGACCAGCGCTTGTGACAGCGGCGACAGGACCGGCCACAGGCCCAGCGTCGACATGAGGATGAGCACGATCCCCAGCCAGGTGAGCGAGAGGATGTACAGCGCGCGCTTTCCCATGCGGCGCGAAAGCAGCGACACCAGCGGAAAGAGCAGCGCCGCGCCCAGCAGCACCAGCATCATGAGGTAGCCGGCCGCGAGCTCCCAGTCGACCGCGCCCTGCTCGCCGACGGCGCCCAGCGCCCCCAGGATGGTGAGGTCGCGCTCCGTGGCGGGGTAGGCGCCCAGGATCTTGGTGGCCACGAAGGGCGTGACGAAGACGATGGTGGCCGCCGCCATGCGGTAGAACCCCGCGCCCAGGACGTAGGGGAGGAAGGCCGGGTTGCGAAACACCGAGGCGAACTCGCGCAGGGCATCGCGCACCGGCCGGCCGCCGCTCGGGCGCGCCTCGGGCGGCCGGTAGCGTTCGCGGGTGAAGAGCGCGGCGAGCATGAAGCACACCATGAGCGTGAGCGCGCCGATGAGCCCGGTCACCTGGTAGCCGTTGGTAAGGAACAGCGCCCCCGTGGCGAAGGCGCCGGCGAAGACGGGCGGCAGGATGTTGCCGGCGGCGGTCCCCAGCACCTCGTGGATGCCCATGAAGGCGGAGATGCGGACCCGCTCGTTGTCGTAGGGCGTGATCTCGGGAAGCAGCGCGAGATACGGCGCCACCACCACGGTGAAGAACAGCCAGAAGCCAAAGAGCGAAAAGAACAGGATGATTGCGTTGGCCAGCGACGGCTCGCCGGTGGCCGGCGTCCACAGGAAGAAGAAGCACAACCCGAGCAGCGGCGCGCCGATCAGGATCCAGGGGCGCCGCCGGCCGAAGCGCGAGCGGGTGCTGTCGCTGAGATACCCCACGATGGGGTCGGTGAAGGCGTTGAGGAACTGCGTGGCGAACCAGATGACGCTGAAGGTGGCCGGGGCCAGGTACAGGATGGGCCGGCCGCCGTCCTCCTGGCCGTAGAAGAAGTACCCCAGCCAGGCCGCCACGATGGTGGGGCTGAAGGCCACCCCGAAGTTCCCGAGCGCGTAGGCGGACTGGGCGAAGAAGGAGAGGCTCTGGCCCTCGCGGCGCTCCTCGGTCGGGACGGGTTCTGTCATGCCGCCTTCCTATCAGGCGCGGCCGCAAAAATCCAATCAGTTGAATCTGGCGCGCCTGCTCTGGTAGGCTGCGGCCGGTTGCGCGAACCCAAGGAGGAGCCGATGAGCCGTGTGAGCGTGGAGAGCCAGCAGGCGCCCAAGGCCGTAGGCCCGTACTCCCAGGCCTGCCGGAGCGATGGCGGCCGGACCTTGTACCTCTCGGGCCAGATCCCCCTCGACCCCCGCACCGGGGAGCTGGTGGCGGGGCCGCCGGCGGCCCAGGCCGAGCGCTGCCTGGAGAACCTCAAGGCGGTGCTGGCGGCGGCGGGATTGGATTTCTCGCACGTCCTACGCTGCACCATCTACATGACCGATCTTTCGCACTTCGGCGCGGTCAACGAGGTGTACGGCCGTTACTTCCAGAAGCCCTTCCCGGCCCGGGCCACGGTGCAGGTGGCCGCGCTGCCGAAGGGCGCCCAGGTGGAGATCGACGCCATCGCCGAACTGTAACGCATGCGGCACCTTCCTCACGGGATGCTCCCGGCCCTGCTGGCCGTGGCGATCGCGGCCGGCGGGCGCGCGGAGGCGGCGGCGCCGGGAGGAGGGGAGGCGTCCGCCGCGCACGCCGCCATCGAGGGGGTGCTGCGGGACAAACAGAGCGGCGAGCCGCTGCCCGGGGCGCCGGTCCAGCTCGACGGCAAGGACATCGCCATCACCGACGAGCGCGGGCGCTTCGTCTTCGAGCGGGTCGCGCCCGGCGCCCACGAGCTGTGGGTCCAGGACCCCGACCACGTCCCGCTGCGCGTGCACGTCAATGTGGCCGAGGGCCAGCGGCTGTCCCTGTCCTACGCCCTGGACCCCGTAGGCTCCGAGGAGCAGGAAGAGGTGGTGGTGGTCTCGAAGCGCCTCCAGGCCGAGGTCAGCAACACCGTGGTGCAGGTGGAGGAGGTCAAGAAGATCCCCGGCACCCAGGGCGACGTGGGCAAGATCGTGCAGAGCCTGCCCGGCGTGGCGCAGGGCATGGCCTTCTCCTCGGGGACCATGGGGCCGGGGCTGCTCATCCAGGGCGCGGCTCCGCAGGACAGCAAGATCCTGATCGACGGGCACCCGGTGCCGCTCTTGTATCACTTCATGGGGCTCACCTCGGCCGTCAACTCGGACATCCTGAAGAGCATCGACTTCATTCCCGGGGCCTTCGGCGCCGAGTTCGGCGAGGCCATCGGGGGCATCGTGGACACCCGCACACGGCCCTGCGACCGGCAGGACTTCGGCGGCTACGTCAACCTGGGCATGATCGACGCCGGCGTCCTCTTGGAAGGCCCGCTGGGGCCGAAGGCCGGCTTCGTGGCCGCTTTCCGCCGCAGCACGGTGGACGTGTGGCTGCCCTCGGTGCTCGAGGACATCGAGGGCTTCGAACTCACCGTGGCCCCGGTGTACTACGACTACCAGCTCAAACTTGAGCTGCTGCCGGCGCGCGGCGATCACCTGACGCTGTTCGCCTACGGCTCATCCGACGAGGCGCGCCTGGTGATGCAGAAGGCCGTGAGCGCCGACCCCGGCATGCTCGGCACCTACCAGGACCAGATCCAGTTCCACCGCGTGAACCTGGCCTGGGTCCACTCGCCCGACCCGTCCTGGGAGTTCCGCACCTCGCTGGCCGGCGGCTACGACCAGTACCACTTCCGCTTCGGGGCCGAGCGCTTCGTGCAGGCGCGGGTGTACTCCATGGCCAGCCGCTTCGACTGGGAGTGGCAGATCGACCGGCGCTGGTTCATCCACGGCGGGCTGCTCGCCTCGACGTTGTCCTACCAGTACTCCATGCGCATGCCCCGGCCGCCGAAGGAGGGCGAGGTGGTGGCGGACTTCGCCAGCCTGGAGATCCTGGAGGGGAGCGAGCGCACCGCCTGGATGTGGGGCGGGGCCTACGGCGTGCTCGGCTGGTCGCCGGTGCCGCGGCTGCTGCTCACCCTGGGCGCGCGGGTGGAGGCCTTCGACCTGCCGCTCAACCAGGCGGTGTTGCTCCCGCGACTTTCGTTACGCTACGAACCGCGGCCCGGCACCGTGCTCAGCGCGGGCTTCGGCATTTACGCCCAGGCCCCGGCCCCGGACGAGATGTCGCGCCTGCTCGGCAACCCCGATCTCGACATGGTGCGGGCGCGCCACTACGCCCTGCGCGTCCAGCAGGACTTGCCCTGGCAGGGCCAGCTCGACGTGGAGGTGTTCTACAAGGAGATGGACAAGCTGGTGGTGCCGGACGCGCGGGCCTTCTACAGCAACGCCGGCCGGGGCAAGGCCTCTGGCCTGCAGCTCATGCTGCGGCGCGACGCCCGCGAAGGCCCCTTCGGCTGGCTGGCCTACACCCTGATGCGCTCCGAGCGGCAGGACGGCCCGGGCCAGCCGTGGCGGCTGTTCGACTGGGACCAGACGCACATCCTCACCATGGTGCTGGGCTACCTGCTGCCCACCGGCCCGGTGGTGCCCGCGCACGGCCTTCGCGACGGCTGGCAGTTCGGGCTGCGCTTCTCGCTCGTCTCCGGCAACCCCACCACGCCGCTGCTCGGCGGCATCTTCGACGCCGACTACGACAGCTACCGGCCCATCCCGCTCGAGAAGAACAGCGAGCGCCTGCCGCTCAACCACCGCCTGGACGTGCGGGTGGACTACACCTGGGCCTTCGCCCGCTTCGCGCTCACCCTTTTTCTCGACGTGCAGAACGCCTACAATTACCGCTCGGTGGAAGGCATCCGCTACAACTACGACTTCACTGAGCGCGCCTACTTCCGGGGCCTGCCCATCATCCCGGCCCTGGGCCTGAAGGGGTCCTTCTAATGCGCCGCGCCCTCGCCGCTGCGTTGTGCCTGTGCGCCGCCGCGTTCGCGGCCGGCTGCGACAACCCCTTTCCGCCGGGGTCGCTGGTCGAGCGCCTGCGCGTGCTGGGTGTGCGGGCCGAACCGCCCGAGGTGGGCCTCGACGGCGAGGTCGTGCTTTCGGCGCTGGTGGCCGATCCGCAGGGCGGCGGCCGGCCGCTTTCGTTCGAGTGGGCGGTGTGCCTGAGCGAGCTTTCCTACCAGGCCGCGGACATCGACTGCCCCGGCGCGGACGGCTATGCGCTGCCGGGGTCGGGAGACACGGCGCGTCTCTCCGTGCCCGCGCTGGTGGAGTTCGCGGCGGCGAACCTCCCGGCGGGCTCGTTCGGCGACCCCGCCGCCTGGAAGGACCTGAAGTGGTTCCCGCTCATCGTCGGCCTGCGGGCCCGGGCTGGCGATGAGGTCGTCCGCGCCATCAAGCGGGTGCGGCTGCGGCTGGCCACCGAGGAGCCCCCCAACGCCAACCCGCGCCTTCTGGGCCTCACGCTCGACGGGGCAGAGGCGCTGGATCTTGTGCAGGTGAAGGCGGGGGCGACGGTGTCGTTCCAGGCCCTGGTCGATCCGGCCACGCGCGAGCGGTACCGCCGGCAGGGCGAGAGCGAGGAGCGCATCGAGGACGTGGTGTTCGCCTGGTTCGCCACCGGCGGCGAGTTCGAGGGTGACTACTCGGTCCTGTCCGGCGACGGCACCAGCGAGTTCGACCGCATGCGGTGGACGGCGCCGGACGAACCCGGCCAGGTCGAGCTGTGGGTGGTCGCCCGCGACGGCCGGTTCGGCGAGGACTGGTTGGAGCGAACCATCGAGGTGGTCCCGTGACGAAGCGCATCTGGAATGGATACAGGCTGGCGCCGAGTGAGCGGGCGCGCACACACGCGACCTCTCGACCGGCCAGGACATTCGCGCCCGACCGCGCTGGCGCTGGCGGCCCCGCTGTCGGTCGCGAGCTTACGAAGGAGCGTGCCCCGTGGAAGCGTTCGTGATCGAGGGAGGCCGCCGCCTGAGCGGGAGCATCCGCCCCAGCGGCAACAAGAACTCCGCCCTACCGCTCCTGGCCGCGTCATTGCTCACCGACCAGCCGCTCATCCTGCGCAACGTGCCGCGCATCCGTGACGTGGCCGCCAAGCGCCAGATCCTGGCCGCCCAGGGCGTGGCCTTCGACGAGCCGGGGGCCAACGTGCTGCGCATGCAGTCCGGCTCCATGCCCGCCATGGACCCCGATCCCGAGCTGTGCCGGCGCATCCGCACCTCCATCCTGTTGGCCGGCCCGCTGCTGGCGCGCCTCGGCCACGTGCGCCTGCCGCGCCCCGGGGGCGACCGCATCGGCCCGCGCCCGCTGGACACCCACTTCCAGGTGCTGCGCGCGCTGGGGGCCAAGGTCGAGATCACCCCGCACTTCTACGAGGCTCGCACCGACGGGCTGCGCGGCGCCGATATCTTCCTCGAGGAGATGAGCGTGACCGGCACCGAGCAGGCGGTGCTGGCGGCGGTGCTGGCCGACGGCGACACGGTCATTTGCAACGCGGCCTCGGAGCCGCACGTGCAGGACCTGTGCCGCTGCCTGTGCGGCATGGGCGCGCGCATCTCGGGGATCGGCACCAACACCCTGGAGATCCATGGCGTGCCCAGGCTCGCCGGCGCGGACTTCACCCTCGGCCCGGACTACATGGAGGTCGGATCGTTTCTGGGGCTGGCGGCGGTCACCGGCTCCGAGCTGCGCATCCAGGGGGCGCGCCCGCAGGAGCACCGCATGACCCGCATCGCCTTCGGCAAGCTCGGCGTGACCTGGCGCGACGAGGGCGACGACATCGTCATCCCAGCCGGGCAGGAGCTGCGCGTGCAGGCCGGGCCCCACGGGGCCATCCCCAAGATCGACGACGCGCCCTGGCCGGGTTTCCCCTCCGACCTCATGAGCATCGCGCTCACCGTGGCCACCCAGGCCGAGGGCACGGTGCTGATCCACGAGAAGATGTTCCAGAGCCGCCTGTTCTTCGTGGACAAGCTCATCGACATGGGGGCGCGCATCATCCTGTGCGATCCCCACCGGGCGGTGGTGTCCGGCCGCTCCCCGCTGTTCGGCGAATCCCTCACCAGCCCCGACATCCGGGCCGGCATGGCCATCCTCATCGCCGCGTTGTGCGCCCAGGGGCAGTCGGTCATCTCCAACATCGAGCAGATCGATCGCGGTTACCAGGACATCGAAAAGCGCCTCGCCGCCGTCGGCGCCGCCATCCGGCGCGTGAGCCTCTAGCTCCCCCGTCCATCCGCCGTCCGGATTTCGACAGTATGTTCGAAATCCGGACAGGATCGGCGATGCCGTTCGTAAATCTATCTGAAAAACAAAGGCAATTTTTCTGGCATCGATCTTGCTTACACACCGGCCGGATATCACGGGAGAAGCTTCATGGACTTTATCAGGCGTGTGGGCAGGATGCTTCTCGGTGGAGGCCGGATGGAGCGTATCTTCGCCCTGTTCGTCCTCTCGGCGGTGGCCATCCTGATCCTGCCCATCCCACCCGCCTTGATGGACCTGCTCCTGTGCGCGAACCTGGCCGGCTCGCTCACGTTGCTCTTGGTCTCGCTAGAGATGGGGGACGCGCTGCGGGTGGCCTCGTTCCCCACGCTGCTTCTGGTCAGCACCGTGTTCCGCCTCACCCTGAACATCTCCACCAGCCGGCTGGTGCTGCTCCACGGCGACGCGGGCGCGGTGGTGCGGGCCTTCGGCGAGTTCGTGGTGCAGGGCAATCCCCTGGTGGGCGGCATCGTGTTCCTCATCATCACCGTGGTGCAGTTCGTGGTCATCGCCAAGGGGGGCGAGCGGGTGGCCGAGGTCACCGCGCGCTTCACCCTCGACGCCATGCCGGGCAAGCAGATGAGCATCGACGCCGACCTGCGCGGCGGGCTCATCGACGGCGCCGAGGCGGCGCGCCGGCGCGGGCAGCTGGAGCGCGAGGCCCAATTCTACGGCGCCATGGACGGCGCCATGAAGTTCGTCAAGGGCGACGCCGTGGCCGGCCTGGTGATCGTGGCGGTGAACATCCTGGGGGGCCTGCTGGTGGGCGTGGGGCAGCACGGCATGGAGCTGCCCGCCGCGGTGGCCCACTACACCGTGCTCACCATCGGCGACGGGCTGGCCTCCCAGGTGCCGGCGCTGCTGGTGTCGGTCGCGGCCGGGCTGGTGATCACCCGGGTCCGGCCGGAGAAGAGCGGCGCGGGGCTGGGGGGCGAGGTGCTGCGCCAGCTCGGCGCGCACCCCGAGGCCTTGCTGCTGGCGGGAGGGGCGTTGTCCGGCCTGGGGGTCATCCCGGGGATGCCCACCGTCTCGTTCATGGTCCTGGGCGGAGCGACGGTGGCCCTGGGCCTTTGGCTGCGCGCCCGGGGCCGGCGCGACCTGCGGGCACGGGCGGAGCCGGCGCCGCGCGAGGGCGGGCCGTGCCTGTTCCTGGACCCCGCCATTTCGCCACAGGAGATCATGCCGCGGTTGGAGGAGCTGCGGCGGGGGCTCGAGGAGGACCTGGGGATCCCGGTGCCGTCCGTGCGGCTCGCCGCCGGGGCGCCGGGGCGCTGGCGCCTGGAGGTGGACCAGGCTCCCGTCGCGGCCGGCGCGCTGCCCGATCGGAACGTTCCCTGGGGCCGGCTGGAACAGGCCTTGCGGGAGTCGGCCTTCCGCTTCGTGGGGGTGCAGGAGGTGCAGGATCTGCTGGATCGGCTGGAGCGGAGCCAGCCCGCGCTGGTGCGCGAGATCGTCCCGCGGCTCATCCCGCCGGTGCTCCTGGCCGAGGTGCTCGCGCGCCTGGTCGAGGAGGGCGTGCCGATCCGCAACCTCAAGGGCATCTTGCTCTCGCTGGCCGAGCACGCGCGCCGCGAGTCCGACCCGGTCCAGCTCAGCGAGCGGGTGCGCGAGGCCCTGCGGCCGATCATCAGCCACCGCCTGGCGCCGGACGGCAGCCTGCAGCCGCTCCTGCTGGACCCGGCCATCGAGGAGGCGCTGGCCAGGGGCCTTTCGCGCGACGGCGCCGGGGCCTCGCTGTCGCTGCCACCCGAGCAGGGAGAGGCCATCCTGAGCGCCCTCGAACGGACTCTGCGCAAAGGCGCGGGCCAACCGGTGGTGGTCCTGACCCGGCCGGAGCTGCGCCGTCCCTTCTGGAAGCTGGCCGCCAACCTGTGCCGCACGCTCTTCGTGGTGAGCTACGGGGAGCTGGAGCCGAACGTCTCGCTCAAGCCCGCCGGCGTGATCCGGCTGGCCCTGGAGGCAAAGAAATGAAGATCCCGCTCGCGGTGTGGTTCGCCATCGCCGGGGTGTGCGGTTGCTTTGCGAGGACGGTGGTGCACCCCGAGGCGGTGCGGCTCAACGACGAGGGCGCCCGGGCCATGGCCGAGGGGCGCGCGCGCGAGGCGCGGGTGCTGTTCGAGCTGAGCCTGGAGTACGGGCCGTGCTACGCCGAGGCCCTGCACAACCTGGGGATCTGGCACCTGCTGCGCGGGGAGTTGCCGGCCGCCGCCCTGCGCGAGGAGGAGGCGCTGGTCTGCCGGCCGGACCTGGTCCAGGCTCGGTGCGGACTGGGAGTGGTGCGTTGGCGGCAGGGGGATCGCGACGAGGCGCGCGCGCTGTTCGAGGAGGCCCTGCGGCTCGATCCCGGATCGCTCGACGCGCGGCGCAACCTGGTGCTCCTGGATCTAGAACAGGGAAGGCTGGAGGAGGCCCGCATCCAACTCGATCGGCTGCGGGTCCTCTCCCCGGAAGACCCGATTCTGAAAGACCTGCCACCGGACGCAGAGACCGCTTTTTCGGATGGCCAGTGAAAGAGGGAGGATCATGACATTTCGCTTCTTCATCGTGGGACAGGAAGCCACCGCGGCGGGGTTCTTCGTGGACGAGGCCCGCGCGGGCCCGGAGGTCGTCCTCGGCCGGGACGAGCAAGCGCACATCGTGCTCCCGGATCCCTCCGTCTCCCGCCGGCACTGCCGGGTGACGGAACACGCGGACGGGCCGCGGGTGGAGGACCTGGGTAGCCGGCTCGGCACACGTCTGAACGGCGCCGCGCTGCTGCCGGGGGAGCCTGTGTTGCTACGGCAGGGGGACGAACTCACCCTGGGGGTGTACCGGGTGGTCTTCGTGGGGGACTCTGACGCTGCCTGCGATGAGACTCGCGCCGTGGCGGCGGCGCTGCAGGAACTCCTCGAGCAGCCGGACGCCGTGGTCGAGAAGGCGTACCTGGAGATTGAGAACGGGCCCGAGGCAGGGAAGCGTATCGATCTGCCAGACGAGGGCGTGCTGCGGCTCGGCCGCGGCCGGGAGTGCGAGGTTCGCCTGGATGACGCGCGAACCTCGAGAGCCCACGCGCTGATTCGGCTGCGCCGCAAGGAGGCCTGGCTGGAGGACAATGGATCTCAAAACGGCACCTTCGTGGGCGAGCGGCGAGTGCGACGGGAGGTCCGGCTCGCGGATCGGGATCAGTTGCGCCTGGGCCGGATGGTGCTGCGCGTACGGCTGCCAAAGCAACCGCTCGATCTCGGCGCCGTCCTCTCGGCCCGGACGGGGCCGGCGCGGCGCCTGTGGCTTTCCTCGCTGGCATTTCTGCTGATGGGAGTCGGCGGTCTTCTGCTGGCGGCGTGGACCTAGCGTTGCTGTGCCGCAACTTACGCGCGCCCGCCCGCCAGCGCTGGCTCTTTCGCTCCCACGATCGGTCGCGACTTACGGAGAGAGGAGGGTGGGCGTCCTAGCTGAGATCCACCCGGAGCACCTGGTTGCCGATCTGGACGCGATCGTCGTGAGCGAGCGGCGTGCTGCCGACGATGCGCAGGTAGGTGCCGTTCGACGAGCCCAGGTCGCGCAGGAAGCAATCCCCCTGGCGGTTGCTGAGCAGACAGTGGCGCGAGGAGATGTACCCGTCATCGGGGAAGCGCACCTCGCCCTCCTCGCGCCCGATCATGACCTCGGCCTGGGTGAGCAGGTGGATCTCGCCGATCTTGCCGCCTTCCAAGATCTGCACCAGGCGGGCCCACACCTGGGGCACCGGGCTGCCCCAGAACTGGCTGTCGTCGCCGGCCTTCGGCGGGGCCTCCAGGTCCTGGAAGCCCCCCGGCACCTCCAGCCGCAGCAGTTGCCGCCCGATGCGAAAGCAGGTCCCCGGCGCGATGGGCTCCTCGGCGGTCATCTTGCGGAAGATGCCGTTGAGGCTGTCGAGGTCGGTGATGGAGAGCTGGCCGTCCTTGAAGGTGAGTTCGGCGTGCCGCGGGGAGATGAACGGATCCTTGGGGAACATGATGACCCCCTGGCTCCGCCCGAGCGTGGTGCGCTCGGCGGCCAGGGTGAAGACCGTGCCCTCGGAGCCGTCGGGCTTGATCAGCACCAGCCGGGCGCGGGGTTTGCGGGCGGCGTCGGGGGAGGCCACGTGCATGAACATGGTGGCCCCCTTCGGCGCCGCCTCGCCGCCGGAGAGCCGCTGGCCGCAGCCGCTACAGAAGACGTCGCCGGGCTTGGTGGGGGCGTGGCAGTGCGGGCAGGCCGCGGGGGCGCCAGACGGCGATTCTACGGCCGGGGCGGCGGCGACCGGCGCCGGCTCCGCGGGGGGAGGCGGCGGCGCCGCGGCGGGCGGCGGGGCGGCCGGACGGATGGCGCTCGCGGGTTTCGCCTGGGCGCCGGTGGCCGGGCGGGAAGGCCGTGGGGCTGGAGCGGGCTCTACCGGAGCTGGCGGCGCCGCGGCCGGAGCGGGCTTCTCCGAGGTCCCGCCGGGGCGCAGCACGTTGCCGCAGTCGAGGCAGAAGCGGAACGAATCGTCGTTTTCCCTGCCGCAGTTCGGGCACTTGACCATGAAGGCTCTCCCTGTCGTGCCGGACGAGCGCCGGCCGGATCCTATGACCGCGGATTGAACCATCCGGCGCGCGACACTGTCAAGCGCCGCGCCAACTCCCTTGCCACACCTGGCGAGACGGCGTAGCATTTCCCGTCATCGAACCCACCGCGCGGGAGGACGCATGGACTTCGAGGAACTCACGGCGGGGAACTTGTTGTTCCGCATGCTGGACCAGGAGGCGCGGCGGCGCGTCGCGGCCCTGGGCCGGATCGAGGCCTTTCGCGCCGGCCAGGTGATCATCGCCCAGGGGGACAGCGACACCGACATCTTCCTGGTGCGCAAGGGCTCGGTGGACGTGCAGACCCAGCAGGAGGGCTTCATCGTGGAGCTTTCCACGCTCGGCCCGGGCAGCCTGTTCGGCGAGGTGGCGGGGGTGAGCGGGGTGCGCCGCACCGCCACGGTGACGGCGCGCGAGGACGCGGAGGTGCTGCGCTTTGCCGGCAAGGAGCTGGTCGAGGAGCTGCGCCGCCACCCCACCGCCAGCCGCCTGCTGGACGCCATCGTGCTCCACCGCGCCAAGGACACCATCGGCAAGACCTTCGGGGAGTGAAAAGCAACCAGCGTCCGACGCGAGGCCGATCCCCGATTGCATGATCCTCGGGGATCTCGGCTGTCAGACACCGGGGTCGGGGATTTTTGACTTTACTCAATGCGCTGAGTAATAATACTCATCATGTTGAGTAAATTGTCAAAGGCTTTCCGGCGCCCACAGGCAGAGACACTGGCGCGGCGACTGCGAGAGCCGCGCCGGTTCATCCAGGTGGTGGCCGGGGCGCGGCAGGTCGGAAAGACCACGCTGGTCGAGCAGGTGGTGCAGGACTCCGGTGTGCCGGTGGTGTTCGCCAGTGCCGATGAGCCCACCCTCAAGGGGTCGGATTGGATCGCTCAGCAGTGGGAAGCCGCGAGAATGACTGCCGGCGACAGCGGCTCCATCCTGGTCATCGACGAGGTGCAGAAGGCCGCCGGCTGGTCAGAGACGGTGAAGCGACTGTGGGACGAGGACACGCGCAAGAGGTGGCCCATCAAAGTCCTCCTGCTGGGTTCAGCGCCCCTATTGGTTCAGAGAGGGCTTTCCGAGAGCCTGGCCGGCCGATTCGAGATTTTGAACCTGCCGCACTGGTCGTTCGACGAGATGCGGCGGGCTTTCGGTTTTTCCCCGGAACAATACGTTTTCTACGGTGGCTATCCTGGAGCCGCTCCTCTGATCGGGGAGTTCGAGCGCTGGGTGCGATACATCCGCGATTCCCTCATCGAAACCACCATCTCGCGAGACGTGACGTTGCTTGCGCGGGTGGACAAACCGGCACTGCTGCGTCGGCTTTTCGAACTGGGCTGCATCTACTCGGGGCAGGTGCTCTCCTACAACAAGATGCTTGGCCAGTTGCAGGACGCCGGCAACACCACCACCCTGGCGAACTATCTCGAACTGCTTTCCGCGGCAGGCATGCTCTGCGGACTGTCCAAATACGCCGGTGGAAGGACCCGCTCGCGCGCCTCGAGCCCGAAGCTGCAAGTGTTCAACACTGCCTTGATCAGCGCCCAGGCCGGGGTCACGTTATCCGACGCCCGTGCCGACCGCGAGCACTGGGGGCGCCTGGTCGAATCGGCCGTCGGCGCTCACCTGATCAACACGTGCCGGTCGGGAAGCGGGGAAGTCTATTACTGGCGAGAGCGCGACCTGGAAGTGGATTTCCTGGTCAAGATGGGGCGAACGCTCGCGGCCATCGAAGTCAAGAGCGGGCGCAGACGCGCCGCAGGAACGGGCATGGCGGCCTGCTCGAAGATCTTTCGGCCAGACCATGTCCTGCTCGTGGGCGGCGACGGCATACCCGTTGAGAAATTCCTGGCGACGCCCATCGAGCGGTTGCTGAAGAACTGAAAACGGCTGTCCGGGCATGGAGAGGAGCGGGGACCATTCCCCAGGGCCCACGTCTTCTTTGGCGGAAACCGAATCGTTGAAAGCTCACTGTTCGCTGTGAAACTCCAAGCCGCTCTGAGCCGTTTGCTCCCGGCTCAACGAGACTCGTACGCCCCCACGTCCAGCGGGGGAGAGGCGGGACGGGGCGTCTCGGCGCAGGGGTGGAGGTATTCGCTGCGCGGGACGAGGTCGAAGCCCGCCGCCGAGCCCGGGTCGGCGCCAGCGTCGATGGCCGGGCAGCCGGCCACGGGGTGGTAGTCGAACCCCGCCCGGTCGGCCAGGGAGGCCCCGCTGGCGGGGGTGAGGTTGTTGGTCTCCAGCGCGGTGGCCGCGAGGCGGGTGCCCGCGCCCACGAAGAGGTTGTTGGTGAGCGCCGCCGTGGCGCCGGCGGCGATGCGCACGAACGTCCCGCCGTCGTAGTCGTTGACCAGGGTGTTGTTGACCATGAAGAGCTCGGCCGACGGGTTGGACAGGCCCTCGTCGCCGTACGAGAACAGGGTGTGGTTGGGGCTGTCGGGGCCTTGCTCTAGCAGGTTGCCGATCAGGATGCTGCGGCCGCCGTTCGGGAGCTGCACGGTGTAGCTGGGATCGCCAGATTCGTCGCTGATGCGGTTGTAGAGGATGAGGTTCTCGAGCGCCCGGCTCTTCAGCTCGTGGCCCTGGTGGGCGGCGTGGGAGTAGTTGAAGCGGAAGGTGAGCCGCCGCACGTGGTTGATGTAGAGGTTGTGCGACTGCCCGTCACCGTAGCCGTTGCGGGCGAACTCGGAGAATTCGATGAGGATGTCGCTCTCGGAATCGTCGCCCGCCAGGATGCCGTCCTCGTTGTCGTGGAAGAAACAGTGGCGCACGGTAAGACCGGTGCCCTCCTGGCGGATGCCGGCGCCGTTCTGGTCCGGGACGGTGCAGCCGGAGAACTCGATCCATTCCACCGTGGTGCGATCCCCCTGGATGACCCAGATGGCCTTGCCGCCGTAGGCCGCGCCGTTCGCGCGCAGGTGCGCCATCCCCCCCACGCCGCGGATGGTGAGGTCGTTTCGGGTCCAGGCGCACACGTCGCCGAGGTATTCCCCGGCGTCGATCTCGATGGTGTCTCCGTCGCGCGCGGCCGCCGCCGCCTGGCAGGGCGTCTTGTAGGTCCGGGTCGGCCCCACCTGGAGGATCCGGCCCGGCGCGCCGTCTCCGTCACCGGTCCCGGCATCGTTCCCGGCGTCCGTTCCCGGATCACCGCCACCGTCTGGACCGGTGTCGGAGCCCGGGTCCGCTCCGGCGTCGGCGCCGGCGTCCTGTCCCGCGTCTGCGACATGGCCGTCATCACCCGTCGCGCCCGCGTCGCCGTCGGCGCCATCTGCCCCGTCCGGCGAAATCGGCGCGTCCTCGTCCCCGTCGGGCCGGCCGGAAGCTCCAATCGATCCGGTGCAGGCGGAGCAAGCGGCGAGCACTCCCAGAAGGAAGCAGAGCCTAAAAAAGGAGCGCATGGAATCTCCCGCGAGCGCGATCGCCAAGCTAGGGCGAGGCCCAGATCGGCGCGGCCACCAGGAAGCCGCCGTCCTGCATGGTGGCCCGGGCCACGACGTAGGTGGCGCCGATCACCGGGACCGAGAGCTCCGCGACGCAGGGGTTGGCGCCGGCGCAGTCGAAGGTCGACAGGAGGGTCTTCTGCGGCCCGTAGAACTCGATGGCGGTGAATGCGTCGCCCGCGTCGGGATCCGATACGGTCACCCGCAGGCTCAGGTAGCTGGCCCCTCGCAAGATCGAGCCCATCCAGCACTCGTCCTGAGCCATCATGACGATCGTGGCGTTCTTGTCGGTGGTGGCGAACGAGCGCCGCTCGAGCATGGCCTGGTACAGCGCCTCGCGCGTGAGCTCGGGCAGGAAGAACCCGCTGCGGTTGTCGTTCTTGGTGCCCCAGTCGCAGCCATGGTTGTCCTGGTTGTAGGTGGGCGAGAGGTGCCAACCCTTGTCGAGCGCCTGGAAATACAGGTCCCACACCGGGCCGTCCCCGTTGAACTCGAACAGGTTGAGCCGCTCGTCGGCCGGCGCGTCGTACGCGAAGTCCTTCCAGGTGTGCCCCGCGCTGTCGCCGGGGTGGTTGAAGGCGCCGATGCAAGTTCCGCAGCCGGCCAGCGCCGGGTAGAAGGCCTCGAAGTCGAACACCAAGGGGAACAGGGTAGGGGAGAAGAACACGTTGTTGTGGCCCAGGAGTCCCACCACCGCGGTGGCGTACTCGAAGGCGCAGCCGGCCAGGTACTGGCCGGGGACGTAGAAGGTGTCGGCGAGGGCCAGACAGGTCTGGTACTCGTCGAGCGGCCAGTAGAGCTGTTCGATGTGGTCCGAGAGGATCATGATGTCCAGGTGGGCGGTGTCGCGCGCGTAGGTGTAGGCCTGGTCGGCCGGGCAGTCGCCGTCCGAGTACTTGCTGTGGGAGTGGAGGTTGCCGAAGTACGCCCGGTAGCCGGTCCCCCGCAGGCAGCCTCGCAGGCCGCCGCCGCCGTCGCCACCCGCATCGGCGCCCCCATCCTCCGCATCCACGCCCGCGTCCACGCCCGCGTCGGGGGCCTCGTCGGCGCCCGCATCCAGCCCGCCGTCCGGCTCGTTGCCGTCCGCGTCGAATATCCCACCGTCCGCGCCGCCGTCCTCGGCGGAGTCTCCGGCGCCCGGGTCGGCGCCGGCATCGTTCCCGTCTCCGCCGTCCGGCAGGAACCCGCCGTCGTCGCCGGCCGTCGCTCCGTCGGCCGCATCCACGCCGTCACCGTCCGAGCCGTCGGGTGGCGAGGGAGAATCGCCGCAAGAGCACAGCCAGAGCAGGTCGGCCGCAAGGAAAGTTACCAGCATCCATCGCATGGGCGCTCCCGTGGCAATCCAGCACCTGTCAGTCTAGCAGATCCGGGGCTATTTTTTCGAGATTCTTCGGCGCAGGAGCACAACGAGAAAGACGAGCCCCGCCGTGGCCGGCACGGGCGCCGAGGCGCAGCCGCAACCGCCCGACATCCGCTGGCTCGAGCCGTCTCCCGGCGTTGGCCCGTCTCCGCCGTCCGCGGGCGGCAGGCCGTCGTCCGTCGCTCCCGCGTCGGTGTTGGCATCGCCGGGTCCGTCGGTGGGCATGGCGTCACCGCCGTCCGGAGAAGCGTCGGAGGCGTCCAGCCCCGCGTCGCCGGCTCCGGCGTCTCCGTCGCCGCCGTCCTCCTCGATGGGTTGCCCGGTCTCGCAGCCAAAGGGCTCGCTCCGCTCGTCCACGCCCTCGGGCCGGATGCCGAAGACGGGAGAGGGACAGCCGCGTTCGAGCGCGCCCAGATCGGGGCCGCTTCCCCGGAAGGCGTCGTTGATGCCGGGGAGCAGGAGGCCCCGGTCCAGCGCCGGGGTGGTCGCGGAGAGGATGGCCTCGGGTGGGGAGAGGGTCTCGGTGTAGCTCGTGGGCGGCTCGAGCCCGCTCTCGAACGGCGACGCCGCGAGCAGCAGGCCGTGAATCTCGACGCCGGCGCCTTGCAGGGCGGCGAAACTCGACACCGACACCGCTCCCGACTCGAAGCGGATGCGAAAACCCCCGTCCGGGCGGTAGGCGTTGTAGTCGAACAGGCCGTCTCGAACCGTGCCGCTCCAGTCCACGGTGCGCGCGCCGCCGAGGGCGGCCGGGCCCAGGAAGATGTTGTTCTGGATGGCGAAGTGGGAGCTGGTCGTGTCGTCCCACACCACCAGTGGGGCGCCGGGGCTCACGAAGGTGTTGTGCAGGACCAAAACACCCGAGGTGCTGTTGTGGAACTTGAGGGGCTCGGAGGTGTAATTGACCAGTACGTTGCGCAGAAAGTACACCGGCCCGCCGAACACCGGCTGGAAGGAGGCCGGCATGAAGGCGTTGGTGAAGCGGTTGAAGACCGCCCGGCCGTTCCCGGCGAGCGTGTCCAGTTCCAGGGCATTGTCGTAGGCGCTGACCACCTCGTTCCCGTAGAAGTCCACCGCCCGGCTCCCGTCCTGCTCGATCTTGAGCGCGTCGCCGAAGCCTTGCAGACGGTTGTGGCACACCACGTGACCGTCCCCGGCCAGGTTGATGCCGTCGTCGTTGGCGTGCGCCCCGCCGTCGTCGGTGTAGATCGCCGGCCACTGGAGCAGCCCCTGCAGGTCGTTGTCGCAGATGTAGAAGTCCTTCTGGTTCTCGCGGCTGCCGATGCCCAGGCGCACCTGGCGGATGCGCAGGCGGCGGGCCACGTTGCCCTCGGCGCCGGCGCCCTGGAAACGCAGCGCCCGGTTGGCGTTTTGCAGGGTGAGGTTTTCGATGTGGACGAAACTGCCATAGATTTCGAAGACGTTACCGGTGCTGCCTCCACCGTCCAGGATCGCTCCGTCACGGTGTTGTCCGCGGATGACGATGGGATTTTCCGCCGCGCCGCTGGCATTGATTGAAAACGTCCCACCGTAGGTGCCGTCAGCGAGAAGGATGACGGTTCCGGCGCGAGCGGCGGAGAGAGCGGAGCGCAGCCCGGCGGCGTCGGAAACATTGACCGTGTTCGGTTGCGACGGATCGCCGGGCACGCCGCGTGTCCGAGCGGTCAGTGTCCGGACCAGCTCCGAGCCGTTGTCGGGATCGCGGGCGACGAGCTCGACCTCGTACTCGGTGCCGGGGCGCAGGTAGAACAGGCTCCCGGCGAACTGTTCAGGCACCGAGAGCCCGGTCACGTCCTCGGGCCGCACCCGGAAGAGCGGTGGGCCATCCCGCCAGGCGCTCTGTCCCACCGCGCGATAGCGGACCGATACCGTGGCGTCGTGATCGTCATCGCCCTGGATGAGGAGCTGCAAGCCGAGGTGGATGAGCGTGGGCCGGTCCACCCGCACGGGATCGAGCAGGGTCAGGCGATCCTCGGCCCGTGAATGGTTGGAGGCCAGAAGCGCAGCGAAAAAGAAATGCGGCCAGAGCTGTCGGACCATGGGCACCTCCGCGCGACCTTGCGCGACGTTTGCCATTGTGCGGCAAAACATGGTAAGGCATCAACCGGAAACGCGGGGGCAAGGGACAACCCATGGCAAAAGAAGAGAAATTCGTGCGCCGCGTCCGGCTGGAGAAATACCTCGAGGATTACCGGTTCACCGATTCGAGCCGCATCCGCAGGAAGGATGGCAAGGCGTACCTCCCCGCGGTGTATTGCCACAACGGCCACAACCTGATGGTGCGGGCGGTGACCTTCGACGGGCTCCCCGCCATTCACGTGCGCGGCCTGGTGGGCGGCGAGGGCGGCCCTGCCGAGGACTTCTACCTCTCGCCCATCATCAACGATGCCCGCAAGGAGGGGCCCGACCTTCCGCCGGGCACGCGGCTGCAGCTCGTCTGCCCCATCTGCGAAGAGTCTTTGCGAGCGCTCGTCCCCTGCACCTGTCGGGTGGGCGCGTACCGCAGGGCCCTGTACCTCACGCCGCGGCCCGACGAGCTGGGAACCGTCGGCCTGTGCGAGATCTTCGGCTGTCCCCAGTCCTTCGTCTCCGACGACGGCGAGCTGGTGTTCGAGGTGGTGGCGGAGAAATAGCCGGATCAGGGCGGGTCCCAACAACAGCGGAAGCCCGTGGTCGGGGAGGCGGTCAGGGGCGCGTCGCAGTAGTCGATGTAGGTCATGGGGTACTGGCACTGGTGGCGTTGCTCGATGTCCGAGCGCCGTTGGTCCGGATCGTCGAAGTCGCACGCCTCCCAGCCGGAGGTTGTCTGGGTCCAGCACTCGTAGGCGCCGCCCTGCACCGAGCGCTTGGCGGCGTCTTTCTCGCAGGGCGAATCCGTCCATTCCCACAAGTTGCCGCTCTGGTCGTAGCTGCCGACCCGCGAGCGGCAGGTGTCCAGGGATCCGCTGGACACCGTATCACCGATCAGCCGGGTGAAGGTGTTGCAGGCTGTGGGGCTGTAGGTTCTGTCGGCGTATGTATACTGGAAGTTGCTGCCGTCCCAGTCGGCGCCGCAGGCCATGGACCAGTCCCGCTTGGTGCAAAGGCGCTTGCCCGAAGCTTGGCAGGCCCGGCGCGCCTGGAACCAGGTCAGGTTGCGCGAGGGGCGAAGACCCGGCAGGGAGCAGGCGTACAGCGTCACGGTGACGCCGGTGTCGTTGGGTGGCCAGCCGGAGGGGTAGTCGTAGCTGGACTTCTCCTCGCCGAAACGCTTTCCGGTGCAGTCGGCGTTCTCGAAGACGGTGGCCTCGTACTTGTCGATGAGCACGACGAACCCCTGCAAGGTGTAGGGCACGCGCACCATGCAGCCGGGCTCGTCGGCGACGCCGTTGCAGTTGTTGTCCTTGCCATCGTGCGCGGCGGCTCCCAGCTCGCACTCATCGAGCGGCGGGATGCCCTCGTCGGTCTCAGCATCGCAGTCGTTGTCGATGCCATCGCAGATCTCAGGCGAGGAGCGGTCGTCAGAGCCGCCCGGCATGGTGCTGCAGCGCTGGCCGGTGGCGTCCACGCACTCCCACACCCCGTCCGGGCAGGCGCCTTGCCCCGGGCAGGGTTGCCCCGAGCTGAACCCCTCGTCGGTCTGGCCGTCGCAGTTGTTGTCCACCCCGTCGCAGATCTCGCGCGCCGGGACAAGCGCATCGCACTGCCAGGCGGTGGACACGCACGTCTCGGTGCCCGTGCAGGTGCCGTAGCTGTTCTTGCGCTCGCAGGAACGCGGGGAGAGTTCCTCGTCGGTCTGGGCGTCGCAGTCGTTGTCCACCCCGTCGCAGTCCTCGACGCCGCCGTGGGTGATGGAGCAGCCGAGTTCGCACCGGCCGCGGCCGGTGCAGCGGTATCCCGAGGGACAGTCCGATGCCAGGACACAGTCGAACACGCAGTCCCCCGACAGAATGGCGCAGTACCGGCCCGACGGGCAGTCGGTATCGACGCGGCAGCCGGACTCCCCCCCGGATGAGCACGCAGCCAACTCGAGGGAGAGCGCCAGCGCCATGAGGCAAGTCGTTGTTTTCATGAGGCTCCTCGTAACCAGCATCATTATAGTCGATACCGCTCGAAAGGCCAATGCAGCCTGGCGATTCGTTTGACTCCACGGGACTTCAAGGTACAATGAGCCCGTTCTTTCGAGGGACAAGCGGTGAACGACACCGATCGCTCGCGCCAGGCTTCGCCCATCCGGACCGCCGGCCTCCTGGTCGGCCTGTGGGGCCTGGTGGTGCTGGTCAGCAACTTGTTCATCATCTGGTTCTTTCCCCCGCCCAAGGGTCACTGGCTCCTGTTCGAGATCGTGCTGTGGGCCGGCGCCGTGCTGATGGGCTGGTGCACCGTTTTTTTGGTGTTGCGCTTCTACCAGCCGCTCATGGACTTCTACGAGGCCCACCTGAACGGCAGGAAGCTGGAGGACGCCATCATCGAGAGGGCCCGGCGGGCGGCCGGAAGCCTGTACCTCAAGCTGGCCGCCACCGGCGGCGTCTGTCCCGTGCTGCTCATGCTCGGCGTGGGCCTGTTCATGATCTGGGAGGCCGACCTCCCCGCCCAGCACCTGGGCTACTTCATCCTGCTGGGGTTGTTCGGGGCGCTGACGATGGGCATGGTGTTCTTCTTCGCCCCCGGCGCGCGCTCCGGTCAGGCCCTGGAGGCGGCGTCCAGTTACGGCGCGGGTGGGCCGCGGCGGCGCGGTTTGTCGTTGGGAAGCAAGACCATCATGCTGGGGTTCGGCCTGGCCTGCATGCCGGCGCTGCTGGTGGGCGCCTTCAGCAACTACCACGCCAACCGGCTCATGGCCGAGGAGCTGGGCCGGCGCATGGAGAGCGGCCTGGTGCTGGTGGAGCGCGGAGCGCGCGCCCTGGAGCAAGATGGCGCCGGACGGAGCGAGATCGACAAGTACCTCACCACCGAATCCCGCAAGCTCGGGGAGGGCGTCTTCTTGCACCTGGTGAGCCAGAACGGGGCGGCCTTCCGCAGCCAGGACGCCGAGCCCCTCACCGGCGAGCTGTACCGGACGATCGTCGCCCTGCGCGGCCCCGGGGTCTCGGGCACCGTGACGGATCCCGCGGGCTCGGGCAGCTACGCCTTCGCCTTCAGCGCGGACTCGTCGAGGGTGCTCATCGCGCCGGTGCGCGCCGCGGCCTTGCGCAGCACGCAGCGCACCCTGCTGGGGCTGACGTTGGGCATCCTGCTGTGCTCGCTGGTCGTGGCGGCCGGCCTGGGATGGCTGTTCGCGGCGTACCTGGGCGGGACCATCCGGCGCATGGTGATGTTCACCGGCGAGGTGGCCCGCGGCGAGCTGCGCCGGGATCTCACGGTGGTGGGAGACGACGAGATCGGCGAGCTGGGGGACGCGCTGCACGCCATGGCCGACAACTTGCGGCGGATGGTGCGCGACGTCTCCACCCTGGCCAACCAGATCGCGGGCACCTGCGACCGGTTGCTGCTCAAGGCCTCGGCCATCGCCACCGGGGCCGACGTGCAGGCCCAGTCGGTGCACGAGACCAGCAACGCCGTGCACAGCCTCAACCAGACCATCGGCACCGGCGCCGAGGCGCTCAAGAAGCTGGCCCACTCCGCCCGCGAGACCGCCGAGGTCGCCGACAAGGTGAGCCAGGGTTTCTCGCTCATGTTGACGGAATGTGATTCCTTGCAGGGGACGGTCGATCGCACCGGTCAGATCGTGGAGCGCATGACCCGGGCCGTGCAGGAGGTGGCCCAGGTCATCCACGAGCTCAGCGGCGGTGCCGTGCGCTCCGCCCAGTCGATGTCGGAGGTCGATCGCTCCGTGGCCGAGGTGACCACCCGGGCGGCGGAGACCGCCCAGATGACCCGCCGGGCCATCGACGTGGCCCAGGAAGGCGCGGTGGCCGTCCGGCGCACCATCGAGGGAATGGATCGGATCGTGGAATCCACCCGGCAGGCCTCCAGCGTCATCCTGGGGCTCGGCAACCGCATCGAGGCCATCGGCTCCATCCTGGGCGTGATCGAGGAGATCGCCGATCAGACCAACCTGCTGGCCCTCAACGCGGCCATCATCGCGGCCCAGGCCGGCGAGCACGGCCGGGGATTCGCGGTGGTGGCCGACGAGATCCGCTCCCTGGCCGAGCGCACCGGGTCCTCCACCCGGGAGATCGGCCAGATGATCACCGACATCCAGGAGGCCTCCGGAGAGGCCATCCGCGTCATGCGTGGCGGAGGCGCCACGGTCAACGAGGGCGTGAACCTGGCCAAGCAGGCCGGGGAATCGCTCAACCAGATCCTGGTCAACGTCCAGCGCGCGGCCGAGAACGTGGAGATGATCGCCAAGTTCACGGAGACCCAGGCGCGCTCCAGCGCGGTGGTCACCCGCGAGATCAACCAGGTGGCCGAGCTGGCCGGGCGGATCTCGGAGACCGCCTCCGGGCAGACCCGGAGCGGCGAGGAGCTGCTGGCCGCCTTCCGCGAAACGTTGCAGAGCACGCAGGCCATCGGCAAGTTGGTGAACCAGCAGGCCCAGGAGAACCGCCTGGCCCTGGCCACGGTGGGGGACATGCGAGACTCGGCGGAGCGGACCCGCACGGCCCTGTCGGAGCAGATGGCGGTTTCGGACAATATCCTGCGCGTCATCGAGCAGGTGCGGGAGATCGCCAAGAACCACGCCAAGGCCGCGCAGGAGATGGGCGAGGCCACGCAGTCCTTGGCCGAGAAAAGTGCGCGTCTCAAGCAGGAAATCGACGTCTTCCATGTGTAGGGCCGCGGGCGGAGGTCGTGCCTTCGCGGCCTTGCTGCTGGTCTTCTCCGGCGGATGCGCCGCGGGTCGGCTCGCCATCGAGGGGCTGCCCGAGGACGCTGTTTCTTCTGAGCCGCGCCAGATCACCCGCGGGTTGGAGGACGAACTCTCCCCGGTCATCGACCCCGCCCGGCGCCGGCTCTTCTACGTGTCCAACCAGGGCCAGGACCGGGAGATCTGGGTGCGTTCGCTCTCCGGGGGAACGCCACGGCGCGTCACCAGCGATCCCGCCGACGATTTCGATCCGGCCCTCTCCTTCGACGGAAAGAAGCTGGCCTTCGTCTCCCAGCGCCTCGACGCCAAGGGGGACATCTTCGTGCTGGATCTTTCCAGCGGCGGGCTCGAGCGTGTCACCGACCGCAGCACCGCGGAGCGCCAGCCGGTGTTTTTCCCCGACGGCCGGTTGGCGTTTACGCGGATCCGGCCCGACAGCGACTCCGAAAGCATCTACCTCATGGACGTCGCCCGTCGCAGCGTCTCGCGGCTGACCCGCCGCGACGGGTTCGACCCCGCGGTCTCGCCGGACGGGCGCTACCTGGCCTTCACCTCGCCGAACAACGAGGGGCCTCCCTGTATCTGGCTGCATGATCTTACCGATGGCAGCGAGCGGCCGCTCACCGCTTGCGATCGGCCCGAGGCGTTTCCCGCCTTCGGCGGCGAGGTCGCGCCGTGGCGGGTGGTGTTCTCGCGCTTCCAGGACGACACCAATGGCGACGGTCGCATCGACACCGCCGATCGCCCCTCCTTGTGGCGGGTGGAGATCGCCTCGGACGGCCGCGCCTCGGAGCCATTCCCGCTGACGACCGGTCTGTCGTCCGACATCCAGCCCCGCGTCCTGGGCAACAGTGTCTACTACGCCAGCCGCACCGAAGGCGGCCTGGACATCTGGCGAACGTCCATCACCGGGCGGGGCGCTCCCATCGCGAGCCGCAAGGACATGCTGTCGCGGGCCAACGGCGCGCCCGATGGGCAGCAATCCCTGTACTGGCTGCGCCGGGCCGAGCGCGAGCTTGGCGCGTTCGGCGAGGTGGAGCTCTCACGCGTGCTCCAGGGAGAACGACTGCTCGAGGCGGGCCGGTTGCAGGAGGCGGTCGAGGTGTTCTCGGCCCTGTCCGAGAAGGCGCGCCTGGCCTCCATCCGGAACCGGGCCCGCTGGGGCCTGCTGGCGGCGCGCGTGCAGCGCGAGCTGCCCGCGGGGCTCTCCGCGGCGCAGCTTCTGGAACGGCGCGCGCGCATCGAGGAGTTCCTCGGCGAGGTCGCCTCGTTGCCGGTCTCAGACACGCGGCGCGCCTTGTTACGCGCTCAGATCCTGGATCGCGCGGGCCGGCCCGACGAGGCGCTCTTGCAGCTCGCGCTGCCCCTCGAGGCACAAAAGAGCCAGAGCCGGCTGACGGTGAAGGCCCTGCTGCAGCGCGCGGAGCTGTGGAACCGCACCGGCAATCCGGAGGGCGCCAGGGGCGACGCGCTGGCTGTGCTGAAGGCCTCGCGGGCCACCCCGGCCGAAAGGCGCCGGGCCGCCGAATTCCTCTTGAAACTCGCGCTCTCCCTCCCCGAGGCGGCCGACGCGCGTCCGGTGCTGGAGCGCCTCCAGGAGCTCTTGCAAGCGGGCGAACTCCTGCCCGATCTCCGCAGCCTGGCCGGGCTCGCCCTCGGCGATTGGTACCTGGGGCAGCGACAGCAGGATCGGGCCCGGGCAGCTTATATTTCGGTCTTCGAACGCGAGGACACGCCCCCGGATCTGGCCGGTCGGGCGCTGCTCGCGCTCTCCCGGCTGGACCGCAGCGCCGGCGATACCGGAGCGGCCCTGGATCGAGCGGTGGACCTGCTGCGGCGATTTCCGGAGCATCCGGCCGCGGCGGTGCCGGCGCGGCGCGAGCTGGAGGAGCTGGGGCGGCGCACCCTGGACGAGCTCACCTCGCGCGGGGAGATCGGCGGCGCGCTGCGCGTGGCGCAGCGCATGCTGGAGCAATACGACGACGATCCGGTGTTGTGGCGGCGCTGGCTGGACCTGATGGCTCGCTCGGGCCAGATCGAGGCCGCGCTCCGGCGCTGCCGCGAACTGCTGGCGGCTCGGCCGGGGGAACTTTCGCACTACCTGCTCGGCCTGGCGCTGACCTACCACGAGCCGCCCCGGCACTTCTCGCAGGCGGAGCGGCACTTGCGCGAAGCGCTGGCGCTCGACGAGCGGCTGCCGTATGCCTACCAGACCCTGGGCTGGATCGAGGAGCAGCGGGGGAGACAAGACGGGGATGGCGAGGCGTTGAGCCGCGCGGCGGCAGCCTACGATACGGCGCTGCTGCTGCTCGACGCGCGCACCCAGCCGGAGACCGAGGCGGACCTGCTGCAGAACCTGGGCAACGTGCATTTTTTGCTGGGCAACCACCGCCAGGCCCATCAGTTCCTCAAGCGGCGTGAGGAGGCGGGTTTTCCGTTCCGCCACCCGGTGACCCGGCAGGTGTTTCTGGAACAGTTCGGGCGGGCCGCCTTCCTGGCGGGAGAGCATGAAGACGCTCGGCGGAGCTTCGCCGCCGCCATCGAGCACGCGGAGCGCGAGCCGGCCCGCCGGGCGCGCCTCGGCTGGCTGTGGAGCGCGCTGGGGGCATCGCATCAGCTGGCGAACGACCACCCGGCGGCGATCGAGGCCTTCTCCCGCTCCTGCCGGATCTACCGGGAGGAGAAGCAGGTGGCGCGGGAGGAGATCTGCCAGCGCAACCTGGCCAACAACCTGATGTTGGCGGACCGGCTCGAGGAGGCCGCCAAGGCCTTCGCCGAGGCCGAGAGGCTCCTCACCCGGCTCGGCGCGGCGGACGATTCCGGCGGCGGGGTGTCTGTGGCGGTCACCGGGCGCGGGTCGCGGGCGGCCTTCGGCTTCAACCGGGCGCAGGAGCGCTACCTGCTGGCGATGCTCCAGAGCCGGCTCTTCTGGCGGATGGGAGAGCCATGGCTTTCGCTGGCGGCCGGCGCTCGCGCCCTCGAGCTGCTCTCTGTCGAAATGCAACGGGAAGGGGCGGAGGCGCTGGCCCCGGATATGGCCAGGGTGGCCAGCCAGCAGGCCGACCGGCTGGCCCGCGCGGGCGAGCTAAGGCAGACCGCCCAGCAGGCGCGCGAGTCGCTGTCGTATGCCGACACCGCCGGAGAGGCCGAGGGGCTGGCGACCGGAGGCATCAACCTGGTGAGCCTGGCGGCGGCGGACGGCAGCGGCGTGAGCTGGCAGGAGGCGGATCAACGCCTCTCCGCCATCCAGGGCCGGGTGGAGCGCGCCAGCGATCTTGCGGACCCCGGCCTGCCGCGCCGCTTCGCCAGCGCTCGGGGCGTGGCAGGATTCCGGGCGGCGCTCTCGCAGCCCCTCCCCGAGGCCCACTCGGATCCCGAGCGTCAACTCGTGCAGTCTATCGCGTTTCTGGATCACGCGCTCAAACGTCTAGAGCAGGCGGGTGAAGACCTGACGCGCGCCTGTCCGGCAGAGGATCCGCGAAGCCGCTCTGAGCTACTGTCTGCGACGTTGGCGTGCGACAACCTGGCCGTCTTGCGTGAATTCGCAGGCGACAGCGAGGCGGCGGCCGGGTTGCGACGCGAGAACCAGCGCCGCAGCGATGACTTTGAACTGTTGTCCGTCGGCTGGCGGCTCTCGGGCACCTCCTTGCAGGCGAGAGCGAAGACGCTGCTGTCCTTGCCGAGCGAGCTCTCTGGGACCCGGGACGATCGAGCCGCCCGGCTGGCCCGGGACGAGCTGTTGCGGTCGCTGGGAGAAGAGGCGCTGGCGCGGGAGGACGCCGCCGCGGCCCTGGAATGGTTCGACAACGCCCGCTTGCGAGACCGCCAGGACCGGCTCCAGGCCGAGGAGATGGAGCTGCTCGTGCCCGAGGAGGCGGAGTCGCTGCGGCGCATTCGGCAGATCGTCGCCCGGGTGCAGGCGGCCCTGGCGCGGATCGAGCCCGCGACGACGGAGGAGGAGCGGGCCCGGCTGAAGCGCGAGGTCGCTTCCGCTCTTGCGGAGTTTTCTGAGCTGCGCGCCCGGACGGCCGCCTCCAATGCGCTGTGGCTTCTCTGGGGCCAGGCCGCCTCGGCCGCCGAGATCCGCGCGGCGCTCTCGCCGGGCGAGGGCATGCTGGTCTACGTCCCGACTCCGCGGCGGCTGGTGAGCTTCTGGATCACGGGCGAACAGGTGAAGGAGGTGACGCTGCCGGTGCCGGCCGCGACGCTGCGGCAGGCGGTGGAGGAGCTGCGCGGCGGTGATCCCGAGCGCTCCCGCCTCGCCAGGCGCCGATTGACGGAGTGGCTGGTGGAGCCCTGGCAGAAGGAGGTCGCGGGCCTTCGCACCGTCCTGCTGGTCGCGGGGACGAGCGAGATCCCGCTGGAGGCGCTCGAGCTGGGCGGTGCTCCGCTACGGTCACGGCTGTCGGTGAGCCGTCTTGCGACCGCCTCGGACCTGGTCCGGCTGCGCCAAACCCCGCGCTTCAACTACCGCATCGGGCTGTGGCGCGGCCCGGCGCCCGAAGCGTCGTTCGCGCGGGCGTTGAAGGAGCGCCTGGGCGAACTGAACGTCCGCCCGACCGAGGGGAACGCCGCGGCGCGCGGCTTGGCCGGCGAGGAGGCGGGCGTGGTAGTCTTGGCGGAGCTGCTTCGAGGCAACCCGTTGCGCCTGCTCCGTCCCTGGGTGCGGGGGGGCCGGGAGAACCTCGTGCTGGACGAGGAGTCCGCGCGCGCCAGCCTGTGGATCGCTCCGCTCGAGCCGCGGGATGTCGCAGCGCGAGAGGCGCTGATGGCGGCGATGATCGCCACCGGGGTCCCCAGCGCCGTGGTGCCCGGCGATCGGCTGGCGGAGCCGGCACACCAGGCCGCCCTGCTGGAGCTCTTGTCCCGGCTGGAACGAGCCGGGCCGGCGGCGGCCGTGTCCGCGATGAACGGGCTCGGGCCCGCGCCGCCGGCCGCGGTATCTTCCTGGTACATCCTGGGAGATCCGGGCCTCGACGCCACGGAGCGGCGCGCGCGCGCCGAGGCCGCGCTGCCGGCGGACGTCCAACGCGCCATGTCGGCCTACGGCGCCAAGCGCTGGAAGGAAGCGCAGGAGGCATTCTTGCGGACGCGCTTCTGGGTGCGCTTCTTGGGGCGCGAGGAGCTGCTGCCCCGCATCGAACAGGGGTTGGTCCAGTGCGCCTTCCACCTCGAGGACTTCCCGCGGGCGCGGTTCCACCAGACCCAGATCGTGGACATCGCCCGGCGGGCGGGTGACGCCGTGGCCGTGGCGCGCGCGCAGGCGCTGCTGGGCGTGCTGGAGGCTCGTCTGCAAAACCACCGCGCGGCCGAGGAGCTGCTGCGTGGCGCGGCCGAGGCGTTGGAGAGACATGGCAACCCGGCCGAGTCCGCCGGGGCCTGGACCAACCTGGCGCTGGCGCTGGACGCCGCCTCGCGCTATGCGGAGGCGCTTTCGGCCCTGGGCAAGGCCAGCGCCATCTATGAATCGCTGGGGGATCAAAAGAGCCGCCTTCGGCTGGAGCAGAACGCGGGGACGATCTACCTGCGGCGCCTCAACGACGTCGCCGTGGCGCGCGAGCGCTTCTTTGCTGCCTTGGGGATCGCGCGCGCCCTCGCGGATCGCGCCCAGGAGGCCGCCATCGGGTTGGACCTGGCGCGTTGCGACCTGGCCGCCGGCGACTATTCCGGGGCGCTGCAGCAGGCCGAGCGAGCGCTGGAGATTTCGCGGGAGCTCATGGACGCGGCCGGGCAGGCCGCGGGATTCATCGAGCAAGCGCACGCGCACTGGTACCAGGGCGACTACCCGGAGGCCTGGGCCGCCCAGGGCCGCGCCCTGGAGCTGGCGAAGCAGGCGGGCGATCGCCGCCTGGCCGTGATGGCCCGGAGCCTGGGTGGGTTGATCGCCCTCAACCTGGGGGATCTGAAAGAGGCGGAGCAGCGCCTGGGCCAGGCGCTGGAGGAGGCGCGCCAGGCCCGATTGGCCGACGAGGAGGCCACCCAGCTCAACAACCTCGGGGCGGTGGCCCGCGAGGCCGGAGACACCGCGCTGGCCCGCAAGCGCTTCGAGGAGGCCCTGCGCCTGGACGAGGCGCGCAAGAACGAGCTGGGCCGGGCGTACGATCTTCGCAACCTGGGCCTGCTGGAGCTTGCCGCCGGGAACCGGCCCACCGCCAAACGCAACCTCGACGAGGCGCTACGGCTCAGCCGCGCAACGAAAGATCGCTTCAATCAGGCGAAGGTGCTGCTGGGCCTGGCGGACGCGGAACGCGCCCTGGAGGGTGGGGGCGAGGCGGCGCAAGAGCACGCCCTGGAGGCGGAGCGGATCGCCACCGAGCTCGGGCTGAAGGAGGTCGCCTGGCGGGCGCAGCGGGTGCTCGGGGATCTGCGGGCGGGCCGGGGAGAGCTGGAGCCGGCCCTGGCCCATTACCGGGAGGCGCTGCGCCTGGTCGAGAGCATGCGGGTGATCGCGGGTGGCGATCTGCAGGCGGGGCTGTCCGACGACAAGTACGAGCTCTACGAGTCCGCGGTGCGAGTGCTGTGGCGGCTCGGGCGGGAGGACGACGCCCTGGTCATGGTCGAGCGCTCGCGTTCGCGCCGCCTGCTGGATCTGCTGGCCGGGCGCGTCATCCACGCGGGTGGGCGGGCCAGCGAGTGTCTCGCCACCATCCAGGAGGCGGATCGCGTCTTGGCCGGGAGGGCCCGGCTCAAAGACGTGACCGATGAAGAGGCCCGGCGGATCCAGGACGCGACGGAGCGCAAGAACGCGGCGCTGGCAGAGCTTCGCCGCATCCAGCCGGAGCTGGCCGAGCGGGTCGAGATGCAAGAGATCCGCTTGCAGGACCTGGACGGCCGCATCCCGCCGGACACCGTGCTGCTCGATTACTTCGTCTCCCGCGAGCAGGTCATGGTGTGGGCGCTGCGAGCCGACCGGCGCGTCCTGCGCGTCGTGCCCTTGGCTCGCGCGGAGCTCGAGCGGCGCGTCAAGTCGCTGCGCGAGGATGTCCAACATTTCGAACCCGTGGACGGGGAGCTCGCCCTGCTCTACCGGGATCTGCTGGAGCCGGTCGAGGATCAACTGGCCGGGGCAGAGCGCCTGGGGATCGTGCCCCACGGCATCCTGGCCCGCGTCCCGTTCGCCGCGCTGCGCGACGGCGGCGGCCGGGCCCTGGTGGAGCGCTTCGACATCTTCTGGTTGCACTCGGCGCTGATGTTGGAGCAGCTGCGGCGGCGCGGTGAGCAACGGCTGGGTCCCGGCGGCGAGGCCCTGGTGGTGGCCAACCCGGCGGTGAAGGACCGGCCGGCGCTACCGCTCTCGGAGCTGGAGGCGGTGGAGGTGTCGCGCGAGCTCCCCGGCGCCGAACGCTGGCTCCGCGAGGACGCCCGCAAGGACCGGGTCATCGAGCGCCTGCCGGGCGCCGAATTCGTCCACCTGGCTTGCCATGGCACCCTCGACGCGCGCAACCCCTTGCGCAGCCGGCTGCTGCTCTCGCCGGGGCCCAACGGGGATGGAGACCTCAGCGCGCAGGAGGTGTTCGACCTGTTTCTGTCGGCTCGCCTGGTGACGTTGTCGGCCTGCGACTCCGCGCTCACGGGCGGCGTGGCGGGAGACGAGTTGGCAGGCCTGCCCCGCGCCTTCCTGTCCGCGGGCGCACAGAACGTCATCGCCGGCCTGTGGCGCGTCGCGGATCCGGCGACGGCCATGCTCATGAAGCGGCTCTATCGCGAGCTGTCCCGCCATCCCCCTGCGCGGGCGCTGCGTCTGGCGCAGCAGGTGGTGCGGCGGTATTTCCCGCACCCGGGCCAGTGGGCCGGGTTCGTGTTGTACGGCCTGGGCGAGTAGGTTCCGGCGCCGGCTAGTTCCGCGGAAGGAAACGGCGGATGCGTTGGCACAGCTCCTCGCGCCGGGCGGCGTCCTTCCCCAGGGGGGTCAGGCCGAGGCGGTTGTCCTTGCGCCCGGAAGAGGAGAGCTCCAGAAGGCCCATCTCGGTGTAGCGCTGGATGGCGTTGCGGAACAGATCTCTCGACAGCGCCTCGGGCCAGCGCAGCTCTCCCTGGGCGAATTCGTGCTCGCCGAGCTTCAGCAGTCGGTTCTGGAACTCGCGCTCGGGCAACGGCTGGGGTTCGAGCAGCGAAAGCCCGCGGGCGCACAACAGGTAGGACTCCAGGAAGTGCTCCAGGGCGCCGCAGAACACCTGGCCCAGCTCTCCGGTCGCCTCGCCCTTGACCACGAAGTCCCCCTCCGAGCGCAGCAGTCCCAGGCGGCCCAGGTCCGTCAGGGCCTCCTGTAGCTCGGAGTCGAACTCGCGGCGGCTGCGGAACAGAAATTCCTGTTTGAGGAGCTGAGACAGATCCTGGATACGCTCGGCGAGCGGGCCGCGCGGCACCGCCTCCACCGTGAAGGACTGGAGCGCCAGCATCACGATCGAGGCCGGCACGAAGTGGTGGATCACGTTGTTGCGGTAGTAATCCAACGCCAGGCGGCGGTGCTCCACCGGCGAGAGCACCACGTCCAGCCCCGTGTCCTGCAGCGTGATCAGGCCGTCCCGGGCGAAGCGGGAGGCGGCCTCGGCCAGCGCCCGCGGGAAATCGGACAGGGTCTGGGAGAACCGCGCCGGGCGCCGGCGGGAGATCCACTCGGCCGCCCAGCGGGCCCGCTCCAGCAGTTTCTTTTCGCTCATGCCGCGCCGCCGGTGGGTGAGCAGGCAGAACGCCAACAGGCCGGAGGGGGTGACCGTGGCCACCTGGTTGATGCGGAAGAGGATGTCGTGGGCCAGGGCCGAGATCAGCTGCCGGCGCGACTCCTCGTCGGGCGCGGTGGAGTAGCCGCGCTGCGAAAGGTACTCGCGCAGCGACACGATCTCGCCCACCTGCAGGTAGATCTTGCCGTACCGGCTGCGCAGCGCCTCCCCGGCCTTCACCAGGGCCACCACGTTCTCCTTCTCCTTCTCGCCTCCGGAGAGCTCCCGCACGTAGCTCCGAGCCTCCACGATCTTTTCGTAGTCGATGGACAGCGGTACGAAGTGGATGTCGGCGTCGGATTCGTCCAGGCAGGCCTGCACCAGCCAGGAGAGGATGCCGAACTTGGGCGGCAATAGCTTTCCGGTCCGGGAGCGGGTGCCCTCGATGAAGAACTCGATGGGGAACCCCTCCCGCATGACGTGGCGCAGGTAGGTGCGGAACACCGCCGGGTACAGCTCATCGCCCTTGAACGAGCGGCGCATGAAGAAGGCGCCCGAGTGCCGGAAGATGGGCCCCATGGGCCAGAAGGACAGGTTGATGCCCGCCGCGATGTGGGGCAGCGGAAGCGCCTCCTGCAGGCACATCTGGCTCAAGATGAGGTAGTCCACGTGCGAGCGGTGCGCCGGGCAGAACACCACCGGCGACTTGCGCAGGGCGGCCCGGATGCGGTCGAAGCCTTCCTGATCCACCACCACGCCCTCGTACATGCGCTTCCAGAAGACGTTGAGCACGGCGTTGAGGAACAGCGGCCAGCGGATGCGCGGCTCGGCGGCGATCTCGTCCAAAAGGTCGTTGGCGCGCTGGCGCAAGGCCTCGGTGCGGGTGTTGTCGCCGGCCGCCTGGGAGGCGATGTGCTCCAGGAGGTGGGGATCCGAGAGGATGTCGCGGATGAACTCCTGGTGGGGCCGGAGCCGGGGCCCGGTGACCCCGTAGGCTTCCAGCGAGAAGCGCTGCGTCAGCGCCTCGAACAGCCGCGGTGCCTGTTGCGCCGCGTCCGCCGGGCCCTGCTGTTCGAGGAACGTCTTGAGCTCCAGCGGTTCGCCGACCTTGAGGAAGGCGTTGCGGTAGCGCCGCCACAGCACCCACAGCGAGCGCAGCAGGCCGGGGGCCTCGGGTTGCCCGAAGACCGCGTCGGTGAGGCTCTTCGATTCCCGCTCGGGATGGCGGTCCCACACGAACATGTGGGGCACCAGGTGGATCGGGCGCTCCATGCGCCGCTGCACCTCGATCAGGGTCTCCAGCAGGCGCGTGCCGTCGACACCGCCCACGCTGGTCAGGGTGGCGGGGCGATCCAGAAACAGCAGCGCGGAGCGGTTCGCCTGGAGCATCGCGGCGAGTTGGATCGCCTCGGGGTGGGCGGTGGCGTCCGGCGGCTCCTTCGAGTCGTCCCGGGCCAGGTTGCGCATGTGCCCGAGCAAGAGGCCGACCGGCTCGAACAGGATCGGGTCGACCTCATTGACGAAGGCCGCCAGCGGGAGCCGGTGTTTCAGGCACATGTAGTTGAGGTACAAGAAGTGGACCGGGTTGGCGGAACGCCCCACGTACACCACCGGCCCGCGCTCGGCGATCTCCCGGATGCGCGCGGCGGCCTCGGGCGGAAAGCGGATGGGATCGAAGTAGCGGGCGAAGAAGGCCCGCAGCAACGGGCCGTAGCCGTCGTGCATGGCGAGCGGCGGAACGGGGAGCGATGGGTCGGTGTTCTCGGTCATGACGAGCCGGCCGGGCGGGCCTCCGCTGTGTGGTGGGCCGAAGGTAGCAGACCGCCCGGGAGGGCGCAAGGTGCCCCGTGGGCATCACCCGCGCGAGCGCTTCTTGCGGTGGGCGGCCGCGCGGGCCCGGCCCTCGGCGTGCAGCCACTCGTTCTTCGCCCCTGCGATGTCGCCGAAGCGGGTGAGAGCCGCCTTGGCCTTCTTCTTCATGAGCCGCTGGTGCTCCTCCTCCGGGACGAAGGCCAGGATGCGGCAGATGCAGCTCTCGCCGTCCACCAGCCGCCAGGGGAAGGCGCCGATCACCGCCCGGCGGTTGAGCAGCAGGTCGATGTCCCCGCCCAGGCACTCGGCGTGGATGATGCCGTGGTCGAACATCTCGATGTGCATGAGCTGGTACTTGGAGTCGTCGAAGAACTTCGCCAGCGGTTGCTTGTATTTCTTGCGGAAGTGCAGCTCGGCCTGGCGGGCCTCGCGCGGCATCCAGTTGCGGATGATGGTGTTCATGGGGTGGTCGGCGCTGCCGCAATCCACCCCGATCCAGCGCAGCTGCTTGCGCTTGGCCCAGCGGGCGAACTCCCGGTCCGGCCCCGGGTGTTTCACCATGTATTTCACCTCGTGGGCGGTCGGCTGATCCCAGCCGAAGTGGTGGAAGCCGGTGTGGATGATGAGGATGTCGCCCGGGCGGACCTCGACCCGGTCCTCGACCATCTTCGAGGTGTACACGTCGTACTCGCCGGCGGCGTCCGACAGGTCCACGATGGCGCCGGCGTGCATCAGGTAGTCGAGGGGGAGCTGGGCGATGTCGCGGCCCGGGGTGTAGAAGTGGATCTCCCCGTCCAGGTGCGTGCCCACGTGGTTGGAGTGGGTGAGGAGCTGGCCGTTGGCGCCGTTGGGGGCCAGCCTCTTGAAGTACTTCATCTGCAACGGCTCGTAGGTCGGCCAGGCCGGGGTGCCGATGCCCAGCGGGATGCTCAACTCGATCGGAAGCATGATCTCCTCCTTGTCACGCCTCGCGGGCGTGAGCGACGAAGGCCTCGAAGGCCTGGGTAAAGCATTCCCAGGGGGGGCTCACCAGCCCGGCCCCGACCTGGCCCACCCCCGGCTCGCGGTGGGCGATGCCGGTGTTGATGGTCGGCAGGCGGTCGAGCTCGATCACCTTGCGAAGGTCGATCAGGGTGGGAGCGCCACGGAAACCCAACGACGGGATGGCGAAGCCCGGGTTGGCGCCGAGCGTGATTCCGGCCATGCGGCGCGTGGTGTTCAGGGCGTCCTCGGGGGTTCCCCCCACGAACTGCACGATGGCCGGGGCCGCGGCCATGGCGAAGCCGCCGAAGCCGGCCGTCTCGGTGATGGCGCTGTCGCCGATGTCGGGATTGGCATCCTTCTCGGAAAACCCGGGGAAGTACAGCCCGCGCACCATCTGCGCCGGGCCCACGAACCAGCGTCCCGGCAGGGCCGAAAGCTGGATGCCGAAGTCGGTGCCGTTGCGGGCCATGACCGAGACGGCCGAGCAGAGCGGTAGGCCTTCGGTGGCCATGAGCAGCAGCTTGGCCATGGGCATGGTCAGGTTGAGGAAGAAGTGATCGTTGCGGTGGATGAACTCCATCACCCGGGCGGCGGTCTCGCCGTCCCTGGCGGTGCGTGCCAGGGCGGGGGCCAGCTCGCGGAACAGGAGCGAGGTGCCGGCCCGGTTGCGGTTGTGGCCCTCGTCTCCCATCTGCAGCGCCTGGGCGAACAGCGCCTTCAGATCGATCGGACCGCGCGCCGCGAGAGCGGCCTGCAGGGCGGGCGCCAGCGTCCCGGCCATGAAACGGAGCCGCTCGAGCACCTCGGGCGCGAAGGCCCCGTAGCGCAGCACCTTGCCCAGGCCCTCGTTCAGGGTGCAGAAGGCGCGGCGCGGCCGCCCGTCCGCTCCGCTCGGGCCGCGATCCTCGAGGATCCACACCGGCATGGACGGCGTCACCAGCCCCGCCATGGGGCCCACTGCCTGGTGGGCGTGGCAAGGCTCGAAGCGCACGGCGCCGGCGGCGGCCAGGCGGGCGGCGTCCTCGGGATCCTTCGCCCGGCCTTCCAAGATCAGTCCACCCATCACCGCGCCGCGCAGCGGGCCGGACATGCGCTCCCAGGAGATGGGCGGGCCGGCGTGCAGGAACAGATCCTCGCTCATGCCGGGCACCACCTCGCGGGCCAGGCCGATGCCGATCAGGTGGGGTTGCGCCATGAGGAGGTTCTTCAGGGCCTGCCGGTTGGCCTCCTCGATGCGCGCGGCCAGGGCCGGGCGCATAAGCTCCTCGAGCAGCGCCATCCGGCGGGGATCTCCGCCGCAGGGAGGCACGAAGTCCACCTCCACCACCGGCACCCCGGCGCTGCGGGCGCCCTGGGCCACCTCGGCCAGGCCCAGGTGCAGGACCGTCCTGGGGACACTCAACGGGTTGCGAGTTTCGGGCGGCGAGTTTTTCATGCGTCTTTACCTCTGGCGCCGAGCAACACATCCGCGGCCCCCATGGCGGCGCGCCAGGCGGACGGGAAGCACCGCGCTCCCGCCCGCTCGAGCACGTCGCGCTGGCGCTGGGCGTCCTGGGGATCCAGCTCGGTGCCGGTGACCGCGGCGAGCACCCGCAAGGGCCGCCGGCCGCGCGCTGAGCGCGCCGCCTCCAGGGCCTGTGCCAACTCGGGCGCGGGATCGAGATGGGCGCCGTCGCCCAACACCAGATCGAGCAGCAGCACGCCCACGGCGGGATCGGCCCCCAGCCGGCGGATCAGCTCGCAGCGCACGGTCTGGTCCACCATGGGGTGGGGCTTGCCGCGGGTGTAGAACTCCTCGCCGCAATCCACCACCAGGTGCGCCGCGCCGGGAAGCGGCTGGCCGGGGAGCAGCGGCTCGCCCGGTTCCTCGACCGGAAGGCCTCGGCTGCGGAGCGTGAGCGCGGCCTCGGAGGCAAGGGAACCTCCTCCGAACAGGCCCACCAGGCGCCCGGGCGCGCTCGCCTCCGGTTCGCTTTCGGTGGCGAGACCGGACGAGGCGACGTCCTCGAGCCGGTCGCGGGGCGCGCCAGAAAGCCGGGCGGCCAGGCAGGCCGCCTCCTCGAGCGAATCGGCGTACTTCACCTCGGCCGAGGAGGGCCGGGCGGGCTGCCCCAGGAAGCGGACCACCACGGTCTTGCCGAGCCCCGTAAGGAGCCGGTGCAATCGCGCCGCCACCTCCTGCGCGGGGTGTTTGGCGATGAGCCCGATCACCCGGGTGTCGGGATCGGCGGCCAGCAGGCGCAGGCCGGCCTCGGTCATCATGGCGCCGACCTCCGCGGACAGATCGCGGCTGCCCGTGCCGATGGCGTGGGAGATGCCCGAGCCGAGCTGGTGCAACAGACTGGACACCTCTTGCAGGCCGGTGCCCGAGGCGCCGACCAGGCCGACCGGGCCGCGGCGCACCCGGTTGGCGAAGCCGAGACCCACGCCGCCCAGGATGGCCGTGCCGCAGTCCGGGCCCATGAGCAGAAGCTCGCGCGCGCGCGCCTCGCGCTTGAGCGCGATCTCCTGCTCGAGCGGCACGTTGTTGGAGAACAGGAACACGTGCCGTCCCGCCTCGATGGCCTGGCGGGCCACATAACCGGCGTACTCGCCCGGCACCGCCACGCTGACCAGATCCGCCTGGGGATGCTCCCGCAGCGCCTCGCGCAGACTGGCGGGGCGGGCGGCGGCGCCGGACGAGGCCGGGCGATCGGCCTGGGACAGCAGCCGCTCGCACTCGGCCCCGGCGCGCTCGAGCGCCGCCAGATCTTTTCCGCGCAGCGCGACCACCAGATCCACGGGCCGGGCCGCATCCAGCTCGGCCGAGCGAAAGCCCACGCCGGCCAGCAGGGCCCGGTTCATCTCGGTCGCCATGACCACCACGGCTTCCGAGATGCCTTCGCCCTGGGCGAGGCGCCGGGACAGCCGCATGAGAAAAGCCGAGTCACGGTACTGGGCGCGGTGGATCAAAATGCGTTCAGGCATACGGAGCCTCCGTCTGTGCCAGAAAACCCGCCAGCATGTCGGCGCCGCTGGAGGCGCCGACTCCCATCAAGGCCTCGAGCGTCGAGCGCCCGAGATTCGGCCAGGCGGTGGCCAGGGTCGAGAGCGGCAACACGAAGAATCCCGCGGCCGCCTCGCGCAACATGGCCCGGCCGGCCGCGGTGGTCGCGTCGGGGGAAAAATCCGATAGCGCCTCACCCAGGCGCCGGGCACCGGGCAGGCCCAGCGTGCGGGCCGCCGCCGCGGCGCCCGCCAGAATGTCGTCTCCGCTGGGTGTCGAGCCGCTGCCGAGGCCCAAGAGCCCGTGGACGGCTTCCTCCAGCCGGGCCTCGTGGCCGGGCGCGAGGCCACGCAGGCCGGTGGTGAGCTCTTCGAGCATGGCGCGCAACCGGTCGAGCTCGACCTCTCCGAAGGTCGGTAGGCTCTCGGGGCCTGGCCGAAGCCGCGACATTGGCGCGACGCCGAGGATCGCCCGCGTGCGCGCGGGCAGCGCGTCCATCGCCAGCGTGGGGCAAGCCGGGGACGGCCGCGAACGGTGCGCGGCCGGCCGCTGGTCCTGCATGGGTACGAATAGGTCCTGGCCCGGGCCATCGAGGAGCCAGCGCTCCCGGCTCCCGTCGAGGTGGAAAAGCTCGAGACAGGCCCCGTCGATACGAACGGCACTGCCGGGATCCGGGAGGCGCGCGCACTCGGGGAGCCGCAGCCCGCGGGGGACCAGCGCCCGGTCGTGCGAGAGCAGCACCAGTTCCTCGCCATCTTCACAAGCGACCAGCGCGCTGTGGGTGCTCCGGCTCACCACCCGGCCCGAAAAAGCCGCACGCCGTGAGCGAAAGCGCCCGTCGAAGGTCCGGCAGCAGGGGTGAGAATGCCTCAAGGCCTACCCCTTGGCGCGTTTCTCTCGGAGGGCCGCGCGGACCTTCTCGGCGGTCAGCGGCATCTCCTGGATGCGAATGCCGCACGCCGCGTACAGCGCGTTGGCCAGCGCGGCCGGAGTGGGGATCATGGTGTGCTCGCCGATGCCGCGGGCGCCCAGGGGGCCGTCCTGCTGCGGCGTCTCGACGAAGCTCGCCTCCATCGCCGCCGGGACGTCCAGGGCGGTGGGGATCTTGTAGTCCACCAGGTTGGCGTTCTGGGCCTTGCCGGTCAGAAGGTCGAGCTTGAGTTCTTCCATCAGGCCGGTGCCCAGCCCCTGGATCACCCCGCCGTAGGTCTGGCCCAGGATCAGCCCCTGGTTGACCACCTGGCCCACGTCGTAGCAGGCCACCACGCGATCCACCTGGATGTGGCCGGTGTCCGGGTCCACGCTGATCTCCACGCCCTGGGCGCCGAAGGTCCACTTGGCCACCGGCTTTTCGCTCTGGCTGGTCTGGGGGTCGAGGAACAGCAGCCCCTCGGGGACATGGTGGGCGGCGGCCGCCACCGGCCCGCCGATGACGTGGCCGTCGGGGAACTGGTACCCCATCACCAGCCGCGTGATGGGCACGCGCCCCTCGCCGCCGGTGTCCACCACCTGTCCATCCTTGAGCGTAAGCCGGGCGACCGGCACGCCCAGCACCTGAGAAGCCGTCTCGAAGAGCTGGGCCTTGCACTTCTCGGCCGCCTTGAGGATGGCGTTGCCGGTGGCCCAGGTCTGGCGCGAGGCCACCGTCTGCCAGTCGTAGGGCGACAGGTCCGTGTCGGGCAGGTTGCGCACCCGGACCTGCTCGACGGGGAGGTTCAAGGCCTCGGCCGCGAACTGGGCCGCCACCGTCCGCAGGCCCTGCCCGTAGTCGATGCCCGAGACCAGGACCTCCAGCACCCCGTCCTCGCAGAACTTGAGGAGCACCGAGCTGGCCGCGTCGTTCGGCATGGCGGGGGCCTTGACCGCACAGGCCAGGCCGCGGCCACGCAACCGGCCCGGGCGCGGCGCGAGCGGCTCGGAGAAGGCCTGGGCCACCTGCTGGATGCACTGGTCCACCCGGCCGGAGTGTTCGTCGAGGAGCTGGCCGGTCACGGTGCGCTTGCCGGGGCCCAGGCAGTTCTTCAGGCGGAAGGAGATGGGGTCCTCACCGATCTCGTGGGCCACCATGTCCATCTGCTGTTCCAGCGCCCAGTGGATCTCCTGCATGCCGAAGCCGCGGTAGGCCGAGCCCACCGGCCGGTTGGTGTACACCCCGATGGAGTCGCCCCACACGTTGGGGAACTCGTAGGCCCCGCCGCAGGTGTATCCCGCCGCGCGCACCACGTTCACGCCGTAACCGCCGTAGGCCCCGCAGTCCCACAGGTAGTGCATGCGCTGGGCTACCACCTTGCCCTGTCGGTCCACCCCGGTGGTGAGCGTCGCTACCAGCCCCTGGCGCACCACTGCGGCGTAGAACTCCTCCGCCCGGGTGAGCACCAGCCGCACCCAGCGCCCCGGGACGCGCATGGCCAGCGCGGTCACGATCGGCTCCAGGTTGATGCCCGCCTTGCCGCCGAAGCCGCCGCCGACCTGGGGCACCATCACCCGCACGTCGCCGTGGCTCAGGCCGAAGCAGGCGCACAGCAGGTGGCGCACGGTAAACGGGCTCTGGGCCGAGGTGAGCACCTCCAGCTTGCCCGAGAGATCCATGCGCGCGGCGCTGCCGTGGACCTCCATGGGGACGTGCTGCACCTGCGGCACGATGAAGGTGTTCTCCACCACGCGGGCCGCCGTCTTCAGGGCCGCGTGGTAGTCGCCCTTGCGGACCTTGAGGTGGTTGCAGATGTTGGTGCCGGCCTGCGGCGTGATCCACGGCACGACCTGGTACTTTCCCAGGTCCGGGTGGACCAACGGGGCGTCGGGCTGGATGCCCTGGCGCACGTCGAACAGGGCCGGCAACGGCTCGTACTCCACCCGCACCAGCTCGGCGGCTTCCCGGGCCGCCTCCGGGCTCTCGGCCGCCACCGCCGCCACCGGATCGCCCACGAAGCGGACCCGGTCGGTGGCGAAGACGGTCTGGTCCTTGAGGTAGATGCCCACGTGGAAGGGGAAGTCGCGGCCCGAGGCCACCGCCCGCACCCCGGCCACGTTCAGGGCGCGGGAGAGGTCCACCTCGCGCACGCGGGCGTGGGGATGGGGCGAGCGCACCACCTGGGCGTACAGCATGCGCGGCAGTTTCACGTCGGCGAGGTAGCGGGCGGCGCCGGTGACCTTCTCCAGCCCGTCCACCCGCAAGACGTCCTGACCCACCCAACGTCCCTGGCTCATGGCCGCCTCCCTTGGGCGCCGGCCCGCATCTCCTGGGCGGCCGCCTGGACGGCGTCCAGGATCTGGCGGTAACCGGTGCAGCGGCACAGGTTCCCCGAGAGCGCCGTGCGCACTTCTTCTTCCGTCGGGTCGGGATTCTCCAAGAGCAGCGACAGCGCCGTCATGATCATGCCCGGGGTGCAGAACCCGCACTGCACCGCCTGGTGGGCCAGGAAGGCCTTCTGCAACGGGTGCAAGGCGCCGGGGCGCCCCAGCCCCTCGATGGTGGTCACCTCGTGCCCGTCGGCCTCGGCCGCCAGCACCAGGCAGGCGTTGACGGCCTTGCCGTCGAGCAGCACCACGCAGGCGCCGCACTCGCCCTCGTTGCAACCCTCCTTGGCGCCCGTCAGATCGAGCCGCTCGCGCAGCATCGAAAGCAGACTCTCGTCGGGCGCCACCTCGAGCGACTCCGCTTGACCGTTCACCTTGAGCCGGATGGGGATCGCCATGGGTATTCCTCCGTTCAGGCCGCGCCCAGGGCCCGCACCGCGCGATGGAGCAGCACTCCGACCATCTCGCGCCGGTAGGCCGCCGTCCCGCGCACGTCGTCGATGGGCCGGGCCGCCGCCATGGCCGCCTCGGCGGCGGCGTTCGCCCCCGACGGCCCGTGCTGGTCGAGGAGACGTTCCGCCTCGGGCGCCCGGCGCGGGGTGGGGGCCACGCTGAGCAGCGCCACCCGGTGCCGGGGGCTGCGCTGCGGCAGCTCGGTCAGCAACACCGCCACCGTGGCGATGTCCACGCCCTGCCGGCGGCTGAGCCGGCCCAGCTCGGCGCGGCCTCCGGCCAAGGCCGCTGGGATCTCCACGGCCAGAGCCAGCTCGCCGCTCGCGAGCGAGGTCTGGCCGGGCCCGACGAAAAACTCGTGGATGGGGATCCGGCGCGGTCCGGCCGGTCCAACGCACAGCACCGTCGCGTCCAGGCACAAGAGCGCCGCGGCGGTGTCCGCGCAGGGCGAGGCGTTGCAGATGTTGCCCACCACGGTGGCCCGGTTGCGCAGCGGGTAGGAGCCCAGGGCCGAGGCGCACAGCGATAGCGCCGAAAAACGCTGGTGCACGGCAGGGTGCGCCGCCACCGCCGCCACGCTCACGGCGGCGCCGATCCTGAGATCGCCCGAGGGAAGCTCCTCGATGCGCGAAAGCTCCGGGATGCCCTTGATGTCCACCAGCCGGCTCGGGACCTGGCCGCTTCCGCGCGCGCGGGGCAGCAGATCGGTGCCCCCGGCCATGTAGCGCGCCCCGGCGGACTCCCGCCACAGGCTCAAGGCCTCCTCCACGGAGCGGGCCTTTTGGTAGTCCAGTCTTCTCGACATGGGTACGAACCTCCTGTGCGGATTGAAGCTACCAGAACGCCGTGGAGGATAAAAGAGGTCCGACAAGGAGTAGAAAACCCCACCCCGGAAGGTTGTTGGTGACTTTGGAAGTTGCTCGTTGACCACTTGATCTTCATCAAAGTCCGGCGATATCATTTCTTCAGTCATCATCCAAACCACGGGAGGATCCCATGAAGCGGACCGGGCGGGCGTGCGGTTCGTGGCACCTGGATTGCAGGGGGGGGTAAGCGGTAGCGCGGGCTTTCTGCTCTTGCCGCTTATACTTGTCCTCTTGCCAGCCAAGGAATCACAAGCCGATATCGCTTGCCCCTCCGGCGCCGCCGTTTCCATCGCCTACGAGTGCGACACCATCCCCGAGGACTCTCCGTCCGGCGCCTGGGAGGTCCAGGTGCGCCACCCGGCCTCGTGGTGGAGCGACG
>CAZLNM010000013.1:0-1807 GCA_964561025.1 uncultured Myxococcales bacterium
TACTACAAGCGCGACGACGAGAACAAGCTGGTGCTGCGCGACGGCTGGCTGTACACCGGCGACCTGGGCTTCATGGACGACGAGGGCTACTTCGTGATCGTGGACCGCAAGAAGGACATGATCAAGCGCAGCGGCTACTCGGTGTTCCCGCGCGAGGTGGAGGACTACCTGTACAAGAACCCCCACGTGCTGGAGTGCGCGGTGATCGGCGTCCCCGACAAGGACGCGGGCGAGGAGATCAAGGCCTTCGTGGCGCTGAAGCCGGATAGCAAGGGCAAGGTCACCGAGAAGGACATCATCGAGTGGGCCAAGCAGAACATGGCCGCCTACAAGTACCCGCGCATCGTGGAGTTCCGCGACGAGATCCCCAAGGGCACCGCGGGCAAGATCCTGCGCCGCGCCCTCAAGGAGCAGGAGAAGCCCAAGGCCGCGCCGCCCTCGGCCTGAGCCCGCGCCGTCCGGACTGCCCTCGAAAACCGGGTCCCTTTCCGGGCGTGCGAGCCCCTTGTCTCGGGAGGGGATCTCGGCCTCCCAGCCTGGCGCTGCGACAGATAAAAACCCCTGTTGAGAAGGGCGGAGCATGCCTGCATGCTCCGCATGAGAGCGGATCCAGCCGAAGCCCGACCGCCGTCAAGGGTGAGCGAAGCGAATCCCGAAGGGACCAGCGGCCCTTGACGGCAATGGTCGGGCGGAGGCTAGACGCGCGACGAAGAAAACTCGTCGAAGAGCACCGTTGTGTTCGGGGATAACCAGAAGCTGCAACTCGAGATGCGGTCCATGCGGCGTGCCGGCTTGATCCGGCGGGGGAACATCGGGTAGCGTGGCGGCGGGAGACAAACACCATGGGCCGGAAGATGCTGTGGGTGGCCGGGTTGCTGGTCGTGGCCGGGGTCACCGCGTTCGTGCTGGAGCGCCTGGCCGGTCCCTCGGCCGATGCCCCGGCGCCGCCCGCACCCGCGCCGGCCGCGGTGCCGGATTACCCGCCCGAGTTCCAGCCGCCCGCGCCGGCTCCCGACGCCGGGCCTCCTCCGGAGACCGCCCCGCCGGACTCGCCGTCCGAATCGCCGGTGCCCGAGCCACCCCTGCAGCCGCTCTCGCCGCGCAAGCCGCCGAAAGGGTCGTCTCCCGCCGGCTCATCATCCAAGGCCGAGCTGGTGCCGGTGTACGCCGTCCGCGACACCACGCCGCCGCCGCTCTTGATCCTTTCGCCCGCGGACCGCAGCTACTTTCTCGATCCCGAGGTGAAGTTCCGGGTGCGCTCCGAGGCGGGCGCCGTGGTGCGAGTGAACGGCGCGGCGTTGGCCGAGGCCGGCGCGGAATTGTTCGAGGGCGCGGTCCGCCTCGCCTTCGGCGAGCGCGAGGTGATCGTCGAGGCCGAGGACGCGGTGGGCAACCGGCGCGAGGTGAAACTCCGGATCACCACTGTCGATCCGGCCCGCATCCGCGGCGTCCGCGAGCGCTTCGCCGCCTTGCTCTCGCAGCTCGAGGAGTTGCGCGCGCTGGCGCTGGAGCTGGATCGCCGCATCGAGGACATCCTGGCCCGGCAGCAGAAGACGTCGGCCGAGTCCTTGAGCGCGCTGGATGGCGAGCTGCGGAAAATCCGAGACGAGCGCCGCGAGCTCCAGCGGGAGATCGAAGCCGACCTGGCCGCCATCGATCAGCTCCTGCGCCGGCCCGCTCCGTAGCCTCCTTGGCCGTGAGAACCATGCCTTGCGCATGGACGGCAGGGGTGGGGCCCAAAGCGTTGCCCGAGATCGATTACGAACCGATACGGGAACTGGACCGAACCGTGTCTGGCTGCGCTGCC
>CAZLNM010000013.1:1818-59228 GCA_964561025.1 uncultured Myxococcales bacterium
AGACACGAGCTTGCCAGCCGATGCGTCGACCCGCGAAAAGGATAGGCAGCGCGTTCGCGAGCACCCCGGCATGACGGTCGGCCACTGGCAGCGGGCGCGCGATTCTTTTTTGGCCCGCCGCGGCGGGCTCTGCTATGCTGCCGGGATGCGTCTGCCCATATTGTTGTTTGTCGCCACTGTCGTCCCGGGGATCGCCCGGGCGGCGCTGCCGGGCCTGGCGGCGGCGGAGCGGGAGTTCCAGGACAAGCGGATCGAGCCGGCCATCGAGCGCTTCCTGGACGCGCTGGAGGGTCTGCCCGCGGCCAGCCCGGACGAGCGCCAGCGCGTCCTGCGCGGGCTCTTGGCGGCGTGCCGTGAGGCGCTCCGGCAGAGTCGATTCGATGCCGCGGCCCGCGGGTTGATGGGGCTCCTGCGGCCGACGCGCGACGAGCCGCTGGGGCCGGCCTTCTCGGCCGAGGTGCGCGATCTGCTACAGGAGGTGGCGACGGGCCTGCTGTTCTTCCAGCAGCCACGGGCGGCCGTCTTCGCCCTGTCCGCCCTCATGGAGGACTCGCCCGGCAACGCCGCGCGCTGGGCGTTGCTCTCCGGCGCGCTCCTCGGCGTGGGCGAGTTCGCGCGGGCCGAGGAGACCGTGCGCCGCGGGTTGGAGTTGTTCCCGGAGCACGCGGAGCTGCTCACCGCCAAGGCGCAGCTGGCGCAGGCCCTGTCGTACCAGGCGGTGGAGCGAGCCTCCTACGCCGCGGCCGAGGCGCAGCTCCGCCAGGCCGAACGGGATCTCGCCCAGGCGGCCACGCGGCAGCCACAGAGCGGCGGGATCCGGCTGGCGCTGGGCGGGTTGCGAAACGCGCTACTCTTGTTCTGTTCGCTCACCGGCCAGAGCCCGGAGGCCGGGCGGCTACTGCTGTCCGTCGAGGAAGATCTGGAGCTCGCCGCGCACCTCGATCCGCGCAACCCCGCGCCGCTGCGGGAGCTGGCGCTGCTGCTGATCCTCTCCGGCGACTGGGAGGTGGCCCGGCAGAAGATCCTGGCCGCCCAGGGCCTCATCGAGGCGCGCCTGCGCGCCCAGCGGGACCCGCCCGGCATGCTCCTTTCGCTCCAGGGGATGCGCCAGGGCCTTACGCGGAACCTGGACGGCGTGAACTACCGCCTGGCGCTCGAGGACATCAACCTGGCGCGCTTCGATCGGGCCGAGCAGCGCATCTCGCAGGCGCTGCGGGACAACCCCGGCTTTGCCGACCAGGCGGCGCGCCTGCGCTGGCTGCTTTCGGAGCGCCGGGAACGGATGGAGCGAGAGCTCGAGAGGATCCGGGACCTGCCCGCCCCGCGGGACCGGGCGGTGGAGATGGGCGACCTGATGTTCCGGCTGCAACGCTTCGACGAGGCCGGGCGTCGTTATGGCGAGGCGCTGGCGGCGCCACCCGGCGGATACAGCGACGATGAGATCAAGGCCCGGCAGGAAGACACCCGGGCGGACGCGGACGTCCTGCGCCAGTCGCGGCTGGTCATCGGCTCGCTGGATGTTCGCCTCGACGACTTCGCCGGCGCCGACACGGTGTTTCTCGCCGGCATGCTGGAGCGGGCCTGGGCGCTGCTTTCGGCCCGGCTGGAGCAGCGCCCGCGCGGGCCGCTGCACCTGGCGCTGTTTCCCAACCCGCGCAGCTTGCTCGAGCGGGTGAGCCCGGGCCGCTGGCCGCAGTACGGCGGGAGCTACACCCTGGGCCAGGTGTCGCTCGCGGCCGATCCCCGGCGCGGGCGGCGCGAGTGGACCGACACCTTGCTCCATGCCCTGGTGATCCGCGGCGTGGACGAGGCCTCCTTCGGCCACGCCCCGCGCTGGCTCGCCGAGGGTATCGCCGCCTGGGCCTGCCGCGAGTGGAAGGACGACGACGAGGTCCGGCTGCGGGATCTCGTCCGCCTGGGCCGGGTGCCGGCACGGCTGGTCGAACTGGAGACGGCCTTCGTCGAGTACTGGAACGAGCCGGAGATCACCGGCATCCTGCGGCTCACCGCGGAGCACCTGGTGCGCTGGCTGATCGAGCGCTACGGCGCCGCGCGGCTCAACGTGCTCCTGTCCGCGCTGCGCCAGCGGACACCCTGGGACCAGGCGCTGCGCGGCGTGTACGGGATGGATCCCTTCGCGCTCACCAAGGAGTGGCGCGAGTCGTTGGACGGGCCGCTCTACGCCGACCCGCCGTCGAAACGCACGAAGTAGTTGGCCGCCACCCGGTCCAGGATCTCCGGGGTGAGCTGCGGCTCGATGCCGCGGTAGGCGCACAGGTCGATCACCTGGGCCAACAGGTCGCGCGGCTCGCAGGCGTTGAAGGGGCGTTGCGCGCGCCGGTAGTGGTTCTCGATCAGGTAGGCCACCGCCGAGGGCTCGAAGGGGATGCCCTTGCGCTGGCACTCGGCGCGGCAGATGGCCAGGTACTGGGCCTCGTCGGGGCGGTTCACGCCCAGCTTGTAGCGCACCCGGCGCAAGAAGGCCGCGTCCACCAGCTCGCCCGGATCCAGGTTGGTGGAGAACACCACGAAGACGTCGAAGGGCATCTCGAGCTTCTTGCCGGTGTGCAAGGTGAGGAAGTCGATCTCGCTCTCCAGGGGGACGATCCAGCGGTTCAACAGGTCCTTGGGCGAGACCTTCTGCCGGCCGAAGTCGTCGATGAGCAGCATGCCGTTGTTGGCCTTCATCTGCACCGGGGCCTCGTAGTAGCGCACCTCGGACGAGAAGCGCAGGTCGAGGTCGGAGAGCACGAGCTCGCCGCCCACCGTGGCCATGGGCCGGCGGCACTTCACCCAGCGCTCGTCCAGGGCGCGCTCGCCGGCGGCCGGGGCGCGCCGGTGCAGCGTCTCGTCGAAGACCTTGATCACGAAGTCGTCCACCTGCACCGCGTAGGGCACGAACACGTCGCCGCCGAAGCACTGCGTCATGCGCTGGCAGATGGCGGTCTTGCCGTTGCCAGGGGGACCGTAGAAGAACAGCGCCTTGCCCGAGTTCATGGCCGGGCCGATGGCGTCGAACACCGCGTCCGGCAGCACCAGCTCCCCGAAGTGCGGCTCCAGATCCTCGCGCCGCAGCCGGTTGCCGCGGATGCTCTGGGCGGCCACCGCCTGCAGGTAGTAGCGCAGAGGCACCGGCGCCGGCCCCACGTAGCGATCCCGCTCCAGGGCCATGGCGCAGGCCCGGTGCCCGGCCTCGGTGAGCACGTAGATCATCTGGGAGCGGCCGAGGCCCGTCCCGCCGGAGCCCTTGATGTCCAGGAGCTTGGCGCGGCGCAGTTTCTCGGTGGTCTCCTCCACCAGCGTCGAGGGCAGGCACACCCGGCGCGCCAGCTCGGCGCCGCGCAGCTCCCCGGACTGGAAGATGTGTTTGAGGACCAGCTCCTCGATCATGGTGGCCGAGAGGCCCGTGGCCGCCAGCGTGTGGGGCGGCTCGGGCAGAAAGGCCGGCTCGTCCTGCCGGCGCGGGCGGCGCACCGGCTGCAGTTTCGGCGCCGGCTGCACCGGCGCGCTTTCCGCCGCCGGCTCCGGCTCGGCCACCGGCTCCATGCCGACCAGGGTGGAGGTGAGGTTGTCCGACTCGTCACGGCTCATGGGGCCTCCCGGGGTCGTCTTCGAAGCGCGCCCGCGAGAGCGCGCCGCCCAGCTCGCCGAGGTCGTGGCAAAGGGCGTTGATCAAGTGGTCCACCGCCGCTTGCTTCTCCGGCGGGAAGCGCAGGCGCAGCAGCTCCTCGCGCGGCGCGGAGATCTCGATGGGCGAGGCCGGCGCCAGCAGCGCCTGGATCTGCTCCCAGGAGGAGAGCCGCCGGGCGGGATCCTTGACCAGCGCCCCGCGCACGAACTGGAGCAGCGGCGCGGGCGTCTCGGGGGCCAGCGTGGCCAGGTCGGGGGGCTCCTCCAGGGCGTGCGCCCGCAGCATCTGCTGCACGCCGTCGCGCTCGAAGGGGAGCCGGCCGGCCAGCATCTCGAAGGCCACCACGCCCAGCGAGTAGATGTCCGCCCGGCCGTCCACCGGTTTGCCCAGGGCGGTCTCGGGCGCGATGTAGTGCGGCGTGCCGTCCACGGTGCGCGGGCGCTCGCCGGCGCCGCCGATCGGGATGGGCCGCGCCAGCCCGAAGTCCATCAGCTTGAAGTGGTCGCCGCCGCAGGCGGCCACGTTGGCGGGTTTCACGTCGCGGTGGACGAAGCCCTTGTGGTGGGCGTGCGCGAGCGCCGCGGCTACCTGGCGCAGGATGGCGGCGGCGCGCACCGGCGGCAGGCGGCCATTCTCGCGCATGATGCGGGCCAGGTCTCCGCCCGGCAGGCGCTCCATCACCAGAAACAGCGTGGCGTAGGCCGCCTCGGTGTCGTACACCAGCACGATGTTGGGGTGATCGAGGCTGGCGATGGTGCGGGCTTCCGCGAGGAAATGCTCGCGAAAACCCGGCCGCATGGCCAAGGCATGCGACAGCATCTTGATGGCCACGGTGCGGCCGAGGATGGGGTGGAGGGCCTCGAACACCTGCCCGGTGCCGCCCCGGCCCAGCTTGCCCAGCAGGCGGTACTTGCCCACCCGGGAGATGCCCCCGCCTTCCTCCAGGCGCCGGCCGAGGAGCTCCGTGAGGAACGCCCCCACCGGCGGGTACTCCAGGATCAAGGCCGCAAACGCCTCGCGGCGAAGCTCCACCGCCTCGACCGCCTCCTCGGCGATGACGTCGGCGGAGCGCGGCTCGCCGGTGAGCAGCGCCATCTCGCCCACCGGCTGGCGCGGCCCGAGCCAGAACGACGCGATTTCCGCGCCGAGCTCGTTCCGCCGAATCACCCGCACCCGGCCCGTGCGGATGAGGAACATGCACTCGCCGGGCTCGCCCTGGCGCATCAGGGCCTCGCCGGCCGCGAAGCGGCGCTCGCCGCAGATGGCCGCCACCTCCGCCATGTCGGCGGCGGGGATCTCGGAGAACCCCGGGACGCTGGACAGGAACTCGGCGAGCGACATGCTGGCAGCGTGCCCCGGACAGGGCCGAAAGTCAACGCGATCTCGGCTCAACGTGCTCGCGAGACCAGGTATTGCGAGTTGTGGATCGCGGATTCGATTTGAGCGCGGGCGAACTTTCGCAGCCGTCGGTGCCGACCGGCGAAAAGGAACGGTGGCCACAGGAAGTGTAGGATCTGGAAGCCTTGGAACACTTGACCGCGCACGCTGGGGTCGGGGTGCTCGACCACCTGCGTCAAGATGATCCAGGCACCGAAAGCGATGGCCCCGATTCCCAGAGCGAGGAACACCCATGCCAGGATGCGTCCCGCTGCGGCGCCGGCAAGTCGCACCCGGTAATACGCTTCGGTCCGGTCAGAGCCGAGAGGGCGCAGTTCGATCCGCCCAGATGAAAAATGAGGGCCGATTCCTCCCGCTGTAGAGTATTCAAAGAAATTCTTTCCCCGCTCGATAAGCTCAAAACGCCCCCCACCCGTGAGCTTGTTCGAGAAGACTTCGATGAGCCGAGGCAGGATCTCGTCGGGACGGCCTTGGGTCTCCACCCGCCCCGCCAGCATGTTCGGCGGCTGCGCCAAGTGGTGTCCGGGGTTGTCCGGATCGGGCGCGGGCGGTTCACGCAGCGTGCGCACCGTAAATCCCAGCCCGGTCGCCCACAGGATGAGGCCGCCGGCGGTGATGAGGATTTCGATGAGACGGGCCGTCTCGGTTTCCATGGTTGCCCTCCAGCGCAGGGGAAAACACCACAGCTATCGGCCGATTCGGAAGATCGTCACCTGGCCGCGCAAAAAGATCGGCTCGAGCGGGACGGCCGCGGTTTGTGGCGGCGGGCCCAGCGCCCGCTCGCGCGGGCCGTAGTACAGGTAGCGCGCGCCGAAGGCCCGCAGGATCTCGTCCCGCTCGGCCGGCGGGGTGCCCGGCGAGAGCAGGCGCGAGAACGCCTCGCGCTTGCCGAAGAGTTGCAGGGTCATGAACCAGTGCCCCAGGGCGACCCGCTGCCCCGCGCGGTGCGGCAGCCAGTTGCCGGTCTCGCGGGACGCCAGCACTCCCCCGGGGGGGAGTCGCGCCAGGGCCGCGGCGGCGGCGAGCTCGTCGGGGCTTACGCAGGCGCGCGCATCTTCGCGTCGCAGATCGTACAGCGTCACCCGCACGAACGAGTTGCCGAAGATCAGCGCGGCTGCCACGAAGAGCAGCCAGCGCCTGGCGTTGGGCCACAGGCGCGCGCGCAGCGGGTGCAGCGCCGGGTAGGCCAGGATGTAGAGCGGCAGGCTGACGAAGTACAAGAAGTGGCGGCCCTCGTACACCGGCAAGAACGACAGCGCGCCGGCCGCGGCCAACCAGCCGAAGAGTAGCCTAGAAGCCGGGGTGTCCTCGGCGAGGCGGCGCGCCCCGTACGCGGCGAGCGGCAGCAGCGCGCCGAAGCCCAGCAGCCACGTAAGCGGCGAGACGAAGAGGTGGCTGTTCGACTGCGCGACGAGTTTTTGAAACAGCGGGTCGCCGAGCTGCCAGGCGTGGATGATGACGGTCAGGGCCAGGCCCGGGGCCAGCCACAGGCAGCGCAGCAGACGCCGGCCCGTGTCGCGGGCGTCGAGGCGAAATAGCAGCGGCGCCAGCGCCGCCCCCAGCATGGCCCCGGCCGCGACGGTGGCGTCGTACGCGTGCCACAGGTAGAGGAGAGGTAGCCCAAGGCCGGCCGCCAGGAGGAGCGGCGGGCGCTGCTCGGCGGCGAGATAGATGCGAAACAGGAGCAGCAGCCCGCACCAGCCCGCCAGGTTGAGCGGGTTGTAGCTCGTCATGTAGGGCGTCCAACCCAGCACCGGCCACAGATCCTGCCGGAGCTGCTCCTGCCACACCGGCGGCAGGGCGCCGTGGAAGAGCGCCACCCAGCCGTCGAGCCCGCCCGCGAACACGAGGAAGAAAAACGCCCTCAGCCGCGCCCGCGGCTCCGGAAAGAAGAAGCGTAGGAACCAGTAAAAGAGCGGGAAGAAGGCCAGGATGGACAGGGCGTGGAAGCACAGCCAGGTGGCGCTCACCGAGAGGCCCAGCAGGCCCCCGAGCCGCCCGAGCAGGTAGAGCGGCAGGATGACCAGACGCGGCTCCTCCGGCTCGAGCGAGAAGCGATCCGAGAAGAAGAAGCGGCCCTGCTGCGCCTGGGCGACGAAGTCGGCGTACTGCAGGCTGTCCTCGGTGGAGTAGGGGAACCCCAGGAACTCGTCCCCGCCGGGGCAGCTCCCCTCCTTGGCCAGGTAGGGCAGCAGCCGCAGCGCGCACAGCAAGGCCGCCGTCCCCAGCACCAGGAGCCGGTGGAGCCGCGGCGTGGCAGGAGCGCTTCCCGGCATGGGGCCCTCGGCGCGCGGGGAGGAAAATCGGGGCGGCCGGATTTGAACCGGCGACCACCTGCGCCCAAGGCAGGTGCGCTACCAGGCTGCGCTACGCCCCGTCGGCGGGGCACCATAGCCCAAACCCGCTGGGGGTTCAAGGTTTGCGCGGGCGCGGCGGCGCGCCCGTCCGCCTTGACACAGCGCGCCGATCGGCGGTAGGGATTCGCCCATGAACGAGCCCAACGCCCCCGGCCCCCGCGTCATCAAACGCTACTCCAACCGCAAGCTCTACGACACCCAGGAGAGCCGCTACGTGACGCTGGAGGAGATCTCCGCTCTCATCAAGGCCGGCCAGGAGGTGAAGATCGTCGACAACCGCACGGGCGACGATCTCACCGAGGTCACCCTGGCCCAGATCCTGTACGAGGAGCAGAAGCGGCAGACCACCCGCATGCCGCTCTCGGCGCTCAAGGAGATCCTGCGCACCAGCGGCGCCACCATCTCCGAGTTCATCCAGAAGCGGGTGCGCGAGCCGGTCCAGTCGCTGCGCGAGGGTGCCGAGCGCAAGGTGGACGAGCTGGTGCGCCGCTCCGAGTCGAGCGTGGAGGAGAAGGCCCGCTCGGTGCGGGAGTTCTTCCAGGGCGCCAACCGGGCGCTCGACGATTTGCAGCGCCGCATCGACGAGCGCATCCACACCGTGCTGGACGGCGGCCGGGCCGGGCTGCGCCGCGAGCTGGCCAGCCTGCGCCGCCGCATCGAGGAGCTGGAGAGCCGCCTCAAGTCCGACTGAGCGTCCCCGGCAACCGCTCGATCTCGCGCGCCAGCGCCTCGATCATCTGCGCCCCGCGCGACCAGCCGGCGTACTCCCAGATGGTCTTGCCGTGGCTCTGGGCCTCGTCGATCTTGACGTTGTAGCCGATGGCCGTGCGCGCGGTCCGGCCGGGGAAGTGGGCCCGGAGTTTTTCCATGATCTCGTCCGCCAGCCGGGTGGCCCGGTACAGGGTGGGCACCACCAGCACGATCTCCAGGTCGCGCTTCTGGAAGCGCTCCTTGACCCGCTCCACGGTCTCGACGATCTCGGCGCAGCCGTCCAGCGCGAAGTAGGTGAGGTTCACCGGCACCACGATCTCGCTGGTCGAGAGCATGACGTTGACGGTGAGCAGCCCCAGCGAGGGCGGCGAGTCGAAGATGACGTAGTCGTAGCCGGAGAGGGCGGCGAGCTTCTGCTGGAGCTTGCGCTCGCGGTCGGGGTGGGTGGCGGCCTCCACCGGGAAGTCCGCCAGCGCCTTGTTGGACACCACCACCGAGAGGTTCTGGACCGGGGTGGGGCGGATGACCTGCTCCAGGGTGCAGGCGGGGTCCATCATCAGGTGGAACACGTTGGGGGCGAGGTCGCGCACGTACAGGCCCAGGCTCTTTCCCGCCTGTCCCTGGGGGTCGAGGTCCAGGAGCAAGACGCGCTTGCCGCGGCGGGCCAGCCAGGCGGCCACGTTCACCGAGAGAGTGGTCTTGCAGCTTCCGCCTTTTTCGTTGACGAAGGCGATGCGGCGCATGGGCTTCCTTGTCCTTGTCTAATCGCGGGCACCGGTATAATGCTTGGCCGTGCCTCCGCTGTCAAACACCGGCCCGTACCTGCCGCCGCTCGAGCGGCCGCTGCAGCTCGTGCTGGGCAAGGGCGGCGTGGGCCGCAGCACGCTGTGCGCCGCGCTGGGGCTGCACCTTGCCGGCCGCGGGCGGCGGGTGCTGCTGTGCGAGATGCGCTCGCAGCGCGCCCTGCCGCCGCTCTTCGGGCGGGAGGCCTCCTCCGACGGGCCGCTGGAGCTCGGCCCCGGCATCCGCTGGATGAGCCTGGCGCCCGACACGGCCCTGTCGGCCTACGCCGGCCTCCGGCTGCGTTTTCGCATGGTGGCCCGGGCGGTGTTCGAGCAGCCGCGGGTGCGGCGCTTCTTGCACGCGGTTCCGGCGCTGGCCGAGATCCTCATGCTGGGCCAGCTGTGCCACCTGGCCGAGCGGGGCGAGGGCGAGGCGGTCATCCTGGACGCCCCCTCCACCGGCCCGGCGCTGCTCATGCTGGAGGCGCCGGCCAGCGTGTTGCGGACCGCGCCGGCCGGCCCCCTGCGCGACGGGGCGCGCTGGATCCACGAGTGGCTGTCGGATGCGCGCCGCACCGCCTTGCACCGGGTCACCTTGGCGGAGGAGCTGCCCGTCTCCGAGAGCCTGGAGCTCGACGAGCGGCTGCGGGCGGCCGCGCTCCCCGACGGGTTGTGGCTGCTCAACCGCTTGTTGCCCGAGGACGTGGAGCCCCCCGCGGAGGCGGTCCTGGCCCGTGCCCGGAGCGCGGCGGGGATGGAGGAGCTCCGGCGGGCTCTCTCGGTGTACCGCGATCGGCTGGACTCGCAGCGGCGCGAGCTGCGCCGGCTGCCGCTTTCACCGGGCATGGCCCGGCGCTTTCAGGAACGCTTTTCCGTGCGACTCGAGGAGCGGGCGCAGGCTCTCGCGGCGGGGTTCGCCGAGGGAGGGGGCGCGTGAACCTGGACGGCTTGCTTCTGCGCCGGCTGGTGTTCGTGCTCGGCCCGGGCGGAGCCGGCAAGACCTCGCTCTCGGCCGCCCTGGGGCTGCTCGCCGCCACGCGAGGACGCCGCGCGCTGGTGCTCACCCTGGACCCGGCCCGCCGCCTGGCCGAATCGCTCATGATCAGCGGCGGCGAACGGCGCTTCTCGCCAGAGGAGCTGCAGGCGCACGGAATCCCGGCCCGCGCGCCCCTGGAGGCGGCGTTGTTCGACCCCCGCCGCGGCTGGGGAGACCTGCTGGCGCGCGAGGTGCCGGACCTCGAGGCGCGGCGCCGGCTGCTCTCGCACCCCTTCTTCGGGCGCCTGTCCGAGGATCTGGCCGGTTCGCGGGAGTACGCCGCCCTGGCGGAGATCTTGGCCCTGCACCACGGCGGGCGATTCGACCTCATCATCCTCGACACGCCGCCCTCCGCGCACGGCCTGGACTTTTTGGACGCCGCGGAGAAGGTGCTGTCGGTGCTGGATCACGACGCCTTGGACTGGGTGATGATGCCGGTCCGCCTGGCGCGGCGCGTGGGGAGTCTCCCCTCCTGGACCTCCGGCTACCTCGTGCGCACCCTGGCGCGTTTCACCGGCATGGCCTTCCTCGAAGAGCTGGCCGCCTTCCTGGACCTGGGAACGCTCCTGCTGCCGCGGGTGCGCGAGCGGGCGGCGCAGCTACGCGCCTTGCTCCAGTCGCCCGACAGCGGCTTCGTGCTGGTCACGCGGCCCGCCGAGGGGCCGGCGGCGGAGTGTCTCGGCCTGCTTTCGGCGGTGACCCGGCGCGCCCGCCGGCCGGAGGCGGTGATCGTCAACCGCCTGACCCCCTCGGCCGCCATCCCCGCGGACGCCGGCCTCGACGAGGCGACGCGCGCGAGTGTGGAGCGCGTGCTGCGGGTTTTAGCGCCGATCGCCTCGCGCGAGCGGGAGATCGTGGCGAATCTTTCGGCCGGGCTGCCCTCCGGGGTGTCCCTGGTCCAGGTGCCAGCCATCCCGGGCGAGATCGCCGACCTGGCCGGGCTGGGGCGGTTGCTCCGGGAGCTTCAACGGGGATGGAGGGAGGCGCCATGAAGACGATTGCGCTTCGCACGCCGCGGCGGGAGGCGTTGCTGGACATCACGGCCGAGGTGGAGCGGGCGGTGGGCGAGTCCGGCGTGCAAGAAGGATTGTGCCTGGTGTCCTGTCCCCACACCACCGCCGCCGTCACCGTCAACGAGAACGCCGATCCCGACGTGGCCGCGGACGTTTTGGCCATGTTGGCCCGCCTGGTGCCAAAGAGCGCCGGTTTTCGCCACGCCGAGGGCAACAGCGACGCGCACGTCAAGAGCAGCCTGCTCGGCTGCTCGTGCGCGCTGCCGGTGTCGCAGGGGCGCCTGGTGCTGGGCCGCTGGCAGGCGGTGTTCTTCTGCGAGTTCGACGGCCCCCGCTCGCGGCAGGTGATGGTGCAGGTGCTGGGCGGGGCGCCGCGCGGGTGAGGGCGGCGTTGCGTTCTTTGCGGCGAGGTGCGAGCCTGGTCCGGGAACCGATCGTGGAAGGTCGTGTCCCAGCGAACATGAGAAGCCTCCGCGTCATCCTGTGCCTTGCGCCGCTCGCGCTGGCCGCGGGCTGTCCGGCCCAGCGCGCGGCGCGCCCGGATCGCTCTGCGCGCGCGGTCCTGCTGGAGCCGACCGTCATCCTGGGGAAACCCGACGCCGAGCTGGGCCTCGACGAGCTGGACGCCCAGGCGCTGCTCAAGGAGGGGCTGTCGCTCCAGGCGGCGGGGAAGTTCGCCGAGGCGGCGGTCTTCCTGCGCCGGCTGCTCTCGGAGTTCCCCGGCTCGCGCTACCTGTCGGCGGCGGCCTTCAACCTGGGGCGGGGCCTGGAGGAGCTGGGCCGTCCCGCCGAGGCGGTGGAGGCGTACCGGCGCATCACCCGCGAGCTGCCCGGCTCGCGCGACTTCTGGGACGCGGCGTTCCGCGAGGTGGGGTGCCTGGGCCGCCTGGGGCGGGTCGAGGAGGCGGTGGCGCTGCTCGACCGGGTGCTGCAGCGCACCGACACCAGCGTGGACGACCAGGTGGACGCCTGGCTGCAGCGCGGCGAGGTTCTGCGCGGGCGCGACCCGCAAGAGGCCGAGCGCTCGCTGCGGGCGGCCTTGAGGCTCTACCGCGAACACGAGCGCAAGGAGTACCTCGATCCGGCGCTGGCGGCGCGCGCCGAGTTCCGGCTGGCCGAGCTGGCCGAGAAGGGGTTTCAGGTCGCGCCCTTGCGGCTGCCGGAGGAGGTCCTGGAGAGCGATCTCGAGGAGAAGGCCCGGCGGCTGCTCGAGGCCCAGGCGGGCTTCTTGCGCTGCATGCGCCACGGCGACGCCGAGTGGGCCATCGCCGCCGGCTACCACATCGGGCGCCTGTACGTCGATCTGCACCACGCCCTGGAGGCCGTCCCCACGCCCGAGGACCTGTCCGGCGAGGAGGCGGCGGTGTACCGCGAGCTGTTGCGAAAGCGCCTGCTGGTGCTGCTGCGCAAGGCCGTGCGGGTGTTCGAGATGACGGTCCAGCTCTCCGAGCGCACCCGCCTGGACACCGAGTGGACCCGCGAGGCGCGCGCCGAGATGGCGCGCATCGAGCGCGAGGTGCTGCGAGCGCTCGAGGCCGGCGCCGGGGGCGGCGCGAAAGACACAGCCAGCGGCGGCGGCCCCGAGCCGGAGCCGGTCCCCCCCGTCCCGGCGCCGCCACCACCCTCGCGCTGAGGCGGGCATGGACCTCTCCTCGTTCTTCTCCGCCGAAGAGATGGCCGCCTGGGCCGGCGAGCGCCAGATCAGCCAGGGGCTCACCTTCACCCTCCTCGGCCTGCGCGTGCTGTTCCTCGCCCTGCTCATCTTTGGCGGCCTCAACCGCCACCTCTTCGAGCTGTGCCAGCGGGCGGCGGCGCGCATCGAGGAGGCGCGCTGGCTCGCCTGGTTGGGCGAGCGCCTGAAGACGCTGCGTCGCCTGGCACGCGCGCTGCGGCGCTTCTCCCAGGGGCGTGACCCGCGGCACCCCGCGCCGGCCGGCGAGCGGCAGTGGCTGGTCGACGCCCTCTACCCGGTGCTCTTCTTCTGGAGCTGGAACCTCATGTGCCTGCCGCTGGACTTCTTCCTCGGCTTCGTGCGGGAGCACGCCCGCGGCCTGGCCACCATCGGCCTGCTGCGCTGGTGGCTGGAGTGGCTGCGCGGCCAGCTGGTGTTGGCCCTGTTCGCCCTGCTGCTCGGGTATGGCCTGTTCGCGCTGGCCCGCCGGCTGCGGCGGAGCTGGTGGCTGTGGCTCTCGGGGGCGGTGGCCGGCGCGCTGCTCCTGTGGAGCCTGACCTCGCCCATGCGCGCCCGGCTCTACAACGAGTACAAACCGCTCCCGGAGTCCTCGCTGCGCACCCGTATCCAGTCGGTGGTGACCCGCGCCGGCCTCGATCCGCCGCGGGTGCTGGTGGTGGACAGCTCGAAGCGGACGCTACGGGCCGGCGGCTACCTGATGGGCCAGGGGCCCACCCTGGCGGTGGTGCTCTCCGACAACCTCATGCGCGGCTTTCCCGAACGAGAGATCGAGGTGGCCGTGGCGCACGAGGTGGGCCACCAGCTGCGGGATCACCCGCTGCGCAGCATGCTGCTCACCGGGATTTCGGCCATCATTTTTCTGGGCCTCATCCAGCTGGTGTTGCTCTACGGGCCGCGCGTCTCCCGCCTGCGCTTGCTGCACGGCGTCGATCCGGCGGCGCTGCCGGCGTGCATGGCGCTTCTCTTCTTGCTCGTCAACCTCTCCTCGCCCCTGGGGGCCTACCTCAACCGGCGCGAGGAGTTCCAGGCCGATCGCGTAGCGCTGGATCTCACCCGCGATCCTGTGGCCTTCGCCTCGCTGATGATCCGGCTGGCCCGCTCCAACCAGGCCGACGTGGATCCTCCGGCCTGGTGGGTGGTTTGGCGGGGGAGCCACCCGCCGGTGCGCGACCGGCTACGGATGGCCTTCGAGTGGGCGAGGGAGAACGGGGTGCGCCTCGAGCCCGGCGCCCTGCCGCTCCCCGCGCCGGCTCCCGCCGTCGCAAAACGCCCGCCCGGTTAGGCGCGCGACCGCGCCGCCCGGCGGCTCTCGGACCCGGTCCGCTCCAGCTCGCCCAGCCGGTCAATCATGCGCCGCTCGATCTCGCGGGCGGAGGCGATGAGTTCCCCCCCCGCCTGGGCGGCCTCGCCCGCCTCGGTCCCCGCGAGATCCAGTCGCTTCTGCCGCGCGTTCTCGCAGGCCGAGGCCAGGTCGAGGGGGTTGAACTTCGACCACCCCGCCGCGCCGGCCTGCAGCAGTTTTTCGGACACGCCCTCCAGATTCGCCACGGCCGCCCCCAGCGAGAGCAGAGAGACGCTCACGGCGGAGGCGATCTGCCACAGCGCCGCCTTCTCGATGGCCCGGGCCGCCGCCTCGATCATGCGCCGCCGCTCGGCGCGGTTCGTCTTGCGGATGGCCTCTCCGGCGCGCCGCTGCGCCTCGGTGCTCTGCAAGAGAAGGATCTCCAGATCCTGGAAGTCGCAAAGCAGCGCGCCGGGCGCGCTCGCGCCGCAGGCTTCCGGCGCCTGGCGACCAGCGACACGGACGGTATCGATCCCGACCATGATCATTCCCCTCCCGCCGCCAGCCGGCGGCAAGCGGCCGCGCCCTCTCCCAGTTCCCGCAGCCTGCGGCACATGGCCTTCTCGAGGCGCGCGGCGCTTTCTAAAAGCCGCATCGTCTCCGCCCGGGCCTGCCGCGCCTCGTCGCTCGCGAGCGAAGCACGCATGGAGCCGGCCAGCCGGCCCGCGCCGATGCGGTTTTCGATGCTCTCGCCGATCCGGCCCGCGCCGCTCGTCGCCGCCGCGCCGATGGCCAGCGCGCCCGCCAGCGGCGCCGCCGGTGGGAACAGCGCGGCGAACACCCCCAGCGCCGGGAGTGCTTCGCCGAACACCTTGCCCCAAAATCCCCACCGGCCGGCCCGCGCCTTGGCCGCCAGGTACTCGCGGAACAGCTCGAACTGGCGCTTTCGCGCCTGCCGGACCTCCCGCGAGCGCACCGCGACGCCGCTCTTCAGGGCGGCGAACTCGGCCGTCGCCGAGCGGCCCAGGAGCGCAGTCAGGTCGCTTTCGAAGTCGGCGTCCGGCGCCGGGGCCGCCGGCGGCACAAGCCCCACGGGCGGTGCCGTGCTCGGTTGGATCGGTAGCATCTTTCCTCCATCACGCCATGGCCCGGCCGATGTCGCCAAAGAGCCGCGCCGGCTCCAGATCGCCGCGGCGGCGGTACAGCTCCTCCAGCGAGCGCCAGACATCGCTCTGGAAGGGGTCGTACAGCGCCAGCCCGGCCAGGATCTCCTCCGCCGCCCGCAGCGCGCCGGCCCGCATGAGCTTGCCCGCGGCCGCGCGCGCCGCCTCCATCTCCTCGGGGCCGATGCCCCGCAGCTCGGCCAAGGTGACCTCGCCCCGCCGCCACAGATCGAAGGCGCGTTCGCTTTTCATCGGATCCTCACTTGTAGTTGTTGATGACGCCCATGGCCATTTCGTGCCAGCGCGCGATGGTGTTGCTGGTGAACTGGGTGGCCTCGCTGCGCTTGTTCATCAGGCGCTGGAGGTCCACCATGTTGACCTCCTGGTCGGCGTTCAGCTTGTCGAGCTCTTGCTGCAGCTCCTCGATGCGGGCCTGCACGTCCCCGCGCCGGAACAGCGGGGCGTTTTCGTACTCGGCGATCTTCTCCGGCGGGATGTTCAGGCCGAAGGGCTTGCAGAACTCGAGGAAGACGCTGTTCTTCAGCGGGTTGTCCCGGTAGGACTTCACCTCCCGCTCGAAGGCCTGCTGCTCCTCGGCGCTCTGGAAGCGGCCCTGCGCGGGGTCGATGGGATCCTGCAGGCCGCCCTCCACGTACACCAGGTCGTTGGGGTGATCGGCGCGCGAGTTCGAGCGCTCCAGCGCCTTGTTGAGCGCCGCCATCTCGCGAGCGATCTCCTGCTTGCGCTCGTTGGTCTTCTTGATCAGGGAGATCTTGTCGGAGAGGGCCAGGTCGATCTCGTGCATGAGACCGACGAACTGCAAGAACACCTCGTCGTCGAAGCCCGCCCCGCCGCACAGGATGTCGAAGCATCCCCCGACCGAGGACACGCTGAGGTCACTCATGGCGCGCCCCCGGTGCCGCGCGGCGCCCCGCTCGCCCGCGCCGGCCGGCGGATGTTTTCGCTCTCTGTGCCACCAAGGCCAGGGCCTCGCGATCGAGCCCCATGTCCTGCAGCGCTTCCAGGAATTCGCGCTCCGCGCGCCGCAGCTCCCCCTGCACCGCGACCGGCAATCCGAACAGGTCTTGCTCTTTCATCTCGCACCTCCTGCCCGGGGCTCTTTTCAATTTTCGTGCCACGAAAACGACGCCGCTCGAAAAACTGAAAAACGCTTTTGGGTTCTTGCGCTTGAAGCGAAGACGCCATAGCGCCGGGCTGTGGAAAACCCGGCCGCTGTCCGGATTTTTGCGCGTGCGTCCGAAATCCGGACGGTGGCGCGCCGGCCGGCGACGCGCCGTGCTGAAATTTTCCACCCCCCTGTGTTCCGGCATGGTACGCGCGAGAAGCGTTGCCCGAATTGCTTGACCATCGAGGAAGACTGCGCGTACGCTTCAGACCGGCGTTGTCCTGAATCACGACGCGCACGAACGCGCGGAGGTTCGGATGGCCGAAGCGGCGCCCGACTACATCGCCCTGGGGATCTACGCCGGGGCGTGCGTGCTGCTCATCGTGCTGTTGCTCTCGCTCTCGCGCTTTCTCGGGCGGCGCACCCGCAGTCCGGTCAAGGACGAGCCGTTCGAGGGCGGCATCCGTCCCTTTGGGCCGGCGCGGGCGGGGGAGCGCGTCCCTTACTACCTGGTGGCGGTGCTGTTTCTGGTCTTCGACCTGGAGGCGGTGTTCATCGTAAGCTGGTCGCTCTCCTTCGACGCGCTCGGCTTCGCCGGCTTTGTCCAGATCGCCTTCTTCATCGGCGTGCTGCTCGTCGCCCTGTGGTACCTCCTGCGCGCCGGGGCGCTCGACTGGGGGCCGCGGGCCGCGCGCGGCGGCGAGCCGGTCTCCAAGGAGCGCCCGATTTGAAGCGCGAGCGCGACATCCTCGCCCCCGGCGAACTCCCGCGCGGCATCCTGGTCGGGCGCCTGGACGACCTCATCAACTGGGGGCGCGGCAACAGCCCCTGGCCGGCGTTCTTCGGGCTCTCCTGCTGCTTCGTGGAGATGATGACCGCGCTCACCCCGCGCTTCGACCTGGCGCGCTTCGGGGCCGAGGTGCTGCGCGGCAGCCCGCGCCAGGCCGATCTCATGGTGATCGCCGGCACGCCTTTTTCCAAGATGGGGCCGGCCATCCTGCGGGTGTACGAGCAGCTGGCCAACCCCCGCTGGGTGATCTCCATGGGGAGCTGCGCCAACTCGGGGGGCATGTACGACGTCTACAGCGTCATCCCCGGGGTGAACCAGATCCTGCCGGTGGACGTGTACGTCCCCGGCTGCCCGCCCCGGCCCGAGGCCTTCCTGCAAGGGCTGATGCTCTTGCAGGAGAAGATCCGCAAGGAGGAGCGCCCGGCGCGCGCGGTGGTCGGGCTGGCGGGCGGCCGCGAGGGCACCGAGGGCGCGCCGCTCCAGGACGGCGTGAGCAAGAGCCGCGACACGCGCGGCACCGGCTACCAGGGGAGCGCCATCCGGGGAACCAGCGTGACCCCGCCGCGCTTTTTCGGCGAGCGCCACGAGCTCATCTGGGGGCCGCCGGCGCCGCGCCTGCTCAGCGCCGACGGCCCTCCCGCGCTGGCCGAGGCGCTGCGCGCCCGCTTCGGGGAGCGGGTGCGGCCGCTGTCCTCCACCGACTGGCCGACCTTCGCCGTCATGCCGGATGAGCTGCCGGCGGTGTTGCGCTTTCTGAAGAGCGAGGCGAAGCCGCGCTACCTTTGCCTCGACGACCTCACCGCCATCGACGAGAGCGAGCGGCGGACGCGGCCCGGGCACCGCTTCAGCGTCGTGTACCACCTGCTCTCTTTCGACGAGCCCGGTTACCTGCGGCTCAAGGTGCCGGTCCCCGAGAAGACCGGCGAGGTGCCCTCGGCCACCGCGGTGTGGCAGAGCGCCGACTGGTACGAGCGCGAGGTCTTCGACATGTTCGGGGTGCGCTTTACAGGCCACCCCGACCTGCGCCGCCTGCTCATGCCCGAGACTTGGGCGGGCCATCCGCTGCGAAAGGACCACCCCTCGCGCGCCACCGACCTGCCGCCCTACACCCGCGAGACGGCCGCGAGGATGCTCCCGCGCGACGGCGGGGCCTTCTTCGGCGCGCCGGAGCCGGACGGGGACGGGCGGCTGATCGTCAACCTCGGGCCCACCCACCCCGGCACGCACGGGGTGCTGCGCGCCATCCTCAAACTCGACGGCGAGCAGATCGAGGCGCTCGACTTCGACATCGGCTACCACCACCGCGGCGCGGAGAAGATCGCCGAGCGCCAGCACTATCACCAGTTCATCCCCTACACCGACCGCATCGACTACCTGTCGGGCGTGCTCAACAACCTGGCCTACCTGAACTCGCTGGAGACGCTGCTGGGGGTGGAGGTGCCGGAGCGGGCCCGGGTGGTGCGGGTGCTTCTGAGCGAACTCTTCCGCATCGCCTCCCATTTGGTGTTCGTGGGCACGCTGGGCAACGACCTCGGCGCCATGACGCCGGTGTTCCACGCCTTCCTGGCGCGCGAGGAAATCTTCGACGTCACCGAGGCGGTGACCGGCGGGCGCATGCACCCGGCCTGGTTCCGCATCGGCGGCCTGCCCGAGGACCTGCCACCGGATTTTACCGAGCGGCTCGAACGCCTGCTGCGGACGCTGCCGGGGCGCCTGGACGACATCGAGCGGCTGCTCAGCGACGGGCCCATCTTCCGCGCCCGCACCGAGGGCGTCGGCGTGATCAGCGCCGAGCAGGCCATCGACTGGGGCGCCAGCGGCCCGGTGCTGCGCGCCTCGGGCGTGGCCTGGGACCTGCGCCGCAGCATGCCCTACGCCGGCTACGAGAGCTTCGACTTTCGGGTGTGCACCGCCTCCGCCGGGGACACCTTCGCCCGCTACCAGGTGCACCTCGACGAGATGCGCCAGAGCCTGTCGATCGTGCGCCAGGCGGCGGCGCGGCTCTCGCCGGGGCGCATCATGAGCGACGATTACCGCTACGGCATCCCGCTGCGCGAGGAGGGGCTCACCGACATCGAGAGCCTGATCCACCATTTCCTGCACGTCTCGCGCGGCATCAGCCCGCCGCCGGGGGAGTGCTACCGCCCCGTCGAGTCCAGCAAGGGCGAGTGCGGCTACTACGTCGTGAGCGACGGGCTGGGCTCGCCGTACCGGCTGCGCATCCGCACCCCGTCCTTCCCCCACATCCAGATGTTGCGCACGCTGTGCCGCGGCTGGCTCATCGCCGACTTCATGGCCATCCTGGGCTCGATGGACTTCGTGCTGGCCGACCTGGACCGGTGAGGCATGGACGTGCTCGACGAAAAGACCCTCTCTGAACTGGCCGCGCGCGTCCGGGCCTGTCCATACCCGCGGGAGATGGTGGTGGACGTGCTGCGCGCCATCCAGGACCGGCGCGGCTGGGTGAGCGACGAGGGGGTGGAGCTGGCGGCGCAGCTGCTTCGAGTTTCCCCGCTCGAGGTCGAGGAGGTGGCCACCTTCTACGACAAGATCTACCGCCGGCCGGTGGGGCGCAAGGTCATCCACCTGTGCGACTCGGTGTGCTGCTTCTCGCGCGGCGGAGAGGACATCCTGAAACACCTGGAGCGGCGGCTTAAGATCACCCTCGGCCAGACCACCCCCGACGGCATGTTCACCCTGCTGCCCACCTGTTGTCTGGGCGCCTGCGGCCAGGCCCCGGCCATGAGCGTCAACCTGCGCCTGTACGGCCACCTCACGCCCGAGGCGGTAGACCGCATCCTGGAGGAGGAGCGGCGGGAGGCGGCGCCATGAGCCGTGAAGTCCCCCAGGTGCTCTTTGCCAACCGGCGGCCCGGCCTCACCGCCTCGCTGCGAGAGTTCGAGCGGGGCGGCGGTTACCGCGGCCTGCGCCGGGCGCTCGGCGAACTTTCGCCGGCCGAGGTGCGGCGCCTGGTGGCCGATTCGGGGCTGCGCGGCCGCGGCGGGGCGGGCTTCCCCACCGGGCTCAAGTGGTCGTTCTTCCCCCACGACGCCCCGCCGGACCAGTACCTGGTGGCGAACTGCGACGAGATGGAGCCGGGCACCTACAAGGACGGCGAGCTCATCCTGGCCGATCCGCACCAGCTCGTGGAGGGCCTGATCGTCTCGGCGTACGCCCTGGGCGCCAACCGGGCCACGGTGTTCATCCGCTACGACTACGAGCGGGCGGCGCGCGCGCTCGAACGCGCCATCGGCGAGGCGCGCGAGGCGGGGTACCTGGGCGAGCGCATCCTGGGCTCGGATTTTTCGCTGGAGATCCACGTCCACCGCAGCGCCGGGCGTTACATCCTGGGCGAGGAGACGGCGCTCTTGAACGGCCTGGAGGGACGGCGGCCCAACCCGCGCCTGCGCCCGCCCTTCCCGGCGCAGAAGGGCCTGTTCGGCCGCCCGACCAACGTGCAGAACGTGGAGACGCTCGCCTGCGTGCCGCACATCGTGGCGCACGGCCCGCAGTGGTTCCGCGGGCTGGCCCGCACCCCGGAGGGCGCCGGCACCAAGCTGTTCGGGCTGTCGGGACACCTCGAGCGCACCGAGTGTTTCGAGCTCCCCATCGGCACGCCGCTTCGCGAGATCGTCGAGGAGTGGGGCGGGGGCGTGTGGCGCGGCCGGCGCTTCAAGGCCTGCCTGCCCGGCGGGGCCTCCACGCCCTTCCTGGACGCGCGCGCCCTCGACGTCCCCATGGACTTCACCGCCCTGGAGAAGGCCGGCTCGCGCCTGGGCACCGCCGGGGTCACCGTGTTCGACGACCGCACCTGCATGCTGCGCGTGACGCACAACCTGATCTCGTTCTTCGCGCGGGAGAGCTGCGGTTTCTGCACCCCCTGCCGCGAGGGCCTGCCCATGGTGCGCGAGTGCCTGGCCCGGCTCGAGGCGGGGCGGGGGACGCTCTCGGACGTGGACTGGCTGCGGGAGCAGGTGCCGCGCATCCGGCTCTCTTTCTGCGCGCTGGCCCAGGGGGCCATGGATCCGCTGGAGAGCCTGCTGCGGCTCTTTGGCGACGAGGTGCTGGACCACGTGGGCCGGGGCCGCTGCCCGCTGGGGGAGGGCTGACATGCCCACCCTGATCATCGACGGGCGCACGGTCAGCGTGCCCGAGGGCAAGACCATCCTGGAGGCCGCCGAGGCCGCCGGGGTGCGGGTGCCCCACTTCTGCTGGCACCGCGCCCTGGGCGCGCTGGGCGCCTGCCGCCTGTGCGCCGTCACCGTGCTGGACGGCCCGCAGAAAGGCGTGCGCATGGCCTGCCTCACGCCCGCCCAGGAGGGCATGCGGGTGAGCACGCTGGACGAGTCGTCGTGGCACATGCGCCGCAGCGTGATCGAGTGGCTCATGGCCAACCACCCCCACGATTGCCCGGTTTGCGACGAGGGCGGCGAGTGCCTGCTGCAGGACATGACCGTGGCCGGCAACCACGCGGTGCGTAGGCAGCGCGCGCGCAAGCGGACCTTCCACAACCAGGATCTGGGGCCGTTCATCGAGCACGAGATGAACCGCTGCATCGCCTGCTACCGCTGCGTGCGCACCTACCGCGACTACTGCGGCGGCGACGACTTCGGGGTGCTGGGCTCGCGCGACCGGGTGTACTTCGGGCGCTTCCGGCCGGGGCGATTGCTGAGCCCCTTCTCGGGCAACCTGGTGGACGTGTGCCCCACCGGCACCCTCACCGACAAGACCAGCCGCTTCCGGGCGCGTCCCTGGGACCTCGAGGAGGCCTCGTCGGTGTGTCCGCACTGCGCGCTGGGCTGCGCCGTCATCCCGGGCGCGCGCTACCGCGAGCTTGTGCGGGTACGCGCCGACCCGCACCCGCAGCCGAACGACGGCTTTCTGTGCGACCGCGGGCGCTTCGGTTACGGGCACGCGAACCGCGCCGACCGGCCGCGCCAGGCCCGGCTCGAGGGCCGCCCGGGCGCGCTGACCGAGGCCATCGCGGCGCTGCGAGAGCGGGTACAAGGCCTGGCTCGCCAGCACGGGCCGGAGGCGGTGCTCTTGCTCGGCTCGGCCCGCGCCACCGTGGAGGCGAACGCGCTGCTTGTGCTGTGGGCGCGCCGGCTCGGGGCGCCGGACCCTGTCTTCGATCTTGCGCTCCGGCGCGATGAGGCGACGCGGATCTTCGCCCGCGCCTCGCCCGCGCGGCGGGCCACGCTGGCCGACGTGCGCGAGGCGGACCTGGCCATCGTGTGCGGCGCGGACCCCTTGGCGGAAGGGCCGCTCCTTGCGCTGGCCCTGCGCCAGGCGGCCCGCCGGGGCGCCGCGGTGCGCGTCATCGATCCGCGGCCGGTGCCGCTGGTGTGCGAGGCCGAGCGGCTCTCGCTCGCGCCAACGCTCCTGCCGGAGGCGCTGCGCTTTTTGGCGGGGGGAGACGGCGGTCGGCTCTCCCAAGAAGCGCGCAAGGCGTTGGCCGAGACGAAAAAGCTGTATGACGCCGCTCGACGCCCGGTGGTGATCGGAGGCGCGGAGGCCCTGGGGCCGGACGGCGTTTGGGCGCTGCTTAAGCTGGTGACTGGCACGTCCTCCCCCGCGAAAGACGCCAAGGCCGCCTTGCTCCTGCCGGGCCCGTCGAGCTTCGCCTGCGCGCGCCTTACGAGCGCGGCGCCGGAAGCCGGGGAGCTCTCGCGGCGGTTGCGCGGGGGGAAGATCCGCGCCGTGGTGGCCCTGGAGGTCGATCCGCTGGACGAAGCGCCGCCGGCGCTGGCCGGCGCCTTCGAGAAGGCACAGCTCTTCGCCGCGCTGGACTACCTTCCGACGGCGACCGCTGGACGGGCGAACCTGTTCGTGCCGAGCGCGGGGCCCTACGAGCAGGACGGGGCGTTTTGCGACTTTGCGGGACGCTTGCGGGCCTTCGCCCGGGTGCTGCGGCCGGGGACGCCCATCCAGCAGACGGGGAAGGGGAACCACCCGCCGCGAACCTTCTCGCCGGACGTCCCCGGCGGCGATGTGGCGCCGGCGTGGGAGATCCTGGCAGAAATCCTCGGCATATCCGGTGGGCTCTTGGGCGCGCGCGCGGAGATCGAAGGAGCGTTTCCGTTCCTCCAGGGGCTGGCCGGCCTGCGCGCGGACGCGCGGGATGAATTGGTCCTTCCCGGCGGCGATTTGCCCGCGCCGTCGAGCGCGCCCGAAGGCCCCGAACCAGTCGAGCTGCATCTGCTGCTGAGCGATCCCTTCGTGGGCTGGGAGCCGCTCAGCGCCCACGCGGTGGTGCTGGACGTCCTGCGTCCCGAATCCGCCGTGTACCTGAACCCGTCAGAGCTTTCCCGGCTCGGGCTGTCTCCGGGCGAGCGGGCGCGGGTCGAGGCGCAGGAGCTTTCGGAGATTCTGGTCGCGCGCGCGGCCGACCTGCCGCCGGGTCTCGCCTGGGTGGTGCGGCGGCGGGGGAGCGCGCTCTCCCGGCTGCCGGCGGGCGAGCTGGTCGCGTGCCGGGTGGCGCGAGAGGGGGACGTATGAGCCCGGCGCTGCTCTCTGCGCTGCTTGCCACGGCGCACGTGGCCGTGCTGCTCGGCGTGGTGCTCACCGCCGCGGCCTACCTGGTGTGGTTCGAGCGAAAACTGCTCGCGCGCATGCAGCTTCGGCTCGGCCCCAACCGCGCGGGCTGGGCCGGCCTGCTCCAGCCGCTCGCCGACGTCATCAAGCTCTTGTGCAAGGAGGACGTGATCCCGGCCGCGGCCGATCGCACCGTCTACCGCCTGGCCCCGGCCCTCACCGCGCTTTCGGCCATCCTGGCCTTCGCGGTCATTCCCCTGGGAGAGCCGGTGCGCATCTTCGGCATCGAGCACAAGCTCGTCATCAGCGACCTCTCGATCGGGGCGCTCATCCTCCTCGGGCTCTCCTCGCTGAGCGTGTACGGGGTGACGCTGGGCGGCTTCGCCTCGTCCTCCAAGTACGCGCTGCTGGGCTCGCTGCGGGCGCTCGCGCAGATGATCTCGTACGAGCTTCCGCTGGGCCTGTCGCTGGCCCCGGTGTTTCTGCTGGCGGGATCGCTGTCGCTCTTTGACATCGTGCGCGCCCAGGCGGAGCTTCCCTTCGCCGTGCTGTGCCCGGTGTCGTTTGGGCTGTTCGTGATCGGCGCGCTGGCCGAGGCGCGGCGGATCCCGTTCGACCTGCCCGAGGCCGAGAGCGAGCTGGTGGCGGGCTACCACACCGAGTACTCGGGCATGCGCTTCGGGCTGTACTTCGTGGGCGAGTACCTCAACATGCTGGTGCTGGGCTCGATGGGCACGGTGTTCTTTCTGGGCGGCTGGCTGGGGCCCGGGCTGCCGGGGCCGCTGTGGTTCGCCCTCAAGGTCGGGCTGTTCTGCTTCGTGTTCGTGTGGGTGCGGGCCACCCTGCCGCGGCTGCGCTACGACCAGCTCATGCGCCTCAACTGGCGCTGGCTGCTGCCGCTGGCGCTCATCAACCTGGTGCTCACCGCGGCCGTGGCCTGGCTCGTGCGAGGTGGCGCATGAAGCTGTGGCGCAGCATCCGCGGCACGCTCGACGCCTTCTGGATCACCCTGCGCACGCTGTTCCGGCGTCCGGCCACCATCGCCTGGCCCGAGAAGCGGCGCGCCCCGGCCGAGCGTTTCCGGGCCCGCATCGTGCTCACCCGCGACCCGCAGGGAAAGGAGCGCTGCGTGGCCTGCTACCTGTGCAGCGCCGCCTGTCCGGTCTCCTGCATCAGCATGCAGTCGGCCTCCTCCCCGGACGGACGGCGCTACGCCGCCTGGTTCCGCATCAACTTCGCCCGCTGCATCTTCTGCGGCCTGTGCGCCGAGGCCTGCCCCACCCGCGCCATCCAGATGACGCCGGACTACGAGATGTGCCGGCGCGACCCCTTGTCGCTGCTCTACGAGAAGGAGGATCTGCTGATCGACGGCCCGGGCAAGGATCCCCACTACGACTTCTACCGCCACGCCGGCATCGGGGTGGCGGCCCCGCGGGGCACGCTCCCCGGCGAGCGGCCGCCCGAGGACCCCGGGTCGCTCTTGCCGTGAGGCCCGCATGAACCTCGTCGCCTTCTGGATCTTCGGCATCACCGCGCTCCTTTCGCTCCTGCTGTGCGTTACGCGTAAGAACGCCGTCCACGCGGTGCTGTACCTGCTGGGGGCGTTCTTGGCCATGGCCGCCCTGCTGTTCGGTCTGGGAGCGCCGCTTCCCGCGGCCTGGCAGGTGCTGGTGTACGCCGGGGCCATCCTGGTGCTGTTTTTGGTCGTGCTCATGACGCTGCACCCGCCGCCCGAGGCGAGGCCGCGCCGGGCGCGGGAGCTCCTCCCGCCCGCCCTCGTCGCCGCGGGGAACCTGGCCGGGGCGCTGGCGCTCGTGCTGCTGGGCTCCGGGAGCCGGGAGGGGTTGCCGGACTACGTTCTGCCGCCGGCGGAGCTGGGGCGGGCGCTCTTTGCCGACGCCTGGATCGGAGTGGAAGCGGTGTCCTTCCTGCTGCTGTTCGCCGCGGTGGGGGCCTTCTGGCTGGGCCGGCGCGAGGGCGGATCGGAGGAGCAACCATGAACGTCCCGCTGGAGCACGCCTTGCTGTTGGCCACGGCCATCTTCGGCATCGGCCTTTCTTGCGCGCTGATCCGGCGCGAGCTTCTGTTCGTCCTGCTCGGCGTCGAGATCATGCTCTCTGCCGCCGGGCTCGCGCTGGTGGCGGGCTCGGCCGCCTGGCGGCACCCGGACGGGCAGGTGTTCTGGATGCTGCTCCTCGCCGTCGCTGCCGCCGAGGTGGCGGTGGGGCTCTCGCTGCTCCTCCACCTCCACCGGCGCCGGCGCACTGGCGACGTGGACGAGCTACGTTCCCTGCGAGGCGAGTGATGGAAGCGGCCCTCCCCCTCATCCCGCTCTTGCCGCTTTTGGGAAGCGCCCTGCTGCTGCTGCTGGGCCGACGCCTGCCGCCCGCGGCGCCCGGCCTCATCGCCACCGCCTCGGTGGCCGCCTCCGCCGCCGTGTGCCTTGTGCTGTTCCCGCTCTCCGGAGGCGACGGGATCCGCGCCCGGCTCTTTGTGTGGCTCGCCACCGAGGGCTTCGCCGCCCCGTTCGGCCTGCTGTTCGATCCCCTGTCGGCGCCCATGGCGCTCATGGTGACCGCCGTCTCGGCCCTGATCCACCTCTACGCCACCGGCTACATGCGCGAGGATCCTGCGCGGGTGCGCTTCTTCGTGCTGTTCAACCTGTTCGTGTTCGCCATGCTGCTCATCGTGCTCGCCGACAACCTGGCCATCCTTTTCGTGGGCTGGGAGGGCGTGGGCTTCTGCTCGTACGCGCTCATCGGCTTCTGGTACCGCGAGATAAAGAACGCCGCCGCCGGGCAGAAGGCCTTCCTGGTCACCCGGGTGGGCGACGTGTTTCTGCTGATCGCGCTGCTGTGGCTGGCCTCCGACCTCGGCACGCTGGGCATCCGCGAGATCAACGGCGCCGCCCCGGCCCTCTCCCCCGAGACCGCCACCGCCATCGGAGTTCTCTTGCTCCTCGGCGCGGCCGGCAAGTCGGCGCAGCTCCCGCTCATGACCTGGCTGCCCGACGCCATGGCCGGACCCACCCCGGTGTCGGCGCTGATCCATGCCGCCACCATGGTCACCGCGGGCGCGTACCTCTTGTGCCGGCTGAACCCGCTGCTCCTCTCTAGCCCCGCGGCCGCCGCCGCCGTGGCCGCCGTCGGCGCGCTCACCGCTCTCTACGCCGCGCTCTCGGCCCTGTTCCAGCGCGAGATCAAGAGGGTGCTGGCCTACTCCACCATGAGCCAGGTGGGCTACATGCTGCTCGGCGCCGGGCTGGGGGCCGTGGGCGCGGCCTTGTTCCACCTGATCGTCCACGCCTTCTTCAAGGCGCTCCTGTTCATGGCCGCCGGCTGCGTCATCCACCTCTTCGGCGGCGAGAACGACATCATGCGCATGGGTGGCCTCAAGAAGACCCAGCCGGCCCTGTTCTGGCTCTTTGTGGCCGGGGTGCTGTGCCTGGCCGGCGCGCCGCTCACGGGCGGCTTCTTCTCCAAGGACGCCATCCTGCTCGCCGCCCTTTCGCACGGCGGGTGGTTCTTTTGGCTCCTCTTTGGCATCGGGATCGCCACCGCGCTGCTCACCGCCATCTACTCCTTCCGCTTGCTGTACCTGGTCTTTTTGGGCGAGCGGCGCGCCCCGCCGGACGCGCACCCCCACCCCGTCCCCCGCGCCATGGCCGTCCCGCTGTGGCCGCTGGCCGCCCTGGGGCTCTTCGGCGGCCTTATGAACCTCCCCGGCGGCGGGCTCCTCGACGGCTGGCTCCTGCCGCTGGCGGTTCCACCCGAGCCGGCCTCGCACGCGGCGGAGTGGGCGCTGGCCGCCGCGGCCGTCCTCATGGTGCTCGCGGGTTGGGAGATCGCCAAGCGGCGCTACCGCGGGCCTGCGCCGGCGCCGGAGACGGGAGCGGCGCGGGCTTTCCGGCTGGGGCTGTTCGCCGACGAATTCTACCAGCGTGCGCTGGTCCGGCCCTTCCAGGCCGTCTGCCGCTTGTGCCGGCGCGTGGTGGACGAACGCGTGATCGACGGGGGCCTGGAGGGCGGCGCCCGTCTCCTCGCATCCTCCGGTGGGTGGCTGTCGCGTCTTTCGAACGGCTCCGTGTCTCGCTACCGGCTGGCGCTGGGGCTGGGGCTTCTCGGCATGTTGGGCTGGATGATGGTGAGCGTGCTGTGGCCGTAGCGAAGGGAAGCGAACCGTGGCGCTCTACGAGACGACATTCCCCTGGTTGAGCCTGGTCCTGTTTTTGCCTCTCGTCGGGGCCATGGGCTCGGCCCTGCTCGCCCGCTGGCCCGCGGCCTGCCGCGCCCTGAGCATCTTTGCCGCCCTGGCCGAGCTGGGCGTGGTGGCCTGGCTGTTCTTTGCCCTGCGCGCGGGCGGAGATGGCTGGCTGCTCTTCGAGGATCACGCCTGGATCCCGGCCTTCGGCATCCGCTACACCCTCGGGCTCGACGGGCTGTCGCTCACCCTGGCGGTGCTGACGGCCTTCCTCCAGCTCGTGGCGGTGCTCTCCAGCCTGGGCCGCGAGAAGACCCGGGTCGGGCTCTTCTATGCCCTGCTGTTCGCCATGGAGTCCGGCATCCTGGGGGTGTTCTTCTCCCTGGATCTGGCGCTGTTCTACTTCTTCTGGGAAGTGATGCTCATCCCCATGTTCTTCCTCATCGGCGTGTGGGGACACGAGCGGCGCCGGTACGCCGCCATCAAGTTCTTCCTGTTCACCCTGATCGGCTCGTTGCTCATGCTGCTGGCCATCGTGGCCCTGGTGATCTTGCACGGCCAGGACACCGGCCAGTACACCTTCTCGCTGCTCGCCCTGCGCGGCGCCCAGCTCCCCGACGGCGTGGCGCAGGCGCTGTACCTCGCCTTCTTGCTGGCCTTCGTGATCAAGGTGCCGCTGTTCCCGCTCCACACCTGGCTGCCCGACGCCCACACCGAGGCGCCGACCGCGGGTTCGGTGATCCTGGCGGGGTTGCTGCTCAAGACCGGCGTGTACGGCCTGCTGCGCATCGGCCTGCCGCTGTTCCCGGGGCCGGCGTCATCGTCGCTCCCCTGGTTGGCCGCGCTGGGCCTGGTCGGGCTGTTCTACGGGGCCGCGCTCGCCTTCGCCCAGAAGGACATCAAGCGGCTCGTCGCCTGCTCCTCGGTGGCGCACATGGGCCTGCTCGCCGTCGGGCTGTGCAGCATGAACACGGCGGGGCTGGAGGGCGCCGTGCTCCAGGCGGTGAACCACGGCATCACCACCGGCGCGCTGTTCTGCATGATCGGCATGATCGAGTCCCGCGCGGGCAGCCGCGACTTCGAGCGGCTGGGAGGCCTGTGGGGCCGCGCGCCGCTGCTTAGCGGGTTCTTCCTCTTCTTCAACCTGGCCTCCATGGGAGTGCCGGGGCTCAACAACTTCGCCGGCGAGCTGCTCATCCTGATCGGGGCTTTTCGCGCGCACCCGCTGCTGGGCGCCCTGGTGGTTGGCGGAATGGTCTTCGCCGCCGCCTACACCCTGCGCCTGCTCCAGGGAGTGCTGTGGGGCCCGCCGCGGGACGAGGCGCCCATGGCGGATCTTTCGACGCGCGAGGCGCTGACGCTGCTGCCGCTGGCCGCGCTTTCGCTGCTCCTCGGGCTCCAGCCGGGCTGGCTCCAGGAGGTCTTCCGCCAGAGCATCCGCGCGCTTCCCCTCCTGCTCGGGGGAGGGGCGCCATGACACACGCGGATCTGCTGGGCGCGCTGCCCACGCTGGCGCTGTGCGCGGGGGCGCTCGCCGTGCTGCTGCTGGGCCGGCTCAGCCGGCGCCGGGCCGTCATCGAGGCGCTGGCGCTGCTGTCTCTCGCCGCGGCCGCCCTGCTCGCCGTGCTCCTGCCCGAGCTGCCCGCCACGGCCGGCGGCATGTTCTCTCCGGGAGGGAACGGGCGCCTGTTCGTGGTCTTCTTTTCGCTGCTCGGGGCCGTCGCCATCCTGGCCTCGACGCGCTACGGGCGCGAGCACGGCTTCTCCACCGGCGAGTACGACGCGCTCATCCTCTTCGCCTGCGCGGGGATGTGCTGGCTGGCCTCGGCGGCCTCCGCCTGGGGGTTCGTGATCGGCCTCTCGTCGTTCACGCTGGCGCTGTACGTCCTCATCGCCTTCGCGCGCGACGGCGGCGCCGGCAGCGAGGCCGCGGCCAAGTACCTCAGCATGGGCATGATCGCAGGCGGCATGCTGGCCTTCGGGCTGGCGCTGCTCTACGCCGCCGCGGGGACGCTGGAGCTTTCCCGGCTTTCTGAGATCTTCTCCGGCAGCGCGGTCCCGCCCTTCGCGCTGTTGGGGATGGCGCTTTTGCTCGCCGCGCTGGCCTTCAAGATATCCTTGGCGCCGTTCCACCTGTGGACCCCCGACGTGTACCAGGGCGCGCCGGCCCCGGTGGCGGGCCTGCTCTCGGGCGGGTCCAAGGCCGCGGTGCTGGCCGGGCTGCTCGTGCTCCTGCCCGCGGGCGCGCTGTCCGGTGCGGTCCAGAAGCTCCTGCTCGGGCTTGCGGCCCTGAGCCTGCTGTGGGGCACGCTGGCCGCGCTGCGCCAGACGGATCTCAAGCGCCTGCTGGCCTACTCCTCGGTGGTCCAGATGGGCACGGCCGTGATCGGGCTTTCGGCCGGAAACCGCGCCGGCGCGCAAGCGGTGGCCTTCTACCTCGTCTTCTACGGGCTGGCCGCCGCGGGCAGCTTCGCCTTCCTGGCCGCGCTGGCGAACACCGCGGACGAGCCGGAGCGGCTCGAGGACCTGCGCGGGCTGGGCTTCCGCCGCCCGCTCGTCGCCCTGGGGCTTGCCGTGTGCATGCTGGCCTTCGCCGGTATCCCGCCCACCGGCGGCTTCTTCGCCAAGCTCCAGGTGTTCGCTGCGGCGGTGCTGGCCGGGCAGTGGGAGATCGCGGTGGCCGGGGTGCTGGCGGCCTTCGTGTCGGTGGCCTACTACCTGCGGGTGATCATGCTGCTGTACATGTCGGACGAGGCGGCCCCGGAGCGGCCCCGGCCTCACCTGGCCGAGACGTTGGCGGTGCTGATCCCGGCGCTGCTGTTGCTCCTTCTCGGCGTGGCCCCCGGCCTGCTCATGGACTGGATCGGCGCCGGGATGTGATCACGGCCCCCAGGGACCGTAGCCGGCCAGCTCGACGTAGCCGAGGGCGAGAACGGGCTTCCCTTCCCTTGTGCCGCTGGCCGTCACCTCGCCCTCCCAGTAGGTGTTCAGCGTGGTGGCCCGGCTGTCCATCTCCTGATCGTCGAAGGTGGCGCGCACCTCGAGCGCGAGCGAAAGCTCGGGGATGCTCACCGTCCAGTCCATGGGGTAGTCGGCGCCGGTGTGCGGGCTGTGCCAGGTGCCCAGCGGCGTGATCTCGAAGGCCTCGATGTCGCGCGCGCAACCGCCGGCGTCCACGAAGGTCCCGCCGGTGGGCAGCGCCCCGCCGTCCTTGGTGCGGAGCACAAACAGCATGATCTCGGTGCCGTCGTCGAACTGCAGCGAGAACCAGTCCCAGCCGCGCGAGGCGAAGACGTCGAAGTCGCCCCACTGGTGATCGTGCCAGGCATGTCCCTGCACCGCGCGGCGCTGGCCGCCGATCTCCAGCGTGCCGCTGGCCGAGAGCCGGGTGGTCGAGTAGTAGTACGAGAGCAGGCCGCCGCCCATCTCGATGAGCCCGTCGCCGTTGTGGATGGCGGCGTCCTTCTCGTCGGTGAGCGCAAGCTCGATGGCCCCGCCGGGCATGCTCGCCGCCGTGCGCCAGGTTTCGCCTTCGCGCAGAAGCGTCCAGCCGCTGAGATCGAAATCGAGCCGGGTCCAGCGCTCGGGCGGCGCCGCGGCGCGCTGAGCGTAGATGTGTTCGGCGGCGGCCGGATCCGAGAGGGCGAAGTGCGCCACGTAGGCGTACTGGCCGCTCACCCGCGTCTGGAAGAAGCTCACCTCGAAGCCGAAGCGGTTGTGCGCGTCGTCCCACAGGTGGCCGGTGAAGTACCACCACTCGGTGGACACCGGGTGCGGGTTCTCGTCGCCGGGCAGCACGATTTCCGTGGGTGCGCGCGTGCATTCGGGCGAGCCGCTTTCGCACCCGCCGTTGAGAACGGCCAGCGCGCACATGGATGCAATAAAGGCGATGTTCAGACGCATGCCGGGCTCCTTCTCCCTTGGCCAGACCTTGCCACCCCGGGCGGTGCGCGCGCAAGCCCTGGCGCCTGGCGGCCGTGCCTTGATCGAACGGCGCGCTCTGCGTTAAGCTCGGCGCTGCAGGAGGGATGGCCGAGCGGCTGAAGGCGGCGGTCTTGAAAACCGCTGCACCCGAAAGGGTGCCGGGGGTTCGAATCCCTCTCCCTCCGATGTGGGCCCCGCAAGGGTTTGCGGGGCCTTTGTTATTTCCGCTGGGTCGCGTTTGGCCGAAAACGACCCTCGGTTCGCCAAGGGTCGCCAAAGCCCGTTTTCGAGGAGAAGACCGCCCCACAACCGCCCCACAACCTCAAGTGTTACTTGAGCAGGACTCGGTCGAACCTGCCCCGAATCCAGCCGGATGCTGTTTCAGGTCCTGGCAACAGGGCCGAGGCTTGTTTCCGTTTATTGCCAATTTCGGAAATAGGGTGTAGATCCAATTCTCAGCACTGGAACTCGGGGCCGGGATGGTGAACGCCATGCGAAGAGCGACGCCCGCGGGGCGATGGATCAAGGCGGCGCAGGGTTACCGCGCCTTCCACCCGAACGATCTTCCGCCCATCCTGAACTGGAAGCCTCCGCTGCTGCGCGCCCTGTCCGACGCCGATCATCGGTTGGGATGCCTGGCGGGGGAGGGGCGCCACCTGCCCAGCCCGCACCTGCTGATTCGACCGTTCGTCCGTCGCGAGGCGGTGTATTCGAGCCGCATCGAGGGCACCCGGGCGACGCTTGGCGAGTTGCTGGCGGCGGAGTCGGGCGTGGCGGTGGAGCGAAGCCCCGCCGATTTGCGCGAGGTCGGCAACTACGTGGTCGCCCTGGAGTTCGGCGTGGAGCGCCTCAAGACGCTGCCCTTGTCTCTGCGGCTGGTGCGCGAGCTTCACGGCAAGCTGCTGGCGGGGGTGCGCGGCGAGCATGCAACGCCGGGCGAGTTTCGCCGCTCACAGAACTGGGTGGGCCCCCCCGGCTGCACCCTGGAGGACGCATCGTACGTCCCGCCGCCCCCGGGCGAGCTGATGGCGTTCCTGGGCAGGTGGGAGAGCTTCCTGCATGAACGATCTCTGCCCCCGTTGATCCAGGCGGCGCTGATGCACTACCAGTTCGAGGCCATCCATCCCTTCCTCGACGGCAACGGCCGTGTGGGCCGACTGTTGATCACGCTGTTCCTGGTGGAGCGCCGGCTTCTGCCGACTCCGCTGCTCTACCTCAGCGCGTTTTTCGACGCCACGCGCCGCGACTACTACGAGGGCCTGCAGGCGGTGACGGAGCGAGGAGACTGGGATGGCTGGCTGCGGTACTTCCTCAACGGCGTATCCCGGCAGGCGGAGGATGCCCTGAACCGCACCGAGCGGATGAACGAGTTGCTCGCGCAATGGCGGGGCCGGCTCTCCGGAGGCGGGTCGAAGGTGCCGTTGCTGCTGCTCGACCTGATCGGAGCGAATCCTTACCTGACCGTGCGCGGGGCCGAGAAAAGGCTGCGCGTGGCCTACAACACCGCACTCCGCGGCATCGAGAAACTTCTCAAAGCCGGCGTCCTGGAGGAAGTGTCCCAATCCAAGCGCGATCGCGTCTATTGTGCCAAGGCCCTGCTCGAAATCCTGGAGGAACCCGCGAGGCTCGTCCCGCTGGGACCGGAGTGACGCCCCCCCCCCTGGCAGTATACCGCTGCACCCGAAAGGGTGCCGGGGGTTCGAATCCCTCTCCCTCCGCTGTAGGCCCCGCAAGGGTTTGCGGGGCCTTTCTTTTTTGCCTCAATGACGATCGGGTCGAGATCGACCCTTGAGTCACCCAATGGGGTGCTCTTCGAAGGCGTCGAGAACCGGGACGGCTTGCACGACGTCGCCCGGCGGCTGCACGTTCAGGCTCACACTTGATGTCGCCCTGGACTGGGGTGGTGGCATCGGCCGCGGTCTTTTGCTATAGATCAAGGCGGTGACTGCCATGACGCCCCAGGACTCCAGCCCCCCCGTGCCGATCCACGGCGACCCGGAGCTTCAGAACCGCATCCTGGCCGAGAGGGTCAAGGAGCTGAACTGCCTGTATTCCATCTCGAAACTGATCGGCAAGCGGGATCTCCACCTAGACGACATCCTGCAGGCCGCCGTGATCATCCTGCCGAGCGCGTGGCAGTATCCCGAATCCGCCACCGCCCAGATCCAGCTCAGGGGACGGCGGTTCCACACCCCCGATTTCGCCGCGACGCCGTGGAGCCAGGAGTGCCCGATCATCGCTCACGGTCAGCCGGTGGGCAACGTGGAGATCTGCTACCTCGAGGAACAGCCCGCCCGGGACGAGGGCCCCTTCATCCAGGAAGAGCGCAACCTGCTCAACGTGGTCGCCCAGTTGCTGGGCGAAATCGTCGAACGCAAATGGGCGGAGGAGCGTCTGCTCTCCTACCAGAAGCAGCTCCAGTCGCTGGCCAGCCAGCTGTCGAGGAGCGAGGCGGAGGAGCGCCACAGGCTGGCGCGCGATCTCCACGACCGGATCGGCCAGAACCTGGCGATCCTTCAGATCAAGGTCGGCATGCTGAAAAATGAGTCGCCGCCCGGAGCGCAGCTGGGCGCCCTGGAGGAACTGCAGACGCTGCTGTCCAGGACCATCCAGGACACGCGCACGCTGATGTTTGAGATCAGCCCGCCGGTGCTGTACGAATTCGGCCTGGGAGCGGCGCTGGAGTGGCTGATCGAGAAGATCCAGCGCCAGTTCGGCCTGGCGGTGGAACTGATCGTGCACGGCCAGCCCCGGCCGCTCGGCGAGGAGCTGCGGGTGGTCCTGTTCCGCGCCGCCCGCGAGCTGCTGGCCAACGTGGTCAAGCACGCCCGCACGCAGACCGCGCGGGTGATCCTGGACTGGACCGGAGAGCGCCTCTGCATGAGGGTGGAGGACAACGGCGCGGGCTTCAACGTCGAAGAAGTGCGAGATCGCGCCACCGAGAGCGGGTACTTCGGCCTGTTCAGCATCAAGGAGCGCTTCGAACAGCTTGGGGGCCAAATCCAGGTGGTTTCCGCTCCCGGCCACGGGACCCAGGTGACCATCGAGTTGGCCATGGAAGGGTGTGCACCACCCGGGGGGGAGAGCCAATGACCATCCGGATCCTGCTGGCCGACGATCACCAGATCGTGTGTGACGGGCTGCGGCTGCTGATCGAACGCCAGCCCGACATGGAAGTCGTCGGGACCACCGGCAACGGCCGCCAGGCGGTTCGCCTGGTCCAGGACCTGAGACCCGATGTGGTGATCATGGACATCAGCATGCCCGATCTCAACGGCATCGAGGCCACCCGGCAGATCCTCCAGCTGGTGCCCGGGGTGAAGGTCATCGCGCTCTCGATGCACTCCGACAAGCGGTACGTCTCCGGCATGCTGTCGGCCGGGGCTTCCGGTTACCTGCTGAAGGAGTGCGCCGCCGGAGAGCTGGCGGATGCCGTGCGCACCGTGATGCGGCAACGAATTTACCTGAGCCCCAGCGTGACCGGGGTGGTGGTCCAGGACTACCTCTCAATGAACGTCGCGCACCAGGCGCCGGCGCCGGATCCGGGCTTGACGGCTCGCGAGCGCGAGGTGCTGCAATTGCTCGCGGAGGGGCGCAGCACGCGCCAGATCGCCGCCACGCTTCACCTGTCTCCCAAGACCATCGAGACCCACCGGCGCAACCTCATGCAGAAGCTGGATCTCCACAACGTCGCCGACATCACCAAGTACGCCATCCGCACGGGACTCACAGACCTGGAGCGGTGATCCGCCGCCCGCTTCCCCGACCGCGCTCCAGGACACTTCAGCCAGAACCCTAGGCCGCCTGAGGAAAAGGCCCGCACCGGCATCCGTTCCCTGAGCGGGCTGCGCTTTCACGCGGCCTGATTTCATCCATCGGGCACCGCGGAAACAGGCCCCCCCCGATTGGCGTCCTCCCCGGGATTGGCTATGCAGAAACCAGGCGGCCGAAGAACGCCCCGCCCAATGGGAGGAACCATGACGACGGACCTGTTCGGAAACCTGAGCGACTGGGGAACGGTTCTCGAGAAGATCTCCGAGATCAAATCGAAGGATCTGCTGGACGAGCACCAGGCGGACCTGGCCAGGCTGCTGAGGTACCGCCGCAACTGGCGCCTGCTGGACGAAGCCCTCCAGGGCGCCCTGTTCATCCGTCAAGCCAACGATATCCTGATTGTCGAAGCGCTCAATGTGCTGGTTTCGCAGGAGGTGTGGCTGGGTTCGCGCATTCTGGCCGCGCAAGCCCTGGGCCACCTGCTGAGCCACCGGGTCCCGCAGGGTTCGCCCGGCCTGGATCCGGCGCGGGTTCTCCAGAACATGCGCGACCAGGCGGCCATCCCCGGTCCACCCGTGCTCGTCGATGCGATCCGCAATGCCATCGAGGAAGCACAGAAGAAGAAGCCCCGGGCGTGAGGCCCCGGCATTCCACGGACGACCACCGTCCGAACAAGGAGCGTACGATCATGCGCATTGGAATTCCGAAGGAGATTCTGCCGAACGAGAACCGCGTGGCGGCGACCCCTGATACCGTGGCGAAGTACCGGAAGCTGGGGTTCGAAGTAGTGGTCGAAGCCAACGCCGGCGCCGGGGCTTTCGCGGACGATGCCGCGTACATCCGGTCGGGTGCCACCGTCACCGTGGATGTGAACCAGATCCTGTCCACATCCGACGTGGTGCTGAAGGTCAAGCAGCCCATCTTCAACCCGAAACTCCAACGCCATGAAGCCGACATGCTGAACCCCGGGTGCCTGCTGATGACGTTCCTGCATCCGGCGGCGCCATCGAGCCATGCGATGATCGAGATGCTGCGCGCCCGGGGGATCACCGCGTTCACCATGGACAGCATTCCGCGCATCTCCCGCGCCCAGAAGATGGACGCCCTCACCTCCATGAGCATGATCACCGGGTACAAGGCCGTGCTCATGGCCGCCAGCCGGCTGCCGGTCTTCGTCCCCATGTCAACCACCAGCGTGGGCACGCTGAAGCCCGCCAGGTTCCTGGTGGTGGGCGCCGGCGTGGTCGGCTTGCAGGCGCTGGCCACGGCCAAGCGGCTGGGCGGCACCACCCAGGCCATCGACATTCGCAGCGAGGCCCGCGATGCCTGCAAGAGCCTGGGCGCCTCGGTGGCCGGGTTCGAGGTGCCGCCAGAGCTGGCCACGGGCGCGGGCGGGTACGCCCAGGCCCTGCACCCGGACTGGCTGGAAAAGGAGCGCCAGCTGATCGCCACCCTGCTCGGCGACATCGACGTGGTGGTGCTCAGCGCGCTGGTGCCCGGCGAGGAGGCCCCCCTGCTGATCACCATGGACATGGTGCACAAGATGAAGCCCGGATCGATCATCGTCGACGTCTCGATCGACCAGGGCGGCAACTGCAGGTTGACCAAGCCCGGGGAGATCATCGACTGGCAGGGGATCACGGCGATCGGCGTCCAGAACATCCCAGGCAGCGTCCCTGTCCACGCCTCCTTCCTCTACGCCAACAACTTGTTCGGCTTCATCGAAAACCTGTTCAAGAAGGGCCCGGGCGTCATCGACTGGGACGACGAGATCGTCCGATCGACGCTGGTGACCCGCGACGGCAAGATCCTGCACGCCGGGCTGCTGAAGGCCCTCAGCCAGGCCAACGGAGGGGCGAAATCGTGACCGACCTGATCATCCTGCTGGCGGTCTTCGCGGGAGCGCTGGTCGTCGGGTACCTGCTCATCTCCCGTGTTCCCCCGCTGCTCCACACCCCGTTGATGTCGATGACCAACGCCATCTCGGCGGTGACCATCCTCGGGGCACTGCTGCTGTTCTCCACCCCGATCGGGGCCCTGGAACAAGCCCTGGGCGGGCTGGCCATCGTGCTTGCGATGTTCAACGTCGTGGGCGGCTTCACCATCACCGATCGCATGTTGCGGCTCTTCCGCAGGAGGTGAGCACTCCGATGACCCCGAACGCGTGGGTGATCGTCGACGCCGGGATCATTCTGGTGATGATCCTGGGCGTGGCCCTGTTCCGTTCACCGACCCGGGCCCGGGCAGGGAACCTGGTCTCTGCGCTCGCCCTGGCCCTGGCCGCCGCCAGCCTGCTGATCCGGCACGACCTGCACCCCTGGGTGCTCCTGCTGATCACCCTGGCCCTGGGAACCATGGCCGGAGCCTGGGTGGCCTTCCGGGTCACCATGATCCAGATCCCGGCCATGGTCGCCCTTCAGCACGGCGCCGGCGGGGTGGCTGCCTTTCTGGTCTCCTTCGTCGAGGTCACGAGCCACCCGACCCCCGGCTTCGAGCTGACCAAGGTCGTGGGGCTGCTGGGGCTGATCATCGGAGCCGCCACGTTCAGCGGGAGCCTGGTGGCCAGCGGGAAACTGACGGGCATCGTGTCCCAGCGCCCGTGGAGGCTGCGCGGCCACGGCTTCGTCAGCCTGGGAGTGGTCGCTGGGCTGGTGGCGTGCGTGGTCCTGGCCTGCCTGGGCAAAGAGATCCACCTGGTCGCCTGGAGCGTTGCGTTGATCGTCCAGGCGATTTTCCTGGGCTGGTTGGTGTCCATCCGGATCGGTGGCGCCGACATGCCGGTGCTCATCTCATTCCTCAACGCCACCGCCGGCGTGGCCGCGGCCTTCTGCGGGGTGATCATCGGGAACCGTCTTTTGGTGGCCTGCGGGGCGACGGTCGCGGCCTCGGGCTCGATCCTCACGCACGTGATGTGCAAGGCCATGAACCGGAGCCTGTGGAAGGTGTTCCTGGGCTTCCAGGCCAAGCCCCAGGCGACCTGGCTGCCCGGACTCTCACCGTCCGTCGAGGCCGGCGTGCGCCAGGAACCGGCGGCCCCTGAGGAGGCGAAAGCGCCCGCGCCGCCCGTGGTCCGCGACCACGCCCGGGAGGCGCTGGCGGCGCTCCAGAGCGCGAAGCGGGTGGTGATCGCCCCGGGTTACGGAATGGCCCTGGCCCAGGCCCAGTTCGAGGTCATCAAGCTGTCGAAGCTGCTTGAGAGCCAGGGCAAGCAGGTGAAGTTCGCCATCCACCCGGTCGCCGGCCGGATGCCCGGCCACATGAACGTCCTGCTGGCCGAGGCCGACCTGCCCTACGACCAGCTGTTCGAGATGGACGCGATCAATCCGGAGTTCAAGGAGACCGACGTGGCGCTGGTGATCGGCGCCTGCGATGTCGTCAACCCGGCAGCCGTGGTCACGGAAGGGACCCCGATTACCGGGATGCCGATCCTGAACGTCCACGAGGCCCGCCACGTGGTGGTGTGCAACCTAGACGAGCGACCGGGCTATTCCGGGGTGGAGAACCTGCTCTACCACCAGGCGCATGTCTCCATGCTGCTGGGGGACGCCAAGGAGACCCTCTCCCGCTTGATCGTCGCGCTGGAGAAACCCACCGCGGCGTCACCCGGGAATCACCCGCACACGTAGACGCAGGTGTCGTCCGGGCAGGTCCAGGAGCCCAGAGGGTACAGCCTGCGACCTCAACCGTGAAGCGGTCACGGAGATTGAGTCCGGCAGACAAGCAGCCCCGCCTCTCTTGAACGGGGAGCGAGGCGGTTGCGTTCGTCGCGAATTGCGTTGGACGAGACCTGGTCCTGCCGCTGACGTGGAAACACGTCGGGGGTTCGAATCCCTCTCCATCCGGTGTAGGCGCCGCAAGGGTTTGCGGGGCCTTTCTTTTTTGCCTCAATGCAGGACGCTGGCACCTGGGGCCGCGGGGGAGCACAGATCGGCGACAGCCGTTGGCGCTACTCGTTGGTGTAGGACACCTGCGGGAAGCCGCGCGAACGGAACGCGCCGAAGACACCCGCCCGCCGCCTGCGCAGCCTCCAGGTAGAAGCGGCGGGTCAAGGCCGACTGAATGAGGTAGTGGAAGAACCCGTCCGCGTCCGCGTCTGCGGAGAGCCTGCAGATGCCGAGCGCGCGGTAGTGTCTCGACAGCTCCTCTAGCTCCTCGGCCGCCTCGATGGGGTTGCCCCTGGTCTCGGGCACCTCGGTGAAGAAGTCGACGCAGCCCAGGAGGTCGGGCTCGAGGGCGGCGGGCGTGACGGACTCGGCGGGCATGCGGGGCCATCCTCACCAGAAATTGTCGTAGCCCGCGAGATCGCAGAACTTGATGCCGGTGAAGCCGCCTTTTTCGATCTTCGCCGCCGCGTCGCCGCGGAAGAGTATCCGATCCTTGTACTGCGCCGCCCGGAAGATCAGGTAGTCGGAGCCGATCTTCTTCGCATCCAGCACCAACTTCTCCATCGTGTTGTATTGGTCGGGCATCAACTTGCTCTTTTCACCGACCGTCTTGGCTTCGTCGACACATGCTGGATCGTCGATCTGGTGAACGAGGAAGTACGGGGCGCTCTCCCTTCGTCCCTTGTGATTGAAGATGGCGACGGGATGAACCTCGTTGTGGGCCAGGAGGTCCTCCTTGGCGAGGAAGTCTCTCAGCTCTTCGGATACGAGCAAGAACCCGTCGATATTCGACAGAACGTCGGCCAGCTTGATGTCCCTGGGAAAATCGGTGCTCATTTGAAACGCGGCATTCTCGGGGAAATGGCCGGCCTGCGGCTCGTTCTGATGCATCTTGGCCCAGTTCGGGACATTTCTTATCGCGCCCAGGCGGCACACACCCTTGGGCGTGACGATCTCGCCGATCAGGTATCGATGTTTCATCTTCTTCCTCGGTGGGTGGGTTCCAGGGCCATGAGAATTAGCCCCTCTCGCGCAGCTGTCTGGCACCCGCGGAAGCGTAACACCGATTAAGGCCGGGGATCAAGCACGGTGTCTGGTGTCTGGTGGCGAGTTGCGCTGGGGCCATCGGAGTCTGGGCTCTCAGATTCCACCCACCCCGGTTAGCCCCCGGTTAGAAGCCGCCCGGATGTGGCAGCCTTGCCTTGAGTTGCACCCTCCCCGGCTGCCTTTTCCGGCCGAGAATACCGAACCGGCATGAAAACATAAGAAACTGAGTAAAATCCTGCAAATCTTGCCGGGTGCTTCGGATCGCCCTACTGAAAGGGTGTCCAGCGCCGGGCCAAGGCCTTTCGGACAAAAACACAGGTCAGGGAAACGGTTATGACCGGCCGGGCCGCCTGTGACCCGGGCCGGCACGCGGGTTGCTCTGGCATGGGCCAGGGGGGGGGCGAGGAGGTGACCCTTGCGACTGCGCGCGCGAAAGATGCGGCTGGCCGCCCGGCTGGCGCGGGCCATTCGAGACCTTGTCGACGAGCCGGAGCTGGCAGCGGATGCGGGCACGGGAGCCGAGGAGCCGGCCACACCGCTCCGACCCCTCAGAGAGGCGCTGATCGCCGGGCTTAGGGACCTCGATCGGCTCTACCGGTGTGAGCAGGCGTTCGAGGGGCTGCCGACCGGAATCTCGGCGGAGCTCGACCGGTTCCTGGGTGGCTTTCGGCCCGGGCAGCTTGTCGTGCTTGCCAGCGAGAGCGGCATGGGGTGCACCGCCTTCGCCATGCAGATCGTCCGGAACGCGGCGCTGGCGCTCAAGGTGCCGACCCTATACTTCACCACGGAGAGCGCGGAGGTCCTCCTGGCGCGGCGTATGCTGTTGCTGGAAGCGGGGATCGATGCCTGGAATGCTCCCGGCGGCGAGCTCACCGGCGCCGAATGGGACGCGCTCTCGAAGGCCGCGAGCGAGCTGGGCGACGCCGCCCTGTACCTGTGCGGCGCGCCGGTCGAGGACACGCAGGAACTCTGCTGCCATGTGCGCCGGTTCGCCGGCCGGCTCGCGCAGGAGGGCACACCGCTCGGTCTTTTGCTGATCGACATCCTCACCAGTTCCGGGCGGCCCGCCTTCCGGGACGCACGTCTGTTGCAGCGGCTGGCCCGCGAGCTGAAGGCTCCGGTCATCGCCCTGTGGCGGCTCGACATTCCGCCCCGGCGGGACATGGAGCCGCGGCTCGAAGATCTGGCCGGCCGCGAGGTCCTGGGCTTCCCGGCCGACCAGGTCCTGATGCTCTACCGGGACGAGGTGTACAACGCCAGCTCAGCGGAGAAGGGGAGAGCCAGGCTCTTCGTGCAAAAGAACCAGAACGCCAGCACCGGGATGATGGTGCTGCACTTCGACCGGGAGCGCCAGTGCTTCTCGGACCTCGTTGCCGCCCACACCGGCCGCGCCGGGGACCGCCCCGCCCTGCCGCCGCCCGAACGGATTTACGTCCCGTGCGGGGATCTGGAAGACCTCACCAACCATGTCCTGGAAGTGATCCCGCGGCTCCACCCGGAAGGGTTCACGTTGGATGAGCTGCTCAAAGCCGGAGACTTCGACGGTATCGACGCAGATTTGGTGAGCGGGGTCGAGCATGGCGGCTACCAGGCCGCCTGGGTGGGCGGGATGTTCCTGCGCCGGGTGGACGAGCGCTGGATGTGGGTGGACCTCGATCACCTGGGTGGGATCTTCGGCGTCCCCCTCGAACGTGCCGTGGAGGTGCTCTTTGGGGCCGAGCCGGACCCGGCCTTCGGATGGCAGGCGCTGGCGGCGCTGCTCGGCGCCGATCACGCACAGCTCGTCTCCTGGGGGGACGGGGCGATCGCCGGGCGGAAGTGGCTGGTCAAGGCGCCGGCGGCGCCCGGCCTGCTGGGCTTTGTGTTCAGCTTCGGGCCGGGGCGCAGGAATTCCGGTCCCCCTTACGAGTACGGGCCGCTGCTCGACGTCTCGAAGCACCAGGAGGGAAAGCTCCTGGAGCTTTCGAAGCCGTCGCTGGTCGGCCGGGCCGGCGAGTACCAACAGGTGTTCCCGGCGCGGGCGGTGGTTCGTAAGGATCTTGTGGCTCTGGTGCTCTCGGTGTTCGGGGCGAGCGCCGACGACCTCGGCCCGGTGAAGCTCTTGTGCCGTGGCCCGCGGGACCCGGTCGTCCTGGTGGTCGAGGGCGAGCCCCGGGGAGTGCTGAAGCCGGAGCTTTGGGGCTAGCCGTCGGGACCGAGCCCGCCGATCGTCACGGGAAGGAGCTCGTCGCGATCGCGAAGAAAATGAGCGCACCTTTACAATGCTTCATGCTCAAAAAACGCGCCGCTTTGGAGGACTACTTTTCCGCTGCAAGGACGGGAGGCGGACGATGGGCAGGCAAAGAGCGCACAGGAAGAGGTTTGCCCGGCAGAAACTGATAGAGGAGGTCCTGCGGGCGACTCCCGAGACCGGTTTTCGGTCAGTGATCGAGGCCACCATGGGGCTGATGATCATCTGTCGCACCGCGAAGTTCCGGTGCCGCTGCGGGGTGCGGTTTGCGGACTACTCCGGGTTCCCGTCCGACAGCGCCTGGGTGTGCTCGGAGTGCAAAGCGGTCTACCGGATCGAGCACGCCTTCGATCGCGCGGCCTTCGAGCGCCGCGGGGATCCACGCCCCTTCGACTGGTGGCCCATTGGCGAAGCGGTCCAGTTGATCGAGTTGCCCGATCCTGATCAGGCGCCCTACCTTCAGGTCCGGATCCCCGTCCGGACCGAGGACGACCCGACCTTCGGCTGCAAGATGGGTGGCCTGCCGCTCCACTACGAGCCGGGCCCGGTTGCCGTGAATCCCGAGCCCGGCCAGCCGATGGCGGTGGCGAACCTGGTGTTGATGATGAAACCCAAGAAGACTCAGGGCGAGAGCTGAGGCCTTGAGCCACTTCAAACGGCGGGGAACGGCGAGGAACGGCGGGGTGGGGGGAACCGTCTGAGAGGCCTTGTCATTGGGTAGTCTCCTCGGGCTATACTGGCGTCCGTCCTGTTGCGTGCGTTTGGGGCGTACTGCCAGGCGCGGCCACGGGCCGCGCTAGAAAGGATCGACATGAAAACGTTCACCGTCATCTTGTCCTGCCTGCTCATCCCGTCGTTCGTCCTGCTCGGCTGCCCGGGCCCGGCGCCTCAGCAGAGCCAGCCGAGTTCGCCGCGTCCGACCCGGCCGCCCCCCGAGGAGCAGCCGCTCTACAATCCGGCCCAGGTCCAGGCCCCGGCCTGGGTGTTCTCGGGCGGCGGCGCCCAGACCCGGGACGGCAACAAGATAATTTACGGCGTCGGCTCCGCGCCCGAGATGAAGGACATCACCATCCAGCGCTCCCGCGCCGCCAACCGCGCCCGCGCCGAGATCCTCAAGGTGTTCAACAACTACATCGCCTACATGATGAAGGACTACGCCCGCTCGACCACCGCCGGCGACATGAGCAAGGAGAGCTACGAGTCCGACGTGCTGCAGGTGCAGAAGACGGTCTCCATCGGCGACCTCACCGGCGCTCAGCTCGCCGACACCTGGCGCGACCCGAACGACGGCACCATCTACGTCATGATGGCCCTCGACCTGGGCGCGGTGCAGGAGCTGCTCTCGAAAAAGGGCGAGCTGGACCAGAAGCTCAAGGACTACGTGCGCGCCAACGCAGACAAGGCCTTCGACGACCTGGCGAAGGAGGAGGCCAAGCGCGGTGCCGGCGGGCGCTGACGGTAGTTGCCGGGGGCCTGGCTACGTCGTTCCCATTGGTGTTTGAATAGAACAGCTCATTCCAACCAGGAGGCGGGCGAACCATGGGCCCCGGGTGCCAGGCACCCCGGTTTCCCCCCCGGTTTTTGGACTCACTTTGTGGTAAAAGGGGAACAACTGGAGGATGGGCGTGCAAGCCATCTGTCCGAACGTGTTTGAGCTTCGCTACGCCGAACCCGCCCGCGGGGGCCTCGCCGAGCCACGCCCCGGCTGCATATCGTACTTACTCGATCTCGGTGTTCGCGTACTGGTCAACGCCGGCGGGGGGCCCGGTTGGGACGAGGTGCGCAGGGATCTCGCCGCTGCCGGCATGGGTTCGGACATCGACATCCTGGTGCTGCTCTCCGGACACATCGATCATGCGGGAGCGGCGGCGCGGATCCGAAAGGACACCGGTTGCGAGGTGCTGGCTGGGGCGCCCGACGCCGCGGCGCTCGTCGCCGGTGATGCGCACCGAACCGGGGCGTCCCTGTTCGGACGCTCGATCGAGTCGGTCGAGGTTCGCCCCATTATCGATCCGGAGCATGTGCTGCAGCTCCCGAGAGGCAGGTTGACGCTGGTCCGGGTCCCCGGCATCACCGAGGGCTCGCTGGCCGCCTGGATCGATCTGGAGCAGTTGCCGGGGCGCCTGCTGTTCGCCGAGGTGGAGTGGCCGCCGGGATGGAACCGGGGCCACTCCATGGACACCTACCTCGAGCGCTTGCGAACGCTGCAAGAGCTCGAGGCGGACGCGCTGTGCGACAGCCACCACGGAGTGCATCGCGGCAAGAATGCGGTGCGGGAGTTCATCCAGGCCCACATTTTTTCGGCCGCCATCCGCCGCGCCCAGGGCAAGGCTATCGAGATCTGGCAGCGCCAGCACCCCGGTGAGAGCTTCAATCGCTAGCCCACAGAACGGGCCAATCCTCGGATAGTTCCCAGATTCAGTTCCCAGGGCCAGTTCCCGGGAGTTCCCGGGAGTTTCCGGGTGCCAGGCACCCCGGCTTCCTCAGTTTCCGGGTGCCAGGCACCCCGGCTTCCTCCGGCTTCTCGTGACTGTCCGGATTTCGGACAGGTTGTCCGGATTTTTCTCGCGAGCGGTTCTTGATGCACGTCATCTTCTTGAAAAAATTGTGTTTTGCCCTCTGGCGCGAAAGTTGCATCTCTTGCCGGCGGGACAGCGGAGCAAAGAGGGGAGCAAGGAGGGAACATGGAACCGGTGCGCCAGGGAGCCCTTCGGGAGACAGGGGCGCTCGACGAGGAGCATCCGATCCTGGATGGAGTGCTGAGCGAGGGGCTGATCGAGACACGATTTTTGGAGTCGCTGAAGGAAGATGATGAGCTCGAATTCTGGCTTTCGCGCAGCGGGCCCGAGGTCGACCGCCTGCTCGAGGATGCGATCCAGGACGCGAAGCCGGGCTGGTCGCGCAAACAGGTGGAGCAGGAAGCGAGCCGGCTGCGCCGCATCCTGGAGCGGGCGGTGTTCTTCCGGCTCAAGGCCTCGGTGTGCCACCGCGCCAGCGAGGCGCTGCAAACCACCGCGGCCGATCTGCGCGCCATCGCCGGTGACAGACAGAAGCTCGATTCGTTTCGACATCTGCTCGAGAGTCGACCCGAGGGCAAGGAGTGCCTTGCGAACCTGTGCGGCCCGAAGTGGGACGGCTCCGCCGCCGACCTTTGCTCCGCGTTGCTCGCCCAGGCGACCCGCATGGACCGGCTCGCCGAGGGCCTGCACGTCGCGGATCTCTTGCACAAGGAAGACCCGCTGCGCGACATGCCAAATATCGCGCGTCGCCTCTTTGAGGAGCTTCCGCCGCGCAGCTTCTTGCGTGAAGCCTTTCCCACGCAGGCGGATCGCTACTTTGCGCGGCGGGAGTTCGAACGGGACGCCTATGCCATGTGGAAGGGCGCGTGCAGCGCGGGCGTGTCGCTCGCCGGCGGCCTGGGCGGGGTCTTCGCGGCGGTGGGAAGGCTCTACAGCCTGGGCACGCTCGGCCTCGATGCGCGCGACGCAGACGAGCGGTACGCTGGCGCCACGGCCCGCGCCAACGCGGCGCTTCTCTCGGGCGGGGCGAGCGAGGCCGACTATCGACAGGCCATCGGGCGGCGCGACGCAAGTCGCCTGGCCGACAACGTGGCCCTGTGGCTCTCCTCCTGCACCCTGGCCGCCGGGGGGCGACTCAGCGGCGGCGAGAAGGCCACCATCAAGCTGACCTCGTCCTGGACGAAGACGCAGGCCAACGACGCGCCGACCTTCGGCTCGAAGGCGTCTGGCCCCGCCTCCGAGCGGCTCGACCAGCTCATCCACCGCCTGGCAGCGGAGCCAGCGGCCTAGTCGCTGTTCTTGTTGCAAAATCATCCCCTGATCCATCGGACGATCACCAAGCGTTGAGGACACCTTCACAAGGCGCGCGTCCTTCCGCACGGGCTTCGTCGGCCCCATGGCCGGGCGCGCCTTCTTGCTCAGAATCGACCCTTCGGCGCGGCTGCTTTGCGGCGGGAAACGCGGGGCCTGTCCCTGGGGAAGCCACGGGAAGCCACGGGGCCTGTCCCCGGTGTTTCTTGTTATTGTTCAATGCGTTAGGGGGCCGGCTCGGGGGCGCTGGGAGGGGAGAAGTTCACGCACTCGAGGTCCGGCGAGCGCAGCCTTCGCGCCATGATGGCGACGGCCTCGGGATTGTTGTCGATGAGGATGAAATTGCGGCCCAGGCGTGCGGCAGCTTCGCCGAAGGTGCCGCTCCCGGCGAAGAAGTCGAGCAGCGTGTCATTCGGCTTGCTGTGCACCCGCACGATGCGCTCGACGATGCCCAGCGGCTTCTGGGTGGGGTAGCCGGTGCGCTCGCGCCCGTTCGTCGGCACGATGGTGTGCCACCACACGTCGGTGGGGGTCTTTCCTCTGGCGGCTTTCTCGGGCCCGACCAGGCCGGGCGCCATGTAGGGGATGCGGTCGATCTCGTCGTGGTTGAAGGTGTAGCGTTCGGGGTCCTTGGCGTACCACAGGATGTTGTCGTGCTTGGCGGGCCAGCGGTTCTTGGGCCGGCCGCCGTAGTCGTAGGCCCAGACGATCTCGTTGATGAAACTCTCGCGGCCGAAGATCTCGTCGAGCAGCACCTTGCAGTAGTGGACCTCGCGGTAGTCGATGTGGAAAAACAAAGACCCCGCCGGCGCCAGCACCCGCCGCGCCTCCAGCAGCCGCGGCTTCATGAACTCCAGAAAGTCGTCGAAACGGTCGGTAAAGGCCAGGCTCTGGCCCTTTTGGCTGCGATAGCGCTTGCCCGCAAAGCCGATCCGGTCCCCGTGCTCTTCGTCCCGCACGGTCTTGAGGCGGGTGCGCCGCTGCGCTCTGCCGGTGTTGAAGGGCGGGTCGATGTAGATGAGGTCGATCGACCCGTCCGGGATGGCGGGCAACGCCGCGAGGTTGTCGGCCAGGATGATCTTTTTCATGCGCTGCGACCTGCCGCAGATGGCACCGGGAGCATGTACAACACGTCCGTCGCAAAGGCAAAGTCACAGCGGTGTGCAAAGAAACGATGGCCAGTCCGGAAGCGCCAGGATCTGGCCGCCCGGCTGCGATGCCGCCAGAGCAAGCGCGGCCGGGCGAGCTCCGGATTCATGGGGCGAACAGCCAGCCCTCCTGTCCCGAACATTCACCTGGTGACTTGGTAGTGTCAGAGGGCCGCGCTATGATGCGGTTTGTCTTCTTCGGGAGGCGCATTTGATCACGCTTCACCGCTCGAACCGCCTGGATCTGCTGGACGGGCCGCTGTGCGACCTCCTGGCGCGGCCGCTGCCCGACGCGATCACGCCCGAGATCGTGTCGGTGCAGAGCCTGGCCATGCGCGCCTGGCTGGAGATGCGGATCGCCGCGCGGCTCGGGGTGTGCGCCAACCTCCGTTTTCCCTTTCCGCGCGATCTGGTCGGTGAGCTTTTGCGGGCCGTGCTCGATGACAACGTACGCTCCCTCGATCCTTTCCAACCCGAAGCCCTGGCCTGGTCGATTCTGGAGATCCTGCCGTCGCTCCTTGCACGCCCGGAGTTCGAGCCGCTCTCGCGCTACCTGGCCGGAGAGGAGAGCGGCGAAAGCCATCGCCGCTTCCAGCTCGCCCGCCGCATCGCCGACACCTTCGACCAGTACGTCCTCTTCCGCCCCGAGATGATCCTCGGCTGGGACGAGGGCCGGGACCAGGGGCCCGACGGACCGCTGACGGACGCCGATTGCTGGCAGATCGAGCTGTGGCGAGCGCTGGTCGAGCGTCACGGACGCCACCACGCCGCGGCTTGCGTGCAGCGCTTTTGCAAGCTCGCACCCAACGCGGCCCACAGACTCCCGCGGCGGATCTTCCTTTTCGGCATCTCGGCGCTGCCCCCGCTCTACCTCGACCTTTTGTCGGCTGTCCCGGACTCGATCGAGATCCACCTCTTCTTGCACGAGCTCTCCCCGGCGCAAAAGACGCAGCTCGCCGCGGGTGAAAAGGAGCCGGAAGACGGCGGCAACGACACTCTCTCGGTCCTTGGCCGCCACGGGCGTGGCTTCGGGTGGCTCCTGCGCTCCCGCGCGCGAACCAGCGAATCGGGCCAGGATCTTTTCGCGGACCCGCTAGCGGACGGCGCGCCGCCGACGCTGCTGCGCGTGCTGCAAACCGGAGTGTTTCACGATCGCTCGCTCACCGGCGTGCCTGCGGCCGATGGCTCGCTAGCGTTCCACTCCTGCCACGGAAGACTGCGCGAGGTCGAGGTGCTGCATGACCAGCTTCTCGACCTCTTCGAAAAGGATCCGACGCTCGTGCCGGGCGACGTGGCCGTGCTGGCACCTGACATCGAGGAATACGCTTCGCTCATCGATGCCGTCTTTGGCGCCCCGGAGGGACCGGGCCGCATTCCCTACGCCATCGCCGGCCGGCCGCTAGGTGCCACCTCGTCCCTGCTGGAGGCCTTCTTCTCCATCCTGCGCCTTCCCGAGCGCCGCCACACCCTCGCGGAGATCTTCAACCTGCTCTCGCTCGACCCGGTGCGGCAAAAGTTCTCCCTTTCACCCGACGAGGTGGAAACTCTGCGCCGGCTCGCGCCGGACGCTGGAATCCGCTGGGGCCGCGACGCCGCTCACCGCGCCGAGCACGGCCAACCCGCGCTGCCGGATTTCACCTTCCGCCATGGCCTGGACCGGCTGTTGCTGGGCGTGGCCATGCCCAAGGAGCAGATGTTCGGTGGGGTGACGCCCTGCGCCGGCCCGGAAGGAAAGGAAGCGCAGGTCCTGGGCCGGCTGAGCGAGTTCTGCCGGACACTCTTCGCCGAGACGGCCAGCCTCGGCTCGCCCCGTACTCCGGCGCGCTGGCGCCAGGACCTGGAGCAGATGCTGGAACGGCTGCTGGCGCGGCAGGCTTCGACCGATGAGGACAGCGCAAACGAGGAGCGGCAACTGCGCCAGGCGCTCCTGGAGTTCGAGCGCCGGGCGCAGGCCGCCGGTTTCACGGGCGTGGTGGACCTGGCCACGACCCGAGATGCGCTGGCGGCCGATCTGTCGAGTCGACCGGGCAAGGGCCGTTTCTTCTCCGGTGGCGTGACCTTCAGCTCCCTTCTGCACTTGCGGGGCATTCCTTTTCGCGTGATCTGCCTGCTGGGCATGGGCGACACCGATTTTCCACGCGCCCAGGGGCGGGCCGGCTTCGATCTTCTGGCGCGCCACCCGCGACCCGGCGACCGCAACGTGCGCGACGACGATCTCTCCCAATTCCTGGAGGCCGCCCTGGCGGCGAGCGAGCGCTTGCTCGTCATCTACCCCGGGCAGGGCATCCGGGACAACCAGCCGCGGCCGCCTTCCGTGGCGGCGGCGGCGTTGGTCGATCCGCTGCCACCCGACACGCGCCAGGCCATCGAAGTCCGCCACCCGCTGCAGCCGTTCAGCCGGCGCTACTTCGATGCTTCCGACGAGAGGCTATTTTCCTACGATACGCGCTACCTCGAGGGTGCCCGGGCCGCGCGCGCTTCCCGGATCGAGCGCCGGCTCTTTCTACAGACACCGCTTGGCGAACCGGCCGGCGCCACCGTCGCCCTCGACGAGCTGTGCGACTTCTTCGGCTCTCCGCTGGAACGATTCCTGCGCCAGCGCCTCCAGATCCGCTTCTTTCGCCTGAGCGAGGAGGAGCCGGAGCGCGAGCCGCTGGAGCTGGACAAGCTTCAGCAGTACCAGGTCCGCGAGTGGCTCCTCGAACGCGCCGGGGAGGGGCCGGAGGCGGATCGCGAGGAGCAGATCCTTCGCCTCCGCGCGAGCGGCATGCTACCGCCCGGCCGGCTGGGCGAGGCGGCTTTCGGCAAGCTCGTTAGCGAGATCGACCCGGTCGTCGCCGAGTATCGCAAGCGCGTTCAAGAAGAACGGCCGCGGCGAATCGAAGTGGACGTGGAGGCCAGCGGCTTGCGCCTGGTGGGCGTCCTCGACGGCGTCTTTGGCGATACGCGGATCTTCGCCGCCGCTGGCAAGCGCGACGGCAAGCGATTGCTCGGGCAGTGGATCCGACACCTGGCTCAATGCTGCATGGCGAAGGCTCCGCGCCAAAGCGTGCTCGTCTTTTTTTGCGACGAGGATGCTGCCGACACTGTCGAGCTGCCGACCGTCCCCGACGCCGCCGCGCACCTTTCTCGCCTGCTGCGTGTTTACCTGCGAGGCCAGACCCGGCCGCTGCCGTTCTTTCCCAAGGCCTCGTTCGAATACGCCCGCATCTTCCTCAAGCGCGATCACGACCGGGCCATGCAAGAGGCTCGGAAGAAGTTTTTGGGAACCCCGGGGCAACCCCCCGAGGTCGAGCCGATCCGGGAGTACGTGCGTTGCGCCTTCGGCTCGGAGGAAGCGGCGCTCGAGGCGCCGGACTTCGCCCCTCTCGCCCTGGAGGTGTTTCAACCGTTGTTGCGAGCGGCGCCGGGGGTGGCCTCATGACGACGCGCGCCCTCGATGCCTTCTCGGTGCCGCTCGATGGCGCGTGTCTGGTCGAGGCCAGCGCCGGAACGGGAAAGACCTTCACCCTGGCGCGGTTGTACCTCCGGCTGGTGCTGGAACGCGACATCCCGGTGGAGGACATTCTGGCGGTGACCTTCACCGAGGCGGCCACTGCCGAACTTCGCGCCCGCGTCCGCCACAAGCTCATGGAGGCGGCGGCCTTCTTCTCCGGGGGGCAGAGCGACGACGAGCTTTTGCGAAAGCTGCGGGACGCAGCCGACCCGCGGCTCTTGCGGGTGCGCGCCCAGAACGCCCTGCGCGACTTCGATCTCGCCGCCATCTCCACCATCCACGGCTTCTGCGACCGAATGCTGCACGAGAACGCCTTCGAGAGCGGCGAGCCTTTCGACCAGGAGCTCATGCCCGACATCGATCCGCTGCTCGAGGAGATCGTGCACGACTTCTGCGCCCGCACGTTCCTGGGCCCGGCCCAGGGGTCTTTTTCGAACGTCGCCGTGGACCTGAAGCTCGAAGAGCTTCTGAAAATCGCCAAGGAGGCGGTCCGGCGTCCCGAGGCAGTGCCGCGCGCCGGAGAGCCGGCCGATCCGCCCCCGCGGTTGGCCAAAGAAAAAAAGCGTTCGAATAGATCCGCCCGAAATTCCGCTCCCGAACGAGCCTCGCTGTCGCCGCCGGCGGAGGAGGAGGAGAGCTGGCGCGAAACCGCCCGCTTCCGCCTCGAACTCGTCGAGGAGGTACGGCGCGAGCTTGTTCGGCGCAAGCGAAAACTTCGCATCTTCTCCTACGACGACATGCTGCAGCGCCTGGCGCGGGCGCTGGAAGGTCCGGGCGGTGAGCATTTGGCCGAGCGCATCCGGCAAAAGTACCGGGCCGCGCTCATCGACGAATTCCAGGACACCGATCCCGTGCAATACCGCATCTTCCGGAAGGTGTTTATCAAAGAGGGCACTCCGCTTTTCTTGGTGGGCGATCCCAAACAGAGCATCTACCGCTTCCGCGGCGCGGACGTGTTCGCGTACCTCGCGGCGGCCGGCGACGCCGGCCGGAGGCTCCTCCTCGAGAAGAACTTTCGCTCCGACCCTTCGTTGATCGCCGCCACCAACCGGCTCTTTTCCCGGCTGGCGCAAAAGACTCCGCCGTTCGTTTTGGAAGGCATTGACTTTTCGCCGGTCGCGCCGAAGGACGACGCCGCCGACCGGCTGCGGATCGGCGGCCGGGCCGCGCCGCCGATGGTGCTCGAGTTCTTGCCCTGGAGCAAGGAGCGGGGCCAACAAATCATCAGCAAGGACTGGGCCAATGAGAACCTCCCCCAGTGGCTGGCTGGCGAGATCGCCTCCCTGCTCGCCGCGAACGCTACCATCGATGACCGGCCGCTTTCGGCGCGGGACGTGGCGGTGCTCACCAGGAGCAACGATCAGGCGCTCTGGGTGCAGGCGGCGCTGCGGGAGCGCGGGCTGCCCTCGGTGCTGGTCACCGAGCGCAGCGTGTTCGGCAGCGACGAGGCGCGCGCCTTGTTCCGGGTTCTTGCGGCGGCGGCCAACCCGCAGGACGTGGGTGGGCTGCGCGGGGCGCTGGCCAGCGAACTCATCGGCTTGCGGGGCGAGGATTTTCTCGCCTTCGACCATGACGAACGCGCCTTTGAAATTTGGATCGAGCGCGCGCGCGAGTGGCGCCGGCGGTGGAGGGAACGCGGGGTGCTCAGCCTGGTGTTTGCGCTGCTGGATCTGCGGGTGTCCCCGGACGGTCCGTCGAACGCCGCCCGCTTGCTTTCGCTGCCCGGCGGCGAACGGCGCCTGACCAACCTGCGCCACCTTGCCGAGCTGGCCCACCGAGAGGAGATCCGGAGAGGTCTCGGGCCCGAGAGCCTGTTGAGCTGGTTCGAGCGGCAGATGCAGAACCCGGGCGGTGGCGAGGAGGCCGAACTGCGGCTGGAGAGCGACGAGGACGCGGTCCGCATCTCGACCATTCACAAGGCCAAGGGTCTGGAGTATCCGGTCGTCTTCTGTCCGTTCTTGTGGGACACGGGTGGAGACGACAAGAAACAGCCATTTCTCGGCTATCACGATCCCGCGCAAGATCGCCAGCCGGTCATCGACATCGCCACGCCCCTTGCGAAATCGCGAAAGGATGACGACAGCCCGGCCCGCAGGCAGGCCGACCGGGAGGCGCTCTCGGAGAGCATGCGCCTGTTGTACGTGGCCATCACCCGCGCCCAACACCAGTGCCGCATCCTGTGCGGCCGCATCGGTAAGGAGTGGCACCGCTCGGCGTTGGCGCACCTTCTCTTCCGGCCGGCGTTGGGGCCCGAGGCCACACCGGAAGAGATCAAGAAGCGCGATGACGGTGCGCTGCGACGGATCCTCGAAGAACTAGAGGCCGCTTCGGGCGGTGCCATCACCGTGGAGGAGTTCCGGCTGCGCCCGGAGCCCGCCACCAGCTCCCTCGCGCCGGCCAGTGCCGGGTTCACCTGCCGCGAGCGTCGTCGCGTCCTGGTGAGCGCGCCGCTTTCAACTTCCTACTCGCAGATGGTGGCTTCTGAGGCGCGGCCATCCGACAAAGATCGGGATCCCGCACCAGACGATCCCGCTTGGGCCAGCACCGCCAAGACAGTGCTGGCCGCGTCTGCGGAAGAGCGAGTGCCGCTGGCGGACTTCCCGGCGGGGACCGGGACGGGGTATCTGTTCCACTCCATCTTCGAGAAGATGGAACTGTCCGACGCCGACGGAAGCTCCCTGGGAGCGCTGGTCTCGGAGGAGCTTGCGCGCCACGGATTCGAGCGGGAACGCTTTGCCCCCGTCGTCGAACGCGCCGTGCGCTCGGTGGTGCGCGCCGCGCTCGATCCGCAAGACCCGTCGCTGCGTCTCGCATCGCTCGATCCTCGCGCGCAGTTGCGCGAGCTTCCCTTCGTCTTGCCCGCGGACCTGTCGCGCCACGGAGCCGAGGCGGCCCGGGTTTTGGCGCGCATCTTGCGCGAGTACGGCGGAGGGGGAGCCGCCGCCTATGCCGGACGCTTGGAAGCGCTCTCGTTACCCCAGGTGCGCGGCTTTCTGCGGGGCGTGATGGATCTTGTGTTTTGCCACCAAGGACGCTGGTTCGTGCTCGACTACAAGACGAACCTGCTGGGACCGGCGCCTTCCGACTACCGGGCGGAGGCGTTGGAGCGGGCCATGGCCGAGCACCACTACTTTTTGCAGGCCTACCTTTACCTGGTGGCCTTGAACCGCTACCTTGCGCACCGGCTTGCGGACTACCGACCCGAACACCAGCTCGGCGGGGTCTATTACCTGTTCGTGCGCGGGATGGGGGAGGAGCGCTCGCCGGGGGCGGGGGTATTCTTCGAGCGGCCGCCCTTGCAGCTCATCCGGGAGTTGGACCGGCTCTTGTGCCTTCCGCCGGGCGGAAAGGAACGGCCATGAGCGCGATCTTCCGCTCGCTTTGCGAGGCGGGGTATTTTTCGCCCCTCGACACGCACCTGGCCGAGACGCTGGGACACCTCTCGGGCTGCGCGGACGAACTGGCCCTGCTCGGCGCGGCGGCGGCCAGCCGTTTTGTCCAGAACGGCCACGCCTGTCTCGACGTCCCGGCCATCGCCGGCCGGCCCGTCGAGTTCGGAGAAGACGACCCCGGGCCGGTTGGGCGCGACCTCATCTGGCCCGAGGCCGAGCCGTGGTTCGAGGCGCTGCGCAAAAGCGGCATGGTGGCCGAAACTTCTGGAGACGATACCGAGCCCGACCGGCCGCTGGTGTTGGATCCGGCGGGGCGATTGTATCTTCTGCGCTACTACCTTGCCGAGCGCGGACTCGCCCGCATGCTTCTCGAACGCGCGGCCGAGGCGCCGCGAATGGCCATCGACGAATCGCTGCTCGAGCGCGACCTTCGGCGGCTGTTTGGGGAATGCGCAACGGAGGCGGGCCAGCGCGTTGCGGCCGGGACGGCGGCCCGCCGCAGCCTCACCATCGTCACCGGCGGGCCGGGGACGGGCAAGACCTCCACGGTGGCGAAGATCCTGTGCCTGCTGTTTTCTCAAGCGTTTGGGAGCAAGACCCGTCCGCCGCGGGTGACGCTCATGGCCCCCACGGGCAAGGCCGCGGCCCGGCTTACCGAGTCGCTGCGCGATTCGATGGCAAGGGCCGCCGCGGCCATCGAGCTCCCGGAGCCGTTCCGACGCGACCTCGACGACCTGGCCGCTTCCACCGTTCACCGCGCGCTCGGTTCCTTGCCGGACGCCGCCCGGAGCTTTAGGCACGGCCCGCACAACCCGCTACCGGCAGATGTGGTAGTGGTGGACGAGGCCTCCATGGTGGACCTGCCGCTCATGGAGCGGCTGCTTTCGGCGACGAGCGCGGGGGCGCGCCTGCTGCTCCTCGGTGACCAGGATCAACTCGTGTCGGTGGAGGTGGGTTCGGTGCTCGGCGACGTCTGCGCCGGCGTCGAGGCGGGGGCGTCCTCAGCGCTTTCGGCCTGCGTGGTCCGGCTCCATCACAGCTTTCGTTTTCGCGACGACGCCGGCATCGGCCGCCTGGCCCGCGCCATCCACCGGGGGGATCCCGACGCCGCCCTGGCCTGTCTGGGGGAGAAGGGCGGCGAGGGAGTGCGCTTTTTCGAGTGCGCCGGTGCCGCTGCGTTGGAGAGCCGACTTCTGCCGTTGCTACGGGAACACTACCTGCCCATGCTGAAAGCGGCCGAACCGTCCGAGCGCCTGCGCCGGCTGGCCGAGTTCCGCGTGCTGTGCGCCCACCGGCGCGGGCCGTTTGGCGTCGAGACGCTCAATCCCTTGGTGGAGCGGCTGCTCCTCGGCAGCACCGGTTGGCGGCGCGAGGCCTGGTACGACGGGCGGCCCATCATGGTGCTGAAGAACGACCCCGCGCTCGGGCTCTTCAACGGCGACGTGGGGGTGATAGCTAGCGATCCGGCGAGCGGGCGGCCGCGGGCCTACTTCCCCGGGCCACAGGGAGGCGCGCGCTCCTTTGCGCCGGCCGCGCTCCCGGAGCACGAGACGGTGTTCGCCATGACCGTCCACAAGAGCCAGGGGTCGGAGTTCGAGCGGGTGGCGGTGGTGCTCCCCGAGCGGCCCTCGCCGGTGCTCACCCGCGAGCTCTTCTACACCGCCATAACCCGCGCCCGGAAAGAAGCGATCGTGATCGGGAACGAGACGGCCATCCGGCACGCCGTGGCCACCCCGGTGCGGCGCTATTCAGGCCTGCGCGAGCGGCTGTGGGGGCGGGGGTAGCCGTCGCAAAAGGGCGCATCACCTCGCCGGCGAGGTTCAGCGCCAAGAAGTCGGCGCGTCCATTGGAGTGAAAGCGCGAGGCGTGCGAAGCGGCCAGCCTCCCGGCGATCACCCCGCCCACCAAGAGACCCGCCAGGACGCACAGCGCGTATTCCATGCCTCACCTCCTACCGCGAGCCGGGGTGGCGATCAAGGGTTGTGCGCCACGTCGGATCGCGCGGCGGCGCACTTTGCCTCGGAGGATTTTGGCGGGCTTGGCGAGGGCGAAAGGGGAGAGCTCTCGGAACGAAGTGGTGTTCAGTAGGGGCGACATTTACACCGCCCCAGTGCTCGCGGACAAGTGCAGCGTGACGGCGGACAGCTAAACAGTCTCGCCGGCCAACACCAGGGTCCTTTCGGCCAACCGCAGAGTGTTCTTGGCCAACCGCAGAGTCTTGTTGGCCAACGGCAGAGTGTTTTCGGCCGACCGCAGAGTCCTGTCGGACGACCGCAGACCTGTTGCAGTCTGCGAAAATGTTTAGGTTTTTCACCCGAAGGGAGGTTTTTTTAGGTTTTTTGCCTTGACCGGCAGGTTGAGGGGTCTTGCCGTTTGAGTCGCGGCTCCTGCCTTGGGAACCTGATTTCAGCGCCACACTAACATAATGTTTTTATTCTGTTTTTTATGCCTCAAAAATTTTTGGCCCCAAATGGGGGTTGGGGGGCCTCTATATAGGTGAAAGGGGAAGGGAGTATCAGATGCAGGCGGTAACATCAGGTCGCCATGCGCCTTCGACCCGGAACCCGGAACCCGCCTTTCCCTGGTTTGACCCGTGGAAAATGAGGGTGGTACTTTTGGCGGTAAAAGATGGAGCGGAAAAAGCGGTGGAAGCGAAGAAGGACAGGCAAGAGGGATTTCCGACAAGAGAGACAGCGCTGATTGGGGCGGCGAGAGTGCACCATGTAGTGCCTGAACTCGGCCTGCGAGGGCTCATTGTTCTGCCGATAATCCGAGACATCTCAGGCGTGGATGTGGTGGTTGCAAAAAGTAATGGCGGCTGGCATGTAAATCTCCAAGTGAAGACATCGCGCTCGAAGGTGACCTTCTGGCCCATCGGGAAGATGTACAGAGACTGGGTGGGTTCCAACAACTTTGGCTCTTCGCGGATCACAGTGGGTCATTTGAGGCACCTCGGCCCAGCGGAGGCA
>CAZLNM010000014.1:0-58539 GCA_964561025.1 uncultured Myxococcales bacterium
GCGAGTGCCTGGGCGAGATCATCGACGCCCCGCGGGGACACAACGGCTTCGGCTATGACCCGGTGTTCGTGCCGGCGGGGTACGCGCAGACCATGGCGGAGCTTCCCTCCGGCGAGAAGAACCGCATCTCCCACCGCGGCCGGGCCTTGCGCTCGCTAGCCGAAGAGATCCGCCGCCACAAGATCACGGCATGAGGCGCCGGCGGATGAGGCGGATGGCGGGCGGGAGCGGCAACAGCGCGAAGACCAGCAGCCAGGCGACGTCCCCCAGGGTGGAAAAGGTCAGCTCTCCGTAGCACAAGGCGCGCATGGCGTCGGTGGCGTGGGTGACGGGGTTGAACCAGGCGGCCGTGCGGACCCAGCCCGGCAGGCGGTCGAGGGGGAAGAAGATCCCCGAGAACATGAAGACAGGAGTGATACCCAGGGTGAAGTAGTAGTTGAAGGCGTCGTAGCTGCGGCTGAGGCCGGACACCAGCACCGACACGCCGCCGAAACCGAGCGCGCACAGGGCGCACAGCGCCGGCACCGCCAGGGCCGCGGGAGACTCCATGAGCCCGAAGGCCGAGACCACCAGCAGCACCGCGCAGCCGGCGAAGGTCCCTTTGAGCCCGGCGTAGAGCGCCTCGCCGACCACCACCTCCGCCACCGAGACCGGGGTGGCCAGCATGCCCTCGAAGGTGCGCTGCGGCACCAGCCGGGTGTAGGTGCCGTAGGTGCCCTCGAAGGTGGCGGCGTACAGGGCGCTCGATACGATCAGGCCCGGCGCCAGGAACGAGAGGTAGGAGCGGCCGCCGACATCCGGGATGAGCATGCCCAGCCCGAAGCCGAAGGCCAACAGGTAGATGAGCGGCTCCACCAGGCTACCCACCGCGCTGGAGAGGAACATGCGGCGCCACACCATGAGGTGGCGGCGCAGCACCGCCACGGCGGTGCGCAGACGGCCGGGGCAGCGAGGGGGAGGCGTCATTCGCGCAGCTCCCGGCCGGTGAGGATGAGGAACACGTCCTCGAGAGTGGTGCGGCGGACCGAGAGGGAGAGGCCGCTTTCGCGCAGGCGCTGGAGCAGCGGCACAGCGAAACTTCCGGGCCGCGGCGAGAAGGCCACGAACAGCTCGCCGTGGCGCTCGTGGCGGACGTCGGCGGGAAGCTGTGGGAGCAGCTCGGCCAGCGCCCCCTCCGCCCGGCCCGCCTCGGGGATCTCCAGCACCTCCACGCCGGCGTGGCGGGCCAGCAGCTCGGCCGGGGAGCCGGTGTCCAGGATGCGCCCGTGGTCGAAGATGGCCAGCCGGTCGCACAGCGCCTCGGCCTCGTGCATGTCGTGGGTGCACAGGATCATGGTGGTGCCCCGGCCGCGCAGGGTGCGCAGCCGCTGCCACAGGTGGTGGCGCGCCTGGGGATCCAACCCGGTGGTGGGCTCGTCCAGGATGAGCATGCGCGGATCGGAGATCAGCGCCCGGGCCAGGGCCAGCCGGCGCCGTTGGCCGCCGGAGAGCTGGTCGATGCGCACGGTGGCCTTCTCCTCCAGCGCCATGAAGGCGAGCAGCTCGGCGCCGCGCGCGCGGGCCTCGCCGCGGCCGAGGCCGAAGTAGCCGGCGTACACCTCGAGGTTCTGGCGCACGGAGAGGTCCGGGTCCAGGGTGTCTCCCTGGGGGACCACGCCCAGGCGGAAGCGGATCTCCCGGGCGCGGCTGTGCGTGTCCATGCCCAGCACCTTGAGCTGGCCGCCGCTGGGCCGCAGGGTGCAACGGATCATGGAGAGCGTGGTGGTCTTGCCGGCGCCGTTCGGGCCGAGCAGGCCGAAGCACTCGCCCTCGTGGACGTCGAAGGACACCCCCCGCACGGCCTCCAGCGTGCCGAAGCGTTTCGAAAGATCCCTGGCGATGACGGCGCTCATGGAGGCCCGGGGGAGAGGGGGCGGCCGCGCCGCCCCGGGGAACAATGGGTCGTACAGGAATCGAACCTGTGGCCCGCGGATTAAGAGTCCGCTGCTCTACCGGCTGAGCTAACGACCCGCGGCGGCGGCGGGGTCGTTCCCGCAGCCACCGGCCGCCTTTTGCCACCGACGCCGCCCGCTGTCAACTTTAGTGTGAGTGGATTCGTTCGAAGAAGCCTCCGCCCGAACTTTGCCGTCAAGGGCCTTCGGTCCCTTCGGGACTCGCTGCGCTCGCCCTTGACAGCGGTCGGGCTCCGGCTGGGATTGCTTTCATGAAGGGAATGCGGGCATTCCCTTCTTTTCCGAAGAAGCGCGAACGTGCACTCCTCGACAGGCTGCGGGAACGACCCACCCAGAGCCGCGGGGGGCTTGAGGAAAGTCATTTCTACGGGGTCGCGTTTGCTCGTTGAGCGTCGCCGCCAGACGAAAGAGAGGACCCGGCGAGCATGTCTTGGGAATCGTTCATTCGATGCCGTGTGCCAAGTGGGGAGGCGAGCCCGTCACTTCTTCTTGAGCTTGACCAGGATGGTCAGGTCCACGCCGGGCACCGGGCGCACCAGGGCGCTCCACTCGCGGTAGCCGGCCTTCTCGACCTTGATCTCGGAGGGCGAGGCGTTGAGCAGTTTCACCGGGATGGGCGTCGGCTTGGGGATGGGCCACTCGTTGACGATCACCTTGGCGCCCTCCGGGTCGGACTCGAAGCGCACCGAGGTCCGCTCAGGGTCCTGCGGCCCGGCCTCGGGGAGCTCGAGCGAGAACTTCGGCTCCGCGCCCGCCTCCAGGTGGAAGCGGCGCGCCGCCGGGTCGCGTCCCTCGAGCTCCAGCAGCACCACGTGATCGAGGCCGGCGGGGAGGTTCTTGAGCGTGACCGGGGTGCGCTTGTCGGTGGAGATGCCGTCCAGGTACACCAGCGCCCCGGGCGGTACGCTCTCCAGGCGCACGCTACCCTTGCCCTGGCCCTCGGCGCCGGCCACGATGGGAGAGCCGGTGAGCTTGATGCGGGCGGCGGCGTTCTTGTCGAAGACGGCGGTGAACTCCAGCGGCGTCTGGATGTCGGTCAGGGTGAACTTCTGCTCCCAGGTGGGGAAGTTGTCGGCCTCGATGCGCAGCACGTGCTCCTCGCCGGGCTTCACCTCGAGCTCCGCGGGCGTCTTCTGTTCCTGCATGACGTCGTCCAGGTACACCGCGGCCCCCGGCGGGTAGGAGTTGACCTTCACCTTGCCGCGCGGCGGCGGGGTGCCTGAACCCCGGCCCATCATCAAGAGGACGACCACGCCGGCGATGACGAGCGCGCCCAGGCCGATCAGCATGGGGAGGCCGGAGGACTTCTTCTTCGGCGCGGGCGCGAAGGGATCGGCGTGCTCGCTGAGGAAACTGTCGGGATCGACGGGGGCTTCCTCGGGTGGCGGCTCGAAAGCGGCGGGTGTGGGCGCGGCGGGCGCCGGTTCGGCCGCCAGCAGGTCGCCGACGGAGGGCACCGGCGGTGGGGCCGATCGGCGCCCCGGCGCCACGTGCTTGACGCTCTCTCCTTCCGGGGCGCGCGGGGGCGGCGGCCGCGGGGGCGCGCCGTTGCGCCGGGCGGGGATGGGGATCTGCGGGCGGAGCGGTACCCCGGGGTGCACCACCGGGTCCGGCAGCGGGGTGAAGTCGCCCGAGGGGGTGAACTCGGGGTGGGGATCGCCGCTCGGGGAGACCGAGGAGGACTCGGTGCCGCGGGTGCCTTCGCCGAAGAAGCTGTCCAAGAACGCCACCAGATCCGGGCCCTGGCCCTGCTGCTGGGCCTGCAACACCACGATCTCCAGGTTCGCCGCGCGGGCCTGGGTCAGCGCCTTCTGCTGCACCGCCAGTTTGTCGGCGAACAGGTCCTGCATGAAGCGGGTGAGGAGCACCGAGCTCGACAGCAGGCCGCGCGAGACCATGAAGTCCTCGATGGCCACCTGCATCTCCTGGGCGTTCTGGTAGCGCTTGTCGCGGTCGGTGGCGAGCGCCTTGAGCAGGATGGCCTCGAGCGCGGGATCGAGGTCGGGGCGCAGGCTGCGCGGCGACGGCACCTCGCCAGCGCTGATGGCCTTGAGGGTCTCCAGGTCGTGCTTGCGCTTGAACAGGCGCGTCCAGGTGAGCAGCTCGAACATCACGATGCCCAGCGAGAAGATGTCCGAGCGCCCGTCGAGATCCAGCCCCTGGCACTGCTCGGGGGACATGTAGGCGTGCTTGCCTTTCACCCGGCCGGGGATGGTGGTCGAGATCTGGCTGCGCGCCTTGGCGATGCCGAAGTCGACGAGCTTCACGTTGCCCTGGAACGAGAGCAGCACGTTGTGCGGGCTCACGTCGCGGTGCACCACCCCGCCGGGCCGGCCGTCGGCGTCGGGCTGGGTGTGGGCGTAGTGCAGCGCCTCCAGCACCCCGGTGGCCAGGCGCAGCACGTGCTCGGTGGGGATGCGCCGGCCCAGGGTGGCGCAGCGGCGCACGATGGACTTGAGGTCCTCGCCGTGGACGTACTCCATGGCCAGGAAGTAGGCCTCGCCGTCCTGGCCGAGGTCGTAGATCTGCACGATGTTGGGGTGGGTGAAGCGCGCCGCCAGGCGCGCCTCGTTGAGGAACATCTGCACGAAGCGCTCCTGGGCCGCCAGGTGTGGCAGGATGCGCTTGATGACCACGATCTTCTCGAAACCCTGCACCCCCGTCTGGCGGGCGAGAAAGATCTCCGCCATCCCCCCGAGCGCAAGCTTCTTCAGAAGTTCGTACTTGCCCACCTTCCCGAGCGAATCCACGCTGTCCTCCGGCAAGGGCTCAGGGCTTGGACCGTCGTCATGGTAGGTGAATCGGTAGGGGAAATCAAGGCAAACATCGACCGCCAAGCATCGAGTCCTACGCGTCGCGTCGAAACGGCTGGAAAGGCAGCGAGCGGCGGAACAGGCGCTCCAGCAACAAGGCCAGCGGGGCCGCCAGCGTCGCGATCACCGGCATGAGGAAGCGGTTGCCGTAGTGCGACCCGGTCACGAAGTCGTAGTTGCAGTAGAGCAAGAACGTCGCCAGCGCGAAGACAGCGATGGCCGCTCCGGCCGCCCGCGCGCCCCGGCGCAAGAAGAAAAAGCCGAACACGGCCACCAGCGCCGCGCCCGCGGTGGCGAAGAGCCCGTGGTGGAGATCGAAGAGTTGGAGCCGCAGGCCTTCCCAGAAGGGGAAGGTGAAACCGCCCAGGTGGGAGCCGACCGCCAGACGCCCGCCTTCCACCACCAGCGTTCGCTGATATCCCGAGAGCCACGGCGCGCCGAACTGGTGCCAGTGCAGGGCGGCCATGGGCAGCGCGCCGATCGCTCCGCCCAGGACGAGGCGCAGCAAGTCTCGAAAACGCCGCGATGGCAGCAGCGACAGCCCGGCGATGAGCGGCGCCAGGACGTTGATGGGCTTCAGCCACACCGCCAGCGCGAAGGCCACGCCTGAGAGAAGCGGCCGGTCGCCGTAGAGCAGGGCAAACCCCGCCGCCACCAGCGCCGCGGCCGGGATGTCCGCCGAGTAGCTGTAGGCGAAGTGCACGAACAAAGGAGTGAGGCCGATGACGGCGGCGGCCGCGGTGGCCGCCGCTTGCGACGCGAAACGCCCCGCCAGCCGGCGCGTGGCCACCAGCATGACCAGCAAGGCGAGGAAATTGAACCACAACAGGCCCCGCCCGCCGCCGAGAGCGTAAAACGGCGCCGACAAGATGGGCATGAGCGCCGGGTGCTTGGGATACCATTCACCATGCGCGCCCAGCGCCACGTTGCTGTGCGACATGGGGATGTTCGCGCCCGGCCACAAGTTTTCGAAGATGCGCCGGTCGGTCTGGTTGTGCATCTCGAGGTCGCCATCGCGGACCAGCGAAAGCGCCGCCAGGGCGTAGTAGGGCGAATCCCCCTTCATGTAGGACTCGAAGGGCAGCCGCGAGAGCACGCTGTGCAGGAAAAAAGGCAGGCATACCGCGATGGCAACGAGATCCCAGAAGACCGGACATGTCGTCCAGCCCCGCGCCAGCGCGAGGAGCCGCGCGCGGTTTTTTCCGCGGGCCTCTCGATAGGCGAGCCGGGCCAGGAGCGCAAGGCCCGCCGCCAGCAGGAGCGCCGAGAGCGCCATCAGTGCAACGCGCAACGTCCCGGACCCGCCCGGAGCGGTCGTGCCCTCCGGTGGCAGGAGAACCGAAAGGGGCAATGGTGAAAAGCTGTCTTGGCCGGGCGGTTGCCAGGACACCTCGAGAAAACTCTCGCCCACCGTCTGGCGGTACTCGAGTCGGAGGCGGTGCTCGCCGGGCTCAAGCCGGATCTCGCCTTCGCGGCGCGCGCGTATGTGGACGCCGGCGTTCTCCACCACGGGCCGCTCGTCCACAAACAGCGCCGAGCCGTCGTCGGAGTCGGTGGCGAAGCGGTACAGCCCCGCCGTGTCGGCCACCAGCCTTCCTTCGAAGCGCAGCGCGTAGTCCACCTCGCGGGACGAGGCGGGGTTGCCGTCCATGGAGATGGCGAGCCGGCGGCAGATGCCGGTCCAGGCGGGTTCGCCCGCGGGGGTGGCGCTCTCCCAGGCCGAGAGCCGCAAGCCGTGTCCGTCCCAGGGCTCCGGACGCGCGAGCCAGAGGATGAGAGAGCCGAGGAGCAGCAGGCCGGGGAGCCAGCGGCGCAGCCGGGTCATGGCGTCTCCTCCGGCGGATCGGTTAGCGGGATCTCCCACACCTCGAGCCAGGGCTCGGAAAAGCGTAGTCGCAACCCCATGGCGGCGAAGTTCCGGATGGCCGGGTGGCCGTGGTAGGCGATGACGAAGCGCAGGCGAAGCTCCCGGGCATCGGCGACGACCCGCTCTTTGGGCAGGAGCGCCTCGCCGCGCAGCGCGCGCAAGAGGGGGGTCCGGCGCTCGAACTCGTACTGGCTGCGCGGAAGCCGCGAGACGTAACCGCCCACCATGGGAAGCCCGTGGAAGGTCTGGCGCAGCAGAGCGTCGTTGCCGTCGCCGAGGTCCATGACCGCGTACCCCGCGCCCTCGCTCCGGAGCGCCTGGTTGAACTCGGGCGGCACGATCTCGCGGGCCTCGATGGCGCGCGGGAGGAGATCCGCCGCCACCGCCAGGGCGAGCAGGATCCCGACGCCCGGGCGGAGCGGCAGGCGCCAGAGCTTGCGCTCGGGAAGTCTTTGCGAGATGCCGGCCATGCCGGCGGCCAGGAGCAGGCAGGAGGCGGTCATGGCGATGAAATGCCAGCGCACCGGCGCGCCCGAGAGTTTCAGCCCCGGCAGCAGACGTTCCAGCCAGCCGAAGGGGAGCGTCACGGAGTCGTGGATCACGCCGCCCCAGTGGAGCACCGGGCCGAGCGCGAGCACCATCCCCGCGAGCAAGCCGGCGAGCCACGCCCAGGGCCGGCCACGCTGCGGCGGAAAGGCGAAGGCCAGCGCGACCAGGGCCAGGATGGACCAGCCGAGGTAGGTGCTGCACTCGGCGGAGTTGCCGGTGAAGCGGCGCGTGATGGAGGCGAAGGCCTCGCCGTACGCCGAGATCCAGCCCGGCACGAAGAACCCTTGCAGGTCCGCCGACCAGAAGCGCCCGTCGTGCGCCGGCATCAGCTCGGCGCGGGTGGGGGAGAGGAGCATGGCGAGGATCAGCACGCCGCCGCTGGCGGCAAAGAGCAGCGCCCCCGCCGCGAGCGAGAGCAGGAGCTTGCGGTCGAGGGCCTTCTTTCGGAGCGCGATCGCCGCCGCCACGGCCCGGATGAGGAGCAGGACAAAAGTCGAGACCAGCAGGTAGATGTCGCAGAACGCCGTCATGGCGAGCGAGAGGCCGAGAAGCAGCCCGTCGGAGAGCCGGCGGCTCTCGAGCAATCGCTCGAAGAAGAGCAGCGAGAGCGGCACCCATTCTAGGCCCACGAACTGCATGTGCCCCTGGGCGTGCGCCAGGTGAAAGTGCGAGAAGGTGAACGCGTACCCCGCGGCGAAGGCGGCGATGGAGTTGCCGAAGATCCTGCGGGCCAGCAGGTACATGCAGAACCCCGAGGCCGCGAACGAGAGCAAAAACACGATGTTGTACGCCGCCGGTTGGCCGAAGAGCTCGATGAAGGGGAGGGCCAGGGCGCAGTTGAAGGGGTTCAGGGTCTGGTAGAGCAGCGTCACCCCGTGCGGGTGGTGCAGCATGGGGGTGAAGTAGGGGTTCTGGCCCGAAAGAACCGCCTCGCGGAACCACCACATGTTCCAGAGGTTTTGAAAGCCGTCGCCGCCGTGGCCGGCGAGGTGCGAGCCGAGGTTGGCGACCACCCGGTACCCGTGCAGGCAGGAGAGGGCGAGGAAGGCGAGCAGCACGCACAGCTCCTCGCGGTGCGAGGTGACCCAGGCCTTGCTCCTGGAAAACGCCATGCGGCCTCCAATTCGGCGCCGTACGTTCTCACGCGGCAAGCGGCGGGGTCAAGCGCGGGATGCGAGACTTTCCTGTGGCCAAGTGGATGACCCGGTGGTAGCTTGCCGCGCATGAGCGCCGACAAGTTTTTGCCAAAGGTGACCGAGGACCGTCTCCCGAACGGCATGAAGCTCATTTTCCTCGAGGACCGCTCGGCCCCGGTGGTCACGGTCCAGGTGTGGATCCGCGCGGGGTCCCGCAACGAGCGGCCGGGCATCCGCGGGCTCGCGCACCTGCTCGAGCACCTCATGTTCAAGGGCTCGAATGACGTCGGCCCGGAGGAGCACGCTCGCATCATCGACGCCGTCGGCGGCCAGGAGAACGCCTTCACCTCCGAGGACCTCACCGCCTACTTCGACACCGTGCCGGCGGAGTACCTGGAGCTTGCGCTTTCGCTGGAGGCGGATCGCTTCAGCGCGGCGCGACTGGAGCGCTCGCACTTCTTCAAGGAGCGCGAGGTGGTCAAGGAGGAGATCCGCCAGGCCCAGCAGAACGACCCCATGGGGTACCTGATGGAGCGCTTCCGGGCCGAGGCCTTCACCGCCCACCCCTACGCCTGGGGCGCGGGCGGCACGCTGGAGGATCTCGAGCGCGCGACCCCCGACGACGCGCGCGATTTCTACCGGACCTACTACCATCCCGGCAACGCCGTGCTCATCGTGGCCGGCGACGCGACGTTCGACAGGGTGCGCTCGGCCGCGACGGAGGCCTTCGGGAGCATCCCGCCCGGCCCGCCGCCGCCGCCGGTCACGGCGGTGGAGCCAGAGCAACAGGCGGCGCGCCGCTGCCACATCGTGTTCCCGACCGAGCTGCCCATGGTGTGCGCCGGCTACAAGTCGGTGGGGGCGGCGCACCCCGACACCCCGGCGCTCGAGGTCATCCAGCGCATCCTGGGTGCCGGCAAGAGCTCGCGGCTCCACCGGGCGCTGGTGCGGGAGCGCGAGCTGGCGGTGTTCGCCGGGGCCTGGAACTGGTCCATGCTGGATCCCGGTCTCTTCGTCCTCAGCGCGGGCTTTGTCCCGGACCGCGATCCGGCGGAGGTGGAGGCGGCGCTTCTTTCGGAGGCCGAACGCCTGGTGCGAGAGGGCCCGGCCCCGGAGGAGCTTGCCAAGGCCAAGAACCAGCTCGTGTCCGAGCACGTGTTCGAGCGCGCGTCCTTCGAGAGCGCGGCCTTTGCGCTGGGCACGGCCGAGTGCGTGCTGGGCGACTGGCGGCGCTTCCTGGAAGGCGCGGGGCGCTTCCAGGCGGTGACGGCCGAGGACGTGGCGCGCGTGGCCCAAAGCTACCTCCGGCCGGAGCGGATCACCCTGGCGGTGATGGTGCCGCCCGCGGAAGGCGAGACGGTGGAGAAGGCGCCGCCCACCCGCGTGGCCGAGGCCGAGGCCCCCGCCGCCGGCTGGCCGACCGCCGAGCGCTTTCGGCGCGTGCGGCCGCCGGCGCTCGACGACATCGCGCTGCCGCCGCTACGCCGCGCCCGGCTCGCCTGCGGGCTCTCGGCGATCTGCGTGCGGCGGCCCGAGCTTCCCGTGGCGGTGTTCGAGCTGGTGCTGCCCGGCGGCGACGCGCTGGATCCGCCGGGCCGCGCGGGGCTCGCGGACGTGCTGGCCGAGATGCTCTCGCAGGGGACCGCGCGCGCCGACGCCGAGGCCCTGGCCGACCGGCTCGACGGCCTGGGGGCGCGGCTGGCGGCGGGCACCGGGCCGGAGTTCTTCCGCCTGAGCGGACGCTGCCTGGCAGAGCACCTGCCCGAGGTGCTCTCGCACCTTTCCGACATGGTGCGCCAGCCCACGCTGCCCGAGGAAGAGCTGCACAAGCTCCTGCCGCAGAAGGAGGGCGCGCTGCGCATGCAGAAGGACCAGCCGCTGTCATTGGCTTTCGAGCACCTGCGCACGCTGATCTTCGCCTACAGCCACGCGCGCGGCCGGCCGGCCAGCATCGATACCCTGCGTTCCATCCAACGCGACGACCTGCGCCGGCTGTGGGAGGAGGCGTTTCGGCCCGAGGAGGGCCTGCTGGGGATCGCCGGCGACGTGGACCCGGAGGAGGCTTTGGCCCTCTCGGAGCGGCTTTTTTCCGGATGGCGCGGCTCGAGCGGTCCTGCCTTCACGCCAGCGCCCGCCCCGCGCCGCCCGCCGCGGCGGCGCCTGGTGGACAAGCCCGACGTCACCCAGGCCAGCCTGGCGGTGGGGCACGCCGGGATCGCCCGCACCGATCCCGACTACCCCGCGCTCCTCCTCGCCAACCACGTGCTGGGGGGAGCGGGGTTCTCCTCGCGCCTGATGAAGGCCGTGCGCGCCGAGGGCGGCAAGACCTACGGCGCGGGCTCGTTCCTGGCGGCCGGCCGGGGGCCGGGGTTCTTCGCGGCCTACACCTTCACCCGCACCGGCGAGGCGGCGGCCACGCTGGAGATGTTGCTTGCGGAGATCCGCCGCCTGCGCGAGCGGGGCGTGGAGGAGCAGGAGCTGGCCGCCATCCGCCAGAACATCGTCGGCAGTTACCCCATCACCTTGCAGCCGGCGGACGGCACCATCGAGGAGCTGGTGTTCGCCGACTTCTTCGGGCTCCAGGAGGAGTGGGTGCGCGGCTACCGGCGGCGCTTCGGCGGCATCGGCGTCGAAGAGGTGAACGCCGCCATCGCCCGCCACCTCGATCCCGAGGCGCTGTCGCTCACGGTGGTCGGCCCGGCGCAAAAACTCGCCGGCGCGCTCGCGCCGTTCGGCGAGTTCGAGACGGTGTCGTACCTGGAGCCGGCCCCGGACGAGGAGCGGCGGGGGAGGGCGGCGCCCGCGCTCAGGCCATGACCTGGAGCAGCACCGACATCTGGGCGTGCAGACGGTTCTCGGCCTCGTCGAACACCACCGACTGCGGGCTCTCGATGACCTCGTCGGTGATCTCCTCGCCGCGGTGGGCGGGCAGGCAGTGCAGCACGATGGCCTCGGGCTTGGCCTTCTTGAGCACCTTCATGCTGAGCTGGTAGGGCTTCATCACCTTGGCGCGGGCGGCCTTCTCGGCCTCCTGGCCCATGCTGGCCCACACGTCGGTGTACAGCGCGTCCGCGCCGCGCACCGCGTCTTCCAGGTTGTGGGTGACGTGGAGCTTGGCGCCGGTGCGGGCGGCGTCGGCCTTGGCCTCGGCGATCACCTCGGCCTTGGGCTCGAAGCCGCGCGGCACCGCCAGCGACAGGTGCATGCCGGCCTTGGCGCAGCCGTGCAATAGCGAGTGGGCCACGTTGTTGCCGTCGCCCAAGAAGGCCATCTTGAGGCCACGCAGGCCGCCCAGCTTCTCGCGCACCGTCATGAGGTCGGCCAGGATCTGGCAGGGGTGCTCGCGGTCGGTCAGCCCGTTCACCACCGGCACGCGCGCCCAGCGCGCCAGCTCCACCACCACGTCGTGTCCGAAGGTGCGGGCCATGATGGCGTCGCAGCAGCCCGAGATGGTGCGGGCGATGTCGGCGGTGGTCTCGCGCTTGCCGAGCTGGATGTCCTCCGGGCCGAGGTAGATGGCGTGGCCGCCGTAGCGGCTCATGCCGGCCTCGAAGCTGATGCGGGTGCGCAGCGAGGGCTTCTGGAAGATCATGGCCAGGGTCTTGCCCCGCAGCGGCTCGATGCGTTCGTTGCGCTCGTGCTTGCGCTTGAGCTCGTCGGCCACGTCCAGGATCTGGAAGAACTCCTCGAAGGTGAGATCCTTGAGCGACACCAGGTGCTTGCGGCGCAGGGATACGGTCATGTCGGTCCTCCCGGAAAAAGGTTGCCGGCCCGGCGGGCCGGGGTCAGGCGAACTTCTTGCGGATGATGTCCGCCAGCGTGGGATCGCCGTGGTCGGCCAGCTCGTAGAACACCCGCATGAAGGGCTTGTCCAGCTTGATCACCAATGAGAGGTCGATGGGCGTGCCCAGCAGGATGAGGTCGCAGTCCACCTTGCGGATGGAGGCCTCGAGATCGGCGAGCTGCTCCTTGTGGTAGCCCATGGCGGGGAGCAGCGGCCCCACGTGGGGGTACTTCTTGAAGGTGGCCTTGATGGAGCCCACCGCCGCGCCGCGCGGGTCCACGATGGAGCTCGCCCCGAACTGCTCGGCGGCCAGGGTGCCGGCGCCGTAGCTCATCTCGCCGTGGGTGAGGGTGGGGCCGTCCTCGATCACCAGCACGCGCTTGCCCTTCACCGCCTCGGGCCGCTCGACGGTGATGGGGCTGTTGGCCTTGACCACGGTGGCCCGGGGGTTCACCCGCGCGATGTTCTCCTGCACCGTCTGGATCCACTCCGGCTTGGCGGTGGTGATCTTGTTGATGACCACCACGTCGGCCATGCGCAGGTTGGTCTCGCCCGGATGGTACAGAAGCTCGTGCCCGGCGCGGTGCGGGTCCACCAGCACCACCAGCAGGTCGGAGCGGTAGAAGGGGAAGTCGTTGTTGCCGCCGTCCCACAGGATGACGTCGGCCTCCTTCTCGGCCTCGGCCAGGATCTGGCCGTAGTCCACCCCGGCGTACACCACCGCCTTGCGCCGGATGTGCGGCTCGTACTCCTCACGCTCCTCGATGGTGCACTCGTGCTTGTCCAGGTCCTTGAGAGTGGCGAAGCGCTGGCAGGCCTGCTTGGCCAGGTCGCCGTAGGGCATGGGGTGGCGGATGGAGACCACCTTCTTGCCCATCTTCTGCAAGGTGTCCACCGCGTAGCGGGTGGTCTGGCTCTTGCCCACGCCGGTGCGCACCGCGCACACCGACAGCACCGGCTTCTTGGCGGGGAGCATGGTGGCCTTGGGGCCGAGCAGCACGAAGCTGGCCCCGGCCGCCTGCACCAGCGAGGCCTTGTGCATCACGTCCTCGTGGCGGATGTCGCTGTAGGAGAACACCACCTCGTCCACCGCGTGCTTGCGGATGAGGTCCGAAAGCTCCTCCTCGGCGAAGATGGGGATGCCCTTGGGGTAGAGCTTGCCGGCCAGCACCGGCGGGTAGGTGCGGCCGCCGATCTTGGGGATCTGGGTGGCGGTGAAGGCCACCACCTCGTAGTTCGGGTTGTCGCGGTACACCACGTTGAAGTTGTGAAAGTCCCTGCCGGCGGCGCCCATGATGATGACTTTGGTCTTGGCCATGATTCCTCCAGGGTTGGGTAGGAGCGAAGCGTTCGCGCCGCTTCCTGTAGCCGACGCGGGGCCGGCTGTCAAGGCGCCGCACGCTCGCGGGCGGTTGCCAGCGCGGCGGGTGGCGTGGTATGCCGGAGCCATGCCGCGTCTTCGAAAAATCGCGTTCGCGGCGCTCGCCGCCGCCCTGGTGGTCACCGGCGCCAGCTGCGGCGGCTCCTCGCCGGAGTGCGGCCACTTCTCGGACTGCGGGGCGGTGGGAGACGCGGTGTGCGCCGGCGGGCGCTGCCGGGTGTTCGGGGAGGCCGACGGGTTCGGCAGCGTCAAGGCCAACCTGAGCTTCGGCCGGGACATGGATCGCATCGCGCTGTCCGCGCGCATGTGGGTGCTGCTCGATCGCACCGTGGATGGCCAGGTGCTCTCGTGCGCCGGACTCCATAGCGCCTTCGACCCTGCGGCGCCGGAGAACAACCCCCTGCAGTACGGGCCGAAGTACATCGAGTTCGTGTGGCAGGCGGGCGGGACCTACTTCCCCAACCTGCTGGTGCAGCTGGTGCGGCCGGCCGACCGTGCGGTGTTCTTCGTCGAGGGGTTCTCCCGGCTCCTGGCCGAGGGCACCCGCACCGCCTGGGGTTGCCAGGACGGGTTTTCCATCGCGAAGGACACGGTGGTAGACTTGACCGTGACCATGCTGCGGCCCTGAGGGGCCGCGTTCGGGGAGCTTGGGCATGAGGACGTGGAAGACCATCGGTCGTGTCGCGCTGGCGTGCGGCGCGCTGGCGCTATGTTTGCCGGGCACGGTCCGGGCCGAAGATCCGCTGGACGAGAAGGACGGCACCGAGGACTGGGACCAGGTGGTGGACGCCCCGGCCCGTTCGCACCGCGCCGCCCCGCCGCCGCAAGATCTGGCCGAGATCCGGCGCGAGCTGGGCGAGTACCAACAGTGGCGCAACGGCTGGGACGCGGCGCGGGAGGAGTTCATCCGCGAGCGCACCCGCCACCGCATCTTGTCCGAGCGCTACCAGAAGGACCAGGCCCGGCGCGAGGCCGAGGCCAAGCCCCCGGCGCGCGGCGCGGCCGTGGTGCCGGATCGCTCGCTCGATCGCCTGCTGGACGCCGAGCTGGGGGAGTCCGGCCGGGCGCCGGCCCGCGCCAAGGAGCCGGCCAAGAACGCGCCGGCGGAGGCCCGTCCCCCCGCGAGCCCACCGGCGGCGCCGGCCACACCAGCGCGGGCGGCGAACCCGGCGCCGGCGCCAGATTCGGCGAGCAACGATTCGGAGTGGGGAGGCTCGACCTTCGCCTCGCCGTCAGACGACGAGGAGGTGCGGGCCGCCGCCAAGTTCCTCAAGGAGCAGCGCGAGCGCGAGGAGGCCCAGCGGCGGATCGAGGAGGAGCGCAAGCGCCAGCAGGCCGCCGAGGAGGCGCGCAAGAAGCGCGAGGAGGAGGAGGCCGCCGCCGCCGCCATGCGCCTGCTCAAGCAACAGGAAGAGGAGATCAAGAAGGAGCAGGAGAACCTGCGCAAGAAGGCCAACCTCAAGACCGACTCCGAGGGCCAGGTGGTGGACCCGGACCTGCAAGAAGAGCAGGGAGAATAATTCGCTCTTTCTATTCGATTGCTTCGAAATCAATCGAAAGCAAGATGAAGGCAAGATAGTCCCCAGAATTGCTGTGTTTATGGTGTTGCGGTATATGGAGGCGAGTATGAAAAATGGTTTTTTGAGAGTGGGAGCGGTGGGGCTTTTCTTCCTGGTGCTGGCGATAGTTGGTGGCTGCGGAGGTGGAGAGCCGAGCGAAGAAGGACCAGCGCCCCGGCGTCCCTTCGGGACGCACACCGGCTACTGGTCAGAAGGGGTTATCTTTCCGTCCAATCATTCGAGAGCCGAGCTCGATGAGACGGTCGGCGCGTTCTATCAGGAGTGGAAACGCCGGTACTTTATGTCGGGATGCGCTACGGGCCAGGCCTACATCAAGGCGCAGACCGGCTCGGGAGCTTGGATCGTATCGGAGGGCCAGGGCTACGGCATGATGGTGGCGGCGCTCATGGCTGGTTACGAACCCGCCGCCAAGTCCATGTTCGATAGGTTGTACCGTTACTACGTCGCGCATCCCAGCGTCATCAACGCGAACCTCATGTCCTGGGCCCAGGACCGCTCCTGCGGCAACATCGATTCACTCGGGAGTGCCTCCGCCACGGACGGGGACGTTGATGCGGCCTACGGCCTGCTGTTGGCAGATGCCCAGTGGGGCAGCGACGGTGATATCGATTATCTGGGAGAGGCGCGCCGGATCATTGGCGCCATCCTCGCTTCAGAGATTCAGCCAGCGAACACCATCCTGTTTGGTGACTGGGTGACGGATTCATCCCACGAGAACTGGGACGCCACCCGTTCCTCCGATTTTATCACCGGCCATTTCAAGGCGTTTGCCGGGGCGACAGGTGAGGCGCGATGGAACGCCGTCGCGGACAAGGCCTACGCCATCGTCGCGTATCTCCAGGCGAACTCTGCCCCACAGACCGGGTTGCTGCCGGATTTCATCGTAAGTGCCAGCGGGACTTCTCCGCAACCCGCTCCGCCGAACTACCTGGAGGGAGAAAACGACGGGCGCTACAGCTACAACGCCTGCCGCACGCCGTGGCGGCTGGCCACCGATTACCTCTTGTCCGGCGACGCTCGCGCGCGTGCAGCCGTCCGCAAGCTCAACGCCTGGGTACGCGTCGCGACGGGAGACGACCCGGAGGCCATCACCAGCGGCTATGCCCTTGACGGGACGGCGCTCAACAGCGACGTGGAAGCGGGTTTCATCGCTCCTTTCATAGTGGCCGCTATGGTGGAGCCTGAATCCGGGACGAACCAGCCATGGTTGGACGCCCTCTGGGATGAGATTGCCAGCCGGCCCCCGGAAGAATACTACGCAGACTCGATCAAGCTCTTGTGCATGCTGGTAGCCTCGGGTAACTGGTGGGCGCCGTAGTCAGACATTCACACCCGACGCAATTAGGAAAACCCACCGAATCTGTGCTCCGCGGTGTTCAACCTGGATCAGCCGAGATCGTTGTGCATTTTTCTAAGTTCAGTTTGACTCCCCCGGCTCGGCTTTCGTAACCTTGCACCCATGTCCTTGAACAAGCGTATCCCACTCCCTTTTTTCTGTGTAATCGCAACGGCTTCTGCAATCATCGGCTGTGGCGGTGGGGGAGGCGCCGATCCTTGCCAACCCAACCCGTGCGCCGGCCTGCACAAGACGGTGTGCCTGGCGCAAAACGGCAGCGCCTTGTGCCTGTGCGATCCCGGCTACGTGCAGAACCCGTCGGGCGACTGCATACCGGACGACGTCGACCCGTGCCAGCCCAACCCATGCAAGGACGTCCACCGCGGCGTATGCCGCAACGTATCGGGCGAAGCACAGTGCGACTGCGACCCCGGGTACGTGCTCGACGGCAACGTTTGCGTCCCCGAGGACCCCTGCCATCCCAACCCGTGCCAGGAGCCGCACCGCACCGTGTGCTCGGTGGTGAGCGGCCAGGCCTCTTGCGGCTGCGATCCCGGCTACCTCTTCTCGGGCGGTTCTTGCGTGCGGCCCTGCGACGTCCAACCCGCTCCGTGCCAGCCGCCCCGCGGGCTGTGCGCCAACCGCGGGACCGAGTTCGTCTGCCTTTGCAGCCCTGGGTACCTGGAAGACGCGAACGGCGACTGCGTGGCGGACCCCTGCTCGCCGAACCCCTGCACCGGCGAGCGGCGCACCGCCTGCGTCCGGGACGGATACTCGTATTTGTGCCGGTGCGATCCGGGGTACCGGGAGGAGAACAACGCCTGCGTGCGCGACCGGAAGGCCGCCTGCTCGCTCGACGGCTGGTGCTTCGAGAACCCGCGACCCCGCACCGAAAATTTCATGGGCGTCTGGCAGTACGACGAGAAAAACGCCTTCATCGGCGGCGGCGCCGGGACGCTCCTGCACTTCGACGGGACCGACCTCGTCCCCATCCCGCTGCCGACCGAGCAGGAGCTCCGCCGCATCCACGGGACGTCTGTTTCGGATGTCTTCGTCACGGGCAAGGGCGGCCTGGTCTTCCACTACGACGGCTACGCCTGGGAGGCGCTGCCCCAGGGGCCGTTCACCGATCTCAACGGGGTGTTCGCGGTGGCCCCCGGAAAGATCTGGGTGACGGGCGTGCGCGGCACGCTCCAGTTCTTCGATGGCAAGGCCTGGCAGGCGCCGATCGACACCGGGGGCGGGCTCGACACCTGGTGGGACGTATGGGCGAAAAACTCCATCGACGTCCACGCGGTGGGGGACTTCGGCGCCCTGATGGACTTCGACGGCGAGCGCTGGCAGCGCGGCAACATCGGCCAGGGCGTTCACCTCAGCGCGGTGCGGGGCCTGCCCAACGGGTTCCGGGTTGTCACCAGCGCGAACGGCGACGTGTTCGCCTGGGACGGGAGCGCCTGGACGACCCTGAACTCCATGCTGGGGTTCCTCATCAGCGCACTCGCGCTCCATGCGCCGGACCAGATGTTGCTTTCGGGCTACAACCTCATGAACAGCAACGGCCTGGTGGTCCGCTTCCATGGAGGGGAGTGGTCCACCTTCGGAGAGTTTCCCGGCAAGATGACCTATGGGATCGGTGGAGATGCCGAGCACCCTGTGGTGGTGGGTGGCAACGGGCTGCTGCGCCGCCACGACGGCGCCGAATGGAAAGAGGTCATCGCCGGACCGCGGGCGCGGTTGCGCTCGGTGTGGACCGACGGTGGGGCGCGCGTGTTCGCCTGCGGCTCGGGCGGGACCTTGCTGCGGCGGACCGCGAGCGGCTGGAGCGAGGAACACCACGGCTCGCTCAACCTCAATGCCGTCTTCGGCCGGCCAGAGGGGTGCGCCTGGCTGGCCGGCGCCCAGGGACGGCTCATGCGTGACTGCGGCGCCGGGTTCCAGACCATCCCGCTCGGACAGGACCTCAAGGATGCCGATCTGCTCTCCGGTTACGTGGCCGCCGAGGACGACGTGTTCGTGGCGGGGGACAAGGTGATCCTGCGCGGCTCGGCGGCGGGTTTTACACCGATGACCATCCCGGTCGAGGCGCGTTTCACCTCGATCTGGGGAAGCTCGGCCTCCGACGTTTGGGTGACGGGGGAGGGGACGCCACCGCCGCTGCTGCACTTCGACGGGACCGCCTGGAGCCGCGCGGCGGCCCCGGCGCTCCAGCTCAGCGAACTGATCCGGCTGTGGGGCAGCGCGCAGGATGACGTGTACGCCGTGGGTGAGAATGGCGCCATCGCGCACTACGATGGTTCCGCCTGGAGCCTCATTCCCACCTCCGTCAGTGAGGACCTGGTGGGGATCTCGGGAAATTCCGAAGGCGAGGTTGTGATCGTGGGCCTGATGGGCACCATCCTGCGAAAGAACGGCGCTACCTTCAGCCGCATGTACAGCGGCACCACCATCGGCCTGCTCTCGGCCTGCTTGCACCCCAGCGAGGGGTGGTTCGTCGTGGGCGAGGACGGCGCCATCCTGCGAAGGCCCCGTTAGAAATCGAGTTGCAATACGAGAATCAGCGAATGGTGGCGTGTGCGAACGGGTGACGCCGGGGGAAGAGGCGGCAGGACCCGTTCGCGCGACCATGGCGTTCGGAAGAATGCGTGGAGACTTGCAAGACATAAAGGGTTTGGGATAACACTCCTTGCGGTCAAGTCCAGGAGGAACGGCATGCACAGCAGAAGCCAGGCATGGGCGCTCGCGGCCACAATCGTGGGCTTCGCGATCACGGGAGTGGCCTGCCTCACCCCGCTTACCATGAGCGAGTCCAGCGTCCCGGTGGCGGGCCGGACCTACGAGGTCACCGGCCCCACCGAGGGCGAGAGCTGCCTGGTCTCGATCCTCGGCATCCCGATCGAGAGGGACGCCTCGCTCCACACCGCGCTGGAGCGCGCCCGCCTGAAGGTGGGGGCGGAGGCGCTCATCGACGTGGTGGTGGACCAGTGGAGCCTGTACCTGCTGTTCTTCAACAAGTCCTGCACCATCGTTCACGCCAAGGGCATCCGCTTCCAGCCATTGATCGCCGCGCCCGCTCCTGCTCCCGCGACGAGCGCGCCGCCTCCATCCGCCGCGCCCGCGCCGGTAGCCGGCGAGCCGACCGCCGCGCAGGCCGCCGCGCCGGCGCCGGCCGCGCCCAAGGCCGATGCCACCTCCGTCAAGGAAGCGCCGCCGCCGGCGAACCCGGCCCAGCCGGCCCGCCCCAAGACCCGCGCGGAACTCGAGGCCGAGAAGAAGGCCAAGGCCGCGGAGGAGAAGAAGCGGGCCGAGGAAGAGAAGCGAAAGGCACAGGAGGAGAAGAAGAAGGCCGAGGAGGAGGCCCGCCGCCTGGCCCTGGAGAAGCAGCAGGCCGAGGAGGCCGCCAAACGGGCCGCCGAGGAAGAGGCCCGGCGCAAGGCCGAAGAGGAGGAGCGTCGCCCGGTGCCCGAGGAGTTCTGGAGCTATTGCAAGTTTCAAGCGGGCGATCTGGTGCGCGTCGAGCAGAAGTCCGAGATCGTCGAGGGCGAGTTCGTCGAGTGCGTGCATTCCGGCGTGCGGGTGCGGCCCAAGGGCAAGGACGTGGTCAAGGTCCCCTTCGAGAAGATTTGGTCGGTGGCGCGCCAGGCCCCGCCCGCCCCGGTGCCCGCTACCCCCGAGACCCCCGTCGCCCCGCCCGCGAAGCCCGCTCCCTGAGCCAGGGCCTTCCGCCGCTTCGCGGCTCGCCACGCTCAAGTTTCACATGACGCGGCTGCTGGAAGGCGGGTGATCAAACAGCCTTCGCTCGACCTACGCGGAGAATTCTTCTCTGAGGCTCTATGCAGGGTTCTCACTTGGCAGCAGGTTTTCTCAGAGGTTTTCACCCTTTTTCTTGGTGGAAGGTTTTTTCAGTTGGCGCGGCTGCTTAACGGTGGGTCCTCCTAACTGCTCGCCGCCAAGCCGGCTCCGCTGCATGGAGGACCCACCTTGCGCGCCGCGCTCAATCGAATAGGTTTTTTTGCTTGCAGTTACTTCTCCCAGGCCTCGCTCTCGATGGCGCGCTTTTCGATGGCCCCGAGGTCGCAGCCGATGAGCGAGAGCGTGCTCTGGCACTCGTTGTAGCATTCCGGGCGCAGCGGCCGGCAGCAGAAGGGGTCGAGACCCTCGACCTTGAGGCCGCAGGCGGGGCCGATGGGAGTATCGAACAGCACCGCCGCGTCCCGCGAGAAGTGGTGGTGCGCCGGGTTGTAGATGAGACGCCAGTAGTCGCGCTGGTCGAAGGCCGTGCCGTCGAGGGTCCCGCTGGCGCGGGAGAAGATGCCGGGCTCGGTGGAGGCCATGCTGCAACCTCCTGGATCGCCTGCCCCGGCTCGAAACCTCAGAAGCGGTACCCGCCGGTGAGCAGCGCCGAGACGCCGTTCATCGCGGCGTCGATGTCCTCCTCGTTCCGGGTATTCTGGGCGGTGCTGAAGGCGGAGAAGTACTTGCTGAAACGCCAGCTCACCCGCACACCCACGAACCAGTCCGGCGTGAGGTGGAAGTCGGCGCCCAGGCCGGCGCTCACCGAGAGGCCACGGAACTCGAACTTGTCCTCGCCCGAATCGTTAATCGACCACAGCGAGGAGAACCCCAGGCCCAGGAAGGAATAGGGCGCGATCCAGAAACTCGTCGGCCAGTAGAAGGCGAACTCGGACCCGATCTCCAGGTGGCGGTGCGTCCAGTACCCCTGGCGATCCCCGGCGATGCCGCCGCCCGCCCACAGGCGCGCCTCGAGCCACTCGGTGATGCCGAAGGCGCCCATGGCTCCGGCCATGAGTCCCCCGCGCGGGTTGTTCAGGTCCAGGCCCGTCTCGCTGGTGAGATCGTTGACCACCGACGCGTCGCCGGAATAAGTGACCTTCTCAACGGAGGAGAACCCCGCCAGGACGGAGATCGTCCAGCGGTGCCGCCGGCTGGCGCTCGTGGAGAACCAGCCGCCCTCGGCCGGCCGGTCCTTCTCCTCCGCGGCGCGCACCTCGGGGGCGGCGGGTGCCGGCGGGGCCAGGGGAGTCTCTTTCGCCACGGCGGGTGTCTCGCTGGCGGTGTCGAGCCCCATGGGCCCGCGCGCGGCCTGGAAGAGCTCCCCCACCGCCTTGGGTAGCTCGGCGATGAGCTGCTCCTGGCCGCCGGAGATGCTGCGCGACACGCCGGCGGCGATCTCCACCTTGCGCACGTCCACGATGCGAAGGTTCATGAGCCAGGCCGAGCCGAACTGGCTCACGTTGCCGGCCAGCACCCAGTTCACGCCCAGGGCGCCGCCGATCTCGGACAGGCACACCTGGTCGGTGCAGGAGGAGAGCAGCGCCTTTTGCTCCTCGAGGTTGAGCACCTGGCGGATGGTGGCCTTGTCGATCACCTTGATGCCCTTCATCTGGCCCATGACGTTGACCACCATCTCCGACAGGGCGTCCATCTGGTCCTGGGTGACCCCGCCCTTGCTGGTGAACTCCAGCACCGCCACCTTCACGGGCTCGGCGCCGCCCGGCCGGGAGAGGAGGACGCAGGCTGCGAGAGTGAAGAACATCGGCGACCGTCGCATGAGAGATCTCCTTTGGAACGATGAGGCATTGTAACCGCCCGTTCAGATGCGCGCAACCGGCGCGGGTCGATCAAATGATTTGGTGGAGGCCGCCGCCTGTGCCATAATGCCGCGCCGGAAAGGGAGGTGGCGCTATCGTCATCCTGTTTCCGCTCTTGTGCCTCGCGGCGGGCCTGTCCGTCGCCTTCACCGTCCGCGAGCAGGCCCGGCGCGAGAAGAGCCTGCACCGGGGGCCGTACCTTCCCGGGCTCCTGTGCTTCGTCGGGCTGGTGGTGGTCCCGCTGGCGGCGGTGCTGCTCTACCAGGCGCCCGGCTGGAGCCTGCTGTATCTCATCGATCCGGAGGCGCTCAACGTCTGGATGGCCCTGGCCTTCCTGGCGGCGCTGCCGGTGCTCGCCGCGGCGGGGTTCTGGGCTGGTGTCTTGCTGTGCCGCGGTGGATTGGGCTGGCTGCCGGCCGGGTTGGCCGGTTTGTTTCTCGTGGCCGGGGTGGTTTTTCTCTTCGTGTTCGGCGAGCGGCTGGCGGTGGTGGCCGCGGGGCCGGAGCTGGAGAAGGCCCCGGCGTTCTTCTCGACGCCGCTTCCGGCGGTGCTCGCCTTCGCCATCCCGGTGCTCCTCGGCGGGTGGATCTTCCTGCTGGTGTTCTTCGAGGTGGAGGGCCGGAAGATCCGCCAGGCGATCCTGCTCCGCGAGATGCCCGCCGAGCCGCTCCCCCCGGCGGGCGCGACCTCCTCGTACCCTTCGAAGGCCGGCTCCTTCGAGCGCCTGCTCAACCCGGGCGCCACCTCCGAGGCGGCCGCCGGCACACCGGCAGCGGCCGCTTCCGCGCCCGTGCCGTCCGCTCCTCCTTCCGCCCCGGCCAAGGTCCCCTCGGCGCCGGGCGGCGGAGCCAAGGGGTGAGGGGAAAAGCGCTTGACAGTCCGCGCGGGGGTCTGCTAATTGCTTCATAAATCGCGTGATTGGGCGTTTTTCCAAGAGGTCAAAGATGAAGAGCGCCACATTGATTGCCGTATGCCTTGCGGTTCTTGCGCTGTCGCTCGCCGCCACCGGCTGCGGGCCGGTCGAGTCCACCCACCTCATCCTGAAGGCCGACACCGCGCTCGAGGGCGCCCGGGTGGCCGACGCCGAGAAGAAGTCCCCCTACGAGTACGTCTCCGCCGAGCAGTACCTGCACAAGGCTCGCGAGAAGTGGGGATATTCGGACTTCGAGTACGCCATCGACTACGCGCGCAAGGCCAAAGCCCTGTCCGAGAAGGCGCGCGAGCGTTCGCTCAAGCCGGAAGAGTAGCCGCCCTCGCGAAAGACCGCCGGGAGATGCGCACATGAAGCCGACCGTTCGCAACCGTTGCCTGCTGGGCCTTGTGGCGCTGGCCATGGGCGGGCTCTTCGCCTGCGTGAGCGGCTCGAAGTTGCGGGCCGACGTGGAAGTCCTCAAGCGCGACATCGCCAAGGCCCGCGAGAGCGGCGCCTACAAGTGCGCGCCGCGGGATCTGGCGCTCGCCGAGTCCAACACTCAATTCGCCGAGGACGAGCTGGACCAGGGCGACTGGCTGCGGGCCGACGAGCACGTCAAGGTGGCCATGTCGTCGGTGAAGCGCGCCATCGAGGACTCGAAGGATTGCGGCCCCAAGAAGGTCTTGATCAAGGAACCGCCCAAGGTGGTGGCCATCACCAAGACCGACCGGGACGGCGACGGCATCCCCGACGTGGACGATCAGTGTCCCGACGTCCCGGGGCTCCCCGAGTACCAGGGCTGTCCGCCGCCCGACACGGACGGCGACGGGCTCATCGACCCCGAGGACAAGTGCCCGAAGGACCCCGGCCCGAAGGAGAACCAGGGCTGCCCGATCCTGGATCGCGACAAGGACGGCATCCCCGACGTCGAGGACGAGTGCCCCGACGATCCGGGCCCGCCCGAGACCAAGGGCTGCCCCGATCGCGACAAGGACACCGTGCCGGACAAGGACGACGCCTGCCCGGACGACCCCGGCAAGGTCGAGCTGAAGGGCTGCCCGGACCGTGACGGCGACGGCATCATCGACAAGGACGACGCCTGCCCCGACGAGCCCGGCCCGGCCATGTACCAGGGTTGCCCGGATCGCGACGGCGACGGCATCATCGACAAGGAAGACAAGTGCCCGGACGAGCCCGGCCCGCCCGACAGCCCGCAGGGCAAGGGTTGCCCGCGCAAGTTCTCCCTGGTCAAGGTCAACCGGGAGAAGAAGCAGATCGAGATCAAGGAGAAGATCTACTTCGCCTACAACAAGTGGGACATCCTGCCCAAGTCGTTCGGGCTGCTCAACCAGGTGGCCCAGGTGCTCAAGGACTACCCGAGCATGAAGATCTCCATCGAGGGCCACACCGACTCGGACGGCCCCGACGCCTACAACCAGATGCTCTCCGAGAAGCGCGCCGGCTCGGTCAAGGAGTACCTCATCAAGCAGGGCATCGAGGAGGAGCGCCTGCAGTCCGTCGGCTTCGGCGAGAGCAAGCCCATCGCCTCCAACCGCACGCCCCGCGGCAAGGAGGCCAACCGCCGCGTGGAGTTCCGCATCGTCTCCGAGTGAGCGCGCCGTGTCCGACCCGGCCGAGCATGCGCCCGGCACCCGCCGCCAATCCCGACGGGTGTATCTTTGGGGCGAGCGTGGGCCGAAATCGCTGCCAAAATGAACGCAAGCCAGAGCCAATCGCCGGGCGGAGGAAAGCATGCCTTGCTGGTGGGGGCGGGGATCCTGCTGAGCCGCCTGTTCGGGCTGATCCGCGACCGGGTGTTCGCGCACTACTTCGGCAACTCCTGGGTGGCTGACGCCTACCGGGCGGCCTTCCGTATCCCGAACCTTTTGCAAAACCTGTTCGGCGAGGGGTCGCTGTCGGCCTCGTTCATCCCGGTGTACGCGCGCTTGCGCAGCGAAGGAAAACCCGAGGAGGCGCAGCACGTCGCCTCCGGCGTCCTGGCCAGCCTGGGCCTCCTGGTGGCGCTGGTGGTGGCCCTGGGCGTGACCTTCGCCCCGGCGCTGGTCGCCGCCATCGCGCCGGGGTTTACCGGGGAGAAGCGGGAGCTCACCGTCCGGCTGGTGCGCATCCTGTTCCCGGGGGCGGGGCTGCTGGTGATGTCCGCCTGGTGCCTGGGCATCCTCAACAGCCACCGGCGCTTCTTCCTGTCCTACGCCGCGCCGGTGGTGTGGAACGCCGTGCTCATCGCCGCCATGATCGCTTTCGGCGGGCGCGCGCAGGAGGAGCTCGCGCCGATCCTGGCCTGGGCCTCGGTGGCGGGGAGCGCGCTGCAGTTCCTCATCCAGGCGCCGCTCGCCGTGCGTCTGGCCGGCCGGCTACGGGCCGGGTTCTTCTTCGCGCTCCAGTCGGTGCGCACGGTGCTGAAAAACTTCCTGCCGGCCTGCCTGGGGCGGGGCGTGGTGCAGATCTCGGCCTTCGTGGACGAGCTCATCGCCTCGCTGCTGCCGCACGGGGCCATGGCGGCGCTGGGGTATGCCCAGACGCTGTACCTTCTGCCGGTGAGCCTGTTCGGCATGTCGGTGTCGGCCGCGGAGCTCCCGGCCATGTCCGAGGTCCAGGGCGACCCCGAGAAGCAGGCCGCCGCCCTGCGCGAGCGCATCGGGCACAGCCTGCGACGGATCGCGCTGCTGGTCGTCCCCTCGGCCATCGGGTTCCTTTCGCTGGGGGACGTGGTGGTGGGCGCCATCTACCAGACGGGGAAGTTCACCCGCGCGGACGTCATGTACGTGTGGGCGGTGCTGGCCGGGTACGCGGCGGGACTCCTCGCGGCCACGCTGGGGAGGCTGTACGCCTCGGCGTTCTATGCCTTGCGAGACACGCGCACCCCGCTTCTGACCGCCACCTGCCGCGTGCTGCTCGGCGCCGGGCTGGGGGCGATGGCGGCGCTGCTTCTGCCGCGCTGGCTCGGTTGGGATCTTCGCTTCGGCGTGGCGGGCCTCACCGCGGCGGCGGGCCTGGCCGCCTGGGTCGAGCTCGCCATGCTGCGGCGCTTCTTGAACCGGCGCCTGGGCCGGACGGGACTGCCGATGGGGTTTGTGCTGCGGCTGCTCCTTTCGGGCCTGGCGGCGGCGGGGGCGGCCTTCGGGCTCGCGCGGCTGCTTGCGGGCCTGCATCCCATCCCGCAGGCGTGTGCGGTGCTCTCGCTGTTCGGCGCCGCCTACTTCGGCCTGGCCGCGCTGCTGGGCGTCGAGGAGGCGCGCCGCTTGTGGCAACGGCTGCGCCGGGTGGCGCGCCGCGCGTAGCCTTCGCCCGACCTTTGCTGTCCATGGCCTTCGGTCGCTTCGCGACTCGCTACGCTCGCCATCGACAGGGGTCGGGCTTCGACTGTCTTGACATCTATGAAGGGACTGCAGGCAGTCCCTTCATCTTCGATGAAGTGGCCAACTTTTTTCGCTTTTCTTTCGAAGAAAGTCTTCTCTGAGGTTCCTTTAGGGAATTTCACTTGGCAGAAAGTTCTTTCTGGGCTTTTCATTGTCAGCAGGTTTTGTCCCGGAATTTTCTCGAGGGTTAGAGGAAACGGAGGTCCCCTCGCTGAATGACTATCTTCATGCTCATTCTACCGGAGTCAGGGCGAGGCAGGGAGGGGGCCGAAAAAGTTGTCGGGGACAGGAGATTCAGCCCTGGCTGCCGCCGCGCGCCTCGCGGATGTAGCCCTTGCGGATGAGGTGCAGCACGGCCTGCCAGGTGTCGAGGTCGGAGAGCATGCTCTTGTCGAGGACCTGGCTCAGACGGCCCAGGTTGATGACCAGCTGCAAGGTGTCGAGCTGGTCGGGGTTGAGCTCCCGCAGCGGGGGGTTCAAGGGACTCGCCAGCGAGAAGCGCGCGGTGGGGGCGGGGAGCTGCGGCTCGAGGCGCTTGAGCTCGTCGGTCTGGCGCGCCGCCTCCATGAGCAGCGACTCGGTGCTCTCGTCCAGCTCGAGCATGAACTTCTCGGTGGACGGGCCGGTGAGCTCGAACAGCCCCTCGGGCCAGGTCAGGATGCGCTGGAAGGCCTTCTGCGGGCCGAGCTCGTGCTGGTTGTTGATGGAGGCGTAGTAGATGCGGCCATTGCGCATGTAGATGCGGCCCTCGCCCCCGGCGCTGGGCCGGATGCTGAGCACGCCGCTCTTCTTGCTGGTGGAGAAGAGCTGTAGCAGGTCCGGGACCGGCACCTCCTCGATCTTGCCCGACATGGGGGAGGAGCTGCGGGCCTTCTTGGCGGCCACCTGCTCCAGCATGGAGCGGATCTCGGCGTCGTTGAGCGGCTTGTCGCGGTCGGCGCCGGCCGGCCCGGAGAGCGTCACCAGCTTGAGGATGGAGGTGCCGATCAGGATGCGGTCGCCTTCCTTGAGGCGGGCCTTCTTGACCTTCTCGCCGTTGACGAAGGTGCCGTTGGTGGAGCCCAGGTCCTGGATGGCGATCTCGCGGTCGGTGGTCAGGATCTTGGCGTGCTTGCGCGACACCATGTCCTCGACCAGCACCATGTCGAGATCCGAGCTTCGGCCGATGACGATCTCGCGGTTGGGCTGGAGGGGAAACTCTCCGCCCTGGTACTTCCCGGAGATGAAGCGCAGCGCGTAGCGTTTCGGTTCGGATTCAAGCTCGCCCGGCATCGAGAGCTCCTGTGCCACCACCGGTTCCCCTGGGGACATGTTACCACCCCGCGCGGGGTTCGCAACTTTCAGGGGGTCTTGGGCCCTTCCTTGATCAGGTTGAGGTACATCTGACAGCTACGGTTCTCCGGCTCCAGGCGCAGCGCCTCCTGCCACTCGGACACCGCCTCGGCGATGCGCCCCATGGCGTACAGGGTGATGCCCAGGTGGATGCGGGCCGGCACGAAGGTGGGCCGCTCCTGGACCACGCGGCGCAGCTCCTCCAGCGCCTCCTCGCGTTTGCCGGCGTCCCGCAGCGCCTGGGCCAGCTTGAGGCGGATGTCCACGAAACCCGGCCCCAGCGTCAGCGCCCGGCGGTACTCGACCGCGGCCGTGTCGTACAGACCGGCCGACTGGTAGATGTCACCGATGTCGGCGTACAGGTTGGCCACCTTGCCGCGCACGAACGGGTCGAGCTCGCCGGGCTCGTTCTTGCCCACCTCCAGCACCCGGGCGTAGATGGAACGCGCCTCCTCGTAGCGGCCCAGGTCGTTGTAGGTCACCGCCAGGTTGAGGGCCGCCTCGGTGTAGTTGGGGTTGATGGCCAGGGCGCGTTCGAAATTCTTCTGCGCCTTGGAGAAGAGTCCGCGGTCGTGGTAGATGACACCCAGCATGTTGAAGACGTCCGCGAAGGCCCCCTGGTCGTCCACCACCTGGGCCAGGTAGCTCTCGGCGCGGGAGTACTCCTTCTTGCGGTAGGCCTCCCGGCCCAACTTGAGCAACTCCTTGGTCTTGTCGTCCATGGCACTCTCCCCGCGCTACAGCCGGTGCGTCAGTCCAGCCCGCCGGACAGGCGGAAGCTGCTTCCCTCACGCACCAACGCAAGCGTCTCCTCGCGATTCTCCTCGGTGACCTTGTCCGGGCCGGTGTGGCGCACCAGCAGGAGCTTGACCCGGGCGCTGGCGGAGGCCGGCTCCACCGTGATGTCCAGGTCGCGGTAGATCACCGCCATGCCGTAGGAGGCCAGCAGCTCGCCGCGCAGCCGGGACACGAGTTCGTCGCGCCCGCCGTTGCGATCGCGGTAGGTGTGGCTCACCACGTCGGCCAGGCGCTCCACCACGCCGGTTTCCAGGGCCAGGCGGCGTTCGCGCAGTGTGTTCAGCACCTCGCGCAGCTCCGGCAACACCCCGCTTCCGATCAGCGGCCCCTGTGGCCCGGGGAGCAGGGTGAGTTTCCAGGGGCCGCGGTAACTGAGCCCACGCCCCTTGAGCCGGACCGTGCCGGTGCAGGTGTCGCCATCCTGCGAGAGCTCCTCGAAGCGGAGCCGCAGGGGCCCATACACCGTGAACAGCTGGCGCAGGTCGTCTCCCAGGCGGCCCTGGCCGCCGAGGTCGTCCTGGTAGCGCATGTCGACGAGGTTCAGGATGCCCCCGGCGTCCGCGCTATGCATCCACTTGGAGATGGCGCGAGAGAACTCCTCCGGCGACCTCGGTTCTGCCGGGGCGCAGGCCGCCGCCAGCAGGACAAAGAGCCAAAGAGTTCTCGCTGACCAGCTCACGCACCCGCCCCTTCCGGCGGTGGCTCGTCGGATGCGGCCGGGGCCGGTGTGTCCGTGGGGGCGGCAGGGGCGGCGGCAGGGGCGGCGGCAGGGGTGGGAGTCTGCGCCGGATTCATCTCTGCCTCGGGAGCGGCCGGAGCCGTGGCGGGTTTCCGGACGCTCGCGGCCGGCAGCCGCTCCAGCAGGCGCCGGGCGGGCCCGGCGAAGGACCCGGCCGGGAAGCGCTCGAGCAGGCTCTCCAGCGCCTCGCGGGCGCGAGCGCTCTCGCCCAGGTCCGCCAGGGAGCGGCCCTTCACGAACAGCGCCTCCTCGTCGAAGCCCAGGCCGGGGTAGCGCGCCAGCAGCTCCTCCGCGCGCCACAGCGCCCCGCGGTGCCGGTTGCGCTTGCCGTTGAAGTTCATCACGAACCGGGTACGCTGGGCCAGGCGCAGCATGCACTCGCGGAGCGCCTCGCGGGCCGCAGGAACGTTCTCGTCGTTGGGGTAAGCGTTCAGGAATCGCTGCAGCTCACGCGCGGCGCGCTCGGTCTCCTCCGAGTCCAGCTCGTAGGCCGGCGGAAACAGCCACCAATCGCTGGGGATGCGGTGGTAGAAGCACATGCCCACGCGGAAGGTGGCGAACGGCACCCGCGGGTGGCGGGGGTGCATCTTGATGAAGCCCGTGTAGGCCTCGGCCGCCTCCAGGTAGCGCTCCCGGGCGAACTCGCAGTTGGCGATCATCAGCTCCGACTCGGCGGCCCGGCTGTCGTAGGAGAACTTGGTCTTGACGAAGGTGAAGAACTCGATGGCCTCCAGGTAGTCCTTGTCCTGGAAGGCCTTCATGCCCTTGGCGAAGTTCTCCTGCGCCGAGACCTTGTAGGAGACCTTGGGCCGCGCCGCCGGCCCCGAGGCGCAACCCACGCTCAGGGCCAGCGAGACGACCAGCAGGCGAATGTTCAGGCGCTTCACCGATTTACCTCCTGACCCAGGTCCGTCCCCGGGCGCGCCCCGGAACGTCGCTAAAAAGCGCGGGGCAAAGTACCACGGAACCTCTCGGAGCGTCAATCAGATCTCGCCTGCCTGGTTCCGGAGCAGGAAGCCCTCCACCCCGTTGGAGAGGCGCACCCGGACGTACTCGCCGCTCTCGGAGAGGGCGCGCACCTTGAGCCCCTCGTGGAGCTCCATCAGCGCCTTGGCGGTCCGCTCGGGGCCTTCCCGCAGAGGGGCGGTGGGCACGATCACCACGCTGTAGTGGATGCGATCTTCCGCGAACATCCGGGCGGCGAGCAGCGAGCCGGCGACCAGCGCCAGGCATAGCAGCGGCACGTTCACCCAGAACAGCAGCCGGTACAGCGGGCGGGAGCGCACGAAGCGCCGTGTTATGGCCACGGCGAAGAACGAGAGGTACAGCCCCAGGAAGACGTACGTCAAGCCGGTGGAGGGGAGGGAGCGGACGAAGGCCTCCCACGGGGGCTCGGCGGAGGTCGAGCCGCCGGTGGGCAGCACCCGATCGATGAGCTCCTTCTGGACCAGCGAGAGGTTGAAGCGGGCGGCCTCGTCGGACGGGTTCTTGGCCAGCGTCTTTTCGTAGAACAGCACCGCCAGGCCCTTGCGGCCGGCCCGGTAGTAGGCGTTGGCCAGGTTGTAGGTCACGTCGGGGTGGATCCGGCCGGCGTTCAGGATGCGCTCGTACCCGGCGATGGCCGCGGCGTAGTCGCCGGCGAGGTAGGCCTGGTTGGCCCGCTGGAAGGCCACGAGCAGCTCGTCATCGAGCGAGCGGGCGGCGGGGAGGGGAGCGGAGCTCGGGGGCGCGGTGGGCGCCGCCGGAGCGCCGTCCGCGCGCGCGGCGCATGCCCAGAACACGAGCGAGCTGGCCAGCAGGAGCCGGGTCATGGCGCGCTCCTCTTGCCGGCGCGGGAAAGCTCCTGGAGCAGGCGCCGGCTGCGCTGGAGCGAATCCTGCATCTCCTGGCCGCGGGAGGCCGAGGGAGCGAAACGGCCGAAGTCGCAGTTCTCGAGCTCGCGCAGCAGCTCCTCCACGGTGGCCGCGCCCACGCCGTCCGCGCTCAGACCCCGCTGGATCTCCTCGATCAGCATGCCCTGGGCGGACGCGCCCAGACGGGCTTCCACCGCGTCCAGCAAGGCGGCCTTGATCTCGGAAAAGAACTCCGGCGCCCGGCCCGAGGCGGCGTGGCGGGCGGCCTGCTTGAGCCGCCCGCGCGCCCGGGAGGCGGCCTGGCGCGCCCGGCCCCGGGGCGAATCGGCCTGAAGCCGGCGGGAGATGGCGCCCCCCAGCAGCAGCAGGAGCCACACCGAAGGAGGCAGGATGAGCAGCGGCAGGAAGGCGCGGCTGCGGTACAGCGGCGGCCCGTGGCCGGACAGGGTGCTCTCGAAGCGGATGGGTTGGAAGGTGCCGGCCAACAGGTTGACCTCGCGCCCCGGCTCGGTGCCGGCGGGGCTGTCCGCGCTGGCGGCCACCTGGATGGTGATGGGCTCGGTCTGCACGGTGCGGTAGCGGTTGTCTTGGGGATCGAAGAACGACAGGCGCAGCGCCGGCAGCACGTGCTCCCCCGAAGCCAGCGGCACCAGCACGTACTCGATGGTCTTGGTGCCGCGCACCTCGGCGCCCGCCTTGGGTGACTGGATGTCGGCGACCGGGTCGAAGCGCTTCCACTTGTCCAGCGCGGGGAACTCCGGGACGCGCACCTGGTGGATGTTGCCCGTGCCGCGCAGGGTCAAGGTCAGGGTGACGGGCTGGTTGAGGGTCGCCTGGGTGGTGTCCACCGCGGCGCTCAGCGTGAAACGCCCGACGTTGGCCTCCGAGAAGTCCGCCGGGCGGCCCGCCTCGGGCAGCGGCAGCACCTTGATTTTCAGCGGCCGGGTCTTGAGGGTGCGGGTCTCCTGCGCGAAGGGAGAGGCGGAGAGGACCATCTCCACCGAGACGGGATCGAGCGTGATCTCGCCCGCCTTGAGGGGGAACAGCGCCTTCTGCTGGTGCAGCTTGTACATGTAGCGCTCGCCGTCGATGAACTTCTGCTCGGTGCGCGCGCCGGAGACATCGCGATCCACGGCGAAGAAGCCGTCCAGCTTGGGCCAGCGCGTCTCGCCGATGCGGGCGTCGATGCGGGAGTACACCATCACCGTCACCGTCACCTGCTGCCCCTGCACCACCACGTCCGGCGAGATGTAGGCCTCGACGAAGGCGTCCTTCTCGCCGATCTCGCGCGGGTGGCCCAGGAACTCGTCCAACGGCGAGCGGAAGAACGGATCGTCGAAGGGCGAGCGGAAGAAGTCGTCGTCGAAGGGGAAGGGGGACATGCCGGGGCCGGGCGAGCGCTGCCGCGGTTTCTTCTGGGGAGTGCTCTTCGTCACCTGGATGGCGATGGGCTCGGTGTTATAGGTCTGGCCCGCGTAGCGCAGGCTGGCGCGCCCGATGGTCGTCGCGCCCTCCCGTGTCGGCTTGAGCACCATCACCACGCTCTTGATGCGGCGGAAGTCCTGCGAGCCGCCGGAGAGGCTGAAGGTGGTGGCCGTCTGCTCCCGCTGCGAGAAGATCTTCAGCGTGCCGGTGTCGGGCAGGGTGAGCTTCTCGATGCGCGAGAGGTCGGGGACGTTCACGGTGAGCGTGAAGGTGAACATCTCCTCCAGGCCCACCACGTTGCGATCGACCGAGGCAGAGAAGGAAACCTCGCCGGCCGCCGCCGGAAACGAAAGGCACAGCATCACGCCGAACCACACGACCGCATGGTGCCGCACGCCGCGCATGAGGTTACCAGTCCTTCTCCACCTTCTTATCCCGAGGTTGGAACTTGGGCAACAGGAATCGCTGGATCTGGAACGGCTTTTCCGACTCGCGCAGCGCGTCCAGCAGCTCCTGGGCCTGTTGGGCCGAGAGCCGGCGCGCCTCGCGGCCTTCGCGGCTCTGGCCGGCCTTGTCGGGCGATTCTTTCTGCGCGTCCTTCGCGGCGTCGGCGTCCTTGGGCTGCGCCTGGCCCTGCGACTCCTTGGCGTCGGGATTCTGGCGGTCGTCCTTCGGTTCGCCGGAGTCCGCGGCTTTCTGCTGCGCGCTTTGCTTCCCGTCCTGCGCATCCTGCGACTGCGAGTCCTGGCCTTCCTTGCGCTGGGCGTCCGAGGACTGTTTCTGCTGGTCCTGGCCGGGCTCGGGCTTGGCCTGCGTGTCTTGCTGGTCGCCGGAGCCCTGCGAGTCCTGGCCCTGTTTCCCCGGCTGGTTCTGGGCGTCCTGCTTCTGGTCCTTCTGATCCTGCTGATCTTTCTGGTCCTGGTTCTGGCCTTGCTTGCCGTCCTCCTTGCGATCCTGGCCGTCCTGCGGCTGCGGCTTCTGCTGCGAATCGCCGGATTGTTTGGATTGCTGCTCCTGCGCCTGGAGGCAGAGCTCCAGGTTGTAGCGCGCGTCGTCGAAGTCGGGATCGATCTCCAGCGCCCGCCGGAAGTAGGTGGCGGCGTCGCGAAAGGCCTGCTCGGCGAAGAAGCTCTGGCCCAGGTTGTAGTAGAGCCGTTTCTTGAACTCGGGGTCGTCGCTGCCCAGCGCGCGCAGGAAGGCCTCGCGCGCCTCGCGGCCGCGCGAGAGGCCCAGCAAGGCCGTGCCCCGGTTGTAGTGGATGCGCGGTTCGTTCTGGAGGCGGGACTCGGCCTGTTCGAAGCTCTCCAGCGCCTCACCGTAGTGCTGCTCGGCGTACTGCGCGTTGCCGCGCTCGACCTCGGGGAGCGCGCGCGAGAACAAGTCCCAGGCCGCCGCGGGAGGGGCGGCGAGACACAGGCCGGCGCAAAGCACAAGGGCCGTCGGGACCGGGCTCCTCATGGCGTTCCCTCCGATTTCCGGGCGCGACGGCTGGGGGTGAAGGTGGCGGCCAGCAGCAGCAGCAGGGCCGCCAGGGCCGGGATCTGGAAGCGCTCCTCGTACACGGTCTCCAGGCGGGACTCGTAGTCGGCCTTCTGCAACCGGGAGATGTGCTCGACCACCGCGTCGAAGCCCAGGTCGCCCGCTGCCGAATGCACGTAGATGCCGCCGGTGGCCTCGGCCATGGCCCGCAGGGTGCCTTCCTGCAACCGGCTCATCACCGGCTTGCCCTCGGAGCGCAGGTAACCGCCCTCGTCCGTCGGCACCAGCTCGCCGATCTGGGTGCCGATGCCCACGGTGTGGATGATCACGCCAGCCTTGGCGAGCCGTTCCACCTCGGCCTCGAAGCCGCCCTCGTGGTCCTCGCCGTCGGTGATGAACACCAGCACGCGGGAGCGCGAGCCGCCGCGGGCGTTCTCGAACAGATCTCCCGCCACCTGTAGCGCCTGCAAGAAGTTGGTGCCGCCCACCGGGATCGCGCCCGCTTCCATGGAGCGCAGAAACAGCTTGGCCGCCGCGTAGTCCGAGGTCAGCGGGCACTGGGGGAAGGCCGCGCCGGCGAACGCCACCAGGCCGATGCGGTCGCCCTCCAGCCGATCGATGAGCCCGCTCACCTCCAGCTTGGCGCGCTTGAGCCGGGTGCCCGAGCCGCCCACGTCGCGGGCCAGCATGCTGCGGCTCACGTCCACGGCGGCCACCACGTCCACGCCGCGCCGCTTGACCAGGCGGGTCTCCGAGCCGAACTGGGGCCGGGCCAGGGAGAGCACCAGGGCCACGTAGGCCAGCACGACGAGACACAAGGTCAAGATCTCCCGCTCCAGCGAGACTTCCGGCGCCAGCCGGAAGAAGAGCCCGCCGCTCAGGCGCGCCCGATCCCGCAGCCTTCGCACCAGCGCGGTGACACCCAGCGCCAGAATCAGCGGGAGCAGGGCGAACCAGAAGAACCATTCGTGGCCGGCGAAACGCATGCTCTCCTCACGGAAAACTGCGAAGCCGTGGCGACCACCGCAGGCACAGGTCCAGCAGCAGCGCAAGCAGCGCCCCGAGCAGCAAGAGCTGAAAGATCTCGGTGTGGCGCGTGAAACGGCCGGGATCCATCAGGCGCGTCTTCTCCATGTGATCCAGCACCGACTGCAGGTCCTCGCGCAGCGCCTGGGTGTCGGTGGCCTGGTAGAACTCGCCCTTGGAGAGCGTGGCGATGTTCTTGAGCAGCTCCGGGTTGGTGCGCATCTCGACGTTCTGGTAGTGGACGTTGCCGAAGGCGTCGGTGCCCACCGGGTAGGGGACTTGTCCGCCGCGGCCGACCAGGATGGGGAAGATACGGATGTTCATCTCGGCCGCGGTCTCGGCGGCCTGGGTGGGCGCGACGCGGCTCATGTTGTCGTCGCCGTCGGTGACCAGGATGATGGCCTTGCTCTTGCTCTCGGAATCCCGCAGGCGGTTGACCGAGACCATCAAGGCGTCGCCGATGGCGGTGCCGTCCTCGATGACCCCCGGGCGCAGCGTCTGCAGGATGTTCACGATCACCGAGTAGTCCAGGGTCAGCGGGCACTGGGTGAAGGCCTCGCCGGAGAACACCACCAGGCCCAGGCGATCGTGGCTGCGTTGCCGGATGAAATCGGCGATGACCTGCTTCGCGCCCTCGATGCGGGAGAGGCGCTCCGCGCCCCGGTCGGGCGGGGAGAAGTCCACCGCGCGCATGGTGGTCGAGAGATCCAGGGTGATGATGATGTCCATGCCTTCGGTATAGACGTCCGACTCCACCGTGGAGACCTGTGGCCGGGCCAGGCCCACCAGCAGCAGCACGATGGCCAGCGCGCGGAAGAACGGCGATGCCAGGCGCAGCACCCCGGGCCGGCCGGAGGGGATCCGCCGGGCCAGGTTGGCGGTGGGCAGGGTGAAGACCGGGTTCAGCCTTCCCCGCAGCCACAGCGCCAGCGGCAGCACCAGCACCACCGCGCCGAGCAGGCCGATCCCGCCCAGGAAGAACGGGTTCTCCTCCAACTCGCCGGTGCGGCCGAGGAGCCCGTAGAACGAGAGCGCGGCGCCGCCCAGCGTCGCCGGCACGCAAAAGATCAAGATGGCCGGCAGCAGGCGCTCCCCCGCGGCCGAGGGCGGCCCGCGCCGGGTGCGCAGCGAGCGTGAGAAGGCCGCCAGCAGCACCGCCGGCAACACGCACAGCAGCGTCCAGGCCCAGGGCGCGGCGTAGTGGAATTCCGAGGAGCGCATCAGCCGGCCTCCGTCTGGGTCGGGGCGGCGGGCGCCGCTTCGGGCCGGTAGCGGGTGGCCTCCACGATGGCGAAAGCGCCGTTGATGGCCCGGGAGCAGGCCTCGTCGCTGGGGTGCTCCCGCGCGAACTTGACCAGATCGGCCTGCTGCAGGATCTGGGCAAGCAGCCCGAGATCGAGGCCCGGGGTCACCCGGTCCCGCAGCTCCTCGCACAGCTCGCGCGTGGTGAGATCCAGCGCGAAGAACCCGAAGCGGTTCCCCACGTACTCGCGCAGGATCTCGGAGACGATGCGAAAGAACTCGTGGTGCTCGCCCCGGCGCAGCAGGTCGGCCTGCATAAGCGCGTTCAGCTTCTCCAGGGCGATCTCGTGGGCCTCCCGAGGCGGCGCGAGCTGCGCAAGAAGCACCGCCGCCGGCGCCGGCCGGCGCACGAAGCGCAGGTAGAGCCACAGCGCGAGCCACAGCAACAGGAGCCCCGCCGCGACGACGGGACGCAGATCACGGACGTGGATCGGCAAGGGATCCGTCGGCGGGCGCGGCTTGCCGTCGCTCCCGGAAAGCATGCTGACGATGCGCACCGGGACGGCCGGCACCTCCAGGGGAGCGGGTGCGGGGCCGCCGTCCTGGGCGACCGCCTCCAGCGGGATGGCCGGCACCGAAAGCTCGCCCGTCTTCTCGAAGGTGGTGAGCTGGAGCGTGATGCGCTGCGGGTCGCCGCCGAGCTCCTTGCGCGAGACCTCCTCGAAGGGGGCGATGCGCAGCTTCTCCGGCAGCCGGTAGATCGCGCCCCGGCCGTGGATCTCGATGGACAGGGTGATGGGTTGTCCCAGCTTGATCTCGCGCGGCTCGGCGCTGACCGAAACCGCCGCCGCGCCGCCGGCCGTCGTTCCGCCGTCCGCGCCCGCGTCCGGGGCGTCCCCGGCGAGCGCCGAGAAGGAGAGGCCCAGCGAAAGGGCCATGAACCAGGCGCGCCTCACCGGCCCCTCCGGGCGGCCCGTTGCCGGAAGAACAGCGACAGCGGGCGCAGGTAGTCCTGGCCGGTGGTGAGCTCCACCGAGTCGATGTGCAGGCGGGAGAACAGCCGCCGTTGCTCCTCCCAGCGATCCTCCACCAGCCGGCCCAGCGCCTCGCGGGCGGTGGCCGAGCCGGCGTCGAACAGCACCTGCTCGCCGCTCTCGGGATCGACGAAGTTGGCCAGCCCGGTCGGCGGCAGCGTACGCTCCATGGGATCGCGCAGCGCCAGGGTCACCAGGTCGTGGCGGCGGTTGGCCACCTTGAGCGCGGCCTCGTACCCCTCGGCCCAGAAGTCGCTGAGCAGGAAGGAGATGGTCTTGCGCCGGCTGATGCGGGAGAGGAACTGCAGGCCGGCGGCGATGTCGGTGCCGGTATGGGTCGGCCGGAAGGAAAGCACCTCGGAGATCACCCGCAGCACGTGCCGCAGGCCCTTCTTGGGCGGGACGAACTTCTCCACCCGGTCGGTGAACATCACCAGGCCCACCCGGTCGTTGTTCTGGATGGCCGAGAAGGCGAGCAGGGCGGAGATCTCCGCCGCCAGCTCGGACTTGAAGCGCTCTTGCGTGCCGTAGGAGAGCGAGCCCGAGGCGTCGACCAAGAGCATCACGGTGAGCTCGCGCTCCTCGATGAACTGCTTGACGAACAGGTCGTTCATGCGCGCGGTCACGTTCCAGTCGATCACCCGCACGTCGTCGCCCGGCTGGTAGGGGCGCACCTCGTCGAAGGTCATGCCGCGGCCCTTGAACACCGAGTGGTACTGGCCGGCCAGAAGATCGTTCACCGCCCGGCGGGTGGTGATCTCGATCTTACGGATCTTGCGGATGAGGTCGCGGGTCAGCATGAGTCGGCGCCGTGGTTTCTCCTGGCGCGGCCTCCGGTCGCAACCAGAATGCGCGCCCGCCCGCGCTGGCTCTTTCGGCCCGGCGTTGGGTCGCGCCAAAAGATGTTCACGTCAAATACGCGCATCTTGCGTCCAGGGATTCTATGGCGAGGCCAGCTGCTCGAAGATCTTGCGGATCACGTCCTCGCTGGTCATTTCCTCGGCCTCGGCCTCGTAGGTCAGGATGATGCGGTGGCGCAGCACGTCCAGGGCCACCGCCTTGATGTCCTCCGGCGTCACGTAGCCGCGGTGCCGCAGGAAGGCGTGGGCGCGGGCCGCCTGGTTCAGGTAGATGGAGGCGCGCGGGCTGGCCCCGTAGGCGATGAAGTCGGCAATTTTTTCCAGCTTGAAGGCCTTGGGATCGCGGGTGGCGAACACGATGTCCAGGATGTACTCGTTGATGAGCTTGTCCACGTAGATCTCATGGATGAGCGCTCGGGCGCGCTGGAGGTCCTCCACCCCGACGACCGGTTGGGCCTTCGGCGGGGTGGCGCCCGCCATGCGGGCCATGATCTCGCGCTCCTCGTCGCGGGTGGGGTAGCCCACCACCACCTTGAGCATGAAGCGGTCCACCTGGGCCTCGGGCAGCGGGTAGGTGCCCTCCTGCTCGATGGGGTTCTGGGTGGCCAGCACCAGGAACGGGTCGGGCAGCGGGTGGGTCTGGTCGCCCAGCGTCACCTGGCGCTCCTGCATGCACTCGAGCAGGGCGGACTGCACCTTGGCCGGGGCGCGGTTGATCTCGTCGGCCAGCACGAAGTTGGTGAACACCGGGCCGCGCTTGGGCAGGAACTGGCCGGTCTGCTGCTGGTAGACCATGGTGCCGACCAGATCGGCGGGCAAGAGGTCCGGCGTGAACTGGATGCGGCGGAACTGCGCGGCCACGCAGTCGGACAGCGTCTTGATGGAGAGGGTCTTGGCCAGGCCCGGCACGCCCTCCAGCAGCACGTGGCCGTTGCACAAGAGCCCGATCAGGATGCGCTCCACCATGGATTTTTGGCCCACGATGACCTTGCCCACCTCGGCGGTCAGCCGATCTACAAAGGCGCTCTCGCGCTCGATCTTGTCGTTGATGGCTCGGATGTTCACGTCCATGAGTCCTCCCGCTGGTTGGAGGCCCCGGCACGAGGCCAGAACTTGCCGGGGCACCACGGCTGCAACGCCTTGCCGCTTCCCGATATTCCCGGGCTGCGGTATAGATCAGCTGGATTTGCAAATCAATCTCCCCGGCCGCCCCCTGGGGTCGGGAAACTTTCCAGGAGGACGCGATGTTGTGGACCGCCTTCGTCTGGGCCGCCTTGCTGTTGGGCTCGCCGCAACAAGCGGCCGCCGGGAGTCCGGGTCGAAAGAACTCGGACCAGGAACTGGAGAAGGTGCGCGCCGCCATCCAGCATGGTTGCGTGCGCGAGTGTTTCATCCTGAAGGAGCACGACCAGTTTCTTGCCGAGAAGAAGCGCGACGAGCGCCAGCAGGCGTGCATGCGCCAGTGCATGGATGCGGCGGCGACCCGCGCCGTCCAGGAGGCCGCGCTCGATCCCGAGTGGGGCCTGACCAAGGAGCTGGCCATCGAGGTGTGCCTGCCGCCCGGCGAGCACCTCTTCCTCTCGGAGTTGCGCTGCGCGAGCGGACAGCCGCCCACCTTCAAACGCTCGGGAAACGTGGGCCCGCGCAACCCCATCGCAAGCGAGACCTTCGACGAGGCCTGGATGGACCCCTTCGTGCCGGTGCCCAAGGGGAAGAAGGACGAGCACATCGTGGACCGCTACGAGGTCGTCTGCGCCGACAAGACGGCGATCGTGTTCCTCGACATGTACCACTGCGGTACGCCCAAGCCCTGGGCCGCGCCGCGAGGGTTCACCCGGCCGTTGCCGAAGTGAACTTGGCAAGGAAGAATACCCCCTGCCGAGATCCCTTTCTTGTGACAGGTTTTTTCCGGGTGGCGCGGCTGCTTTCCGGCAAGTCCTCCTAACTGCTCGCCGCCAAGCCGGCTCCGCTGCATGGAGGACTCGTCTGGCGCGCCGCGCTCATTTTGCCAACAAGATTCAACGGGGTTCATTCTGGAGTAGGTCCAAGGAGGGGTGCCCCCTTGCCGAATCCCGTTCCTTGCCTGTTCTTTTTTTCTCCATTATTGGTGGTTTTTTCCGAGATGTATCCTGGAGATTTGTCGGAATGGGCTCAAGTTTCGTACAGCAGCGGCGCCCGGCGGCGCAAGAAGTCCTTGATCAATGCCTGGTCTTTCTCGGGCAGGTTCTGGAATTGGACGCCGACGCCGGGCGAGAGGTCCTCGGTGAACTTGTGGTACTCGCGCACCCAGCGCACGGTCCCCTGGGCGTGGATGGGCGGGCAGCTTGGCAAGTTTATGGTGATGTCCATCTGCGTTCCGACGGGGAGGTTGTCGTAGGTGGCGATGAACACGCCGCCCTCTGAGAGGTTTTCCGAGATTCCCGTATAGAAGTTGTGTTCAGTGTGCATGGCCACCTCGACCTCTACCTCTACCCGCGGGCTGGTGCGTTTCTCCGCCCCCGGCGGCAGGCGCTGGATGATGGCGGCCTTTTCGGCCTCTGCGGCAGCCTGCTCGCGCTCCCGCGCCTCGGCTATGGCCTGCTCCTCCATCCCGAGAGATCGCATGCGTGCGTGTACCGTCTCGCGCTCCTTTTCGAGCTTGCGTCGGCGCGAGGCGATGTCAGTGCGCAGGTTTCCCACCTCGCGCGCCTCGTCGGCGACGAGCTTCTTGCGTCGGTTGAGCTCGGCCTCCTCGGCGGCCAGGACCCGAACCTTCTCTTCTACCTCGTGGGCCTTGGACTCGATCGCCCGTTCCTCCTCTCCGAGCGCTTGCTCCTCTTTCGCCAACGCTGTGAGTCTGGTTTCGCATTCACTCTTTTGGCGCTCAATGACTGCGGGCTCCAGGTCTGCTCCCAATTTCTTGATCACGCTCATGAATCCTCCCTGAAAGACCTTTTTTTGTCATCAGCAACTGGAATAGTAACCGGTCGGCACCTCTTTTTCAAAGTGAATCATGGGGCTACCCGTGTGTCTTGCCAGTTGCCAACGCATTCTGTGATATTTGTCGTGGGTTTAATTTTACCCTCCTTGCGGTAGGTGTATCTGATTAACACATTGATATTAGTGAGTTTTAGTAGTGTCATCCATGGCGCATATTTTGCAAAAATGGTGCCCGCGGGAGGGCGGCATGGAAAAACTGGAGATCGAGTCTTCAGGAGATTACAAGGAAGCGGCCGAGAGCTACATCTCGCTGATGGTGGCTCATTCGATTGCTCCCATCGAGGTCATCGGCGAACCCGAGGCGGCTCCGCGGATAGCTTGGTGGATGCGGGACATATTTATCGCCGTCGCGGGCGGTCTGGTCATCGGGTTCCTGGCGTACCAGATGCTCTCATCCCGTCCGGCCGGGAAGGCTACGGACGACTCCAGCGCCGTTGTCTCCGTCCGGGCGCCGGCTGCGGCGAGCCAAACTCCAGCGGAAGCGCCCGCTCAAAATGCAGAGGCTCAACAATCGGAAACACCGGATGAAGCACCAACCGCGACCACTGCGAGCCAAGGACAAGGAGAACCGGACGATGTGCCGGTGGTCGCATCCGCATCGCCCTCGCTGAAGAACGTCATTTCGGTTGAGCAAAGACTTCGGTTTCTGCGCCTCATCGCCCGTGGTTGGAGGTTCTACCAGGCTCGGAACTTCGTCGCGGCCTCCAACGTGTTCGGCCGGGCCGTGCGCGAGCAGCCCAAGAAGATCGACGGCTACTATGGACTGGCGCTGGCGCTCTTCGAACAAGGCCAGGACGACGCCGCCTGCCGGGTGTTGGAACGCGGCGCCCGCGCCATCGGAAAGAAGAGCGAACTTCTGCTCCTCGGAGGCTCCATTTACCAGGTGCTCGGCGACGAGGCCAAGGCCCGCGATGCTTACGAGCGCTACCTCAAAGAAAACCCGCGCGGGGCCTATGCCAAGGATATCCGGGCGCTCTTGAGCCTCGAATCCCTTCCCAGACTGAAGCCGGAAGATTTGCCGCAGATGGATGAAGTAGAGGAGAAGTAACTTCCTGATCAATTATATAAAGTTTGGTTCCTTTTCCCTGTGGGTTTTCTGTCACCCATGGGTGAGTTTCTACTTCAGCTTTGCGGAAGGGACTACTCGCACACCGGCGCGCCCTGGAGGGTGCCTTCCCAACTGAGGTAGGTGCGGCTGGGGGAACGGTTGGGGACGAGCATGAGGGTGTTCATCTTGAAGCTGGAAAGTCCGCTCGAGAAGGTGAGCGAGTTCATGGCCTGCTCCCAGGTCTCGTCCTGAGGGTTGTCCCCTTGCTGTAGTCCGCCTGAGCTGCAGAAGCTACCGGAACAATTGACGTTTCCTGTGCTGCGGTACGGTGCCAGGCACCCCGGACCCGTGCCTACCACGTCGGGCGTGAACGAGGTTGTAGTGTTGTTATACCCGGATGGATATGTGCAGCTCTGCCAGGTGATGGTGGGGGTCCCGCTGAGATTGAGCGTCCCGAGGGCCACGGGCGTGGTATTGTCGGTCGCGCCGAGGGAAGGGGAGGCGGCGACGACGTCGGTCGTTATGGTCGTGCCGAACGTGGTCTGTGAAAACTGCTGCGTCAACTGGTAGTAGAGCACCTCGGCCGTCCCTGCCGCCGGGTTCTGGCCGCCGTCGCTCGGAACGCGAAGGATCAATGTCCCCGGCCCCACCGCGTGCGTGCCATCTCCCATCCCCGCCGTGGTGTCGCGGATGCGCAGGTTGCAGCCCGTCCAGGACGCGCCGTCGTTGCCGTTGCCCGGGGTCAACGTGTAGGTGAGCACGCAGTGCGTGGTGGGGATGCGTTCGTCGCAGAGGTCGCCCGTCCAGCCGGGGGCGGTCGCGCAGTCGCAAGTGAATCCGTCTATCGCGTCTTGACAGGTGCCACCGTGCAGGCAGGGGTTGGGGTCGCAGTCGTCGATGTTGTGATCGCAGAGCGCGCCGTCCCATCCGGGTTCGCAGGCGCAGGTGAACGTCCCCGGCCCCGTGTCCGTGCAGGTGCCGTGGACGCAAGGAGAATCGGCGCATCCCGAAAGCGCATTCTCGCAGTTCTTTCCGCCGAAGCCGGACGGGCAAACGCAGGTGTAGCCGTCAATCTCGTCGGTGCAGGTACCGCCGTTCAGGCAGGGGTTGGAATCGCAGTCGTCGATGTTCTCATCACAGAGCGTGCCTTCCCAGCCGGCGTCGCAATCACAAGAGAAGATTCCCTGCCCCATGTCAATGCAAGTGCCGTGGACGCAGGGTGAGCTTGCACAGGCGGAGACGGCGTTTTCGCAGTTCTTTCCGCCGAAGCCGGACGGGCAAGCGCAGGTGTAGTCGTCGATCCCGTCTACGCAGGTGCCGCCGTTCTGGCAGGGGTTGGGGTCGCAGTCGTCAATGTTCTGGTCACAGGATGCCCCCGCCCAGCCGGTCTCGCAACGGCATACGGGCGGCTTCGCCTGGACGTCGCAAGTTCCGTGAACGCAGCCGGGCTCGCAAGAAGGCGGCCGGCCGATGCAGTAAGTCCCCATGTCGGCGTTTTGCACCAGTGACAAGAAATCCTTGAGCGGAGTATCGCAAGTATATCCCGTACGGGGGCAGTCCGAAGGAGTGGAGCATTTCTTCAGGCACTGGCCGTAAGATATGAATCCTTCCAGGACAGCGGAGTCGGCGGGATCGAGCCCTAGCGCGGTGACAAGGCTCGAAAAATACGTCGGATCCACATTCCTGAGCGGGAAGAAGCAACTCCCGTCCTTTCCGCAATCGGCATCTGTGGCGCACGGCGGGACGGTGGAGCAGTAGCCGTCCGGCAATGGCACACCGATAGTGGCGAGCCCCTTGGCCGTCGGGTTCTGAGAAGAGGCCAATCCGGCCAGCGGAAATAGCCCGTCGGTAAGGCAATCAGGGACGCCCGGACCGGCGCACTGTTTGTCCTGTGTGCAGGCGGAGCCGACCGGAAGACCGTTGTCGGATTTGCTTCCTCCACAGCCGAGCGGTGCAAGGCACAATGGCAAGATGGTAAGCCAGGCGAGGTGGCGGTGAAGTCTCATTTTATGTCCTCCTTGGGAGTGTTCTTCCGGACCTTTCGCAAGATGCTTGCCAATCCTTTTCTTATATTATCTTTCTGTTATAAAAGGGGATTTTGTTATTCACCTGAAAGTACCAGGGCGGCCTCTGCGTGTGTCTTCGCACACCGTGTGTCTCATCGCACGCTCATGTGGAACGCGCTGGAATAATTGTAGAAACATCGTGGAAACATCGGGGACAGGCCCCGGGTTCCGGGTTGCGCCCACTGTCAGCGAGGTTCAAAGAATCCTTCTTCTCTTCGCCGTTTCCTTGTAGTCTATTTTATCAGCGCTTTTGGGGATGTAATGCCGGAATCTCGGCGCAAGAAAACGAAAGAGGCTAGCCTTTGAAAAACGACAAGTTGTGGTCTCTCGATCCAGACGTCACCTACCTCAACCACGGCTCCTTCGGCGCCGGCCTGGTGCCCGTCCTCGAGCTTCAGGAGCGCCTGCGGCGCGAGGCGGAGCAAAACCCGATGGAGTGGTTCCTGCACCGGCTGCCAGAACTTTCGGCCGCCGCGCGACAGGCGTTGGGCGCGTTCCTCGGGGCTCCGGCCGAGGACCTGGCGTTCGTCACCAACGCCACCGAGGGCGTGAACACCGTCCTGCGCAGCCTCTCCTTCGCCCCCGGCGACGAGATCGTGGTCACCGATCACGAGTACGGGGCCTGCCGGGCGGCGGCCGAGTTCGCCGCTCGCAGGGCCGGGGCGCGGACCGTCGTCGCCAATGTCCCGTTCCCGGTGAAATCGAAAGAAGAGATCGCCGCCGCCGTCCTGGCCTGCCTCGGTGAACGGACGCGGCTTGTGTTGCTCGACCACGTCACCAGCCAGACGGCGCTGGTCTTCCCGGTCGGAAAGCTCGTCGGCGAGATCCAGGCGCGAGGCGTGGACGTGCTGGTGGACGGTGCGCACGCGCCGGGCATGGTGCCGCTCGATCTCAGGGTGCTCGGGCCCGCGTACTACACGGGCAACCTCCACAAGTGGATGTGCCTGCCCAAGGGCGCGGCCTTCCTGTACGTCCGGCCCGACCGCCAGGAGCGGATCCAGCCGCTCTCCATCAGCCACGGTCTTTCCGCCCCGGCGGCGGACGGCCCGGCGCGCTTTCGGGCGCTCTTCGAGTGGACGGGAACGAAAGATTTTTCACCGTGGCTGTGCTTTCAGAAGGGCCTGGAGGTGTTGAGCGCGCTCGCGCCCGGCGGGTTGAACGGTCTTTTCGCGCGCAACCACGAACTCGCCGTCCGCGGCCGCGAGGCGCTGCTTTCGACCCTGGGGATTCCCGCGCCGTGCCCGCAGGAGCTTCTCGGATCGATGGCCTCGCTGCCGCTCTCCGACGCCAGGGAAAAGCCGGCCAACTGGCGGGACATCGACGCGCTGCAACGCTATCTGCGGCAGGAGCACCGGATCGAGGTTCCGGTCATGGCCTGGCCCGCGCACCCCAAGCGGCTGCTTCGAATCTCGGCCCAGGCCTACAATTCGCTCGAGCAGTACGAGCGGCTGGCGGAGGCGGTGTCCCGGGGGCTCCACAAAAACCTCTGACACGGCGCTGAATGCAGCAAGGGGACGCGCCCCCTTTGCCCTCCCAAGAAAAAACAAAGAAGAACGCTAATAATAGAGGGAAAAAGCGATGCAAAAGAGCACGCAGTGAAATGCGGCTCGGCCTCCTTTGTTTTTTCCGGGCCTTTCCTTATCAGCAGGTTCTATAAATTTTTTGATGGACCTACCTTGCGCGCCGCGTAAATTGGTGACATGGCGCGACTGCACATAGTTGTCGCCGCCTTGATGACTCCGTGGCGGCCGCGTAGCAGGTGGAGAGGTGCCAGGCACCCCGGTTTTCTCCTTGGTCTCCCCCAGGTGCCAAAGTTTTTCTTTGTCTTTTCAGCCTGTTATTGGCGTTTTTGTTTAAGGTTTTTCCCTGGCATAAGGCTTTTTGGGGGTATTTTCCCGGGGGTTCAAGGGGGGGCTTGCCCCCTTGCTGAAAAAAACTGTGCAAGATGCCGGGCGCTAAGCTTACTTTCGCACCGTCACCCGGATGGTGGTTTCTCCCCCGGTCTTACGCAGCAGGTGAACGGTGGTCTCCCCCGGGGCGAGGCCGGTGATGGAGATGGCGTCCGCGGCGTCCATGAGCACGTCGGCTACCTTGGGATCCTCGACCGTGACCCGCACGATCTCGCCGGCCCCCAGGGCCTTGAAGGCGAGCCGGGCGCTCTTTCCGACATCGACGACCACGGAGCGCGACTCGCCGGCCGCCTTCTCGCCCTTTTCCTTCACCACGCGGATCTGAAAGGCGACCGGTGTGCCGTCCTTGCGGATCACCCGAAGCTGCGTTTCTCCCGGCCCGACGCCGCGGAGTTTGAGCCCGCCGTCCGCTTGCACGTTCACGTCCGCGACCTTGGGATCGGCCACCACCACCTTGGCGATGGAGCCCGCCGGCAGCTCGGGGTGGGCCAGGGCGGGCTCGTCGCCGCCCACGTGGAGCACGATGCGCTCGGTGCGGACGACCACAACCCCCGCCTCTCCCTCGGTGGCATGTTCGCGGATCAGCTCTCCGGGCACGGTGACGGCGACGGTCACCTCGCGCTCGCGCGACTCGGCCTTGAGGCTTTTCAGGATCATCTTCTCCTGCGGCTTCTCCACCGGGGCGAACTGGGCCAGGGCCACCACGCCCTTGGCGATGTCCGAGAGCACCTGCGCGCTCTGGGTGTCCTCGGTGGACACGGTGGCAGAAAGCCGAAGGTCGCGGTCGAGGTTGGAGGTGACGAGCAGGCCCCGCACCGCCAGCGGCCGATCACCGATCTTGAGCACGTCGCGGATCTCTCGTGCCGAATCCAGGATCTTCTGCGCCGGCGCGGCCACCCACACCATGGCGTCGGGCTTCACCCCCTCGAGCAACGATTGCAGGACCGGGTTGTCGCGCAGCCCCGGCTTCTGCCCGGCGCGCGCGGCCAGCATCTCCTCCAGGCTCTGCATGTCTCCCAGGACCAGCGCACCGTCGTCGAGCCGGCACAAACCCAGACGGATCTTCTGGCCCTCGTCCTCCAGCGTCATCACGCTGACCGGGACGCCCTGGATGCGCGCGCTCTCCGCCGGGGCGCCACCCGGCGAGGTCATCGACTGCATGAGCTTCAGCACCTCGTCGGCCTTGAACCCCGCCAGCCGGCCCTCGGCGACCACCAGGAAGTGCTGGCGGGACAGGGGAAGCTGCGCGGAGGCGCTGGCCTTGGCGGCGCGGCCGTGCTTTCCGGTGAGCTCGCGCAGTTCTTCCTCGTCGGAGAGGGAGAAGGAGAGCTCGCTTCCCTCGGGGAGGGTCGCCGCCAGCGTCAGGCGCTGGATGTCCTTGAGCGGGTTGATGCCGAGCGTGGAGGCGACCTTCTGAAGCTCCTGCGTCGGGATGTGCTTGTCCACCTCGAGCTGCTTTATGAGCGGCGAGGCCAGCAAGTCGGCCAGCCGCACCTGGGCGACGACCTCCATCTGCGGCGGAAAGAACCGGGCCGGGCCGAGCGCCTCCGCGGCCGAGGGCGCCCTGGCAGCGGCCAGCGTGGCGGTGGCCTGACTCGGCTTTCCCTGCCAGCGTTCGACCTCGGCCTTGCGCCGCAGCACCTCCTCGCGCAGGGCGCCGGAGTTGGGCTCGGGGTTCAGCGCCAGCGCCTCGTCGAGGGCCCGTCGGGCGCCGTCCAGGTCGCCGCGGGCGCGCTGGAGGTACAGGCCCAGGTAGTACGCCTCCTCGGCGGCGGCATCGGCCGGCGCGCCGGCGCGCGCCGGCGGGGCGGCGGCGGCCAGGGCGAGCGTCATGATCGCGAGCGCATGAGGGGCCAGGAACGACTTTTTCATCTCTTCCTCCTTCGGGTTGGGGTTGCCTCCTGGCCTCGACACTAGCGAACGCCGGTCACGGCCCGGTCACCGCCGGGTCATGGTTTGGTCATCTTTTCTCCGGACTCGAAGCGGTAGCCGACGCCGCGCACGGTGAGAAAGTGCCGCGGCCGCTCGGCGTCGCGCTCGAACTTCTGGCGCAGCCGGGTGATGAAGTTGTCCACGGTGCGGTCGGTGCCGAAGTAGTCGAAGCCCCACACCCGGTTGAGGATCTCCTGGCGCGACAGGGCCTGGCCCTCGCGGGAGAAGAACAGGCGCACAAGTTCGAACTCCTTGGCGGTCAGCTCGACCGGCCGCCCGCGGAAGGTGGCGCGGTGCGACAAGAAATCCACGCAGGAGTCGCCGAAGCACACCCGCTCTTTCGCCTTTTCGAACTTTCGCTTTCGTCGCAGCACCGCGTGCACCCGCGCCAGGAGTTCCTTGAGCGAGAAGGGCTTGGTGACGTAGTCGTCGGCGCCGAGCTCCAGCCCCCGCACCTTGTCGTGCTCCTCGCCCTTGGCGGTGAGCACGATCACCGGGATGTCGCTTCCCAGGCGGCGCAGCTCGCGCAGCACCTCCAGGCCGTTCTGCTTGGGCAGCATGAGGTCGAGCAGCAGAAGGTCGGGCTTCTTCTCGAGCGCCAGTTCCAGGCCGCGCTCGCCGTCGGCGGCGCTGTACACCGAGAAGCCCTCGAAGCGCAGGTTGTGCGAAAGGCCCTTGGCGATGGCCGGGTCGTCCTCGACGATCAAAATGCTCTCGCTCATGCCGGACCTCTTTGCAGCGGCAGGCGCACGGTGAAGGTGCTGCCCTTCCCCGGGGCGCTGTCCACCACCACCTCGCCGCCGTGCGCCGACACGATGTAGCGCACCAGGCTCAGGCCCAGCCCGCTGCCGCCGGCGGCGAGGGTCACGGGGTGATCGATGCGGTAGAACTTCTCGAAGATGCGCTTGTGCTCCGAGGCCGGGATGCCGATGCCGAAGTCCCGCACCGCGATGAGCACCTGGCCCGCCTGCGCCCGGGCCGACACCTCCACCCGGCGGCTGTCGGGGCTGTATTTTACGGCGTTGCTCAGCAGGTTGACGAGCACCTCGATGATGGCGTCCCGGTCCGCCGGGACCGGCGGAAGGCCGGCGGGGATGTCGCTCTCGACCGAGAAGCCCCGCTCCTCGATGAGCGGCCGGCAGGCGTCGAGCGCCGCCCGCACCAGCTCGCCGACCTGCTGCGGCTCGAAGCGGTAGGCGCGCCGGCCGGCCTCCATGCGCGAGAAGTCGAGGATGCGCTCGGTAAGACGGGTGAGGCGCTCGCTCTCCGCGGCGATGATGGAGAGCGCCTCGCGCCGCTCGGCCTCGTCCCGCGTGCGGCCGAGGAGCAGGGTGTCCACGAACATGCGGATCGAGGTGAGCGGCGTGCGCAGCTCGTGGGACACGCTGGAGACGAAGTCGGTCTTGAGCCGGGTGAGGCGCGCCTCGCGCACCGTGATGATCACCAGCCAGGCGATGCCGCCGGCGAGCACCAGCACCAACAGGAGCAACGCCCACAGGTAGAGCCGGGTGCGGCTCCGGGCCAGCTCGTCGAGCGCGCCGGCGTCAGCGAGCCGAAGCTCGACGCTTACGTCGCCGAGATCGCCCTCGAGCGGGGCGCTGGCGGCGGGCTCCGGCTCGCTCTCGGCGCGCTTCTGGGCGACGTGCGCGAGCCGCAAAAGGAGCCGGGCGCTGGTGTTCTCCGCCGCCAGGGCGGGCAGGAGCACTTCGCGCTCGACGGCCTCGGGAAGCCACTCGACCGCGACCCGGCCTTTCTCGTCGAGCCACAAAACCCGCAACAGCCCTTCGACGAGCGGCGCTTCGAACCCGGCCCTCCCGGCCGGCGGCGCACGGCCGGCGATGGCGGCGGCGAGGGCGTCCCGGGACGAGAGCCGCACGAGGCGCGCCCGGGCCTCGCGTAGGCTTTCCGCGCCGTCCTGGGCCAGGGCCGCCAGCGCCCGGCGCAAGGTAAGCCGCACCTGGCCGGGAGCGGCCAGGAGCAGTGGGTCCGAGAGCCGTAGCGCGAGGGCTTCTGCGGCGCGGCGGCGAGCCTCCGTCGTCGGCGCGATCTCCAGGGCGAACAGCAGATTCCCGAGGCCCACGTGGTAGCCGGTATGATCCACGAAATCGACGCAGCGGAGGCTCGCCTCCTCCAGCGTGGCGGCGGCGGCGCCGAGGTCCCCGGCCTTCCACAGGCTGCGGGCCAGGGCGGAGAGGATCGGGCAGCGGCCCGGCCCGGGCGTGTTCGGGGCCAGGGCGGCCCGGTAGCTGGCCGCGGCGGCCGCGGGATCTCCAAGCGCAAACTCCCGGCGCAGGCCTTCTTCGTACTCCGGGGGTAGAAATCCCTGCCAGGTGGGGGCGGGGCGCTCAAGGCGCGGCAGCAGCCAGCGCCCGTCGTCACCGAAGATCGTGACCCCGAGAAGGCCGCCGGCGAACGTCTCGGCCGGCCAGGGAGCCGGCGGCGGGATCTCCCGGCGCGCCCAGCGTTCGAGGAGCGCCAGGCGATCCCGCAGGGCCTCGGCACGGGCCTGAAGCTCGCGAGAGGCCTTGGCGGCGAGCGTCTGGCACAGCGGCTGGTACATCTCGCGCAGCCGCTGGGTCGCGGCGGCCCGCTCGTTGCCGATGGCGATGAGACCGAAGCCGGTGAGCAGGAGGCTGGGCAGGGCCACCCCGAAGATGGTCACCAGCACGAACAGCCGCAGGCCGCGCGAGGCGGGATCGGTCGGGCGGCGCTTCATGCGGCCCTTGTACCACAAGCCGTGTCACGGAAATATCACCGTCTTTTTGGCCGGATCCGCTCGCTAGCGCAGGAAGTAGCCGCCGGGGGTCTGCTGGGCGTCGGTGGTCAGGTTGATGCCCAGCCGCCGTAGCCCGACCTGGTCGCCCTGGGGCGGGAGGTGGGTCATGTGCATCTCGCAGCCGCGGAGTTTCCGCAGCGCGGAAAGCCCGGCCTCGGCGGCGGGGTTGCTGGCCGAGCTGATGGACAGGGCCACCAGGATCTCGCTCACGTCCAGGCTCTGGGCCTGCAGGCCCAGCACGTCCTGCTTGAGCTGGCCCAGGTTGCGGATCACCGCCGGCGGCAGCAGGTTGATGCCGTCCGGGATGCCCGCCAGGTGCTTGACGGCGTTCAGCACCGCGGCCGAGGCCGAGTGCAGCAGCGGAGAGTTCTTGCCGGTGATGATCTGGCCCGAGGGCAGCTCAATGGCCGAGCCGCAGAACACCCCCTGGTAACCCTTGCCGCTCGCCTCGGCCTGACGGGCGGCCTCGCGCGCCGGCGCCACCACGCTGCGCTCCTCCGGCCGCACCCCCACCTTGCCCATCAGGGCCTGGGCCCGCTCGACGGTCTCGCGCCGCTCGATGCCCAGGGTGTACTCCCAGTGGTAGCGGAAGTAGCGCCGGATGATCTCCTGCCGGGCGGCGGCGCACACCGCCTCGTCGTCCACGATCCCCGCGGCGGCGCGGTTGACCCCCATGTCCGTGGGCGACTGGTACTGGGGCACCTGCCCGCCGGTGCCCAGGATGCGGCCGATGATGCTGCGCAGGATGGGGAAGTTCTCCACGTCGCGGTTGTAGTTGACGGCCACCACCCCGTAGGCGGAGAGGTGGAAGGGATCCACCAGGTTGAAGTCGCCCAGGTCGGCGGTGGCCGCCTCGTAGGCGATGTTCACCGGGTGGGTGAGCGGCAGGCACCAGATGGGGAAGGTCTCGAACTTGGCGAAGCCCGACTGCCGGGAGCGCCGGTGGTCGTGGTAGAGCTGGGAGAGCCCGGTGGCCATCTTGCCGCTGCCCGGCCCGGCGCCGGTGATGATCACCACCGGCTTGCGGGTCTCGATGTAGGGGTTCCGGCCGTAGCCCTCCTCGCTCACGATGCGGTCGACGTCGTTGGGGTATCCCTCGATGTTGCCCTGGGTGTACACCCGCAGCCCGCGGCGCTCGATCTTGTTCTTGAGCTGGACGGCGGCCGGCTCCCCCGCGAAGCGGTTGATGGACACCGCGCTCACCGGGAGATCCAGGTCGCGCAGGTCGTCCAGCGCCTTCATGGTGGCCACGTCGTAGGTCATGCCGAAGTCGCCCCGCAGGCGGCCCTTGGCGATGTCCCGGGCCGACACGCAGAACACGATCTCGATCTGGTCGCGCAGGCGCTGTAGCAGCTTCACCTTCACGTCGGGATCGTAGCCCGGCAGCACGCGGGCGGCGTGGAAGTCGCCGAGCAACTTGCCGCCGAACTCCAGGTACAATTTGTCGCCGAACTTGCCCACCCGTTGCAGGATGGCCTCGGACTGCTCGGTGAGGTACTTCTCGTTGTCGAAACCGGGCTTCAGCATAAGCTCCTCCCGCGCGGCCAGGGCCCGAGTGTCCTCGAACCGTCCGAGCGATGTCAACCCGGACGTTGGCAACGTCCAGTCGACTTGTCTTCGCCCGCCGAGGTACGCCAGGGCGGCCTCGACTTGTCGGCGGATTTCACCGACGACATGGACGGCGACAAACGGACGGTGCCTTGGAGCATGGGGGCGTACGAGCAGGACTAGCGCACTCGAGCCGGCGGATGTGGCCAAAATATACTAGCGTAAAAAATAGCCTTGACTATTTTTTACTTCAGTACAAAATAGCCGCATGAGGTACATAACCCCATACGTCGCAAAAGACATTGAAAAGAAAATGGTTTTCATAGGCGGGCCGCGACAGGTGGGCAAGACCACTCTCGCGAAAGCCCTTCTGGAATCCAGTCAGCGAGGGGGGCGGTACTTCAACTGGGACTACCGCGAGGATCGCGAGGACATCCTGAAGGAGCGCTGGCAGAAATCCGACGGGCTGCTGGTGCTCGACGAGCTGCACAAGTACCCGCGCTGGAGGAACTGGCTCAAGGGAGTGTACGACGTGCGCAGCGCCGAGCACGCCTTCCTGGTGACCGGTTCGGCTCGCATGGATGTCTACCGCAGGGGCGGCGACTCGCTCATGGGCCGCTATCACTCGTGGCGCTTGCATCCTTTCAGCCTCGACGAGCTTCCTCCCGGAATTTCCCCGGCCGAGGGCTTGCGGCGAATCATGACGGTGGGAGCGTTCCCGGAACCCTTTCTGGAAGCCGACGAGCGCGAGGCGCGCCGCTGGCGGCGGGAGCGTTTCGATCGGGTGCTGCGCGAGGACGTGCGCGATCTCGAGTCGGTGCAAAAGATCCAACTCCTCGACCTCTTCGTCGACGCCCTGCGCCGGCGGGTGGGCTCGCCGGTGGTGCTGTCCCACCTGGCCGCGGATCTGGAGATCTCGCCCCGGACCGCCAAGGCCTGGCTCGAGGTGCTCGAGCGCATGTACCTCGTCTTCTGCGTGCGCCCGCTCACCCGCAACCTGCCGCGGGCGGTGCAGAAACCACCCAAGGTGTACTTCATCGACCCGGGCGACGTCCTCGGCGACGAGGGGGCGCGCCTCGAGAACCTGGTGGCCGCAGGGCTGCTGAAACGCCTGCACTTTTTCGAGGATCGCGACGGGCACCGCTGGGAGCTGCGCTACATCCGCGACAAGGAGGGGCGGGAGGTGGACTTCGCCCTCCTGCGGGACGGCGCGCTCGAGGAGCTGATCGAGGTCAAGCGGGGGGAGCCCGAGCCCTCGCGCCACCTGACGTACTACGCCGAACGCCTCTCCCCGGCGCGCGCCACCCAGATCGTAGGCGAACTCAAGAGGCCCTTCGATCGCGGCCGCCTGCGGGTGCTCGATCCGATCGCCTACTTCACCGCCTCGGTCCCCTGGGGTGACCCGCCCGCCTGACGGACGCCGTCGCCGCCATGTGGCGCGCCGCTCAGGGGCGCGCGCGGATGCGGTAGGCCGCCACCACCGGCGGGTTGGCGTACTCGCCCTGCTCGGTGTCAGCCCGCTGCAGCGCAAGGTACAGCAGCCCCGACCCCGGATCGTAGGCCCCGCCGCCGAGCTCGGTGGCCGGGATGGGCGAGGGGAACGGCCCATGGGCGTACGGGCGCACCTCGTGCGGGGCCTTGCGGCCCTGGCGCACCGCCACGAGATCGTCGAGGTCGAAGAACCAGTAGTACAGCGAATAGTCATCGGGGTCGACGGCGCAGTAGCCGCCGCAGGGCTCGTTCGCCCCTGTGGGAGTGCACTTGTAGCACACCCCGCCCGGGCCGTGGCCGCCCGAGTGGCCCAGGGTGACGTAGGAGCGGGTCCCCGGGACGACGAAGCCGAACACCGCGCGGGACAGGTGGGTCCAGAGATCGTTCTGGCCCGTCTCGTTCGAGAGGTCCTGGTGGAGGGGATGCTCGAGGCTGTAGTCGAGCAGGGGCGTGGCCGGCACCGGGTCGGGCACGTCGTCCTGGCCCACCATGGCCAGCGGATCGAACACGAAGGCCGAGGGGCCCACCGACAGCCGGGAGATGATCGGGAAGCCGCTGGAGGAGCCGGTGAGCCAGGCCCCGCCCAGCGGCGTCTGCCAGGCGACGGGGATGGGGGACATCCAGCCGGCCGCGTGCGCCGCGCCCTGGAGCGCGAAGAACCCGTCCACCCGGGAGCTCGTCAGGTGGGAGGGATCGCGGACCACCAGGGTGGTGTGGGTGTTGTCGGCCGGCGCGTCGTAGTACTCGTAGGCGTTGACGAGCAGCTCGGTGCCGCGTGGCCCGCCCACCAGTTTCAGGGCCGCCAGGGTGTCGAGGCCCTGCGGGTTTCCGCCGCGCACCCGGTCCAGCACGGAGGCGAAGGTCTGCCGGGGAGCGCTCGCCATGTTGAGCTCCGAGAGCCGGCTGGAGACCACCAGCGCGGGCATGGCGAACTCGGCGATGGCCTGCTGGTAGGTGTGGCCCACGATGAAGATCGAGCCCGCCGCCGGGTCCACCTCGATGGGGCCCTGGGAGAAGTTCAGCTCGGAGATGCCGAAGGTGTCCGCGGGGAGCCGGAAGGCGCCGGCGTACTCGAAGTCGGAGACCTGCACGAGTTGCGGATCCGCCCGGCAATCGTCCGGGCAGGAAGCGGGGGTCTCGTCGAGATCGCAGCTCCCGTCGTGATCGCAGCAAGGGCAATCCGAGGGGCAACCCTGGCAGCTCTCGCCGGCCTCGCAGGTCCCGTCGCGATCGCACACCGCGCAGGACCCGCAGTCTCGCGCGCAGCTCGTGCAGTCCTCGGTGGCGTCGCAGGTCCCGTCGCCGCACACCGCGCCGCCCGAGCCAGAGGAGCAGGCGCACAGCGCCGCGGCCGAAAGCCAGAAGGTGGCGGATAGAAATCCCCGCGTGATCTTCGGACGCGCCCCGGACGCGCGACCGACCGCGGGGCCAAGAGAGCCAGCGCGGGCGGTCGCGTAAGATGCCTGCTCGCAGTGCGTGCGGGTGGCCGAGAGAGGTTTTCTTGCAAGCGTCATCATGGCGTTTCCTTTCGGTCCGGGGCGGTCGGCAGGGACAATCCCAAAGTCCGGGCGAGCTCGCGCAGCTTGGCCTGGATGCGCCGGACGTTCTTCGGCCCCATGCGCAGGAGGTGCTTCTGGGCGTCGCTGAGGTTCTCCAGCTCCGGGAGGTCCATCTTCATGTTCACCGCGGTGGTGGAGAGCGGGATGTCACCCTCGAAGGCGGGGACCCGCAAGAGCTCGCCGATGGCCTCCGCGAGCGCCACCCGGAAGGTGCGGCCCGGCTCGCCGATCTCGCGGTACTTCTTCTCCAGCCAGGGCTCGAGCCGCTGGTAGAGCCGCCCGCAGGCCTGCGCGTCCATGGCCTCGACGGCGTCGGCCAGCGGCGTGTAGCGCTCGTAGCTCTGCGGATCCAGGTACTCCCGCTCGTTTTGTTGCAGGGCGCGGAACTTGCCGGTGGGCTCCAGGACGGACAGGAGCTTGCGCGGGCTCTCCCCGCGCGCGATGAGATCGACCACCGCCACCCCCTTGCCGATGAGGGACTGGTTCTCCAGCCAGCGGGCCAGCGGCGCGTTTCCCACGCACTGGGCGGCCTGGGCGCGGATCTGCTCGTCGCTCGGTTCGGTGGCGGGCTGAGCGGGCCGCGCGGGGTCCGGCTCGGCGGGCGTGGGCGGGGGCGGCGTGGCCGGCGCCTCGGCAGGCGAGGCGGGGGCGGGCGGGGGAGCGGGCGGGGCGGCGTCGGGTCTTCTCAGCGTAAGGTACAGGGCCAGGCCCGCGCCCAGCACGACCAGCAAGAATGCGATGAGCAGGGGTTTGCGGTTGTCTTCACTCATGTTTCACCGCCAGGTTCGCCGCGCCGGCGAAAGCGCCGGCCGGCCCTGCCCCCATCAGGCCCGAAAAAAACGCGCCGCGCAAGCCTGGCGCTTGAGCCGGAGGGCCGATGCGGCTACAAGCCCGGCGCCCGGCGGGCAGCACGCCCGCCTCGAAAACCGGAGAGCGACCTTGGACATGGCCAGCGAACGCATCGACTACGCCGAGGTCGGCCTCATGGCCGGCCTGGAAGTCCACCAGCAGCTCCTCACCCGGCGCAAGCTGTTCTGCAAGTGCCCGGCCGGGCTGTACACCCAGAAACACGACGGCGAGATCCTGCGTCACATGCGGCCCACGCTCTCCGAGCTCGGCGAGTACGACGGCACCGCCTTGATGGAGTTTAAGACCAAGAAGAACATCATCTACCTCTTGCACAAGTCGAACGTGTGCACCTACGAGATGGACGACACCCCGCCCTTCCTCATGAACCCCGAGGCGCTGGACGTGGCGGTGGAGCAGTGCCTGATGCTGGGCTGCGACATCGTGGACGAGGTGCACGTGGCGCGCAAGCAGTACCTGGACGGCTCCATCCCCACCGGCTTCCAGCGCACCGCCATCGTGGGCGTGAACGGCAAGCTCCCCTTCGCCGGCCGCTCCCTGGGCATCATCCAGGTGAGCGTGGAGGAGGACAGCTGCCGCGAGGTCCGGGATCGTGGCCACCTCATCGTGTGGCGCACCGACCGGCTGGGCATGCCGCTCATCGAGACGGTCACCGCGCCGGACCTGCGCACCCCGGACGAGGTGGCCGAGGCCATCCTGCTCATCGGCCGGGTGTGCCGCACCACCCGGCACGTGCGGGTGGGCATCGGGGCCAGCCGCCAGGACGTCAATGTCTCGGTGCGCGGCGGGCGCCGGGTCGAGATCAAGGGCGTGCCCAAGGCGGGCTGGGCGCGCCGGCTGGTCCACGGCGAGGCCATCCGCCAGGTGAACCTCTTGCGCCTGCAGAAGGAGCTCCTCGGGCGCGGGTTCGCCAAGGCCGAGGAGGTGAAGCTCGAGCACCGCGACGTGACCCGGCTGCTCTCTCAGTCGGGCTATTCGCACTTTCGCGCCGAGGCCTGGGAGGCCTTCGTGCAACAGGAGAAACGCCGCCCCGGCTTCGAGCTGGGCGAGGGGCGCTTCTGCGTGCGGGCGGTGAAACTGCCGGGGCTCGCCGGGACCCTGTGTTGGCCCACCCAGCCCTACCACGACTTCTCCCACGAACTCGCGGGCCGGGTGCGGGTCATCGCCGGTCTCGACCAGCAACCCATCCTGGTGAGCAGCGATCGCTGGCCGGACTACGCCGACTCGCGCCGCGAGCTGGGCCGGCTGCGCAAGCACCTGCACTGCGCCGAGGGCGACGCCTTGGTCCTGGTGTGGGGCCCCGAGGCCGACACCATCACCGCGGCCCAGGAGATCGGGCTTCGCTACCAGGCCGCCCTGGACGGCGTGCCCCACGAGACGCGCCAGCCCTTCGCCGACGGCAGCACCGACTTCGAGCGCATCCTGCCGGGGCCGGATCGCATGTACCCCGACACCGACCACCCGCCGGTGCGCATGACCCGCGACCGGGTCGAGCGCCTGCGGGTGGCGCTGCCGCCGCCGCCCTGGGAACGGGAGGCGCGCTGGGAGGCCGCCGGGGTGCCGCGCCAGACGGTGCGCTACCTCATCCGCCGCGGCGGGGCCGAGCTGGTCGATCTGGTGGTGCGGCGGGCGGAGGCCGACGTGCTGCGCGCCGGGCGTTTCTTCGGCGAGCGCTGGAAGGCCCTGCGCCGGCGGGGCATCCCTGTCGACAAGATCGAGCCGGAGCGCTGGGTGGAGCTCTTCGCGGCCCTGCGCGAGCGGCCCGTGCTGTGGGAGGCGCAGGACGCCATCGCGCGGGCGCTGGCGGAGCGGCCGGAGCGGACGCTCCAGGAGACGCTCTCGGATCTCGGCCTGAACCGGCCGGCCGGCGATTGGCGCTCGGAGCTCGAGCGGAACCTCGCCGGGCTTCCGCCGTCCAGGCCCAGGGCCGCGTCCGGCGCGTGGACACGACGCGCCATGGCGCAAGTGATGCCCGGGCTGCGCGGGCGAGTGCCGGGCCGCGAGGTGTGGCAAGCGGTGCGCGCGCTCGAGCCGCGCGCCGCCGCGCAAGGGGTGAAGCCATGAACCAGCCAGCCAAGGACCCCCTCAAGGGATACCGGGGGCAGGCCCGCCAGGCCCTCGAGCGCTTCGGGGTGCGGGTGTGGAGCGAGGTGCGCCTCACCAACGACGCGGGCAGCGTCTTCGAGGGCGTGATCCTGCCGCGCTCGGAGACCTTCGACGATCTGCACGTGGTGGTGAAGATGCGCAACGGTTACAACACCGGCGTCCACGTGGA
>CAZLNM010000015.1:0-58128 GCA_964561025.1 uncultured Myxococcales bacterium
TCTGGTCGAGCCCGGTCGAGACCGAAATCCCGCCGCTCGCGCACTGCGCCCCCGGTTCGACCACGTCGATCCGGACCAGGCTATTCTTGCCCGCCTCGCCCGCGCCTCCGCAGCCTATGAGAAGAAGCGCAACCAACGTAGAAAAGACGGCCTTCACTCTCATCACCCGCCTCCTTGAAACCATTTGGCCTCAGAAATGGTCGAGCCCTTTAAGCAACCTGGCACCCTGTGCGGCGTTATCGCAAGCGGAGACAAAATACAATTTCCAAGGATTACGTTCAAGCATAAGCATGAAGACTTCCGAACGCCCGCCCGCCCACATAGATATTACGGGGACAAAACTAAGGATTTCAGCTAGCTCTGAAAGGACCTGCGGCGCACGATGCCGACAAAGAGCACTGCGAGGAAGCCGAACGACGACCCCATTGGATCACCGGTGTCGCAGCCGCAACCGGACGTGCCACCGCCGGGATGGCCATGTTCGTCGTCATCGGCCACAGCGTCGCCGGTCTGGGCATCCGCGCCGTCCGAGACAGAACCGCTGTCAGCATCGCCACCTCCCGCGTCGTCGGGCATGGTGTCGCAGGCCTGGGCTTCCGCGCCGTCCGAGACCGAGCCACCGTCGGCGTCGCCACCGCCCGCGTCATCGGGCACGGTGTCGCCCGCTTGTGCGTCCGCGCCATCCGGGTCCGGTCCACCGTCGGTGCCGTCTGCGCCGTCCGTGTCGCCGCCATCGTCGGTCTGCTCGGGCTGATCATCGAAACTGAAGGCGGCGGAATCCCGTGTTGTCGTGTTTCCGGCGGCGTCTCTTGCGGTCAGGCCAACGGCCTTGAGGCCGGCGCTTTCGCTCGAAGCCACAGACCAGGAAGCCTGCCAGACATCTCCCTCCCGGCTGGCGACCTGAGCCGCGGGACCTCCGAGGCTCGCGAAGCTGACGGTCACGTCGCTGACGTCGTCGTTGCCATCGGCTGCGGCGTCCCAGGTCACGAGGAGCGTGTCGCCGTTTCTCACCCGGCCATCCGCGCTGCTCGCACCGGAGACCCGGATGCTGCTCGAAAGAATGCGCGGGCTCACGGCATCGAGGGCGCGCGGGCCGGAGACGATCTGTCCTTCGTTTCCGGCGTCATCTCTGGGCAGGACGGTCACCGAGAAGCTGCTCGCCACGGTACAGCCTTCGGACACGACGGCCGTCGCTTCCCAGGTGTCGGTGCCGGGCACATTCGCGGCGGTCACCCGACCCAGGCCCGCGCTGCCGAAGTCGATGGCCACCGACACCAGGTCGGCGTTGCGCAAGGGGTCGTTGGTCCAGCGTACCGTCACCTCGTCGCCAACCTTGTAAACCAAGGGCGCATCGATGAATTCGATGTCCTGGGTCGCTCCGCTCGGCACGATGGTGTCGATGACGACCGGCAGCGTCATCCAGTGCCAAACCTCGTTTCCGACGTCGTCGTAGGCGTGCATGTAAAAGGCGTAGTCGTTTTTCTCAATGGGCGCGGTCAGCGGGGCGGTCTGCCCGACGAAGATCTGGTGTTGGGGATCGGTGAGGTACAAAGGTCCTCCGAGCGCGGCGTCCAACTCCGCCACCGCGTGGTCGGCGTCCGGGGTCTCGTCGGCGATGGCGTCCCACCGGAGGGTCAGCCTGTCTCCGTAGCGCAAGGCGCCGCCCGTGCCCGTGCCGCCAGAGACCGTCACGGTGGCGAGGATCGGCAGCCGGTTGTCGGCGTCCACTTCCTTTTCGATCACGGCTCTCGCGTCCTGGCAGTGGTTTACGCTGTTGGCGCACAAGTCATTGACCCAGGCGGAGTACGAGCAACCCAAAGAACCACAGTTGTACGGTCCACCGCTCACGGGGAACTTGAATGTGTCATCCAGCCCGCTGCCGACGCAGTACTGGCTGTCGCCGTATCCCGAGAGGAACGCCTTGCGGTTGGTCGGGTTCGTGAGGGTCGAACAGTTGAAATCGGCGGCCGCGCCGCCAAAGAGTTGTGCGCACGCCTCCACGCAGGATAGCACTTGAGGATTGCTGGCGGCCGCGGGCCCGTCGCTCACCCTGTAGGAGCGCGTCTCGGGATGGTTGGCGTCGTCGCGGATCCTGATCCTGATAGGGTATGTGCCGTCGACGAACCCGCCCTCTGGGAGGGCATAACTGGCACTCCATTTGCGCGAGTCCACAGGGGATTCAGTCATGTCGGCGCATGACGGCCCACCCAGGGACGAAAAATCCGCGCACTTCTGGTAGTAGTTGTCGTTGTTGTTGTCGCCCGTGACGCTGTCGTCCCAGGTTACAAAGAAAGTGTCTCCACCCCGGAACGCGCCACCGGTCCCAGTCGCTCCGGTGACGATGATATTTCTGGCGGTCACGGCGATGCTCTGTTGATCCACTTGCCACGACTTGTTGGCGGAGGTCGTGGAGCCGGAGCCGTAGGCCACGGTCACGGTGATCTCGCCGCCGCGATCCATGCCAGAGGGAATCGGCCTCGCCGCCACGAAGAAATGGTTGGCGGCGTCGAAAGAAGCGCTGGCAAGTCCAAACCCGAACCCCGAGAAGTCGATGCCCACCGAGGTGATGGTGGCGATCTTGGCGTCGGTGTTGCCGTCCTCGTACGGATACCAGCGCACCTCCATGGAGCCGTCGAACTCACGGTAGTAGCAGTTCCGTTTGTTGGCGGCATCGCACCCGGAGGGATACGGACCCGAGCCGCCCAGATAATGGATGCCGGCGGCGCTGATCCTCGGAGCGGTCGTGGTGTTGATCTTCAGATACGACGAGAAAGAACTGAGGTGCTGGGTACAGGAAGGCAGATTGAAACATGACGTGACCAGGACCCGCCAACTGTTGTTGTAAATGCCGGGGCTGGAGGGATACTGGCCGGAGATGCCGCTAAGGTTGCAGTCGGCGGTCCAGGTGTTTCCGTTCTTGACCCCAGTGACGATCCCGCCGTCGCCGCAGTTGGTGCCGGGAAATTCGAAGAACGCCAAGAGAACGCCTGCCTGGTCGGGGTTGGTGGCGTGCACGGTCTCCTCGATACTGAACCAATCGGCAGGCGCGAGTTGATCGGCTCCGGTCACGGTGACCGCCTTGGCCGCCCAAGAAGCTTGCAGCGAAGATTCTGCGTCGCCATCGTCCCACGAGCCGCAACCGTGGGTTGTCAGGAGGGAGACCACGGCCAGGGCAATCATCACAATCCACCGAGCCTTGCTCCTGCGCATCGCAAACCTCCTGCTCGTGAGTCGATGCTTCCAGAAAGCCGAACACCAAACGATTGGCGGCTTATCAGTGAACGCTCGTCACGGAGTCTGGATCGGGAACAGCTTCTCAATCAACAGCGTATTCTTGGAGAGATGATATTTGAGGCATGGGACGCTGTCAACGCGATGCCCGGGTTCATACCAGGTTCAGGTTCGGGGTCGGTGCCGAGCGGAAGCGACAACTCTTGCCAGTCGCCCGCCGGGGCTGGTAGGAGTTCGCATGTCGAGTGGGGGATGGGAGAGCGATTGGACACCAGCGCAACCATCAACGGACGACCCGCCTGCGCCGGAAGCCTCGCCGCTTCCGACCTGGAGCGATTCTCGAAGGCCGAGCTCTCTGCGCTGCTTGCGTACCTCAACCTCCCGCCGCTCGGGGCGTACGATGATGCCGCCGGCCCTCCGCGTCCTGGCACCGACGAGGCGCACGAGGTCCGCGATCCCCTGCGGGCGAGGCTCCTCGAGCGCCGGGAGCGCCTCGGGGGCGAGTTTGGCGAGCCCAAGGATCTTCTGGGCGTCGAGGGCTTCGACGGGGCGGCCCTGGGCGCGCTATGCGAGCGCCTGCGGGACCTCTCCCGCTACGGCCACCGCCTGCGCCCGGTGTGGGGAGGCCCCGAGGCCGAGCGCGAGCTGTTTGCCCTGCTCCAGGGCGCCGAGCGCTCCATCCACATCGTGACCCTCATCATGGGCGGCGAGGTGGGCGTGCGGCTGGCCCGCTTGCTGGCCGAGAAGGTCCGCCAGGGGGTTCAGGTGCGGGTGATGTTCGCCGCCAGCGGGTTCGTGATGTCGGGCTCGCCCTCCACCACGGGGTTCGTCTCGCCGCTCTCGGAGCTTCGCTCCTGGCTGTGGCACGACCGCTACGTGCGAAAGAACGTCGTCGGCGCCATCCGCGAGGGCGGTGTGCCGTTCGTGGACTGCAACCCCATCATCCGCCACTGGAAGCGTAAGCTCTTTCGCGACCAGGGCATCCGCAGCCGAGATGGTTACCGGCGCTGGGCGAAGGAGCGGGGAATTCGCGACGAGTGGCTGGCCGAGCAGGATGCGCTCGACGAGGCCTACTCCGGCTCCATCGCCCACGGCGACCACCGCAAGATGATCGTGGTGGACGGCTGCCGGGCCTTCATCGGCTCGCAGAACCTGGCCGACGCCTACCTGTACTCGAACGAGCTCTCACCCGACCCGCGCGTGAACTGGAAACGCTGGCAGTGGCACGACAACTCGGCCATCCTGGAGGGCGGCTGCGCGCGCGAGCTCAACCGGCAGTTCGCCAAGCGCTGGGCGCTCTCGGGCGGCGACGTCTTCGATCCCGACAGCCCCGAGGTGGCCGCGCCCCTCGAGCGCAAGGGCGACGCCGTGGTGACGGTCCACCCCTCGTTGCCGCTCGGCTTCACGCAACCCTTCTGGAAGAATTTTCCCCGGCTGGTGCTGTCGCTCCTCGGCGGCGCGCCCGAGCCGGTGACGGAAGGTTACAGCGCGCTGCGCGAGCGCATCGGCTCGCTGCCGGAGCTCGCGCGCCACTCCATGCACGTCGAGCACTGCTACCCGACCGACGGCGAGCTCTTGCGCCGCTGGGGGCACCAGGCGAATCGGCTCTCCGAGTTCCTCATGGTGGTACCGCTGTACTACGACACCCTGCTCACCGGGTTCGAGAGCGACCGCTTCTACCCCATGCTGCAGCGCCTGGGGGTGAACCTGCAAGGCTACCAGCGCGCCATCGTGCACTCGAAGATCGCGGTGGCCGACCGCTTCTACACCGCCCTGGGCTCCTACAACCTGGTGCTGCGCTCGGCGCGGGCCGACCTCGAGCTCGAGTTCTTCGTCCAGGATCGCCAGTACGGCCAGGCCGTGGTCGAGCGCATCGTGGCCGACACCGCCCTGTGCCGGCCGGTGCGGCCGAGCGTCCTCGATCGCATCCGCTCCCGGCTGTCGATCCCCTTCTTCGACGCCTTCATGCGGTACTTTCTCCTATGAACGACCACGACCAGAACCCGGCCGCCGTAGGGCCACCCGCGCTCGACGTCTCGGTGGTGGTGCCGACCTTCAACGAGGCGCTGAACATCGCGGCCCTTTCGGAGGAGATCTGCCGCGCCCTGGAGGGCGCTCATCTACGCGGCGAGGTGATCGTGGTGGACGACGACTCGCCCGACGGCACCGGCCGGATCGCCGAGGAGTTGGGGAAGCGGCTCCCCGTGCGCTGCATCGTGCGCCGCGGCCGGCGCGGGCTGTCCTCGGCGGTGCTCGAGGGCTTCGCCGCCTCGCGAGCCCGGGTGTGCGTGGTCATGGACGCCGACGGCAGCCACCCGGTCGAGACGCTGCCGGAGCTCATCCGCCCCGTGCTGGAAGGAACGGCCGACATCACGGTCGGCAGCCGCTACATGAGCGGTGGCGGCAGCGAAAAATGGCCCCTGCTCCGGCGCGTCATCTCGCGCGGCGCCGGCCTGCTGGCGCTTGGGGTGGCGAGGCTCTCCGATCCCACCAGCGGCTTCATGGCGGTGCGCCGGGACCTGCTCGAGGGGCTGGCGCTGGACCCGGTGGGCTGGAAGATCGTGCTGGAGATCGTGGTCAAGGCGCGCGCGGCCCGGGTGCGCGAGGTCCCGATCCTTTTTCGTGACCGCCGGGCGGGGGAAAGCAAGCTCTCGGCCAAGGCCCAGCTCCAGTACCTGCAACACCTGTGGCGGCTGTACGCCTTCCGCTTCGCCGGGCTGCTGCGCTTCGCCCGCTTCTGCCTGGTCGGCCTCGTGGGGATGGTCCTCGACATGGCCGCGGTGGCCGCGCTCAAGGAGACGCTGGGCCTCGACACCCGGCTGTGCGCGGTGGCGGGCTTTGCCATCGCGGTCAGCAGCAACTACCTGCTCAACCGCGTCTGGACCTTCCGCGACCGCTCCGTCAAGGGGATTGCGAGCTACCCGGCCTTCATCCTGGTGAGCCTGGCCGGGTTGGGTGTGCGCCTCGGCGTCATGCACCTTGTCATCGTGGCGACGTCGCTCGACCAGGGGAGGGGATACCTGCTGGTGAACTTCTTCGGCATCCTGGCCGGGACCCTGGTGAACTTCGCGGGCAGCAGCCTGTTCGTCTTTCGCGAACGCCGCTAGGTCTTCCCCAAAAGGGATGCACTTTCCGCTTGCTCCGCGTGAGCGCCTTTTGATATAAACCAGGCCATGCCGTTGCAGATCCTCAAAGTCTGCCCGGTCTTCGCAGGATTCTCCGAGGCCGGTCTGCTCATGATGGCCAAGATCGCGGCGGTGCGCTCGTTCCCCAAGCAGACCCCCATCTTCGTCGAGAACATGGTGGCGGAGTCGCTCTTCGTGGTGAAGAACGGCGTGGTCGAGCTCTCGGTCAAGGCGCCGGACGGCCGCGAGCGCGTCCTGGAAAAGCTGGCGCCGGGGGAGGCGTTCGGCGAGCTCAGCCTGCTCATCGGCGGGCACCGCATGGTCTCGGCCATCGCGGCCACCGACTGCGAGCTGGTCGAGATCACCCGGCGGGAGTTTCTGAAACTCCAGCGCACCAAGCCGCAGGCCTGTCTGAAGCTCATGATCAACGTTGCCGGGCTCTTTGGCAAACGGCTCCAGGGTTGCCGCGAGTACCTGAAGCCGACCATTCTCGCCGGTCTACAAGACTGAAACAGGAGGTCGCTCTTGAGAAAGCTCGTCATGTGTCTTGTGAGCCTCGCCCTCGTGGTCCCCGCCGCCTCGGCTCAGGAGATCAAGATCCACCATGGGTTCCTCTTCTTCGCCAGCGAGAAATACACCATGGACGAGAAGACCTACAGCATCTGGGAGGAGGGCCACGAGCTGGAGCGCATCCTCAAGGAAAATCCCGCCGCGTTCGAGAAGTTTGAAAGCTACAAGACCTGGCACACGACCGCCTATGTCTTCACCGGGCTCTCGCTGGCGGCCTTCTTGTTCGGCGGGGTCTATTACCTGTTCGAGAAGGACATGTCGGAGGCCCTCGGGAATAGCGCCGGGGTGATCGGCTTCATCAGCGGCGGCGCGCTGCTCGCCTCCGGGATCGTCTTCGAGTTCGTGGCGCAAGGAAAGATCACCGACGCCGCCAGGATCCACAACCGCGGTCTCATGGACGAGGGCCCGGGCGGCAGCGCCTCGCTGGTGCCCTCCGTGAGCATCGGCCCCCTGGCCGCCGCGCTCACCTGGAAGTTCTAGCGCCTCGCCGGCACTCCCGCCGTGCCCTTGACCGAGCTTTCTTCCCGACTTACTGATTGGGTCTGAGAAAGGGAGGACACCATGATCTTCGATCCCATGTATATCGTGTTTGTCGGACCCGGGCTGCTGCTCGCCCTGTGGGCGACCTGGCGGGTGAAGTCCACCTTCGCCAAATTCTCCCAGGTGGGTATCGCTTCACGAAAGAGCGGCGCCGAGGTGGCGGCCGAACTCCTCGAACGCAGCGGCATCCGCGACGTGCGGGTCGAGCTGCACCAGGGCTTCCTGTCCGATCACTACCACCCCGGGGAAAAGGTGGTCCGGCTCTCACCGGAGGTCTACCACGGCCGCAGCGTGTCCGCGGTCGGCGTGGCCGCTCACGAGGTGGGTCACGCCATTCAGCACCAGAAGAAGTACGGCGCCATGGCGTTGCGCCAGTCCATGGTGCTGCCCGCCAACATCGGGACCTATGGCTCCTACATCGTCATCGTGATTGGCTTTCTCGTCCAGCAGACGGGCCTCATCTGGGCAGGCATCGCCTTGTTCGGGCTGGTGGTGCTGTTCCAGCTGGTGACCTTGCCCGTGGAGTTCAACGCCTCGAGCCGCGCCAAGGAGCAACTGGTAGCCACCGGGATTGTAGGACGAGAAGAAGGCCAGGCGGTCGCCAAGGTGCTCAACGCCGCGGCCATGACTTATGTCGCCGCGCTGATCACCTCGATCCTGACGCTGCTCTACTACATCTATCGCTTCACCGGCTCCCGACGCTAGTATTTGATTCTTAGAAGGATTCCATTCACGAACGAGTGACGCATCGAGGGAGGGGGGGCAGCGATCGTTGCTGAAAGAGCCGTTGGTAAGTGCTAGGAGCGGTACGCGCAGGCGGCGACTTGGCATACTGGCCGCACGGGGCCAGGAGGCATGTCGAAGGCGTTACTGATCGCAGAGGAAGGAACCCCTCTCTCGCCGCCGAGCGTGAACCATCGGCGAGAGAGGGGGGGCGGGGATGAGGATGGAAAAGAGCTCGGTCCGGGATAGAACAGGATTATTCATCTCCTGTTATTAGCAACATAAGTGGCCGGGGGAGCCTGTCAAGGGTAAACCCTTCGTAAGGAACACGAGTTTCGGCATTTCCGGCTTGACGCAGATCGTGGGCTTTAGTACGGTCGGCCAGTTCTTTTTCGCCAAGGGGTGAACCATGACCCGCCCTGCCATCCGCGAAGGCCTGACCTTCGACGATGTCTTGCTGCTTCCCTGCTACTCCGACGTCCTGCCGACCGAGGTCGACCTCTCGACGCGCCTCACCAGACGGATCAGACTACGGATTCCCCTGGTCTCAGCGGCGATGGACACCGTCACCGAGTCCGACACGGCCATCACCATGGCCCAGGAGGGCGGCATCGGCATCATCCATAAAAACCTTTCAGTAGAACGCCAGGCGGCGGAGGTGGCCAAGGTCAAGAAGTTCGAGGCCGGCATCGTCCGGGATCCCATCACCATCGGACCGGACCGTCCCTTGCGGGAGGCGCTGGATCTGATGCGGCGCCATTCCATCTCCGGCATTCCCGTGGTCAAGGGGAAGAAACTCGTCGGCATCATCACCTCTCGGGATCTCCGGTTCGAGGTCGATACCAAAAAGAAAGTCAGTGCGGTGATGTCGGCACGCCTCGTCACCGCCAAAGAAGGCGTCTCCCATGAGGCCGCCAAGGCCTTGATGCAGAAGAATAAAATAGAGAAACTTCCAGTGGTGGATAAGGCCTTTGGCCTGACAGGCCTCATCACCATGAAGGACATCCAGAAGTCCGAGCGCTTCCCGATCGCCTCCAAAGATTCGCGGGGAAGCCTGCTGGTCGGGGCCGCCGTCGGAGTGGGCAAACCGGGCATCGAGCGGGCCGAGGCGCTCATCGCGGCCGGTTGCGATCTGCTCGTCGTCGACACCGCCCATGGACACTCCCAAGGGGTCCTGGACACCGTACGCGAACTCAAGCGGCGCTTTCCGGACAGCGAGATCATGGGAGGGAACGTCGCGACGGCGGACGGAACACGAGCGCTCATCGAGGCCGGCGCCGATTCAGTCAAGGTCGGCATCGGTCCCGGCTCGATCTGCACCACCCGCGTGGTCGCCGGCGTGGGGGTTCCCCAGATCACGGCCATCATGGACTGCGCCGAAGCCGCCCGGGAAGCGGACGTGCCCATCGTTGGCGACGGCGGCCTCAAGTACTCGGGAGACATCACCAAGGCCATCGCGGCGGGCGCGAACTCCGTGATGGTCGGATCGTTGTTCGCCGGCACAGAGCAGAGCCCTGGAGAGGTCGTGCTTTACCAGGGACGCTCGTACAAGGTGTACCGGGGCATGGGTTCGCTCGCCGCGATGAAGGCAGGGAGCAAGGACCGGTACTTTCAGAGCGACGTCGCGGAGGAGAAGTTGGTCCCGGAGGGGATCGAGGGCCGGGTGCCGTTCCGCGGCAACCTGTCGAATGTTCTTTTCCAACTCGTCGGGGGATTGCGCTCGGGAATGGGCTACTGCGGCTGTCGAACCATCGACGAACTTCGCAGCCGGGCGCAGTTTGTCCGCATCACCCAGGCCGGCCTCCTGGAGAGCCATGTCCACAACGTGATCATTACCCAAGAGGCGCCTAATTACTGGGTCGAACGCTGAATATCGAAAAGCCAAATCCGTCCGAAAAACAAGAAGAATCGGTGCCCCGGCGTTCTTGACTAGCGCCGGGGCGCATGATAAAAGGGCGAAACTTTTCTGGAAAGTGACCAGGAGGATCCGATGAACAAGAGATTCCGAACTTTCCTTTTCGGTCTTCTGGCCGTCACCCTCATCGCGGGGGCGGCTTGGGCGCAGAATGCCGGCGAGGTGACGTCCGGCGACCTCAAGGTCGACCACGGTCAGGTCAACTGGACCGGCCGCACCATCACCGCGACCGGTAGCGGCGCACCGGATCTCAATGACCCTCGGGCACGCCAGAACGTAGCGGTGGCTCGGCTGGGAGCCGAGCGAGTGGCAAAAATGGATGCCCTGCGAAATATCCTCGAGACCCTCAAGGGCGTCCAGATCAACTCCGAGGTCACGGTCGAGAAGGAGCTGGTGACCAACGAGAAGATGCGCGCTCGCGTCGAGGGCGTGGCGCGCAACTTCAAGGTCATCAACACCAAATACTATTCCGACGGCGGGGTGGACGTGGTGGTGCAGATGTCGCTGGATGGTCCCCTGGCATCCACGCTGGTCAACCCTGGCAGCAAGGCCGCCGACGTGCCCGCCAGCGGCAGTTCGAAGAACACCGGCCTGGTGATCGATGCCCGCGGCCTCAAGCTCATCCCCGCGCTGTCGCCGAGAATTTTGGACGAGGCGGGCAAGGTGATCTACGGCGCGGACATGTTGGACAAGGCTACGCTGGAGAGCAGCGGTGTCGCCGGATATTTTCGAGATCTGCAAGCGGCCTCCGACTCCAAGCGCGTCTCCGGCTCTCCGCTGGTGCTCAAGGCCCTGAAGCTGGCCGAGGGCGGACGCACCGACGTCGTCATCTCCAACGCGGACGCGGAGAAGCTGCGAGACCCGCAGGCCAACCTCAAGTTCCTGACCGAGGCCCGAGTCGTGTTCGTGGTGGACTAACCAGCCGACCAAGCGAGGGAGACCATGAAGATGCCCAAGATTATCATCGGATTGTGGTTCGTTGCGGCGTTCTTCACCGCTGGCGCGGCCTGGGCCGAAGAGGCGCAGACCGTGGAGGCGAGGGGAGAAGCGGCCATCCTGGACAACGACAAGGCCATGGCCCGCGACAAGGCCCTCGAGGACGCGCAACGCAAGGCGGTGGAGTCGGCGGTGGGGACGCTGATCTCCTCCGAAACCGTCACCGAGAATTACCAGCTCATCTCGGATCGGATTCTGGCCCAGTCCAGCGGATACATTCGCAAGTACAAGATCGTCAGCGAGCGCACCGAGGACAACGTGTACGTGGTGGAGATCAGCGCCGAGGTGATGACCGGGCAGGTGTCCAGCGATCTGGAAGGCCTGAAAAACCTCATGCGCCGGAAGAACATGCCCAAGATCATCGTCATGATCGCCGAGCAGAACATCGGCGTCGAGCGCCCCCAGTATTGGTGGAGCGTGACGGGCATCCCGGCCATCGACATGCGCGTCGCCGAGCACACCATCATCGAACAGATGCGCGAGAAGGGATTCACCTTCGTGGACCCCGAGGTCCTCTCCGGTAAAAAGAAGGTCACCATGCCGGTCGCCATGCTCTCCGACAAGCAGGCCCGGCAGATTTCCAAGACCACCGATGCCCAGCTCATCATCGTCGGCAAGGCCATGGCCAGCGACCTCGGGCAGACGGCGGAGGGCGCGCGCCAGCGTTCGGCCCGCGCCGAGGTGGCCGTCCGTGTCATCAACTGCGAGAACGGCGAGGTGATCGCCTCCTCCTCGCGCGCGGCCAACTCCTACCACATGACCGCCCAGGCCGCCGGCTCCGCCGCCCTCAAGGTGGCCTCCAAGAAAGTCGCCGAGGAGCTCATCGATCGCATCGCGAAGAAGTGGGTGGAGGAGACCGGCGGGTCGAACTCCATCCGCGTGACCGTGAGCGGAGCCAACAACAAGAACCTGAACAAGTTCATCGACGTGCTGCAACACCAGGTCCGCGGCGTCAAGGCGGTCGCCCGCCAGTCCATGAAGGGTGGCACGGCGGTCCTCGACATCACCATGGCGGGCGACGGCCACTCGCTGGCCACCGAGATCGAGGCCAAGGACTTCGGCGGCGGCCTCAAGGTCGAGGTGGAGGAGACCGCCAACAACGCGCTCAAGGTGAAACTCCTCCCGTGAAGACCGGTTTTCCCATCTGCCTGGCTGTGATCGTGACCGCGGCCTGCGCCGGCGCCACGCCAAAGCACTATTCAATAGCCGACAAGGACTCTCTGGCGCTTCGCATCGGATGCGCTCCGGCGGAGGCGGAGGTGTTCCTGGATGGCGTTCTCCAGGGGACGTGCGCTTCGCTCTCCCGTCCGGAGGCGTTGGTGCGCACTGGCGGAGGCAGACACACGCTGGCGGTCTTGGCGAAAGGCTACATCCCACATCAGGCGGTGGTGGAAGGTTCCGGGATCACGGCAAGTATTTCTGTTCGGCTCCGGGCCGCGGCCGACGCGGCCGGCGACTAGCGGGTCAATCCCGCCAGGGAGGTGCCCCATGGCGATTCGTGCAACCGTTCGTGCCCCACGCTGGAGTTTCTGGGCATTTTTGGCGGTGCTGCTGGGTTCGATGTCATTGTCCGGCGCCGCCGATCCGGTCGTGGGCCGGGTGAACTACGTCGAGGGCGTGGTCGAGGTCCGCCCGGCGAAGGGGGTCTGGACCCCGGCCAAGGTCGGCCGGGAACTCAAGCCTGGCGATGAGATCCGCACCGGGACCAAGGGAAAGAAGAACCGGGTAGAGATCATGCTGGCTGACAACAGCGTGGTTCGTCTCGGAAGCCGTTCGAACCTCGTGCTGGACCAGGCGGTGTTCGGCGGCGCGGATCGGAAGTTCACGGCACAGCTGCAACGCGGCCAGACCTATGCGCTGGCGGCGAAAGCGAAATCGGACAGCTCTGTCTTCGAGATCAAGACCGGCAACGCGGTCGCCGGCGTGCGCGGCACGGCCTTCCGCATCGACGCCAAGACCGATCAGAGCACCGTGGTCCGGGTGTATTCCGGCGCCGTGGCCGTGTCGAACGCCCCCTTGTTCGCCAAACCGGGCAAGGCCACGCCCACGAGCGGCCAGGCGCCCCAGATTCCGCGCCAGGGCGTCAAGCCGGGTGGTCCCGGCCGCGTGGAGGTGGCGGGCCCGCAAGAGGTGACCAAGAAGCAATGGGAAGAGCTGGTGGCCAAGGCCATGCAGGAGATCCGCGTGTCCGCGGATGGCACGATGTCCGAGCCGACCGCCTTTGCAGCCGCGGAGGATTCGGCCGATGAATGGGTGGCGTGGAACCAGTCCCGAGACGCCCTGGTCCCCGAGGTGCAGTAACCCGCCCCATCCGTCATGAACCAGGCCCCCACCGCGGAGAACCTCACGCCGAATCGCAAGACGCGTTGGATCTGGCTCTCCGTCCTGGCGGGATTGGTGGTCCTGATCTTTCTGCTCCGGGGGATCCTGGCTCCCATCCTGCTCTCGTTCCTCCTCGCATACGTTGCCAAACCGCTGATGGAGTTGCTCTCGAAGAAGGGGCTCAGCCGGACATTCGCAGCGACGCTTTGTCTGGTGCTGCTCCTGATCATCGCCGCCGGTCTGATCGCGCTCATCCTGCCCACCCTCCATCAGGAGATCGCCACCCTGGCTCGAAAAATGCCGAGCTACCTGGACTATTTGGAGCGCACCGTCATTCCGTGGTTGGAGCGGACGTTCGGCCTGTCTCTCCCCAACACCGTACCCGAGGCGCTGGATGCGGCCAAGCGGGAGCTGGGCGGGCGAGTTCCGGAGCTCGCGGGCCCGCTCACGACGGTCCTCAAGGGGATCTTCTCGAGCACCATCACCTTGCTCTCATCGCTCCTGTACCTGGTGTTGTTGCCGCTCTTTACTTTCACATTCCTCAAGAGCTACCCCAACATGATCGCCTGGTTTGGCCGGCTCATTCCTCCCCGTAATCGCCCCGGGGCGACGGAGGTGATGAGCGAGATCGACCAGGTGCTCGCCGGCTTCCTTCGCGGACAACTGACGGTGTGCGCCATCCTGGCCGTCATCTACTCGACGGTGCTGTCCCTGCTCGGGGTCCCCGCGGCCATCACCATCGGCATCTTGACGGGCTTGCTGAACATGGTTCCCTACCTGGGGACCATCTCCGGCGTGGTGCTGTCGTTTCTGTTCCTCTTGCTCGAGGGAGCTTCGGGAATAAAGTTCGCCCTGGCCGGCGGGACCTTCGCGCTGGTGGCGACCCTGGACGGCCTCCTCTTGACCCCCCGCATCCTTGGAAAACGCCTGGGTCTAGCGCCGGTGGCGGTGATCATCGCGGTCCTGGCCTTCGGCGAGGTGTTCGGGTTCCTGGGCGTGCTCCTGGCCGTCCCTGTCACGGCCGTGGGAAAAGTCCTCGGGCATCGCGCGCTGCTGAGCTACCAGCGCAGCCGGCTCTTCGTCGAGGGCGCATCACCGAGCGCGCCGGGTCCGGATGACGCCCAATGAAGAAGATCCGCGTAGTGGTTTCCGACGTCCACCTGGGTAACGGAAGGTTCCTGCCCGACGGCACCGTCAACGCGCTCGAGGACTTCGCCTACGACGAGAAGTTCATCGAACTCGTCGAGCACTACGGAGCGCCGGACGAGGAATCAGACGTCGAGCTCATCCTGAACGGTGACTTCTTCAACATGATCCAGCTCATGCCGGAGGAGCAGGATCTCGGCGTGGTGACGGAGCGAGCCGCCCTGCAGAAGATCGAGGCCATCATGGCGGGCCATCAGGCGCTGTTCGCCACGCTGCGCAGATTCAACGCCGAGCCCAACCGGCGCCTGGTCTTCATCATGGGCAACCACGAACCCGGCCTGCTATGGCCGGCCGTTCGCGAGGCCATCAGCAGGGTGGTGGGGGGCGAGGTGCGGTTCATCGAAGAAGCCTACGTGTTCGACGGCGTTCATGTGGAGCACGGCCACCAGATCGAGCCCATCCACCGATTCGAGAAGGACCGCTACTTTTTGACCCGAGGATACCCCGAGCCCGTGCTCAACCTCCCGTGGGGCACCTACTTCGTGAAGGATTTTCTGTACCGGATCAAACGGAGCCGACCCTTCGTGGACAAGGTCAAGCCGTTCGGCAAGTTCATGCGTTGGTGCATCTACAACGACTTCTGGTTCGGTGTGGCGACGGCGGTCCGGTATTTCTGGTTCATCCTGAAGACCTGCTTCTCGCGCTTGCCGCTCAAGCGCAAGGGCGCCCTCAAGGGCCTCTCCGCCTGGTTGGAGCTGGCCCGTTCTCCGACGCTGATCGAGGGGGCGGAAGACATCATGCGCCAGACGGGCGCGCGCATCGTGGTGCTCGGGCACAGTCACATCCCCTTCGTGCGGAACTTCGGCAACGAACGGGTGTATCTGAATCCCGGCACCTGGAACGACATCACCTCTTTGGACATCCCGACCCTCGGTCATGATCGCCGCTTGCTGTACGTGCTCATCGAGTATCGGGATGGAAGGCCCTACGCGAACCTGATGGAATGGCACGGGCAGAACAAGCTCTACAGCGCGGTCGTGCCGTAGCGATTTTTAGGAGTGCGCCCATGCCCAGTGTTCGTTGGATGGCCATCTCGGCCGGGTTCCTGGCCGCTTCTCTCCTGCCGAAAATCTCCTTTGCCGACTTCGACCTTCCGGTCTTGTCCAAGGTGGAGAAGGTCCTGTCTTTCTCCGACGAGATCGATCCACAGCAGGTGCTTCGGTTCATCGATGTGCGCGATCTCACCATCGAGGTGAGACTGCACTCCGGCGATACCTTGCCCGCCCTGTGGCACAGCGTGCTGATGGATAGGTTTGGAGCCATTCAGAAGCGGATCGTGCTCCCTCAGATGCCCACAGAAAGAGCCATTGAACGCCTGCGCAAGCTCGAGCGGTTGGAAGTCGTCATGGAGCTTCCAGGAAAAAGCGCGGATCTTACCGATCTCAACCGCCTGTACGCGCTCGGTCCGGTGAAAAAGCGTATCGTGTTGCATGACGGCTGCGGGTCGGACGCGTTGCAACAAGCGGCGAAGCTGAATTTCTCGGAGCTGGGTATCGTTCCGGGGGCCGGCGGTGCGCTCAATCGCGAAACGCGCGCCCATCTGATCGCGGACAAGACCCGGCGAAAATACGTGTACTTGCCGGCCGATGCCACGTCCGAGGCGCTGTTGGATCTGGCCGCGGTTGCGCCCTTGGCCATCCAGGTCAAGTGTGTGCGCAACCGTATTCCCGATGGCCTGCTTGGGGTCTTGAAGGACCTTCGCCACGTCGATGTGACCCTCGAGGTGGACGGCCGGATTACTCTCGAAGACGCCCGGCAGTGGGTGGCGCTCGAACGTTTTTCCCTGCTGGTGCGGATCGATGACCCCGCCGCGATTACCCCGGGGCTCGCGAATCTTCTCAACGGCATCGCGCCTCCTTGACGGTCGGGCCACGGTGCTACAAGCAGGAAAGCTTCATAATACCGGCTGGTTGTGATAGACTGCGAGCAGGGTTTTCAAGAGAGGGTCTGAGGCCCAGAGGTGCTGTCTCATGAGAAATCTCTATTCAGTCGTTGGAGTCTTGTTTGCCGCCACGTTGGCCGCCTGCGGAGGTTCGACGACTTCGGGGACGGACAATGGAGTTCATCTCTGTACGACTGACAAGGATTGTCCGGTAGGCATGTTCTGCGACGACGGCATTTGTTCCCAGCAGCCAGACGCCGGTCCGGAGTGCAAGAGCGATGCGGACTGCCCGGCGGGCAAGCACTGCGACGTCCTCGCCGGAAAGTGCGTGGCCAACCCCGACGGGGGCGAGGAACCGGCCGACGGCGGAGACGCGGGTACGGACGGCGGCCAGGACGCTGGTGGAGATACGGAGTGCGCCGCGGAGCAGGTGCGCGACTGCGGCCTGACCAAGGTCGGAGAGTGCGAGATCGGCATCGAGCGCTGCGTCGACGGCCGTTGGAGCGGGGTGTGCGAGGGTGCGGTGTACCCCGAGGATGAGAAGTGCGACGGCAAGGACAACGACTGTGATGGCGAAACGCCGGCGGACGAGTTGGACCGGGACGGGGACGGTGTGTCGCCGTGCCAGGGAGATTGCGACGACACCGACCCCGATGTCCATCCCGGCGCATCGGAGGTAACCTGCAATGGCAAGGACGACGATTGCGACCGGAGCACCCCGGACGGGCCGGATCTGGATGGCGACGGCTATTCATCCTGCGGGGGCGACTGTGACGATAACAACCCCAACGTCCACCCGAACGCCATCGAGGTGCCGTGCAACCAGTTCGATGACGACTGCGATCCGCGGACCAGCGACAATCCGGACCAGGATGGAGATGGGGTGACGCTCTGCGCCGGGGACTGCGACGACCGGGATCCGGAGAGGTTCCCGGGGAACACCGAGTTCTCATGCGACGGCAAGGACAACGACTGCCGGACCGACACCCGGGACGATCCCGATCCGACCGATGCCGACGGCGACAGCTATACCCGCGGCTGTGGCGGCGACTGCGACGATCTCAACCGAGACGTGAACCCTGGGGCCGCTGAGATCCAGTGCAACGGCATCGATGACGATTGCCGGCCGGCGACTCCCGACGACCCGGATGGGCGCGATCAGGACAACGACGGCTTCACCGTGGGTTGCGGGCGCGACTGCAACGACCAGAACCCGGCCATCAACCCTTCGCGCCAAGAGATCACCTGCAACGGATGGAACGACGACTGCAACGATCAGACGCCGGACGATCCACCGGACGGCGACGGAGATTCCTACACGATTTGCAGTGGAGACTGCGACGACAACAACGCGGCGGTGAATCCCGGGGCCACCGAGATCCCCTGCAACGGCCGGGACGACGACTGCAACGCCAATACCCCCGAGGGCCCGGACCTGGACCACGACGGCGCGAGCTCTTGCGGTGGCGACTGCAACGATTACGATCCAGACATCTTCCCGGGCCATCCCGAGGTGTGCGATGGCAAGGATAACAACTGCGATAACCAGTACTTGCCGGGCGAGGTGGATGGCGACAACGATGGGTACATGATCTGCAACGGCGATTGCGACGACACCGATCCCAACATTCACCCCGGTGCGCCCGAACGCTGCAATGGGCTGGATGACAACTGCGACAACAACATTCCGGCCAACGAGGCCGACAACGACAATGACGGGTACCGGCTCTGCAACGGCGATTGTCGGGACAACGACCCCCAGATCTTCCCCGGCGCGATAGAGCGCTGCAACGGCCTGGATGACGACTGTGACCTCGTGGTCCCCGCCAACGAGGCAGACAATGACTCTGACGGCTTCCGCATCTGCGCCGGAGACTGCGACGACACCGATCCATTGAGAAAACCTGGCGCCAATGAACGCTGCAACGGCCTCGACGACAACTGCGACAACATCGTCCCCGCCAACGAAGCAGACGCCGACCACGACAGTTGGCGGGTGTGCGCCAACGATTGCAACGACAACGATCCGCTGATCTACCCCGGGGCGACGGAGCGCTGTAACGGCCTCGACGACAACTGCGACAACGTGGTCCCGGCCAACGAGGCCGACTCCGACAACGACGGCTACCGTATCTGCGCCAACGATTGCAACGACAACGACCCGGCCATGAACCCGGGAGCCACGGAGCGCTGCAACGGCCTCGACGACAACTGCGACAACGTGGTCCCGGCAAACGAGGCCGACGCCGACAACGACGGCTACCGCATCTGCGCCGGCGACTGTCTGGACACGAACCCGGCGGTCAACCCCGGCCGCCCCGAGGTCCCTTGCAACGGCCTCGACGACAACTGCGACGGGATCCTGCCGGTGGACGAACGGGATCAGGACAATGACGGCTTCCGCCCCTGCAACGGCGACTGCAACGACTTCAATCCCGCGGTCAACCCCAACGCCGTCGAGGTGTGCAACCGCATCGACGACAACTGCGACGGTCTCATTGACCGCACCGCCGCGGGCGGCCTGTGCGGGCTCGGCCAGCTCTGCGACATCCCCGTCAACCCGGGGGACGAACAGTGCGCCTCACCCCTCTACTGCCAACACAACGGCGTGGACAACACCAACCGCTGCACCCACTGGTGCAACAACTCCTACGACCTGCCCTACGATACCGACGGCGTCCACGAATGCCCGTCCGGGTACGGTTGCACGGCCTACTCCAACACTGATTCCGCGGGGTTCTGCTGGGCCGCGAGTGGAACCATCCTCACCGGCAGGGCCTGCTCGGTCGATAGCGACTGCCGCAGCGGCTGGTGCCGGGACATCGGGGGAGGGGTACTGCGCTGCTGGGACGTGTGCGCCAAGGACGCGGACTGCATGCAAGACTCGACCACGGACAACTATCGTTGCGTGCTCTACGACATCACCAGCCCCAATGGCAGCATGGTCCACGGCCTGTGCCGGCCGGAGACGGGGACGGGGAGCACCGGCGCCTCGTGCACCAGCCACTCGCAGTGCCGCGACGGGTTCTGCAATCCGTACAGCCTCCGTTGTGTAAACCTCTGCTCGACCGAGCTAGACTGCACCTCTCCTTACATGTGCGACTGGTGGCCGGGTTCGGACTACTCTGGGCGCAGCGACGACTCGACGTTCAAGGCCTGCTGGAACTACTGGACTACCCGCGGCACCTGGCTCTTCGGCACCGCATGTACCCCCAACCCGTCCGGTAGTATCTATCAGCAAAACTGCCGGTCCGGTCTGTGCTTCAACTTCGACGGCACGGGCACGAAGTGCGGCAACTTCTGCAACCTCGACACCGACTGCCCCTCGGGGTACCACTGCGACTTCTTCTTCAGGGTCGGCACGAACGGCCTGCTCCGCGCTTGCGTCCCGAACTGACCTGTGCTCTCAATCGGCAAGGGAAGTGCCAACCAAAAAGGGAGATCCATGCTCGACAAGATCCACCGCATCAACCACGATTGCTTCCGCATCGACGGCCCCGTCACCATCTACACGGATCCTTTTCATTTGCCAGACAAACTTCCCAAGGCCGACCTCGTCCTCATCTCGCACGACCATTTCGATCATTGCTCACCCGAAGACCTTCAAAAGATTGCGAAAAAGGACACGATCTACGTGGCGCCGGCCGCTTGCGGAAAGCAGCTTTCCAAGCTTCCTGGCTCGGTCCGTGAAGTCGGGGTGGGGGACATGTTCGATGCCAAGGGCATCAAGATCGAGGTCGTCCCGGCCTACAACACGAACAAGAACTTCCACCCCAAGAGCGCGGGGCACGTCGGGTATGTGTTCGCCGTCTCGGGAAAGAGAATCTATTTCGCAGGAGACACGGATCGAATTCCAGAGATGAAGTCCATCCGCTGCGACATCGCGCTGCTTCCGGTCTCGGGCACATACGTGATGACCGCCTCGGAGGCGATTCTGGCTGCCGCCGACCTCGGAAACCCGATAGTCATCCCCATGCACTACGGCGACATCGTCGGCACCGAAAACGACGCCAAGAAATTCGCGAAGGAATATCGGGGAAAGACCGAGATCAAATAGACGCAGGGTTCAGTTGCATTCTGAAGAAAACTTGACGTGTAATCTCATGTAGGATATTAGTATACATGAGAGCGCACGGTGTGCTCCCGAACCCAAGGAGGGTTACGATGGACCTTTCCCTGGAAAAGAGAGTTGAGACCCGAAGAAACCTGGATATCTATCTCAACAAGTATGTCGGCGACGAGCCCTACATGGTCCGCTCGGCCGACATCTCACCGACAGGTATCTATCTGACCAAACTCATCGAACCCGATTTGCCCGAGGGCTCCATGGTCAGCCTCGAATTCGAGCTTCCAAACTCATCCGAGGTCATCTGGGCACGGGGAGCTGTTGTCCGCGACGCCAGCAGGTGGGGAAGCGATGGAGTAGGGGTTTGGTTCACCATCATCCCCGAAGGATACAGGCGCATCATCGAAGACTTCGTAAGCGCCTGTTGATCGTACCTTTTGATTATTTCGAGACTTATTGTCTTGCAAAGACAGAGGCGAACACCTTTGCGTCAGAGACCAGATTCTCGATAAGACAGTATTCGTTCGGGGCGTGCGCCATGTCATCGAGTGTGGACCAGACGGCCGCAGCAATTCCCTTGCGTCTGAAAAGGGCCGCGACTGTACCACCGCCGATTCCAACCACTTTGGCGTCAAGACCCTTCACGTCCTTGATGGCCTTGGCCAGGACCTTCACGACTTGAGAATCCGCCGAGGTTGGCGGTGCCGCCTGAGCGGCGTTGGGCTTCGAAAGCTCAACTTTTACTTTAAGTTCCGACTCGATTTTGCCGACGGCAGCACGAATGACTTTTTCGACCTCGGCGAGATCGTATCGGGGCAGGATCCGGCAATCGAAGTAAAAAACCTCTTCTCCTGGGATGGTATTTACATTCTGGACGTTGGCATCGTGCTTGGTGGGTTCGAACGTCGATTCTGGCGGGTCGAACATGTCATCTTTGGCCGAGAACGTCTTGTGCAGCGTCTCATCGAGCAGTACCGCGAGCCTCGCCGCCGCGCGGTGAGCGTTGATCCCCTGGTGCGGAGTGGACGCATGGACCTGCTTTCCCTTGACCGTGAACCGGCACCAGAGGATCGACTTTTCGGCGACCTCGATCATGCTTCCATCGGGGTTGCCGGCATCGGGGACGATCACCAGGTCGTCATTTCTGAAAAGATCAGGGCGAACCGAAAGAACATGGTCGATGCCATAACCACTACCGGTCTCCTCATCGGCAACCAGGATGATTCCAACGTCGTTCGAGGGCCTAAGTCCACACTTTTGCAGCGCACGAAGCGCAAAGAGCGGGCACAGGATTCCCTGCTGGTTGTCCTCCACTCCTCGCCCGTAGATTTTCCCATCTTTTACAATGACTTTATATGGATCGCTCTCCCATAGCTTCAGATCTCCGGGGGGCACCGTGTCCAGGTGCGCCATGACCCATACGGTCTCCGAATGTGAAGTGCCTTTGATACGCAGCACCAAGTTGGGCCGGATACCCTCTTCGGCCCTGGGATCCGGGGCATTTATGTACTCGACCCCGGGAAAGTCGTTCGCCTTCAACCACTGTTCGATGAACCTCGCCCTGGCGAGCTCGCCCTTGCCGCCGTTCTCCGGAGCCAGCGCCTGGATGGCGGTGACGCGAGTCTGGAAATCAATCATTTCTTCTCGCAGGTTCTCGATCACAGAAAAGACCTTCTCGAGGGGATGGTTTTTCGTCATGGCTCCCTCCTTGGTTGGGCGGAGAGTAACACCAGGATTCGTTGCGGACAAGCGGAAGCGTAGAAAAGATCGTGGCATCCATGCAGCTCATCTGCTAGTTTTCATTCGGGTCGATTCATGAGGCGGACTCAACACATAGAGCGCGAGAGCGCCAGCCTCGAGCAACGCAGCTGGGTCCGTCTGACCCGCTGCTGCAACAATCGCTGTATGTTTTGCCACGACTCCGAGGTCCAGGACGGGACCGTCCGTTCGTTCTCCGAGGTCGAAAGCGAGATCCGGCAGGGCCGGAAAAACGGCGCCAGGCGTCTTATCCTGTCGGGAGGCGAACCCACACTTCATCCGAAATTCATCGACTTCGTCCAGTTGGGTCGAGACGAGGGGTTTTCGTGGATCCAGGTCGTGACCAACGGCCGCAGATTTTCCTACCCCGACTTTGCCTCGCGCGCGCGCGCCGCGGGGCTCGACGAGGCCACTTTCTCCATGCACGGTCACAACTCGGCCCTTCACGACGAATTGGTCCGAGTGGACGGTGGCTTCGAGCAGAGCCTGCGTGGCATGAGAAACCTCATGGAGGCGGGGTGTGTCGTCAACGTCGACGTGGTGATAAATTCCAAGAACATCCGGCATCTTGTCGATATCCTGTCGTTTTTTGTTAGCGTCGGAATCCGTGAATTCGACCTCCTGTGGCTGGTGCCGTTTGGTCGGGCATGGAAGAACCGCAACCTTCTCTTCCTCGAGCCTGCGTTTGCGGTCCCGTGGATCAGGCGAGCCATCCGCTATGCGCGCCGGAAAAAACTCACCGTCTGGACCAACCGCCTCCCGCCCTGGTTGCTGGAAGGCGCGGAGGATCTCATCCAGGATCCGCACAAGATCCACGACGAGGTGAACGGCCGGCGGGCAGAGCTCGAGGCCTGGATCAACCGTGGAGAGCGGTTGCGTTGCCGGCAACCGGCCCGCTGCCGGCAGTGCTTCATCGAGCCGTTCTGCGACTGGGTAGAGGGCTTGCGTCGCAGCCTCAAGCCGACATCGTGGACGCAGCTTGTCTGCGATCCCCGAAAGCCGCACCACCTGCCGGGTTGGAGCCGGCACATCTGCCTGGATGCCTCCGACGTGGCGGCGGCGGAAAAATACTGCGCGGCGCTTATGAAAAGCGGCCGGATGCTCCACCGGCTGGTCTTGGCCATCAAGGAGCAGCCAACTGAGTCTCTGGTGAACGCGGCGGCTGGCCTCACGCGTGAGCTTGTTCTGGCGACGCCAAGATTCGATGACACATGGTTGATCTACCAGAACTGGGGTCTCTCGGCAGAGGTCGTGTTGGAAGCCGCGTCTTTCGAAAAGATTCGGCGCTTCCGGCTCCCGCCGGGAACTTCCTTTTCGCTCGGCTCCTTTGCGACCGCCTCCGAAACCGCCAGATACGGTTGTGACCCTAGGAAGATCCTCAGCCATGTATCATGCGGGCAGGCCTACATGGACAACCTGCCCCGCTGTGTTCGCCCCAAAGATAGCTTTTTGCGGCAGTTTTACGTGCTGGGTGCGGAGTGCTTCAAGGAGGAGCGCACCTTCGAGCTGGATAATCTTGCCGACTGGTTCATCCGGGAAGGATACCGGGCGCGTTCGGTGCGCTGCAGAAAGTGTGTTTTTCGAAAAGATTGCCCGGGCTTTCCCATCAATCATGTCAGAACTTTCGGGTTTTCTCTGTGCCGGCCGGTCGAAGAGCCTATTTGACAAGGATTGGGCCAACCGCTACCTTGCCGCCCATGACGCTTGTCCTGCTCACCAACGACGACGGGTTCGGGGCTCCGGGCCTGTGTGCGCTGGAGACAGCCTTTGCGAACGAGGGAGAGGTCTGGATCGTGGCCCCGGCCACCGGGATGAGCGCGTGCGGAAGGGCGGTCAATCTCCACCGTCCCCTGCGCATTACAGAGCACGCGAGCCGGCGCTTGTCCGTGGATGGCACTCCCACCGACTGTGTGCTACTCGCCTGCCGGCGCCTCCTGCCGCGGATTCCGGACGTGGTGGTATCCGGCATCAACGACGGTTTCAACATCGGAGAGGACCTCGATTATTCGGGCACCGTGGCGGGGGCCCTGGAGGGTGCGTTGCAGGGCGCGGCCTGCCCGGTGGCGGTGTCGATTGCCTACGGCTCAAAGGACGAGGCGCTCGCCTGGGCGGCGCGGGCCACCGTCTCCCTTGTTCGCCGGCTTCGTGACCGGCCCCTGCCGCCCCGCGTCGCTCTCAATCTGAATTTCCCCGGAAAGAACACGACCCGGCTGCGGTTCACCCGCCAGGGGGATTTCCTCGGCACCGGGACGGTCGAGGCCCGAACCGACCCCCGCGGGCGGGACTACTTCTGGATCGGCCACCGCCCGCACCAGGAGAACCCCCCGCCAGACAGCGACCGGGGCGCGCTCTCGGACGGTTGTATCTCGGCGACGCTCGTCGCTCTCGATCGAACCTACCGAGGCCCCTTCGCGCGTCCCGAGCCCACGGGAACCGGCCTGGAATTCGAATGAGCGCGGCCTGGGCAAAGCACTGTGTGCGCCTCCCGTTGCTCTGGGCGGTAGCTTGCATAGCCACTGGGTGCTCCTCGCCGGTCTCTCGGTTGCTCGGCCCCGTTCCCGACGCGGAGGTCGAGGGCGTCTATCACGAGGTGCGCCAGGGAGAGACCCTGCTCTCCATCTGCCGCGCGTACGGCGCGGATCTCCAGGAGGTGGCGGAGATCAACGGAATCGAGGACCCTTCGTCGATCAGGGTCGGCGACCGGGTGTTCATTCCGGATGTCACAGCCCCACGCTCGACGCGCCCATCCGAGATCCACCCACCCGAGACGACAGGCGATATTTCCGTCCAGAAATTCCCGGGCGAGTTCATCTGGCCGGTGGATGGCGTGGTCACCTCGCGCTTCGGGATCCGCTGGGGAAAACGCCACGACGGCATCGACATCGCCGCGCCCGAGGGAACTCCGGTGCTGGCGGCGGCCGCCGGCACGGTTCTCTTTTCGGGCGCCGAAGGCGGGTATGGAAAGCTAATCATCCTCCAGCACGAAAAGAACATGATCACCATCTACGCACACAACCGGGAACTTTTGGTTCGAGAGTCGGATACGGTGCGCCAGGGACAGAAAATCGCCGAGGTGGGACAGACCGGCCGCGCCACCGGACCGCACGTTCACTTCGAGATTCGAGAGGGACGCACCCCGCGAAACCCTTTGTTTTTCTTGCCGAAAAAAGACTGAGAGCGAAGTCTTCACAAGGAGGCGCCATGAAGGAACTCGAAAAATTCATTCGCGACATCCCGGATTTTCCGAAACCTGGCATCATCTTCAAGGACATCACGCCGCTCCTCGGGAACGGCGAGGCATTTCGAAGGACCATCGACCTTCTACACGAGCGCGCCAAGAAGATGAAAGCGGAAGCCATCCTCGGCATCGAGAGCCGCGGATTCATCTTCGGCGGCGCCCTGGCCATGCGCCTTGGCTGCGGCCTCATCCCGGCGCGCAAACCCGGCAAGCTGCCGTACCACACCGACCGGGTCTCTTACTCGCTCGAGTACGGCGAGAACACGCTCGAGATTCACAAGGACGCGGTCGCGCCGGGACAGCGCGTGCTCATCGTGGACGATCTCCTGGCCACGGGCGGCACCGCCGCGGCCTGCGCCAAGCTGGTACGGGGGCAGCAGGGCACCGTCGCCGGCTGCCTGTTCGTGGTCGAACTCGGCTTCCTCTCCGGCCGAAAACAGCTCGCGTCGATTCCGACAGAAAGCCTCTTGCTCTATTCCTGAGCCTCGGCCCGCCCCTGGAGAGTCGTTATCGGCACCTTGACATCTGCAAAGCCCGTGCATTACATAGGCCGCGTCGGTCGTTGTGCCGGCAAGGAGGATCTGCCCCCGTAGCTCAGACGGATAGAGCATCCGCCTCCTAAGCGGAAGGTCACCTGTTCGAATCAGGTCGGGGGCGTTTTTTTTCAGAGAGGACCATGCACCCCAAGCCCTTCCTGCTGGCAAGTGTCCGAGGCTACGAAGGTCTAAAAAGAATCCTGGACGCAGGTCTGTCCGGCGTACATCCACTGTTTTCGAATCAGATGATCCGAGCGGCGTTCGAACGGGCGAAAAGCGGGGTCGCCCCGAGCCCGGAACTTGCGGAGAAACTCAAGTTGGCCGTGGCGGGTATGCTTCGCTGCAAGGACATGGATTCCGCGCGAGCTTTCGTCCAGGAACTGGAGGGCGAGGTCCAGGACAGCATCGTGGTGATGTACTTCGATTTCTTGGATCAGTATCGCAGCACCTTGAAAAAAAAGGAGATCATGCACTGAGGCGCGGCGGAAAACACCTTCGAATCCCCCGAGCGGTGCGAGAAATCGTCGCGCGGCTTTCTCGCCTTGGCAGGCCTTCCTACGTGGTGGGGGGAGTGGTTCGCGACCTGCTTCTCGGTCGAAAACCTCTCGACTGGGACGTGGCCACGCTGGCCCGACCCGAGGAGGTGTGCGCCGAGTTCGAGAAGGTCATTCCCACCGGCATCGCCCACGGGACCGTCACCGTGCTCTACCGGGGCATGTCGGTCGAGGTGACTACCTTCCGGGGAGAAGGAGCGTATTCCGACGGCAGGCACCCGGACCGGGTGGTATTTTTGGAGTCGCTCGAAGAGGACCTGAGACGACGCGATTTCACCATCAACGCCATCGCGTATGACATCGCGCGAAAAACGCTCATCGATCCTTTTTTAGGCCAGCGCGATCTCAAAAAGAGGGTGGTTCGAGCTGTAGGGAACCCGGTGGACCGGTTCTCGGAGGACGGTCTTCGGCCGCTGCGCGCGGTGCGCTTCGCGAGCGTCCTCGGATTCTCCATCGAAAAAAAGACTCTGAAAGCGATTCGGGAGTGCTTGCCGGTCTTTCGCAAGGTCGCGCCGGAGCGCGTGCGCGAAGAACTCCTCAAGATACTTTCCGGCCCCAAGCCAGAGCGAGGGATCGAGCTGCTTCGCTCCTCCGGGCTGCTCGCCGAGATCCTTCCGGAGCTTCTTCCGGGGCTGGGTTTTTCGCAAAACCGCTTTCACCGGCATGACGTGTACCGGCATGCGCTCGCCTGTCTCGGATACTCCCGGGGAGACCCGGTCTTTCGCCTGGCGGTCCTGCTCCACGACATCGGCAAGGTGAAAACCGCTGCCGGGCCAGAGAAGATGCGCACTTTCTACAACCACGAGAAGGTTTCTGCGGAGGAAGCCGACGCTGTCCTCGCTCGCCTGCGATTCTCGAACGACGACCGCCGCCGGGCCAAGGCGCTTATCGAAAACCACATGATCCACTACGAGCCGGCGTGGAGCGATGGGGCCATCCGCCGGCTAATCCGGCGCATCGGGCGGGAGAACCTCGGCGACGCCTTCAGGATGCAGGAGGCCGATGTGATGGGGCGGGGGAGACTCGTCCGGCAGGGCCTCTCTAACCTGCGCCGCCTCAAGGCCAGGATCCGCAGGGTACTGCGGCAGGACGCGGCGTTGAAGGTGACCGACCTCGCGATCGATGGCTCCGACGTCATGCGCTTGCTTCAGATCGGGCCCGGGCCGCTGGTCGGTAAAATCCTGACGGCCCTTCTTGAGCACGTGATCGATTCCCCCAAAGACAACTCGAGGCGGAAACTGGAAGAACTCGTCCGTTCGTATGAGCTCTGAACATCTATAGTTTTCCACAGGCGAGAAAGGGGAGGCCGAGGGATGATTCTGATTTTATTAGGAAAAAATATTCTACAGGATCAGTCGCGTCTTGAAGGCGTAACATATTGAAAATAAGTGATTTTATATTTCTTGAGAGAATACGTATTTCTTTAATGTTTCGATTATCGCTTGATGGCTAATGCCCGATTTTTTTTTGATATGTTGACAAATTGTGGGAAAAAAGCATGTGCCTTTCCCCACTGAAGCGCTGAGCGTAACCATGCTAGCGGATTACAGTCCGGTTGAGTTTTCGGCTCAGAAGGATTCGCTCAAATGCCGCACCGGCGTGAATCGAAAAAAGGTGCAGCGTGCTCAGGTCTGCGGAAAAACCGCCTCGCCTGCCGCAGTCACCGTAGAGAATCGCGATTGGCCGGTGACGGATGCTGATAGGAATGAGAATGACCTGCTCCGGTCGGCTCTGTCCCAGGGCCGCCAGGAAGGTATCGTTGACCATGGTCCTCGGCATGGTGCCAAAATAATCCGTTCCGGTGTCGCGCACGGTCTTGAAAACCGAGGGTGAGCCGAGCGGTACCATGATGCCCTTGACTTGAATGTCCACAAACTCCGCCCCGCCCCCCAGCCAACCCACCAGCATCTCGTTTTTTACCGCCAGAAGAACCACCCGTGGAAGCAAATGGGCCGCGTATCGAACGATCAGACGCGCCACCTCGTCGCGCGAGGTCGCCTCGCGGATCAAGGCCAGCGCTTGTTCGGCGTCCTGAATCGGCGTGATAGCAGCCGCCGTCTTTTGGCTGGACTGTTCAGTGGGTGGCGGAGAAGGTGGTGGGGCGCTCGGCGGTGGAGGCGTGGGCGTCGTGATGGCTGGCGAAAGCGGCTGGGCCGGCGCTTTCGCATCCTCGACCATTCTTTGGAGGACAGCCTCCGCAATGCCGCCTGTGGTCTGAGGCCGGCTCTTCTTGGGGCGTTCGAGCGTCACGATGGATTCAGCGCCGGCTTGGGGCGAAAACAGCTCTGCCAGATCTCCCTTGGTCGTGGTCGGGGGAGGCACGTCCTGTTTTTTTGTGGGGGGCGGCGGAAATGAGAACACCGAGCGTGCCCGCAAGGGTTCGCCCTCTTGAGCGGAGACGTCCCGAGTCGGTGAAGCAGGGTAGTACCGGGTCAGGGCCGCGGCCAGCAAACTCACCGGGGCAACGACGGGCGAGGCGATGTGCCCGGTGACCATGGCGATGTCCTGCAGCACCCTGCGCTCGGTCGGGTCCGACATGGCCACATGGAGCACTCCGCGATCCAGGACCAGAGGGATGACACGATGCGTTCTGGCCAGCCCGGCCGGAACCAAGCGAGTCACGAACACCGGCAGGTTGTCGAACTGTATGCTCTCTGCGAGTGGCAATGCGAATTCTCTCGCCAGCAGCCGGGCCAGGTCCGACTCGTCGCAGATCGAAAGACGGACCAGGGCCTCGACGAGGTTGCCGCCCCGAGCCTCGCGGTCGGCGACGGCCCGTTCAATTCCCGCCGCATCCACGACGCCGACTTTGAGCAGAACCGTTTGGAGATCCGGAAGCATGCGAAAGACAGCCTATTTTCCACCCCGCTCGCTGTCAAGGTGTTGAACCTTTTTTCGATTCGGTTACATTGGTCCGGTGCCAAGGTTCCGCATACATGTCCGCTCACTCGGTTGCAAGGTCAACCTCGCAGATACGGGGGAGATTCTCTCCTGGCTGGGTGGCCTCGCCGAGGTGGAGGAGCGGCCGGAGCGCGCCGATGTCGTTCTGCTGAACACCTGCACCGTGACCCACAAGGCCGATCGTGATGTCCGGAAGATTTTGGGCTCGCTGGCGAAGTGCCATCCTGACTTGCCGGTCGTCGTGGCCGGTTGCGGCGTGAAAACCACCGGGGCGCAGCTGGCCAAGTATCCCAACGTAAAATTCGTCGTAAACTCCGAAAGTACAGAGCGTGTTGCACAGGCTCTGGCAAATGCTGGCATGAGTGATGGGGCCGCGAGCCCAATTGGCATGTTGGAGAAGAATGGCCAGCTCATCCTCGGCAGGCGACGGGCATTCCTCAAGGTTCAGGATGGATGCAACTCGAGTTGCACCTACTGCGTCGTTCCGCAGGTTCGAGGCCGTGAGCGTTCGTCGCCCCCGGCAGAGATCGAGGCTCGTTTTTCAGAGCTGGTCAAGGCTGGGTTCCTGGAGGTCGTTCTTGTGGGGATCCACCTGGGACGATACGGTCTTGGCGAGGGCCGTTCTCTGACCTGGTTGCTGCGCCAAGTGGATCAATGGGCTGACCGCCTACAATGGGATGGCCGGATCCGCCTGAGTTCCATCGAACCCGGCGAGTGGACCGATGAGCTGATAGATTATCTGTGTTCTTCCGGGAGGATCTGCACACACTTTCATGTTCCGGTTCAGAGCGGATGTGCCGAAGTTCTGTCGCGAATGGGGCGGCCGTACAGCCCGGATTTCAGCGCCAGACTGATAGAGCGCATTGCGAAAAGTTTCAATGACGTCGCGATCGGAACCGACGTCCTCACGGGCTTTCCCGCGGAGAGTGAATCCGAGGCTGCAGAGACAGCACGCTGGATCGAGGCATTGCCCTTTTCCTACCTGCATGTCTTCACCTACTCGAAGAGACCGGGGACGGTCGCGGCAGGACTCTCCGGCCCGGTGCCCGCTACCGAGGTTCGCGCTCGTTCTTCACGGCTGCGAGAGATCGGACGGCGTAAATGGCTGGAGTTTTTACAAAAAGGAGTCGGGCGACGGCACGGGGTAGTCCTGGAACGCTCGGCCACGGGCGAATACACGGGCAGGAGCGAGAGCTACCGAAAAATCCGTTTGAACCAGGCGCCGCCCGATGCTATGGCCCGCATTGTAGAAGTCACGGGACGCACGGTGCGAGACGGATGGCTCGTATGTGACGGGGTCCAGGAGGCATGAAGTGGTCGCGACGCAGAAGCGAAAGAACGATCTCGGCTCCCTTTGCCGGCGCTTGGGGTACCGCTTCAAGTCTCCAGAGCTCTTGCAGCGGGCGCTCACCCATCGCTCGTTCGCCAACGAGTCCTCTGGCACCCTCCACAATGAGCTTCTGGAGTTCGTGGGCGATGCGGTGCTCGGCCTGGCGGTGAGTCAGGCCTTGTTTGTTCACGACCCCGCCGGAGACGAGGGTCGGTGCTCCCGGGTGCGGTCTGCGGTGGTCAACCAGGCTTCACTGGCAACGGTCGCCCGTGCGCTGGGGCTGGGCGCGCACTTGCGGTTGGGTCGCGGCGAAGATCACACCGGCGGCCGTGACAAGGATTCGTTGTTGTCGGACGCCTTCGAAGCGCTGCTTGGGGCGGTATTCGTCGAGGGCGGACTGCGAGCCGCGCTCAAGGTCGTCGAGCGTACGTTGGGAGAGCGCTTGCGGGCTTTGCTTTCTGATTTGCAGGACTTCGACCCCAAGAGCCGATGGCAGGAAAGCCTGCAACGTCGCGGTCTGCCGCCGCCTCAATACCGAGTCGTGGAGGAGAGCGGACCCGATCACCAGCGGCACTTCGTCGTGGCAGCCCTGGTTGGTGGCCAGGAGGTGGCCCGCGGGGAGGGGGGTAACCGCAAGGAAGCCGAACAGGACGCGGCACGACACGCACTGCAAAGTACGAACGGAGAAAAGGAGAGAGCGTGAGCGCCGTTGCCCCCAACGAATTCCGGTCAGGGTTCGTCAGCCTGGCCGGCCGGCCAAACGTCGGAAAATCCACCCTGGTCAACCGGCTGGTCGGCGAGACGGTTTCCATCGTGGCTCCACGCCCACAGACCACCCGTACACGGGTGCGCGGTATCGTCAATCGGACGGGTGCCCAGCTCATCCTGGTGGACACCCCCGGAATTCACGACCGGCCCCGGGCCGTCAACCAGTACATGCTCAAGGAGATCCGGGCCGCCATCGAAGAAGCAGACGTCGTCTTGTGTCTGGTGGAGGCCCTGGGACGGGGCGGTGGGGAACCAGATCCGGAGGACGATATCCTCTGGCGAGCGGTTCAGGGGGGTCGCAAACCGATCCTTCTGGCCATCAACAAGATCGATCGGGTGAAGCACCGCGAGCACCTTTTACCGCTCATGGCCCGGTATCACGAGATGGGCATCTTTTCAGAGTTGCTGCCTGTATCAGCTTTGACCGGAGAGGGGACCCAACGGTTAGAGGAGGCGCTGATCCGGCATCTGCCGGTGGGACCTCGGTTCTTTCCAGAGGAGATGTACACGGACCAGACCCAGCGTGCCCTTGCGGCGGAACTCATCCGGCGCCAGGTCATTCTGCATGCCGAGGAGGAGATCCCTTACAGCACCGCGGTGGAGGTGGAGAGGTTCGAAGAAGTTCCCGAGCGGAACCTGATCCGCCTTGCGGCATTGATTTTCGTTGAAAAGGACAGCCAGAAGGGCATCGTGATCGGGCGCGGAGGAAACATGCTGCGAAGCATCGGCAGCGCCGCCCGGAAAGACATCCAGCGTGTCCTGGGACAGCGGGTGTTTCTCGAACTGCGCGTCAAGGTGGCGAGAAACTGGTCCCGCACCGTTCGCGGCTTGCGCAGCGTGGGGTATCCAAAATGAAGCCGGTGCTCGCGATCGTCGGTCGGCCCAACGTGGGCAAGTCGACATTATTCAATCGGCTGGCCGGGCGCCGTGTTGCGGTTGTCGATGACGAACCCGGTGTGACCCGGGATTGCCTGTACGCCGACGTGGATTTTGGGGGGCGAAGCGCCATGCTGGTCGACACCGGCGGGTTTTCCCCCGGCGCCAGGGATGAGATCGGTTCTGGTGTGATGCGAAGCATCGGCGCCGCCATCGCCGAGGCGGACGTACTCTTACTGGTGGTGAGCGCCAGAGACGGGTTGCATCCACTCGATCGGGAGGTGGCCACGCTCGCGCGGCGGCAGGGCAAACCGTTGCTGCTCGTCATCAACCAGGCCGATCCGGGCATGTCCTTTTCGCAATGGGAATTCGACGCCTTGGGGTTCGAGGGGGGAGTGTCCATCTCGGCGCTTCACAACCATGGAATCGATGGCCTGCTGGAGCGCCTGGGAGCCCTTCTGCCGGAACCCGGACCGGTTACCGACGCGGAGGGGCCACCGGGGCTTCGCCTGTGTTTGCTGGGGCGTCCCAATGCCGGTAAGAGTTCTCTGGCCAACCGCTTGCTGGGCGCTGAACGCCAAATCGTAAGCGCCGAGCCCGGCACCACCCGCGACGCGGTGGACATCCATTTTGAACATCAGGGCGTCCGCTATGTCCTGATCGACACCCCCGGCGTCCGCCGCCGCAGTCGAATCCACAAACGGCTCGAGGTCCTCAGCGTCATGGCGGCTCTCCGCACGCTCGAACGCACGGACGTCGCGATTCTGGTCGCGGACGGCTCGGAGGATTTCTCGGAACAAGATCAGCGGCTCGCGCACCTTGCCCTGGAGCGGGGCAGGGGACTGATCATCGCCGTCAACAAGTGCGACCTGTGGTCCAGCGCCCGCAAGAGGACATATCTGGATGCGCTCGACCATGCCTTGCGATTTGCGCGGTTCGTTCCGCGCTTCACCGTATCTGCGCGCACCGGGGTGGGGGTGCCGGCGCTTCTTCCGGCTGCCACAGAAGTGTTCTCCTGGTGCAACCGACGGATCACCACCGGCGAGATCAACCGGTTTTTGGAAGTGGCCACCGAACACGTCTCTCCGCCGTCCATCAAGGGCCGGCGGGCGCGGCTCTACTACCTGGCCCAGACCAGCGTGCGCCCGCCGACGTTCGTATGCAGCGTGAACAACCCCGCGCTCGTCACGGATAGTTACCGGCGCTATCTGGCCCGCAGCTTGAGAGAGCGATATCCATACCCCGGCACGCCGATGCGCTGGATCTTCCGCTCGCACAAGTCGGATGATGGCCCGCGCCGGTCAAGACGCGGAAAGGGCCGAAAGAAATGAAAGGTCTTTTCGCCACCTCTGCGCGGCTCTGGTCCCGATTACGCTCGCTCGTAAGCCGCTTCTACCGCCTGCCCCTGGTGTTTCCCGTTCTTTCGACCATCGGCCACACGGTTGGCGGGTTCTTTCGCGCCGACGGCCTGATCATGGCCGCGGCGATTGCATTCTATGCCGTGCTCAGCCTCATTCCCTTCTTGCTGCTGCTCTTCTCTGTCGCCGGATTCATTCTCAAGGGCATGGGCGAACAGTATGGGGATCCGCAGGCTCTCTTTTCCCATCTGGAAACCTACATCCAGGCGGTGGTGCCGTTCATGGGTGCGGATGTGCTGGACCAGCTTCGAAACATGGCCGTACACAGGCAGTTTCTCGGCGTGACGGGCCTGCTCATGCTCTTTGTCACGGCCGGCCTGGTCTTTCGGACGATGGAGGTGTCGTTCGCCCGGATCTTCGGGACTCGCCCGCGTCCCGTATTTGTCACCCACGCGCTCTTTGCGGTGTTCGCTCTGGTGGTGATTCTTCTCTTTCTTGGGCTTCACCTCCTGGGTTCTTTCAGCGGCTCGCTGATCTCGGCCCACGACACCTCGACCGGCCGCGAGTTTGCGATCTTCTTGCGAAAACACAGCCTGTTGCGCCACGGGATTACGTTGCTATCGGCGGCGATCGTGTTCTTCGTTTTGCAGAAGGCCTTCAACCGCGAGAAGGTCCGCTTGCGGCACCTGCTGGCCGGCGCCGGGCTTTTCTCTGTCCTCTGGATCATCGCCGCGAAGGCCTTCGGCTACTACACCCGGCACATCGCGCAGTTCAGCTTCCTGTATGGGTCGCTGGCGGCTCTGGCGGTCGTCGTGGTTTGGATTTTCTACGCGGCCTGCGTACTTCTGTTGTGCTCCCAATTCATCGAGGTGCTCCATCACCGTAGGATAGCCGCTCCGGGAGGGTCCGGTGTCGCGAACGTCACGGCCGAACCACCTACGGGAATCAATGGGGCAACCTGATTCCGAGTCGCAGGGAAAATCCAGCATGGGCGGGGAAGGAGTCGAAACTGGTCAGCAGACCCAGGTACTCTGCGCACAGGCCCACGGTCAGATTCTCGTTAATCAGGTAATCGAATCCGACGGAAACCGACAGGGATAGCCCTCCGTCGATGAGTCCATCCCTAAAGCGCGCCAGGTACCCGACGCGGAGGGCGGCGAAAGGCACGATCGCCAGCACGTCCAGGTTGTAGAGGATGCCCGCGCCGATGTTGAACACGCGGAAGCCTTCGCCAGAGCCAACGGTGTGCTCGTAGAACGCTCCGGCCAGGGAGAGAGACATGGTGTCCGTAAGGCCCAGCGCCCCAAAAACCGTTGCGCCGAGGCCATCTTTTTCGTTGCGGTCGAGGGTCGTCCCGTAGGCGAACGCCGCGCCCAGAGAGAGATCGAGCGGTTCCGCGCGGACAGCCGTCAGCGGTGGCAACCACGAGAAGAGCATGGCCGCGAGGATGACACCGTGTTTCATGGAGGTGCATGCTACCAGCAGCCCGAGCCAGGAATCAAATCGCTGTCTTATACGTTACAGACCGGGCTCGGGAGGGTTTTTCGTTGACAGAGATAGAACGGCTGAGCTAATTTCGTCGCCCGCGTTCGACGACATTGGAGGATCTTCCCTTGACAGAAAAAACCTCGCGCAAGGATCTCAAGGAACCCGACGATTTTGTGTCTTTCAGCCAGCGCGCCCTGCAGTGGCTCAGGGACCAGAAAGTTCCGTTGATCGTCGGCTTGGTGGCTCTGCTGCTCGTGATCTTCAGCTTCATGGGACTGCGCTGGTACCGGCAGAGCCGGGACATGGCGGCCTCGAAGGCCTTCGTGTCGGCGCGCCAGGTCTTCAACGCCCGGGTCATCGAGCGCGCCAACGCGGAAGAAACCACGCAGGCCGATGGGACTTTCTCCTCCGAGCAGGACAAATACCGGGCCGCGCTCGCCGAGTTCGACAAGGTCATGGGGAACTTCTCGGGAACAGGCGCGGCGCTCCTGGCGCGGTACTTTGCGGGGGAATGCCATCGGATGTTGGGAGAGTACGACAAGGCGAAGGACCTGTTTCAACAGTACCTTACCGAGGCCGGGCCGGAAGGGGATCTTTCCGTCTTCGCCGTGGAAGGTCTGGGGGCCATTTTCGAGGAGCAGAATCAGCTCAAAGAGGCCAAGGAGCAATACAACCGCCTGACCCAGCCACCCTTCGAATACGCGAAAGATCGAGGACTCTACCACGTGGCGCGGTTGGCGCAGCGCTCGGGCGATGTCACCGAGGCGTCGCGGATGTTTGCGGAAATTCTTGAAAAGCACCCGAAGAGCATGTTTGCCCAGGATATCAACGCTCGCCTCAATCTGCTCCCCAAGGTTCCACCGAAGGACCTCGCATCCCAGCCTCAGGCACCGCCCAAAGTCGAGTAGTGGTCTTTCTTACACCGGAAAGAAGCCACTGATGCCGATTGCCTCCAATTCGATTCGCGCGATCTGCTGGCTCATGCTGTTTTTGCTGGGAACCCTGAGCCATGTGGTGGCCTGCGCCTCCGGCACTGATTCCACCAGGGTGGGAGGCACCTGGCTGCGTGAAGCGACTGGATTGCAGCAGACCTCGAATCTCGGGGTAGTCTCGGTGCGTTGGCGAGTGCCATTGTTCGAGGGTCGTTCCAACGTGGTCCGGGAGGCGTCTGAAACTGAATCGGGCGGGAGCCTCGGCAAGAGCGGCGTCATCGACTCGGACTTTCCCATTGAGACCCGCCGCATGGGTGCCCCTGCCACGAGTCGCGACGGGCGCAGGGTTTTCGTAGGCGGTCTGGACGGAACCCTGCGCTGTCTCGATGCGGAGGATGGCCGCATACTCTGGATGAAGGTCTCTGGAGGAGCTTTCGATTCTACGCCGGCGATCTTCAACGACCTTCTCGCTGCCGGAAACAGCGATGGCTTGATCGGTGCATTTCGCCAGGCTGATGGCCGGACCGTCTGGCAGCACAAGGTTCAAGGCGCGTTCGTGGGAAGGCCGGTATTTGCATCAGACCGGGTTTTCTTCATGATGGGGAATGACAACCTGATTGCGCTGGATATCGCAAGCGGGGATTGGAAGTGGGCCTACAAGAGGGACTTGCCGGTGGGTCGGTTCAAGGTGGCCGGTACGTCCAATCCGTTAGTGGAAAAAGACCGGATCTTCATCGGGTTCGCCGACGGCACCTTGGCATTGCTTTCCTTCGCCGATGGGAACGCAATCTCGACAAAAAACCTCTCGCAGAGCGGAGATCGTTTTACCGATGTCGATACCGAACCTCTGATTCACAACGGGACCCTGATCGTCGCTTCGTTCTCGACGGGGTTGTTCGGGCTGGACCCCGCGACGCTCGAGGAGCGTTGGCGTTTCCCGCTGGTCGGTGCTTCCAGCCCTGCGGTCAGCGGTTCCACGCTCTACGTCTCCGATGGAGAATCCAGGGTCGTGGCGCTCGACCTATCTTCTGGGAAACCGCGTGTCCTGTGGGTTTTCAAGTCAGAAAAGGGCGATCTGAGCCGTCCGGTGGTCGCCGGTCGCTGGCTGTTGGTTTCTTCCTCGGTGTATTCTCTGATCGTTCTGGAGCGGAGTAGCGGTAGGGTGGCCCAGGTGTTCAACCCGGGGAAGGGCGCCACGTCGCCTCCGACTGTTGCTGGAAATCGCATATTCTGGGTATCAAACGGCGAAACGCTCTACTGTCTGGATATCGTTCCATGATGGAAACGGGTTCGTCTGGGTGCAGAAGGTGTGTTCGCGTCGTCGCGGCGCTCATCGAGTCTGGCGGAAAGGTGCTCATCACGCAGCGTAGGCCTCATGCCTTCATGCCGCTCAAGTGGGAATTTCCTGGCGGGAAAGTCGAGCCAGGCGAGTCGGACTCACAGGCGCTGCGACGTGAGATTCTCGAGGAACTCGGTGTCGCTATCACTGTTGGCGATGAATTCATGGGTCTTGTGCATCGCTATCCGGATTTCGATGTGGACTTTCATGTGTATCGTTGCGAGATCCCAGCATCGGAGAAGCCTCGCAGGATCGCCGTCCAGGACTTTCGCTGGGTCGAACTTGCCGACCTTTCAGGATTTGATTTTCCACCGGCGGATCAGCCGACAATCCAAAAGCTGTTAGAGTAGGGTCAGGGGCTGGCTGAGGAATCTTATAGGAATTCTGAAGGCCTCTCAGTGCGGGCCAGGTAATGTTTACATAATATATCTTATGGGACTCATAGGCAATATCGCTTGGGTTCACTCAACTCTTTATGATCATCTCTATTATGCCTTCTGGTGAGATAAAAACCGGATATAGCTCTTTCTCGCAATATCTGCCACCAAGGTCGTATAGGCCTGCGCAAATCCGTTCAAGGAAGCATCGTCTGCAAACGGCTCCCTTCTCGTGATAAAAATCAGTTTGTCGAATCGAACCCTTTTCGTCCAGGAAGTGTACTGTGCGTTCTTCGCGCTTTACGATCTTTCTGGTCTCTGTAGATGAGAAAGCGAAATCGGTCATGTAGCAAAGAGGGAGACGTTCGACGCGATATGTGCGGTCAGTAGAACTCAGGAAACGAAGCGCTCGGAAAAGTGGCAACTCGACGTCTGCAAGGCGGGCAACCGTGTGAGGGTTCTCTTCCACTCGGTTCATCTTCGGGTCGATCATGTTGAAAACGAAGTGCCGGATATGAGGAAAACCATCCACTATCCGGATGACATTTTCGTCCAGATGAGCGGCATTCTGGGCGCAAATCACTGTGTTTACGTCGCACGAGAGGCCCAGCGTGTCCGTATTACGAAGAGTCTTTTTGATGTTTTTGAGCGATTCTTTGTTGCCAGTGAGATACGCCTGGACAGACTCCCTCATCGAATGGATCGAGACATGGAGATGTCCAAGCCCCGCTTCCATCAAAGAACGAAGATATCTCCTGTTCGCCGTTGTCTGCCCATTGGTGATCATCCGAACTGCTATTCCCACTCCCACACAACTTCTAATTATCTCTGGTAACTGGGGATGAAGAGTTGGTTCACCTCCTGTAAGGATAACCCCATCGTACCCGGATTTCAGGAGAGTTCTCGCCTGCCTTATCGCCTTGTCTGTAGAGATAGTCTGTTGATTTTCCGGATTCGAGCAGAACAGGCACCTCTGGTTGCAAATCCTGGTGACCTGAATGTATCCAAGGTTGGCCATTTGTTTACATAAGTATGCTTATGTTTATTTTCCTTTGATAGAACGAAATTCGGCCCAACCGTACCTGTCAGGATATTCCCTCCACGGTCCTTCACAGATGCTATCTCTCTTGCACTTCTTACATGGGGGTCCCTTGGCCTTGCCTTCAACCAGACGGTACTTCCTATACTCGTCGATGACTCCCTCCGCATCGAAAATTCGTGTCGAAGGCATGATGCGCTCTCCAATATATTCTTCATAACCAATCATGAAACAATGAGGAATCGCCTCCGTCATCACGGTCCTGCCAGACGATATTCCAACATCAAGAGCGGCTTTGACATACGGCTCGATCATCTCGAACCGCGGAACGATCGACGAGAAGTTGGCAAGCGCAGTTCCAACGGGATGGACAAAGGCGAGCTGGTACTGATCGACGCCAAGACCAACGAGCAGTTCGGCAAGTTCCGTAAGATTCCTGAAATTAGACCTGGTGATGACGCTGTTTGTCACCACGAACTGTCCGAGATCCTTGAGGTTCCTGATCCCCGCCACGGTCTGGTCGAAGGAGCCGTCAACCGTCGTCAAGAAGTCGTGCAACTCGGCGCAGTGGCCGTGCAGAGCGGGCGAGAACTCGTTGGCGCCGGCCTCGACAAGCCGCATGCACAGATCGCGGTATGCGAACATCCGGCCGTTCGACTGGATCTGGATAGAGCGATACCTGAGCCGTCGAGCCTCTGAGATCAAACGGACGAGTGCCGGGTGCAGCGTCGGCTCTCCACCCGTGAATACCACGCCGTCGTAGTGCTCGCGGCTCTCCTCGAGGATTTTGCCAAGTTCTCGCTCGTTACGCCTGCCGAACCTCTCGCGCTTGTCGCCCTGGACACAGAAACGGCATCGGTTGTTGCAGGCGAACCCGACCTTGAGATCGATCCGAGCGGGGACCGGGCGGGTATTCTTGCTGGGGTTTCGAGCGCTGTTCATCCGAACACTCATTCACCTTAGCGCTATCTATCATGTTTTTCCAAGATGGACTACCTTTGCCGGCGAGTCTATCATAGTCCGGCACCCGGGGCCGACAAACCCGGGCGAGGGCGACATTGAATCAACAGAATCGAAAAGCCATTCTCAAGGTCGGATACCGCTGCAACAACAACTGCTTGTTCTGCCACAGCGCGCCTCACCGCGGCCATGACGCCCCGACGAAGGAGCTGAAAAGAAAGATCGAAATCGCCCGGCGGCTCGGTGCCGAGACGCTGGTGCTCTCCGGTGGCGAGCCAACTATCCGTGATGATTTCTTCCGCCTCGCGGTATCGATCGAAAACCACAAGATGAGCTTGGGCCTGGTGACCAACGGCAGAATGTTGGCCTACCCCGATTTTCAGGAGAGCCTGGCACGGTTTCCCCTGCAATTCGTTCAGATATCTCTTTGCGGGCCGGATGCCGCGACACACGATGCCGTAACGCAGACCCGCTCGTTCGCCCAGACCGTAGCGGCGATTCATGGCCTTGCTAAACGTCGTGTCCCGGAGCTCACGGTCAACGTGGTGGTGACTCTTCAGGTGTTGCCTCACTTGGGCGAGATCCTCGCCATTCTCCCCTCCCCCGAATGTCTCAGGTTGAAGTTCTCGTTTGTCGAGCCCGAAGGCAACGCGCTCGACGAGTTCTCGGCGGTGGTGCCCAGGATTTCCCAGGCCGCGGTGGCGGTGCGCCGCGTTTTGGACAAGGCCCACCGGCTGATGGGCTGGCGAGTGGCGTGGGATGGCTTTCCCCTGTGCCTGATGCCCGGTTTCGAGCAGGACGAAGCCGCACTGCGCGAAGATGGTTTTTTCCTCATGTCGGAGGCATTCGAAAAAGATTGGCATCCGGTCGATGATCGTCACCGAACCCATGCGCCCGTGTGCCTGGAATGCAGCCTGCGCCGCAAGTGCCGGGGCGTGTTCTGCGGGTATCTCGAGCGCATCGGCTCGAACGAGCTTCGCCCAATCACACGCACGGGCCCGAACTCCTTCAACCTGATCCGAAGCCGGTCTTCCGAGCCCCTGGTGCCATGTCGATGCGCCATCCGCGCCGGACATCGCCCCCCACCGGACCCGGTGCGCGGCCTTCTCCTGTCTGGCAAGAAGGGCCGGGTCTTCCGCGGCCGGGTGGAGTCCTTCGATTTCTCCGACGAGACACTTCATGATGCCATCGGTGTCTGGGAGCAGATCTACCGGCTGGACAGAGGGCCTCTCGTCCCGCACGACTTCTCCAAGGAACTCCAGAAGCTTGGGCCGCATGGCGAGTGTCGACGTTGTCCCCTGTACCGACAGCGCTGCCCGGGTTTGTACCAGCCCGAGGAGCGATCTTGTTTCTCGCAAGCAGAAGACCTTCTTTTTTCTGAACTCGGCCGTCTTTCGGGCAGCGTGCTCGATGTTGGTTGCGGATCGATGCCGTACCTTGGTACGCTGAGACCGCTTGGGCGCAAGGGCTGTTTGCGCTATCTCGGAATCGATCCGAGACCGGGCCGGATCCCACGCCGGGACCGCCCGTGGGCTCGGGTGGTCGAGGGTTCCCTCGGGCTTTCTTTTCTTTCGCAGAGGCGTTTCGACGCGGTGCTGGCGCTCCGCAGCCTGTCGCACCTGCCGTCGTTGGAAAAGTCACTGGAGAGGCTCGCGCGCCTTACCGCTCCTGGTGGAACGCTGCTGCTCGCGGACGACGTCGTGTTCGGCCTGGAACGGCGTCATGCCGACCTGAAACGGCTGAAGGCAAGCCGCCGGCTTGCGTTCGAGCACTACCGGACCCTGATGCCCGAGGAGATCATTAGCCTCGCCGAAAACATGCCCGGGATGCGCCTCGGGCGATCTTACTCACCCAAAGACACCTGTAGCACTCTCTGGATACTGCGGCTTGAGAAAAGATAGGACGTTTGAAGCTACCAGGAGCCGTGGGAGCCGTGGGAGCCGTGCGAACCATGGGACCCGTGCGATCCGTGGGACCCGTGCGATCCGTGGGAGCCGTGCGATCCGTGGGAGCCGTGCGATCCGTGGGAGCCATGCGATCCGTGGGACCCGTGTGATCCGTGGGACCCGTGCGAGCAGTGAGAGAGTTCCTTTGTCGAAAGGCCCTTCTTCGCTTTGCCCTTGGGGATGTATTTGTCAGGAGGAAGAATGTCGGCTTGCGCATTCTTGGCGCCCATGAGGGAGGAAGCACCCGCCGCCAGGACCAAGGCGGTTCCGGACTTCGCGACCAGGTCACGCCGGGTCAACTTCTTCTCACCTGGAGTAAGGTAGGCCTCCAAGCGCTTCTCTGGCTTCGGAAGCTTTTTTCTCGCCATGGGTTACTCCTCCACCGGAATGCCTTACGCCCCGTTCTTTCAGATACTAAAGATAACCTCTGTCAATTGTCAAGGTAGCGGCGAATTCTTTCTTGGGGCAACGCTTCCGTCTTGACGGCAAGCCCCATCGTGGAGCGCTTTTTGTGCCAGGCTATTGGAGAGGCGCTGGACCAATCCCAGCATCCCGCGAAAACCCATGAACGGAGCATCGTGCAAGAAATGGGTATGGTACGAAGGATAGCCGATTTCCACGACGGCCGGGGGTGCTTGTTGTCGCAAGAGAAACAACAAGCCGTCGCTGTTGGACAGGGCCAGGTCGATATTATCGCTTTTCATGATTCGACCGATCTGCTCGGCGAGCTCGCGGTGGGTCGGTCCGACGACGGTCCGTCCGTCCGGCGCCGGCATTCCCGGCCGAGGATCGTTCCAGTGCACCCGGAGCGCCGTGTCCACTCCCACCTCGGCCAGTGCCTTCTCCAGCGTGCTCGCCAGATGCTCGTCACCCAGCAACAGCGCGCGCCGGCCTTGAAGGGCGAACGGGAGCAGCCACTGGAGCCGCGGGACGATGTCTGACAGCTCTTTTTCGATCAAAGCCTCTGCCCGGTCTTGCCTTCGCGTGGCCCGACCCACCTCGCGTATCCAAGCACAGGTCGCCTCGATGCCTACCGGGAGATCGCATTCCACCAGCTTGGCGCCGGTGCGCCGGGCGAGAATACGAGCGGCGGCTCTGGCATACGGGAAGCTCAAGATCGTCTGCGCCCTGGCGATGTTCTGCAAACCATGGACGCCAGCACCCGACAGCCAGCAAGAGGTCAACCGCAAATCGAGCCCGGCCAGCAGGCGCCGAAGCTCCGCCAGGTTGCCCCGATGATCGGCCTCGTTGCGATCCCAGAAATACCCCACGATGGCCACCTGCCGCGGATCGCGCTGAATCCTTCTCAGCGAAAGACCCCGTGCCAACGTATCCATGACCGCGGCGTAGCCCGCGAGCCAGTCTCCGCTCAGAGAGCCGGGTGGAACAAACAACACCGGCACCTTCGGGCGAGGATTGAGCTGAGACAAGATGCGATCGTACTGCTTCCCGGTGAGTGACACCATGGCCATGGCGCTGAGCAAGATCACCTTCGCATCGGGCAAGCGGGCGACCTCTTGCAACCGGGCCAGCAACAGGCGCGAGTCTCCGATGGCCGCCCGCTCGGTGGTGCAGTCGGTGTCCGCCACCCTGTGAAGGCCATCACTTCGCACCAGATCGGACCACCAGTCGTGATTTCCCTGAACCTGGGCGCTGCGAAAGAACACGCAGTTGGGACCGTCCACCACGAGGTAAGCGTCGGAAATGGCGTTCAATGCCAGATACACGCCGGTGAGATACGGGTAACGGCAACGGGTCTCGAGGTCGGAGCTCATGGATTGGCGACCTGTGTCTTGCCCAGGTAACGGGCGTAACGCCGGTAGAACGGCCAGCGGCACAGCGCGAGAAGGCGGCGCAATGTCCGGAGCGCGCCGGAAAGGCCCGGCTCGATCATGCCCAGGTGAAACTGGCTCTTCCCGGCCGAGGTCAGGCGATGATCGAAGAAGACCTCCGAGTACACCGCGGCGCATCGGCTCTGCCGCAGCCGCTCGGAGAGCGCCACGGGATCGTCGAAACTTGCCACCTCGAGATCTCTGAAGGCTCCCCAAGCGACGCTCAGCGCTTTTTTCACCTGTCCCGAGGCCTCGTGGGGACCGAAAACCAAGATCTCGAGGCCGAACCCCATCTCCTCGAGCACCGGAAGCAGGGGCACACCATAGCTGCGGGAAGGATCCGTCAAGCGGAAGATCTCGTCGTGGGAAACCACGAACCCCAGGACATGTCCCCGCGCCTCACGGGTGAGCGCCGCATACTCGCGGCGTTGCTCGGGTCGGTCCAGGACCGTGCGTGGATCTCGCCGTGACCTGGCCAGCGCCACCACCCGCTCGAACCAGCGCAAACTGCCCTCTCGCCCGAACGGCGCCGGTAGAACCTCGCACGGCGGGCCCAGCGGCGCCAGGATGCCGCGGGCAGTTTCGATCCAGAACTGGGCGGGGTAGACGACGCTGAAATCGCCGCGCCGGTATTCCGCCAGCCCTCGCAGGCCCACCTCGGGCAGGAGCCATGTGTTGACGCGGATTCCAAGGTCCCGGAGCGCGTCCTGGATCTCCCGGCGACATCCCGTCGGTGGGAAGCCGACCAGGTTGATCCCGGCGCCGACATCTCCCGCCTTCGCCCTCCGCGCCCGAGGGGCGGCCTGCTTCGCCTGAGCCAGGATATTGGAGAAAGTCGCCTCGGGCGAGCTCAGGTCGGTATTCATGGAGAGGATGGGCACGGCCCCGCGACCGCGGTGACGGCGGATCACCGAGGTCACGTCATCCCCGGTGATCTTGGGCATGCAGGTGTTGTTGACGCAAACGAAGCGCACCCGAGGAGCCGAGAGCGCCTCGCGCAGCGCTTGTTCGAAACGCGTCAGGCCACCATGCACGGCTTCCCGCTCGGCCAGGTTTGTGAAGTAGCTGACCGAGCCGGGCTCGTGCGGCGTGGGCTCGGCGATCCAGGGCAGGTTGGTGTAGAAAACGGGGCGAGGAAAGGCCGTCGGCTCCACATGGGTGCACTCGCCTTCGCCGTGCGTGATCCAGGCGATGGGATCCGTGAAACGCATACCGCAGATCCCCGCCCGCTGGATCTCGAAATCCGAGAAGAACTGGCGCCACTGCCGCGGGTTTCCGAATCGGCTGGTGGACACGGGCTCGCCCGAGCCGGCGTCCTGTCGCCCGGACTCGCCCGGCAACGCGACTGGCGCTGTCCGCAGCCGCATCTTTTCATGTACGGCGCGGTTCAGCAGAAAGCCGACAAATCGCTCCACCTGGTGCCGCACCTGGGAGCGCTCCGCCGCCGAACGGCAGTCCTCCACCAGGGCCAACGAAAACAGCGGCCCGGTGAACACGACCTCGGCGCCTGGCCCTGGCCGGTCCCCCGCGGCGGCGACCCTGAAACGCAGCGGGCCTCGCGGACTCGAGAAGACGATTTCGAACTCGGTCTCCCGCTCCTGTCGGCAACCGGAAAACCGCCAGTCGAACCAGGCCGTGCGCTCGGGCACGAACCGCCCGGCCAAGATGACATCGACGTGCTCGCCGTCGAAAAAAAGCTCTTTGAGCGAGCGGTTGTAGAAGTGAAGCAAGCGATATGCATCGTCCTGGCACCAGCTCCGAATTGCGCGAGACAGATCCTGGCGGACGCCCGAGGGGTCCGGCATGTTCTTCCGAGGACCGCTGATCGCGAGCTGCGGCAGGACGTGCCCTCTGCGCCGCTGCTCTCCGAGCCAATCGCAGCGCATACTTCCGCATTCCCATCCGAGATCGAAGTACATCGTCCCGTCGATACGGGGCAGCAGCCGGACGCAACGCAGGCCCACGAGCGGCGCGTGTCGGGCCCAGGCGAGGTTCAGGCGGCGCAGCGCCTCGCGCAGGACCTCGTGGCCGGAAAACGGATCGAGGGGGCCGGGGGTGCGGTTCGGCATCACATCACGTTCCCCGCATCACCGCGCGCACGCCCTCGAGATCCAGGGGGCGCGGCGGGCGGCACTCTCGCTTCTTGACGCGCAGGATGGTCTCGGCCAATGTGGAGATGGCGCGGGCCGCCTCCGACCGCGGTGCCATCTCGACCACCGAGCGGCGCTCCAGCTCGGCCTTCTGAATGACAGCGCTGCGCGGGATCTCGGCCAGAATCCGTGTTCCGAGTCGCTTGGCCAAGCGGCGGATCGGCGCGCGATCCGCCTGGTTGTCCCGCAGGTTGACCACCATCCCGGCGAGGCAGACGCCGTTTTGCAGGTAGTTCTTGACCGCTCCCGCGATATTGTTGGCGGCGTAGCCCGCCATCATCTCCTCGGAGGCCACGATCACCACCTTGGGGGCGATCCCGGCGCGGAGCGGCGCGGCGAATCCCCCGCACACCACGTCACCGAGTACGTCGAAGACGGCCACGTCGTACCGCTTGGGATCCAGGATGTCGAGCTGCTCGAAGATCTCGAACATGCGGGAAACCGCGCGCCCGCCGCAGCCCACGCCAGACTCGGGACCGCCGGCTTCCACGCAGTCGATGCCCAGGACGCCCGGCATGACGATGTCCTCGCGCCGCAGCGCCTCTACCGGACGCCGGAAGAGCTGCTCCAGCACGGTGAGCGCCGGTCCTCCGCGGGCGAGGACCGCGGTGGAATCGTGCTTGGGATCGCAACCCACATGCAGCACGCGACGGCCCGCGCGTGACAACGCCAGGCTGACGCCCGCGGCCACGGTGGATTTTCCGATGCCGCCCTTGCCATAGAAAGCGATGGTTTCCAAGATGCGGTATCCTCCGTCGTTCGCGCCCGGATTGTAGCACAGGCCCGCGCGGATTCCACGTTGGGTTCGAGCGGCTTGCATGGATCCCGATCTCTGACCTAGCCTACCAGTGCTCATGTGTACATGCTCGAACCCGACCGCCCAGCGCCACCCACCCGGACCGCACGTTCTCGCCCTGTGCCTGGCGGGACTTCTCCTGCTGCCGGCGCCGAGGCTTGAGGCGCGGTACTGCGCCGGCGACCGGGAGCTCATTCTGGTCCGCATCGAACACTGGATGTGGTATGTGCAATACGGGCTTCGCGAGCTGGAGGGCGCCGTGCGCACCCAGCTCGTTCCGGCGCTGTTGCGCCATGCACAACAGACGGAACTCTGGAGCGTCTATCTTACGCTGCGCGGCGAAGTCGAGAAGGCAGTGCCGGGGGACCTTGCCCGGTTGTCCCCTGCCCGGCTGGCGCCCTGGCTCGACCGCGCGGCTCAAGCCCGGCAGGCGTTTCTGAATGTCGCTTTTCAACCGCAGACACGACACCTGATCATCCCGGCGATCGTCGCGGCGAACGTATGCGCCGTCCTGCAACGGCCGGAACCGGCAGACTGCGCCGCCATCGCCGCGTGGGACCCCGAGCTCGCCGGACGGTGCCAGAGCCCGGTGATCGACGTGGGAGGATATGCTCGGCTCTGCACCCCCGCGGGCCGTTCCCTCCTCGACAACCTGGTGAGGTGGACCGAGACGTCGTGCCGCGCGGTCCTGGGGGAGGAAGCGCTGCCTTGCGAGCTCGATCTTTTCGTCCCGCTCGGACGATTCGCCTCGAACTGCGCGGCGTTCGAACGCGACGATCTGGCGGCATGTGGCGATCCCGGTGGAGACGGACGTCTTTCGAGCGAGTGTGGAGCTCCCATCTTGACCCGGCGCCTGCTGGGGGGGCGCATTTCCTTCGAGGAATACGCCGAGCGAACTCGTCTGGACCCGGTCTACTTGCGTGCGCTGGAAGCCTTCGTGCGCTTGCGGGGGGACTGCAATCGAGTGACTCTCGACGTCTTCGATGATGAGGCGGAGGAGTTCTTCGAAACCTGGCCTCGCTGGGACAGCCGGCGGTAGACGCTGGAGCGGTCCCGGCTTTCGGTCCACTTGCGAAAGAACTTCAAGACGTCAGGATCCCGCATGCGCTCGAAGAGCATGTCGAAGATGCCCATCTGAATGCGGCAGCGATCGTTCAGCGGAGCCCGCGCCACCAGATCTCGCTCCATGATGTAGTTGTAGACCGGACACACGCCGCAATAAGGAGCGTAGGCGCAATCCGAGCAGCCGGGCAAGCCCTCGAGGCAAGAAGCGACGCACATGGCGTGCACGCTGGGGTTGCGGATGATGGCGGCGTAGTCGTCCTTGCGCACGTCGCCGATGCAGAAGATGTCATCGCCCATGGCCCCGACCATGCGACCCTCGTCGCAGGTATACACCCGGCCATCGTGGTTGTAGGCCAGCTGGCCCAGGGCCGCGCCGCAGGGCGAGCGCAGGTCCATGTAGTTGGGGTTCTGATCGGTGAGGATGCGGGTGAGCATGAGCGAGGCGGTCTTCTCCATGATCTCCACGCCCCGCCGGTTGAGGGCGATCATGTGGTCCAGGGCGCGGCGGTAGAAGGCCAGAAACTCCTGCGCGCTGTACCCCTCGCGCTGCCACACCCGGTACCCCATTCCGAACGGATTGAGGGGCCGCAGGTGAACGGCCTTCTGGCCCAGGGCCACGTACTCGTCCACCAGGGCCTCGGGTTGCGAGAGCGCCGCGCGCGACACCGTGGCCAGCGCGTTGACGAAGGCCAGCGACGGATCCAGGCCGCGGCGGCGATAGCCCTCTTCGAAGAGCGCCATCACCCGGCGGGTCTCCTGGTAGGCGCTGCATCTTGCCAGGTGGCGGTTGCGATCGTGCAGCGGTGCCGGACCGTCGATGGAGGTGCACACCATCACGCCGTTGTCGATCAAGAAATCGATCTCGGCCTGACGAAGCGGGCTCAGGTTGCTCACCAGGCTGAAGTAGAGCTCGCGCCGCGCCGTCTCGTTCCTGCGGTAGGCCTCCTCCACCATGAAGCGCAGCACATCGAAGTTGAGGCTGGGTTCGCCTCCCTGAAACTCGATGGTGAGGCTGGGCGAGGGGCTCTGGAAGATGACGTCCAGCACCCGCGCGGCCGTGGCCCGGCTCATGTCGAAGCCCCGCGCGGCGGGCGATTTGCGGCTGGCGTGGCAGTACACGCAGGCCTGGTTGCAGCGCAGGGTCAAGATGACGATATGCAGCGAGGGACCCAGCGCGAGGTGCTCGCAACGCTGGCGCAGGTGCTCGACCAGGGCACGCTCGATCTTGGGATCTCGGATCAGCCCCGCGCGAACCATCTCTCGATAGGCCGGGCCGGTGCGCAGCTTTCCCTTCAGAAAGCGCTGGAAGTCTTTCGCTTCCAGCTGGACAAAACCGCCGGCTTCCCCGGTGACGAGGACCCGTCTTCCGAGCCGGCGATAACGGAACGGGAGGAATTTCGAGGCATCGATCGGTGACGGAGCGATCTTCTTCATGGTTCGTTCACCGCGGCAATCAATACGAAGTTGGTAAAATCGTCCAGTAGCTCTTCCGGGGCCTCCGCCGCGATCCGCGAAAATTGGATGCGGTGGCGTTCGGGCGTGCTCTCGAGGCGAATCGCCGCCAGGGCGCGGTACGCCCGGACGGCCCGTTCCACCGCCGCCCGCGGATACACCACCGCGTCCAGGATCAGCTCATGCCGGCGACTTTTTCCGCCCGCGTTTCGGCTTCTTGTTTTGCTTGGCCGCACTTTCTTCACAGCCGCACTCCGCTTGCGCGGTGCCATATTTCTCCTCCCAGGGAACCGCGATCCCGAGGGGATCGTCGAGGTAGCCGGGTTCGCTGGTGTCGGTCATCCCGCCGCCCGTCGAGGCTTCGCCTTCGGCGGCCTGGAGCGCGGTGCGCACCAGAACCTCGCGTATTCCGGCGGTGGCCTCTGCCACCTGGTGGCGCATGAACTGCTGCAACAACTCGTCATGGAAAGCGTCCTCGATGCGTTCTTTCGCCTCTTCGGCGGCCGACGGACGGTACTTGAAGGTGAGTTTCAGGCGTTCCGGAGGCACCCGCTCCACCCGAACGTAAAAGCGGTCGAGGAAACGGTACGCCGCCGCCAGGCTGACCTCTCGCGGATAGAGTTTTTCATCCACCAGCACCTCGAAGCGGCCCCCGGCCCGGCGCGACATCCCAGCACGTGCACGGCTCATGCGCACCTCCCGTCTCGGAACTGTTTACGGGCCCGTCGAGGCGATGTCAAGAAAGGCACGCCACCTCGTGATGGCCGGCGCGACCGCTCGTGCTGAGAACCTACTGCGTGAAGGTAATGTTGAGAATGTAGCTCGAGCAGGTGACCTGGGAGGCTATCCGGTACACCCGGACCCAGTACCTCGAGGAATCGTCGCGACACAGCGGCGGGCCGGGCGAGGTGGTGGCGCCCGTGGTGCGGCATTGCGTTTGCGGCGGGGCCAGCGCGTAGTAGTCGTAGGTGGTGTCCGGTACGGAACATATCGGGGATCCCTTGGCGGCGCAGCCGGCGCCGGGGTTGGGGCTGCGGTAGATGTCGAAGGCGAACTCTCCGTTGGGGTTGCCGCTGCCGGGATCGAAGGTGACCTGAACGTGGTAATAATCCGTGCCGCTGGCCGCGTCTTGCGTATGGTTGTCGGGCGCGGTGAAGGTGTACCAGTCCTCGTCCAGGATGGGAATGAGATTGCCGGAGGCCACGCGGGTCTGGCCCGAGATCAGAATGCCGAGGTCGGTGATCAGCGCATCGTCGCACACGTCGGACACTGTATCGGCGTAACATTCGCAGCCGTTCGCCGGGTTCCCGTCCACGTTGTAGTACCCGGGATCGCACGGCCCAAGCGTGCAGGTGGAGGTCTGGCACAGGGGTGTGGCGTGAGCGAAGCTGCACTGGTTGCCGCAGAAGCCGCAGTTGGCCGGGTCGTTGGTGAGGTTGCGCTCGCAGCCGTTCGGATGCTGGGCGTCGCAGTTGCCCCAGCCGCTGGCGCAGGTGTTCACCTCACAGGTGGAGTTTACGCAGCGGGCGGTGGCGTGGGCCAGCGAGCACACGTTTCCGCAGGCGCCGCAGTTGTTGACGTCGGCCGACGTCTGAGTCTCGCAGGACACCCCATCGTGATCGCAATCGGCCCAGCCGGGGTTGCAGGAGGAAATGCCGCAGGTCCCGTTGTTGCATACCGGCGTGCCTCCCGACGAGGGGCAAACGTGGTTGCAGGTCTGGCAGTTGTTGGGATCGGTGAGCAGGTTGACCTCGCAGCCGTCGCCGTCCTGGAAGTTGCAGTTGGCGAAGCCCGGCAGGCAGTAATCCAGGTCGCAGGTGGTGCCCAGGCAGCGCGCCACCGCGTTCTGGAACTGGCAGCGCAAGCCGCAGCTGCCGCAGTTGTCCACGTTGTTCCAGATGCTTGTCTCGCAGCCGTCGGCCGTGCTCGAGTTGCAGTTGGCGTAGCCGTTCTCGCAAGTCCCCATCACGCACTGCCCGGCCAGGCAGGAAGCGCCGGCGTGGGCGAACTGGCACACGTGATCGCACTGGCCGCAGTTGTTGACGTCCACGCTGGTGTGTGTCTCGCAGCCGGTGGCCTGATCGTTGTCGCAGTCGGACCAGCCTTCCAGGCAGGTGAGCAGCACACAGGTCCGGTTCTGGCAGGCAGCCTGGGCGTGCGGGAAGCTGCATGCTCTCCCGCACACGCCGCAGTTCATGATGTCCGTGTTGAGGTCGAAGTCCTCGTCGGTAGCGCAGTCGCAGTCGTTGTCGCGCAGATCGCACACCTCGACCCCGGTCGGGACGCAGGGCGTCTCGCACTCGTCCTGGGGATCGTTGTTGCAGTCGATGCGTCCCGCGGGGCAGCCGACCCCGGTGCCGGAGAGGCTCAGCACCACCTCGGGGTTGCCGATGTCCGAGGAGCGGATGGCCAAAGCGCCACTGAAGCCGGCCAGGTTGAGAGGCCGGAAACGGGCCTGGAACTTCACCTCCACCATGGGGTTGGCGATCACCATGGGCAGCGCCGGAAGGTTGTCCAGCGAGAACTCCGAGGCGCTCCCCGGGGTGAGCAGGATCTCGTTGAGGACGAGCGGCCCGAGTCCGGCGTTTCGGATGGTGACGTCCGCCGAGACCAGGCGGCCCAGGTAGACGTTGCCGAAGGCGATCTGCGAGGCCGGAGAGACGAAGATGGTGGGGTCGATGCCGGTGGCGGACATGTCGATCTGGAACCTCCCGGTGACCCCTTGCAGAGAGAGATCCGGATCGTCGGTGTCCACCAGCAGGGCGCCCAGCTTGGGACCATCGTTTTGCGGTGTGAAGGCGATCCGCAGCGACGTCTGCTGTCCCACGTCGATCGGGGGCACCGAGGCAGGCCGGAAGGAGTACTCGGTGCTGGTCGTCGAGGAGCGCTGGATCTGAGTCACGTGCAGCGGCTCGCCACCGATGTTCTCGATGGCGAGCTCCAGCTCCTTCGTCTCCCGTTGTCCCGACAGCATATCGAACTGGACGTTGCCGAAGGCGAGCAGCGCCGGATCGGGGATGGTGCGCACGCGCGGCGGAACGTAGCCGGTCGCGCGAACCATCACCTGCCGCAGCGGCTCGGGCGAGGTGTTGCCGATCTCCAGACGGCCCTCCTGCAACCCGGCGTCGCGCGGATCGAATCCGAGCAGGACCCTCACCGACTGACCCGGCTGGAGAAGATGCGGGTTGGTCCCGAGGTTGTCGAGATCCACATCGGTGCTGGTCAGGCTCCAGTCCTGGCTCAGGCCGGCAAGCGCAAGACCCGTGAGCGAGAACTCGGCGCCCCCGGCGTTCGCGATGACCAGGGTCATCTCACCGTGCCGGCCGACCCGTACCCGTCCCAGGTCGGCCGGGCTGGGCTGGACGGAGAGATCGCCGGTGACCCCTTTCCCACTCACCGCGACCTTGAGGAGCCGGTCTGCCGGATCGGGGTCGTCGGAGATCACCACCACGTTGTCCGATAGCGCCTGCTTGAGCGTCGGGTGGAAGGTCACCCGTGCGGTCAGAGCATCGCCGCGGTTGACGAGCGCTGGAAAAGTCACCGGATCGCCGTTCGCGTTCCTCACCTCGACCGAAAAGTCGGGGTTGGCCGGAATCTCGGTACGGACGTCCTGGATGGTCAGCACCGCGTTGCCGGAGCCCTGGTTCGAAATCAAGAAGGACAGCGGCTGGCTGGATTCATTCACCGGCACGTCCCCGAACTGGAGCGAAAGAGGCGACACCGCCACCCCCGGCTCGCCTTTGAACTCGCTCAAGAGATGGATCTTCACCAGGGGCTCGTCCGGGTCGTTGGAGATGATGTCGAGGATGGCGTTGTCGGTGAGTCCGTCCGAGGCGCGGTAGTTGACCCCGATGGTGACCTGCGCACCCGGCGCCACCACGATGGGCAGGGAACCCACGATCTCCGGCGGCAGGAAGAAGTCCGCGGCGCCCGGGCCCATCTCGAAGTTCAGCTGGAGGATGCGCAGATCGGCGGTGCCACGGTTTCCCAGGATCACTTCGGCCGAGACTGTCTGCCCGACGAGCACGTTGCCGAAGTTGAGCTGGTACACTGGCGGATCTCCGGAACCGGCGGGCGATTGCACGAAGATGTCCGGCTGGGGCCCCAGATCGGCTCCGCCGTCTCCCCCGTCCCCATCTGCCGCGTCCGTTCCGCCATCGCCGTCGCTCTCCACCGGGACGCAGGCGCCGTGCCGGCAGGTGAAGCCGTCAGGACAACTGCCGCCGTCGCCGCACTTGTTCAATACGTCTTTGCAGACTCCTTCGTCGCAGTACTGGCCATAAGGGCAGGCCTCGTCCCGATCGCAGGTGATCACGGACGAATCCGGCCCCGTGGTGGAATCCGAGCACGCGGTGACAGTCAGGGCTGCAAGACACGTCCATAAAAAACGGCGTACGAACATTGCCGCCTCCTCAGGGCGAGTTCCGGATGCCCTGCGTGCCGAATCTTATGAATGCTAGCGTTACCGGGCGATGCGGGTCAAGAAGCCCCAAAAAAGAAAGAGGAGCCCGAGGGCTCCTCTCGATCGGGGCGACTGGATTTGAACCAGCGACCACTTGCACCCCAAGCAAGTGCGCTACCAGGCTGCGCTACGCCCCGGCGCAACCGAACGGCAGGCTTCTAACAGACCCGTCCCCCGCTGTCAAGCAACCCGCCCGCCGGCGTTGACAGGGACAGGTGTGGCTGGTACACAGGCAGGCCCATGGACGACAAGATCGTTCGCGACATCGTTGCCGAGCGCATGCTCACCCCTCCCCCGATCGACGTCACACCGTACGTCGAGCGCATCCTGCAGACCTACGGAGACAGAGTCGTCGGCATATTCATGTACGGCTCGATGCTCTCCGACGTGACCAAGTCGCAGACCAGCTTCCCGGACTTCTTCGTCATCACCGACGGCTACCGCAAGGTGTTTCGCAAGTTCAGCCACTGGCTGTGGGCCCACTTCCTGCCGCCGCACATCTACCACCTGCGCCTGGACGAGCGGCGCAACTGCAAGTACAACCTGGTGTCGGAACGCCGTTTCCAGCGCGAGACCTCAAGGCGCGCCAAGGACATCTATATCCTGGGCCGGTTCTGCAAGCGCGTATCGCTGGTCTATGCCCGCGACGACGCCTGCCGGCGGCGCCTGCTAGACTGTTGCGCTTCTTCGGTTGCCAGTTGCGTCCCCTGGGCGCTGCGCGGGATGTGCGGGTCATTCGACAGGGAGCAGTTCATCCTGGCCACCTTGAACCTGTCTTACGCCGGCGAGACACGGGTCGAGGCGGCCTCCAAGGTGCCCAAGCTGTACAGCGCCGAGAAGGCCTATTACGACGCGGTGATTCCGGCCCTGCTCGAACAACACGCAGCGCGGGGCCGGTGGGTGCGCAAGGTCTCCGAAGAGCGGTACGAGCCGGCGGGAGGACGCTTTGCCCGCTTCTTTCGCAGGCTCCGGCTAGCCTGGTTTCTAAAAAAGAGCCGCATTCGCGGCATCCTGCGCTGGCCGAAGTTCCTCATCACGGTCGACGAGTGGATCGACATCATCCTTGCAAAGATCGAGCGCACCAAGGGCATCAAGCTCGAGGTCACGCCACGCCAGCGCAGGCACCCGCTGATCTTCGGCTGGCCGCACCTGTTCCGGCTCATCCGGGCCGGAGCCATCGGATCAACCCGCCGCCCGCCGCAAAAGGACTCGATAGAAAAGAAATAGCAACGCCTCAGCGTAACACACTGTAAATAATGAATAAATCAAGGGGACAGGCCCCACATGTCTGCCAGCTGCTTTGTGCGAGGTGCGATGCCGCTTCGTTGAGAAATGTGTTGACATCGGAGTCAAAGTCTTCTTAGACTCACCGCGTTATCTTTCCACCCTCTAGCGAGGAGGAGCCGATGAGCCCATTTGCCGTGGACAAGCGTGACATCCAGTTCTGCCTGTACGAATACCTCGAGGCCGAAAGGCTCACCAAGTTTCCCAAGTACGGCGAGTTCAACCGGGAACTCTTCGACATGGTGCTCGACGAGACCATCAAGTTCGCCACCGAGAAGCTCGCCCCGCTCAACACCGTCATCGACCGGCAGGGTGTCTTTTTCGACAAGGGCAAGGTCACGGTTCCGCCTCAGCACAAGCAGGCCTACAAGGAATTCTGCGAGGGCGGTTGGGTCGGTGTGACCGCCTCGCAGGAGCACGGCGGGCAGGGCCTGCCCATGGTGATCTCCACCGCCCTGGGAGAGGTCCACGCCGCCGCCAGCGTGGCCTTCTTGATGACCCCAGGGTTGTCGCGCGCCGCGGCCCACGTCATCGAGACCTACGGCACCGAAGAGATGCGGAAGACGTACCTCGACAAGCTCATCTCCGGCGTATGGAGCGGCACCATGTGTCTCACCGAGTCTGGTGCCGGCTCGGCCGTGGGCGATCTGAAGAGCAAGGCCCGACGCGAGGGCGATCACTTCCTCATCGAGGGCGAGAAGATCTTCATCTCGGCCGGCGACCACGACATGACCGAGAACATCGTGCACCTGGTCCTGGCCCGCATCGAGGGCGCCCCCGCCGGCATCAAGGGCGTGAGCCTGTTCCTGGTCCCGAAGTTCCTGCCCGACGCGAACGGGAACGCCGGCCAACCCAACAACGTCGTCTGCGGCAACATCGAGCACAAGATGGGCATCCACGGCTCCCCCACCTGCACCATGGTGTTCGGCGGCGACGGGCCGTGCCGCGGCTGGCTCATCGGCGAGGAGAACGAAGGCATCAAGTACATGTTCCTGATGATGAACGAGGCCCGCATCGGGGTGGGCCTGCAGGGCGTGAGCACCGCCTCGGCGTCCTACCTGGAGGCGGTGCAGTACGCTCGCGAGCGCATCCAGGGCGTGGACATCGCCGCCATGAAGGACGTCAACGCCCCGCGCGTGCCCATCATCCGTCACCCGGACGTGCGGCGCATGTTGCTCACCATGAAGGCCTTCACCGAGGGCATGCGCGCCCTGCTGTACTTCGCCGCCTTCGCCGCCGACGTGAGCGAGGCCTCCGACGATGAGGACGAGCGCAACCGCTACAAGAGCATGCTCGAGCTGCTCACCCCGGTGGTCAAGGCGTACCTTTCGGACCGCGGCTTCGAGATGACCGCGCTCGGCATCCAGGTGTTCGGCGGGTACGGCTATTGCCAGGAATACCCGGTGGAGCAGTACTGCCGCGACGCCAAGATCGCCTCCATCTACGAGGGGACCAACGGCATCCAGGCCCTCGACCTCCTCGGCCGCAAGATCTCCGCCAAGGGCGGCCTGTTGTTCATGACCTTCCTCATGAGGGTGAACGACTTCATCAACGAGCACCGCGAGCATCCGGCGCTGGGGGCCCACATCCAGAAGCTGGAGAAGGCCCGCGACCAGCTCACCCAGGTCGTCATGCACTTGCAGCAGGCCGGCATGCAGGGCGACGTGTACTACCCGGTGTTGTGGGCGAGCCCCTTCCTCGACCTCTTCGGCACCGTGACCCTGGGATACTTCCTCTCGGACATGGCCGTCCTGGCGCACAAAAAGCTCGCCGAACTCCTCAAGGGCGCGGACACGCCGGAGAAACAAAAGCAGATCATCGCCGCGAACCCCGAGGCGCGCTTCTACGACGGCAAGATCCACAGCATGAAGTTCTTCATCGACAACTACATGCCGCACGTCGGCGCCGTGGCCGAGTCCATCATGTCCGGCAACAAGAGCCCGCTGGAGATCGAGTTCTGAAAAGAGTCGGTCGCCCCTCTCCCGCTCTCTCGGTTTCCGACGACAACAAGAGAAAACCTGCTGATAAGCAAAGGCGGAGAGCAGGCAGACATGCTCGTCTTCGCGAAAGAAGGCCCCTGTGTTTAGGGTTTTCCTTGTAAGAAGGTTTTTCTCCGGAAAGCGCTTATTCTTTTCTGCGAATTCTCCCGGCTGATCGTTTACAAGTCGTCTTTGCAATCATTAAAAGATCACTCCTGGTCCGCCACGCTGAATACTTCAATGCTCTATTTAGGTTTTTACCTTGCCCGAAAGGTCTTGTCTTTTTTCTCAGAGTCTTCTTGGCGACAGGTTTTTCCGATATTCTTCCCGGGTAGGCAAAGAACGTGCCTCTCGCTGAAATCTTTTCTTGTGATGCCGAGTTTACTCGTAGCGTCGGAGTTTCTCGACGAGCTTCTTTCCCTCGGCGTCGAGTTTTTTGGGCACCCGGATGCGCACGCGTGCGTAGAGGTCGCCCCGCGAGCCGCCGCCGGCGGGCAACCCCTTGCCGCGGAGCCGGAGGCGCTGCCCACCCTGCGTCCCCGGGGGGATGCGCAGCTCGACCGTTCCTTCCAGCGTCTCCACGGTGGCCTCGCCGCCCAGGGCGGCCACGGAGAACGGCACCTCGACCTCGATGGTGAGATCGTCTCCTTCGCGAGTGAAGCGCGCATCCGGCTCATAGCCGATCTCGATCAGCAGGTCGCCCGGGGGGCCTCCCCGCCGCCCCGGCGCGCCCTTCCCGCTCAGGCGGATCTTCTGACCCTCGCGCACGCCGGCGGGGATGCTGACCGCCAGCGTTTGCTGTTCGCCATCGTCGTTGGTGAGGGTGATCACCCGCTGGGAGCCCTGGACCGCCTCCCGCATGCCGATGTTCATCTGCGAGATGCGATCCTCCCCGCGCGCCGGCCCCCGCGATGTCGAGCCCCGGCGGCCCCTGAAGCGTTGGCCGAAGAGCCCTCCGAGGATGTCCTCGAAGGATCCGCCCAGGTCCTCCACGCCGTCGAAGCGGACGCTGCCGCCGAAGCCCGGGAAACCGTAGTAGCTCCGCGTCTGGCCGTCCTTGCCGCCGAAGATCCCGTCTCCCGAGAAATTCCCGGCGCCGGGCGGGGGCGCATGGGGCGGGAATGGACTTGAA